>NZ_JACHCX010000006.1:77194-175326 GCF_014207295.1 Streptomyces sp. AK010
CCAGAAGCCGAAGATCCACCGGGACGGCACGGCAGCAGCCGCCCGGCAGCCGAACACCGGCCAGGACGGCACGGCGCGCGGAACGGCAGCCGCCCACGGCCCGGAGACCGACCGGGACGGCACGGCAGTCGCCCAGAAGCCGAAGATCCACCGGGACGGCACGGCAGCAGCCGCCCGGCAGCCGAACACCGGCCAGGACGGCACGGCGCGCGGAACGGCAGCCGCCCAGGACCCGGGCAACGACCGAAGCGGTGCGGCCGGCCACGAGGGCCCGCCCGGTCAGGAGGGCGCAGCCGACCTTCCCGACCAGCAGGGCGCAGCCCACCGGCCCGACCGTCGGCGAGATGCCGCGGCCGTCGCCGCCGAGGCGCCTTCCGCCCGGCCTCCCTTCCTGTCCGTCACGATCCGTACCGCGCGCGACGCCGTCACGGCCACCGCCCTGTATCTGCGCTGGCTCGGCTACCGGGGCGTGCGCAGGGCGGACCAGCGTCCGCCCTCCGGCTTCGGTCTCGCCGCCCGCGGTGTCGTCGCCCAGGTGGACCCGGCGGTGCGCCCGGCGAGCCTGCGGGACGTGGAGTGCCTGTGGCTGACGGCCATGACGGAGTCCGCGGACTGCCTCTACTTCTCCCTCGCCGGGTACGCCGACGACGCCCGGGCGCGCGCCGACGCCCTCGGCGTCCCGCTGTTCGTGCTGGACCTCACCGGCACACCCCGGCCGGTGAACGCCCCGGCCGAGACGCTGGCCGCCGACGGCCTGGGGAAGCGGGCGCCCTGACCCCGCGGCCCCAGCGCACCGCATACTCACCGCATGCGCATCCGACCCGCCACGCCCGCCGAACTCCCGGCCCTCCAGGACGTCGAACGTGCCGCCGGCGCCCCCTTCCGCGACTTCGGCATGCCGGAGATCGCCGACGACGAACCGCCCGCGCTCGACGTGCTGGAACGCTTCCGACGGGCGGGCCGCTGCTGGGTCGCGGTGGACGAGGGGGACCTGCCGGCGGCCTATCTCTGCGCCGAACCCGTGGACGGTGCCGTGCACATCGAGCAGGTCTCGGTCCACCCGCGCGCCGCACGCCGGGGCGTGGGCCGCGCCCTCCTGGCCCACGCCGCCGGCCGCGCCCGCGAGGAGGGCCTGACGGCCCTGACGCTGACCACCTTCACGGACGTCCCGTGGAACGCCCCCTACTACACCCGCCTCGGCTTCCGTCCCCTCCCCGAGGCGGACCTGACGCCCGGCCTCCGCGCGATCCGCGCGACGGAGGCGGCGCACGGCCTGGACCGGTGGCCGCGGGTGTGCATGCGAAAGGCGCTGTGACCGGCGCGGTCGCGCCGCTCAGCCGTCCGCGAACCTCTCCCGCAGCTCCACCTTGCGCACCTTCCCCGACACCGTCATCGGGAAGGAGTCGAGGATCCGCACCCCGCTCGGGACCTTGTAGTGCGCCAACTGCCCCTCGCAGAAGGCCCGTACCTCCTCCAGCGTCGGCGGGTCGGCCGGGTCGCGGGCGATGACGCAGGCCAGGACCTCCTCGCCGTAGCGCTCGTGCGGGACGCCGACGACCTGGACGTCCTGGATCTTGGGATGGCCGTAGAGGAACTCCTCGATCTCGCGGGGGTAGATGTTCTCCCCGCCCCGGATGATCATGTCCTTGATGCGGCCGACGATCTCGACGTAGCCGTCCTCGCGCATCACGGCGAGGTCGCCCGTGTGCATCCAGCGGCCGGCGTCGACGGACTCGGCGGTCTTCTCCGGCTCGTTCCAGTAGCCGAGCATCACGCTGTAGCCGCGGGTGCACAACTCCCCCGCCGTGCCGCGCGGTCGGGTGACTCCCGTCGCCGGGTCGACGATTTTGACCTCGATGTGCGGCAGGACCCGGCCGACCGTGCCGGTGCGGTGCTCCAGGTCGTCGTCCCTGCGGGTCTGCAGCGACACCGGGGACGTCTCGGTCATGCCGTAGCAGATGGAGACCTCCGCCATGTGCATCTCGGCGACCACCCGCTTCATCACCTCCACCGGGCAGGGCGAGCCCGCCATGATGCCGGTGCGCAGGGAGGAGAGGTCGTAGGAGGCGAACTCGGGGAGGTTCAACTCCGCGATGAACATCGTCGGGACGCCGTAGAGCGAGGTGCAGCGCTCCTGCTGGACGGCGTCCAGGGTCGCCTTCGGGTCGAAGGACGGGGCGGGGATGACCATGCAGGCGCCGTGCGAGGTGGCGGCCAGATTCCCCATGACCATGCCGAAGCAGTGGTAGAAGGGGACCGGGATGCAGATTCTGTCCTGCTCGGTGTAGGCGATCGACTCACCCACGAAATAGCCGTTGTTGAGGATGTTGTGGTGGGAGAGGGTCGCGCCCTTGGGGAAGCCGGTCGTGCCCGACGTGTACTGGATGTTGATCGGGTCGTCGCAGGAGAGTTCGTCGTACGTCGCGTAGGGGGTCGCCCGGCCGAGCAGCGCCTCCCAGCCCGGGTCGCCGAAGTAGACCACCTCCCGCAACTCCGGGACGCCGCCGCGCACTTGCTCGACCATCGCCCGGTAGTCGCTCGTCTTGTGGCCGAGGGAGGCGAACAGCAGGGACACGCCCGCCTGCTTCAGGACGTACTCCACCTCGTGGGTGCGGTACGCCGGGTTGATGTTCACCATGATCGCGCCGATGCGGGCGGTGGCGTACTGGACGAGCACCCACTCGGGGCAGTTGACGGCCCAGATGCCCACCCGGTCCCCCTTGGCGACACCGGAGGCGTGCAGGGCGGAGGCGAGTTCGTCGACCGCCGCGCCGAACTCGGCGTAGGTCCAGCGCCGTCCGGACGCTACGTCGACCAGGGCCTCGCGGTCCGGCCAGGTGGCCACCGCCCGGTCCAGACTGGCCCCGATGGTGTCGCCGAGCAGCGCCGTCCGGCCGGTGCCGTGGCTGTAGGAGTTCACCGGAAGTCCTCCTCGCGGTACTCGGCGTCCGACCCGGCCGCCGTGGCCTCACGCAGCTCGATCCGGCGGATCTTGCCGGAGACGGTCTTGGGCAGGTCACCGAACTCCAGGCGGCGGATGCGCTTGTAGGGGGCCAGGGCCTCGCGGGAGTGCTCGAACAGGACCTTGGCGGTGCCGGGGCCGGGCTCCCAGCCCGCGGCCAGCACGACGTACGCCTTGGGGACGGCGAGCCGGAGTTCGTCCGGGGCGGGCACGACCGCCGCCTCGGCGACCGCCTCGTGCTCCAGCAGCGCGCTCTCCAGCTCGAACGGGCTGATCTTGTAGTCGGAGGCCTTGAAGACGTCGTCACTGCGCCCGATATAGGTCAGATATCCCTCTCCATCCCTAGAGGCGACGTCGCCCGTGCGGTAGTAGCCGCCGGCCATCGCCTCCGCCGTGCGGTCCGCGTCGCCGTGGTAGCCGGCCATCAGGCCGACGGGGCGGTCCGACAGGTCGAGCGCGATCTCGCCCTCCGTGGCGCCCGGTGCGCCGGAGACGGGGTCGAGGAGTGCGACGCGGTAGCCGGGACTCGGCCGGCCCATCGAGCCGGTCTTGAGCGGCTGGCCGGGGCTGTTGGCGACCTGGACGGCCGTCTCGGTCTGGCCGAAGCCGTCCCGGATGGTGAGGTGCCAGGCGCGGCGGACCTGCTCGATGACCTCCGGGTTGAGCGGCTCGCCGGCCGCGACGACCTCGCGGGGCGGGGTGCGCAGCTGGGTCAGGTCGGCCTGGATGAGCATGCGCCACACGGTCGGCGGGGCGCAGAAGGTGGTGACGCCCGCCCGGTCCATCTCCGTCATGAGACGAGCGGCGTCGAAACGCGTGTAGTTGTGCAGGAAGACCGTAGCCTCGGCGTTCCACGGGGCGAAGAGATTGGACCAGGCGTGCTTGGCCCAGCCGGGTGAGGAGATGTTCAGGTGCACGTCGCCGGGTTTCAGGCCGATCCAGTACATGGTCGACAGATGGCCGATCGGGTACGACGTGTGGGTGTGCTCGACGAGCTTGGGCCGGGCGGTGGTGCCCGAGGTGAAGTAGAGCATCAGCGGGTCGTCGGCCCGGGTCGGGCTGTCGGGGGTGAAGTCGGCGCAGGCCTCGTAGGCGTCGTCCAGCGGCAGCCAGCCGTCCGGCACCGCGCCGGCGGCGCCCGCGGCGATGCGCGTGTAGTCGCCGGGGACCTCGGCGAACTTGCCGGTGTCCTCGGGGCGCGCGATGACGTGCCGGACCCGGCCGCGCTCGACGCGGTCGCGCAGGTCGGCCGGGCCGAGCAGCGGGGTGGCCGGGATGACCACCGCGCGCAGTTTCATCGCGGCGAGTGCGGTGATCCACAGTTCGGCCTGGTTGCCGAGCATGACGAGGATCCGGTCCTCGGCGCGCACGCCCCTCTCGCGCAGCCAGCCGGCGAACTGCGCCGACCGTACCGACATCTCCCCGAAGGACAGCCGGGTCTCGCGGCCGTCCTCCTCGACCAGGTGCAGGGCGGTGCGGGCGTTGCCGTCGGCGATCACGTCGAACCAGTCGAGCGCCCAGTTGAAGTACTCGGGGCGGGGCCAGCAAAAGCCCGCGTAGGCAGTGGGGTAGTCGTCGCGGTGTTCCAGCAGGAAATCCCGCGCCTTGCGGAACAGTTCCGTCGCCGATGTCATCTGTCCTCCTGGGTACCGGACCATTGCCGGGCGGCTCTGAGCCATCGTGTAATCCGTGATGCAGGTCTCACTACCCCCGAACGGGGGGTGCGCCCGCACAGGAGCCGTAGTGAAGGGGCGATCAGGTGACGACGGACGCGTCCGACGCGGTCGAGATTCGGAACGCGCTGCTGCGTCTGCGGCGGGGCACCGGCCTTCCGGTCGCGTTCGGCGGCCTGATGGAGGCCGGGCAGCGGATGCGCATCAGCGAACTGAGCGGCACGGC
Source organism: Streptomyces sp. AK010 (assembly GCF_014207295.1). Classification (NCBI taxonomy): domain Bacteria; kingdom Bacillati; phylum Actinomycetota; class Actinomycetes; order Kitasatosporales; family Streptomycetaceae; genus Streptomyces; species Streptomyces sp. AK010. Next base: position 82,056 of record NZ_JACHCX010000006.1, read on the forward strand.
GACGCACGCCCTGCGTTCGCTGGCGGTGACGTCCGGCACCGGCCTCGGCGGCAAGACGGTGGCGCTGTCCCGGCCGTGCGTGGTGACGGACTACTCGGCGTCGCGGCAGATCAGCCACGAGTACGACGCCCCGGTGGCCGCGGAGGGGCTGCGTTCGGTGCTGGCCGTGCCGGTGGTGGTGCGCCACCGGGTGCGCGGGGTGCTGTACGGGGCGCTGCGCACGGCCCTGCCGCTGGGCGCGCGGATGCTGGACGTGGCCGTGGAGGCGGCGCGGGACCTGGAGCGGGCGCTGGTGGTCCGGGACGAGGCCCGTACGCTCGCCGCCGAGGCCGCGGGCGGTGACGGGACGGGCCCGGGGTGGGAACAGGTGCGGGAGGCGCACACGGCCCTTCGGGCACTGGCGCCGCGGATCGCGGACCCGGAGCTGCGCGCTGAGCTGCTCGGCGCGTGTGCGCTGCTGACGGCCGAGTCCGCCGGATCGCCCCGGGTCCGGCTCGCGCCGCGCGAGGTGGACGTGCTGGCGTGTGTGGCGGCAGGGGCGACGAACGCGGTCGCCGCGGAGCGCCTGGGTGTGACGCCGGAGACCGTCAAGGGGTACCTGCGGTCGGCCATGCGGAAGCTGCGGGCCGGCACCCGCGGCGAGGCCGTGGTCGCCGCGCGCCGGGCGGGGTGGTTGCCGTAGTTTTGTGATGTTTTCCGCCCTGCCCGCTCGTTCGATCCGCCGAGGTTCCCGACGGGGTGCCGGCCTGGTGTTCCGCCGCATTCGGGAGTCCGATGAATTCGTCCGCCGGTACGCGTTGTTGTTTCCCTCACGACCCCGTCCCTCCGAAATTCAAAGAACTGTTGCCTAATATTGGCCAGGACACGACACAGGGAGGGGAGCGGTGACCGTACGACGGGACTTCCAGGAGCCCCCCAGGAGCCGCCCCGACCTGGTCATCGGCCGGGAGGACCTGTTCACGTCGGCACGTGAGCAGCTCGGCCGAGGGGGCAGTGTGCTGCTCCACGGCCCCGCCGGAATTGGAAAGTCGACGGTGCTGCGGGCGCTGGCCGCGGATTACGGGGGCGCGGACCGGACGGTGTTGCGCTGCTCGGCGACCGAGTCCGAATCGCACCTGCCCTTCCTGGCGCTGGCCGACCTGTTCGGTCTGGTCCTGGACGACGTGTCCGGTGCGCTGCCCGGCGCCCAGCGCACCGCCCTGGAGTCGGCGCTCACCGGCCGCGGCGAGTCCACGCTCCAGCGGGACGGGCTCGCGCTGCGCCTGGCGGTGCTCTCGGCGCTGCGCGTCCTCGCCGCGAAGGGGCCGGTGCTGGTGGTCGCCGACGACCTCCAGTGGCTGGACGCCGCCAGTGCGGAACTGCTCGGCTTCGCGGCCCGCCGGCTGGGCGACACGCCCGTGCAGATGCTGTGCGCGGTGCGGACCGAGGGCCAGGAGTACGACCGCCACCTGCCGGCGTCCCCGCCCGACACGCTCGCCGTCCGGCTGGGCCCGCTGACCCGTACGCAGGTCTCGGCGCTGCTCGACCACCGCGGCTACACGCCCCTGTCCCGCTCCACGGTCCGCGACATCCACCGCACCAGCGGCGGCAACCCGCTCTTCGCGCTGGAGCTGGGCCGGGCCCTGGCCGAGAGCCCGGCCCGGCCCCGGCCGGGCGAGCCGCTGCCCGTGCCCACCTCGCTGCGGGCCCTGGTGCTGAGCCGGCTGGAGATGCTGTCCGACGAGGCGCGCCGCACCCTTCTCGTCGCCAGTGCCGGTGCCCGCCCCACGCTGGCCCTGCTGCACGCGGCCGGGCGCGAGCACGCCGAGGCCGAGACGGCCCAGGCGGCGGCGCTCGGCCTGCTGGCCACGGACCCCGAGGCGCCGGCCCTGCGGTTCGCGCATCCGCTGATCTCGGCGGCCCTGTACGCGGAGGCCCCGGCACAGGAGCGGCGGGCCGTGCACGCCGCGCTGTCCACGGCGGCCTCCGACCCGATCGAGCGGGCCCGGCACCTGGCCCTGGCGACCACCGGCACCGACCCGGACGTGGCGGCCCGGCTCGCCGAGGCCGGTGCGCTGGCCCGGGACCGCGGCGCACCCTCCGTGGCCGCCTCGCTCGGGCTGCTCGCCGCCCGGCACACCCCGGCGGACAGCGCCCCGAGCCCTGACGAGCGCCGTCTGCACGCCGCAGAGGACGCGATCACCGCCGGCGAGGCCGATCTCGCCCGGGACATCGCACGTGACGTCCTGACGCGTGCCACCGTGCCCACCGAGCGGGTCCGGGCCTGGATGGTGGTCATCGAGGCGGCCGGCCAGGCCCTCGGCGACGTCGACGCCGTCTTCCCGCAGGTCCTGGCCGACGCGGGCGACGACCCGCGCCTGCTCGCCCAGGTCCACTACCAGCTGGCCTGGCGCGGCCTGGTCGTCGAGGGCGACTTCGCCGAGGCCCGCCAGGAGGCCGCGCACGCGGCGGAGCTGGCCGCCCGCGGCGGGGACCGGCGCACCGAGCTGATGGCGCTGTCCTTCCAGGCCTCCACCGAGACCCTGATGGGGCACCCGGACGCCCCCGTGACCGTCAAACGGGCGCTGAGGGAACCCCAGGACCCCTATGTGGCCTGCCACCACAACGGCGCCGGATCGGCCCGGTTCCGCTGGCTGATCATGAGCGACCAGCTGCCCGAGGCGCGGGCGACGATCACCGCGCTGCTGCGCGAGGTGCGCCGGCGCGGCATGGTCGAGAGCGAGGTGCACTTCCTGCGCTTCCTCGCCGACACGGAACTGCGCTCCGGGCACTGCGGCCGGGCCCTGGACCTGGCCCGCGAGAGCCTGCGGCTCGCCCGGGACTCCGGGATCGGCGAGGGCGCCTCGGCCATGCTCGCCTCCCTCGCGGAGGCCTCAGCCGGCGACGTCGACCGGGCCCTGGCCCTGGCCCGGGAAGCGGCCGACCACGCCGAGGTCGACGGCGACCAGATGTACCTCTCCCGGGCCCTCGCGGCGCTGGGCTACGCCCAGTTGGTGGCCGGCGACCCGGCCGCCACCGTCCGTTCGCTGCGCCGGGTGCGGGAGCTGGAGCAGGGCCTCGGCATCAACGACCCCGGGCGCGGCCGTTGGCACGGCGACCTCGCCGAGGCCCTGGTCCGCATCGGCGAACCGGGCGAGGCGCAGGACGTCATCGACACGACCCGGGCGCACGCGCTGCGGCTGGGCCGGCAGAGCGTGCTGGCCGTCCTCGACCGGGCCGAGGCGCTGGTGCGGGCGGCACGCGGCGAACACGAGGCCGCCGTCGTCCGGTTGACGTCCGTGCAGGACCGGCTCGGCCGCCTCGGGTACGGCCTGGAGGAGGCCCGGGCCGCCTACGCGCTGGCCCGGCTGCGCGCCCAGGCCGCCGCCCCGCGTGCCGGGGCCAGGCCCCTGCCGGGACCGGTGTCGTACGACGAGGCCGCCCGGCTCTTCCGGCGCTGCCGCGCGCTGCCCTGGCTGCGGCAGGTCGACGCGGCCGCCACAGCGGGTCCCGCGGCGGTGGAACCGGCCGCCGCCACGCCGGCCGTCGCCCTCGACGCGCTGGAGGGCCTCGCCACGATGGAGCGTCAGGTCGCCTCGCTGGTGATGGAGGGCGCGACCAACCGGGAGATCGCGGCGCGCCTGTTCATCAGCGTCAAGACCGTCGAGGCGACCCTCACCCGGGTCTACCGCAAGCTCGGCATCCGCTCCCGGGTGGACATCGTCCGGCTGGCGGCGGGCCGCCGAACGACCTGACCCCACCTGGGTTTATTCGACCGGACCGAGGGTTATCCCTGCCCAACTCCCTTAGGGGGTTCCCTCATTGGGCGTCCCCTCGTCCGGGCTCTAGCTTTGGGGCGTGCCGCTCGCCGGGGCACACGGAGATCCGAACAACGGCGTCAGGGTCCCCGTGCACCACCACCCGCGCGACCCCCCACCGGCAACTCCCCAAGGAGACCCATGTTCGGGCTCAGCATTGCCAAGAAGGCCGCCGCCGTCGCCGCGGCGACCGCCGCAGCCGCCACGACCGCGCTGCTCGCCGCCCCCACGGCCGTCGCCGCGCCCCAGCCGATCGTCGGCGGCACCACGACCACGACGTCCGCGTACCCGTTCGTCATGCAGATCACGGACGCCTCGCAGAACCAGTTCTGCGGCGGCACCCTGGTCTCGCCCACGAAGGTCGTCACCGCCGCGCACTGCATGGTCGGCGAGACCACCAGCAGTGTGCGCGTCGTCGGTGGCCGCACCTACCTCAACGGCACCAACGGCACGGTCGCCAGAGTCAGCAAGATATGGATCCACCCGAGCTACACCGACGCCACCAACGGCGACGACGTGGCCGTGCTGACGCTGTCGACGTCGATGCCGTACACCCCGGCGAAGTACGTCTCCTCCTCCCAGACCTCGGTGTACGCGGCCGGCACCACGGCCCGCATCCTCGGCTGGGGCACCACCTCCTCGGGCGGCAGCAGCTCCAACCAGCTGCGCACCGCGACCGTACCCACCGTGTCCGACTCCAGCTGTGCGAGCTCCTACGGCTCCGACTTCGTGCAGAGCGACATGGTGTGCGCCGGGAAGGCCTCCGGCGGCGTGGACACCTGCCAGGGCGACAGCGGCGGCCCCCTGCTCATCGGGGGCGTCCTGGCAGGCATCACTTCCTGGGGCGAAGGCTGCGCCCAGGCCGGATACCCGGGTGTCTACACCCGGCTGACCACCTTCTCCAGCCTGGTCACGACGCAGGTCAACTCGTGATCGCGTACTAGCTCCTGAGTAACCCTCAGGTGAAAGACCAGGGGGCGTTGCGGGCCTCCACGAGCGGCCCGCAACGCCCCCTCTCCAGGTCGTGGAGCGGCCTTCAGGTCCGTACGGCACCGAACCGGATGTCGTACGACGACCCCGGGTGCATGACGCGCAGCATCCTCTCCCCCTCGGCGGTGACGTCGTCCCGCCGGCTCCGGGTGAGGCGGCCGAAGGGTTCGATCACGAGCGCGTCCCCCTCCAGTCGCCACAGCCCGGCGAGGAAGCCGTCGACGAGGAGCGTGCAGTAGGCCATGTTCCCCTTCCAGGAGCGGCCGCGGTGCTCGGGCGGGACGACGCGGGTGCGGTCGGCGTGCGAGAGCAGCAGGTTGTCGAACTCGGGGAGGAAGCGCGGCGGTGCCGGGGTCTCCGGGTCGGGGCGGGGGGCGTCGGGGAGGTCGAAGAGTTCGACGCCGGCTTCGTCCCGGAAGGTCAGGAGCTGCGGCCTGAGGCGCTCGAAGGCGTCGCGCAGGCGGGTCATGCCGGCCCAGGCCTGCATGTCCTTCACGCCGGCCGGGCCGAAGGCGGCGAGGTAGCGCAGGACGACGGAGTCGGGGGTGGGGGCCGGTTCCGAGGGACGGCCGAGCCAGTGCTCGGCGGTGGTGAGACTGACCTGTCCGCTCCGCCCCCACAGGCCGCGCGGCGTCACCTGCACGAGCGGGAGACGGCAGCGGGCCGCGACGGCCAGGGCCTGCGGATCGGCGTCGGGCCACTCCTGGAGCAGGGCCTCGCGCAGGTGCTTCATGGTGCGGGGCTCGGTCTCCACGAGATCGCGGGCGAGCACGGCGAGACGGTCCAGGTCGACACCGGCGAGTCCGGCGCGGAAGGTGACCAGCTCCCGGTCCCGGGCGGGCTGCACCAGCGGCCGCAGGGTGAGGCAGTCGTCCGCGGTGTGGGTGTGGATGGTGGAGCGCATCGTGACGATCCGAACGGCCTCGCGGTCCGCCATCGGTTGCGACAGCGCCTCGGGGGTGAACCCGTCGAGCCGGGCCGCGAGCGCGTAGTACGGAGGCTTGACGTTCTGCGCCTGCAGCCCGAGCAGGTGCTCGACGGCCGCCGCGACGGAGAGCCGGGCGCGGCGCAGGAGCAGCTGCCGGTCGAGGGTCGCGCGGTTGAGGGCACGCGTGCCGAGCAGGGGTGCCGTGCCGGTGACGCTCCGCTTGGTGTTCGTCATGCGATGCACGGTAGCGGGGCTTGCGGACAGGTTCTGGCCGCGACTTCGGGTGGTGGCTTGCGGACAGGTCTGGCCGCGACGCCGGGCGGGGGCTTGCGGACAGGTCTGGCCGCGACTTCGGGTGGTGGCTTGCGGACAGGTCTGGCCGCGACGCCGGGCGGGGCGTCGGGGGCTGCTCCGGGTACGCCCGGCCGCGCGGACCCTCGGATGGCGCAAGGGCAACCCGACGATCAGCCGCGCGGACGTCACCGACTTCCTGTTCGAGGCGGCCCACGCCCCCGAGTGGTCCACCGCGACGCCGTCCTCACCGACTGACGACATCCGCGCAGGTTGTTAGGCCCGCCGCGTCACCGGGTACTCAGCTGTGCGTTCCCGGAACCCGCACCACACGCACCACACGGGAGATCCGATGCTCCGACTTCCTCCGCGACCAGAACGCCCCCGCACGCGCTGAACGGCAGCATCGGACGGAAGGGCGGAGGGCATGGAACGAGGTACAGACCCGAGGCGGTCGGCTCTGATCGTGATCGACATGATCAACACGTACGAGCACGAGGACGCCGAGCTCCTCGTGCCGTCCGTGGAGCAGGTCGTGCCGGTCCTGACCGAGCTGCTCGGCCGGGCCCGGGAGGCGGACGTCCCCGTGATCTACGTGAACGACAACTTCGGGGCGTGGCGCTCGCACCACGGAGAGCTGCTGGACGCGGCTCTGTCCCAGCGGCACGCCCACCTCATCGAGCCGATCCGGCCCGACGACCGGTCGCTCTTCGTCGTGAAGGCCCGCCACTCGGTGTTCTTCGAGACGCCCCTGTCCTACCTGCTGTGGAGCCTGGGCGTCGGGCACGTGGTGATGACCGGCCAGGTCACCGAGCAGTGCGTCCTCTACTCCGCCCTGGACGCGCACATCCGCCACCTGGAGGTGACGGTGCCGAGGGACGCGGTCGCCTCCATCCATCCGCACCTGGCGTCCGCGGCCCTGGAGATGATGGAGCGCAACATGGGCGCCCGGATCATCACGGCGAAGGAGACCGAGTTCGCACCGCCCGATGCCTGAGGCCTGCCTCGCCCCTGCGCCCTTGCCTGACGGCTGCTCCGGCGGGCTGCACGGCGAGCCGGTGGGCTGCGCCCGCCTCACACTCAGCGACGAGCCGTACGCCCACCGCTGGGTCGAGAAGCGGCTGTGGACAGCAGGTGCTCGTGGGGTCAGCCGCAGCGGCGGCCGGAGTTGATGCAGGTGACCGCCTTCTTCATCAGTCGCTCGGGCATCGCTTCCCCGAGTCGCTGCACAAGCCCGTCACCGACCACGGCGAAACCGGACTGGCCGCGCGTGGCGGCCAGCCGGTCGCCCGCCTCGGTGATCTGGGACTGCAGCCAGTCGCAGATTGCGGTCGACCTCCGCACGCGCCCGCCGGGGCACGTCCGGCAGGCGGTCCGCCACCGAGGGGCAGGACAGGGGTGAGGCCGCGCGGGTGGTGGCGCGGGGGGGGCCTCGGTCGCGTTGGCCTGCATGGTGACCAGCGCGAGTCCGACCCCGCCCGCGGCCGGCCCGGCGTCCAGGACGATCGCGTTGCGCCGCTTCCGGTTGCGCCTGTGTCCCTGGTCCATGGTGATCCTTCCGTTCCTGTGTCAGGTGGGAACACCGTGGCCGCTGGGACGGAGGGCGACCACTGGATCCGGCCTCGCGTCACCATCGCGTAAGAACTGGCACCCCCGCGCCGCCCCGCGGGTCAGCGGTGCTCGGGGTTGTCCGCACCGGGGCGACAGCCGGCGTCCCACTGCGAGCGCTGGTTGCCGTGGGCAGGGACCCCTCCGGCGCGCTTCAGCAGGGCCGCGATGTGCATGAGATTCCAGGTCATGAAGCTGGTGTTGCGGTTGGTGAAGTCGTTCTCCGGGCCGCCGGAGTCGGGGTCCAGGTACGACGGCCCGGGGCCGGCCGCGCCGATCCAGCCGGCGTCCGCCTGCGGCGGGATCGTGTAGCCGAGGTGCTGGAGGCTGTAGAGGACGTTCATCGCGCAGTGCTTGATGCCGTCCTCGTTGCCGGTGATGAGGCAGCCGCCGACGCGGCCGTAGTAGGCGTACTGGCCCTGGGAGTTGAGCAGCGAGGAGCAGGCGTAGAGGCGCTCGATGACCTGCTTGGTGACGGAGCTGTTGTCGCCCAACCAGATGGGTCCGGCCAGGACCAGGATGTCCGCCGCCATGACCTTCTCGTACAGCGCCGGCCAGGCGTCCGTGGCGAAGCCGTGCTCCGTCATGTCCGGGTAGACGCCGGTTGCGATGTCGTGGTCGACGGCGCGGATCAGGTCCGTGGTCACTCCGGCGTTCTCCATGACCGACCGGCTCTTGTCGATCAGGCCCTGGGTGTGGCTGCGCTGCGGGGACGGTTTGAGGGTGCAGTTGATGTAGAGGGCGGTCAGGTCGTCGAAGCGGGGGGCCGCATCGGGTGCGGAGGGAGCTGTCATGGGGGCAGGGTCTCGCGGCGGGCCCGGTTTGTCGCGGTTCGGCGCACCTACGCCCGTCTTACGGAGTCATGACGTACGGCCGCGTTCGCGTGAGGCGGCGGCCGTGGGCGCCTAGCGTGCCCGTATGCGCGTACTGGTCACCGGCGGTGCCGGGTTCATCGGGTCCCATGTGGTCACCGCCCTGCGGGAGCGGGGGCACGAGGCGGTCGTGTTCGACGTGCGGGAGGATTCCGCGTCCGACGTGCGGGACGCCGTGGCGGTGCGCCGTGCCCTGGCCGGTGTGGACGCCGTGTGCCACCAGGCCGCGAAGGTCGGGCTCGGCGACGGGGTCGCCGACGCGGCGGACTACGTCTCGCACAACGACCTGGGGACGGCCGTGCTGCTCGCGGCCATGGCGGAGGCGGGTGTGGGGACCCTCGTGCTCGCCGGGTCGATGGTCGTCTACGGCGAGGGGCGGTACGTGTGTGCGCGGCACGGGGTGGTGAGGCCCGGGCCGCGGGCGGTGGCCGATCTCGACGCGGGCCGGTTCGAGCCCGCGTGCCCGGTGTGCGGGGAGGACCTCGCCCCCGGGCTGGTCCGTGAGGACGCCCCGGCCGATCCGCGGAACGTGTACGCGACGACCAAGCTCGCGCAGGAGCATCTGGCCGCCTCCTGGGCCCGATGTACCGGCGGGTCTGCGGTGTCGCTGCGCTACCACAACGTGTACGGGCCCGGCATGCCCCGGGACACGCCCTACGCCGGAGTCGCCTCCTTCTTCCGCTCGGCGCTCGCCCGGGGCGAGGCTCCGCGGGTGTTCGAGGACGGGCGGCAGCGCAGGGACTTCGTGCACGTCCGGGACGTGGCGGCGGCGAACGCCGTGGCGCTGGAGGCTCAGTGCGCACCGGGTGCGCTCACCGCGTACAACACCGGCAGCGGCGACCCTCACACCGTCGGCGAGATGGCGCGGGCACTGGCCGCCGCGTACGGCGGGCCCGAGCCGGTCGTCACGGGTGAGTACCGACTCGGGGACGTCCGGCACATCACCGCGGACTCGTCACGGCTGCGGGCGGAGCTGGGGTGGAAGCCGGAGTCCGGCTTCGAGGAGGGCATGACGGAGTTCGCACGAGCGGGGATGCGGGGCGCGTAGCCGGTCGGGCCGCGGCGGCCGCCGCGAAGCCTGGGCGCTCGCGTGCGCCGGCACGCGACGGACGTTCCGCCGCGGAGGCCGAAGCACCCGCACGCAGCAGCGGTCGCGCACGGAACCGAAAGGCTCCAGGCGCCCGCGCGTTCCGGCTCGAGGCCGAAGCGCCGGCGCGAGGCCGAAGCGCCGCGGACGTCAGCACGTGGCAGCGGGCCCGCCGCGAAACCGAAGCGCTGGGCTCGCCGGCGCACGCACACCGCAACGGATGAGGCGCGAGCTCAGCTCGTCCTCACGACGCCGCCGGCAGTACCACCTCGAAGCGGCAGCCCCCCGGGATGTTGCGTACGCCCGTCCGGCCCTGGTGGGCCTCCACGATGCCGCGGACGATGGCGAGGCCGAGGCCCGCGCCCGCCGGGGGCGTCCGGGCGTGCGTGCCGCGCCAGCCGGTGTCGAAGACGCGTGGCAGGTCCTCCTCCGGGATGCCACCGCAGCCGTCCGTCACCGACAGCACGACGCCCTCGGCAGAACGCTCGGCGGCGATCGCGACCGTGCCGTCGGCCGGGGTCCGGCGGATCGCGTTGACCAGCAGGTTGCCCAGCACCCGGCTCATCTCCTTGCCGTCCACCTCCACCGGCACCGGCTCGATGCGGCCGCCCACCAGCCGTACCCCGTGCTCGCGGGCGAGCGGGTCGACTCCGGCGAGGGCGTCGCCGACGAGGTCGTACAGGGAGATCCGGGTGGGCGTCAGGGCCAGGGTCCCGGCGTGGATGCGGGAGAGCTCGAAGAGGTCGCCGACCATGCCGTTGAGGCGTTCGACCTCGGTCCGCATCTGCCGGAGATAGCGGTTCGGGTCGGCCGCGACGCCGTCCTCCAGGGCTTCCGACATGGCGCGCAGACCGGCCAGCGGGGTCCGCAGGTCGTGGGAGATCCAGGCGACGAGTTCGCGACGGGAGGTCTCCAGGGCGCGTTCCCGTTCCCGGGACTCGGCGAGCCTGGCGCTGGTGGCGGCCAGCTCGCGGCTCACCGCGGCGAGTTCGGCCGTGGCGGGACCGCCGGGCGCTGCGAAGTTCCCGCCGTCGCCGAAGGAGCGTGCGGCCGCGGCGAGTTCACGGCTGCGGGCCACGACCCAGCGGCCCAGCAGCAGCGCGGTGGCCAGGGAGACGACGGCCGCCATGGCGACGACGGTCGTGACGACCGTCAGGTCGTGCGGTGACAGGAACATCGCCCAGGCGACGATGAGTGTGCCCGCGAGCATCGCGACGACGCCGACCGCCGCCACCACCGCGAGCGAGACGGTCAGCGAGCGGCGGCGGATCAGGCGCAGTGCACCCGCTCCGGCCAGTCCCGTCGCGGCGGCACCGGCGAAGGCGTACAGGGCGATGAGGAGGTTGTCGCGCATGGTCAGTCGCCCCCCTCACAGGGTTCACCGGGATCACCGGGTTCACCGGGTTCACCGGGTTCGAAGCGGTAGCCCACGCCCCAGACGGTCTGGATGAGGCGGGGCCGGGCGGGGTCGTCCTCGACCTTGCCGCGCAGGCGGCGGACGTGGACCGTGACGGTCGACAGGTCGCCGAAGTCCCATCCCCAGACCTCCCGCATCAGGTCCTCGCGCCCGAAGGCCCGCCCCGGGTGCCGCAGGAAGAAGGAGAGCAGGTCGAACTCCCGCAGGGTGAGCGCGAGTTCGGTGCCGTTCTTGGTGGCCCTGCGGGCCGCCGGTTCGATCGTCAGACCGGCCGCTCCCAAGCGGTGCCCCGTGACGGCGGGGCGGCTGCGGCGCAGCACCGACTCCACGCGCAGGACGAGTTCGCGGGGGCTGAAGGGCTTGGTGACGTAGTCGTCGGCGCCGACCTCCAGGCCCAGGATGCGGTCGTCCTCGTCGCCCCGGGCGGTCAGCATGATGACGGGTACGGGCCCTCGGCCGCGGATCCTCCGGCACACCTCCAGACCGTCCATGCCGGGCAGCATCAGATCGAGCACGACCAGGTCCGGCCGGTGCGCGGCGGCGCGGGCGAGGGCGGTCGGGCCGTCGTCGGCGCGGTCCACGGCGTAACCGGCGCGATCCAGATATCCGGCGACGACCTCGGCGACGGTCGGATCGTCGTCGACGACCAGGATCCTGGGGGACCCGTCCGCGGCCCCGGGGAGTTCGTACGGCTGTCGGTGCATGCCTTCAGCCTGGCACCGCGCCGCCACCGGCGGGGGCCCGGGCACCGCTCCGGACTCCGACGTCCGCGTTTCGTAAGGAGCGGCGGTCCGGTTTGCCCGGTTCGCGTTCGTAGGGTGAAACCGTGACGACGACACCCTCTGACGTCGACGTGGTGCTGCCCTGCCTGAACGAGGCCGAGGCCCTTCCCTGGGTGCTCGAACGGATTCCGCCGGGCTGGCGCGCGCTCGTCGTCGACAACGGTTCCACTGATGGGTCGGCCGGGGTAGCCCGCGCGTGGGGCGCGACCGTGGTGCACGAGCCGCGGCGGGGCTTCGGCGCGGCCTGCCATGCCGGGCTGACGGCCGCCACCGCCGAGGTGGTGTGTTTCTGCGACTGCGACGCCTCCCTCGACCCGGGGCTCCTGGTCCCCTTCGTGCGCGAGGTGCGCGAGGGCGCGGCCGACCTGGTGCTCGGGCGGCGGCGTCCGCAGGGGCGGGGCACGTGGCCGCCGCATGCCCGGGCCGGGAATCTCGCGCTCGCGAGGATGCTGCGCCGCCGCACCGGGCTGCGTCTGCACGACCTCGGCCCCCTGCGCGCCGCCCGCCGGGAGCCGCTGCTCGGCCTCGGTCTCAGCGACCGGCGCAGCGGCTATCCGCTCCAGATGGTCGTCCGCGCGGCCGACGCGGGCTGGCGGATCGCCGAGCACGACGTGCCGTATCTGCCGCGCACCGGGGCCTCGAAGGTGACGGGCACGTGGCGCGGTACCTGGCAGGCCGTTCGGGACATGAGCCGTGTGCTGGCCGAAACGCCCGCGCCCGAAGGAGGAACCGTCCGTTGACCACGCTTCTCGTCATCGCCAAGGAGCCGCGGCCGGGCCGGGTGAAGACGCGGCTCACGCCACCCTTCACGCCCGGACAGGCGGCCGAACTGGCGGAAGCGGCCCTCGCGGACACGCTGCACGCCGTGGCCGCCACCCCCGCCACCCGGCGCGTCCTCGTGCTCGACGGCGCCCCCGGCCCCTGGCTGCCGCCCGGCTTCGACGTCGTGGCCCAGTGCGCGGGCGGTCTGGACGAGCGGCTGGCGCAGGCGTTCGCGCGCTGCGCGGGTCCGGCCCTGCTCATCGGCATGGACACCCCGCAGGTGACCCCCGGACTGCTGACCGTCGACTTCGCCGACTGCGACGCCTGGTTCGGCCCGGCGGAGGACGGCGGCTTCTGGGCCCTCGGCCTGGCCTGCCCGGACCCCGCCCTGCTGCGGGGTGTACCCATGTCGACGCCGGTGACGGGCGCCGTGCAGCGGGAGCGGCTGGTCGCCGCGGGGCTGCGCGTGCGCGACCTGCCGACGCTGCGGGACGTCGACACCGCCCCCGACGCCCACGCGGTCGCCGCGCTCGCCCCGCGAGGTCGCTTCGCGGCCCGGCTGGCCCGCTGTTCGCCGGCTGCGGAGCCGGTCGCCGAGCCGGTGTCGCCTCCGGTCGGCCCCCGATGAGCGCCCCGCCCGCCACCGCCCTGGCCTGGGCCGCCGCCGATCCCTACGACGCCGCTCTGCGCGCCGGCCGCGGCCCCCTGTTCCTGCGGCGCACCGACGGCTGGCTGCTGCCGCTGGAAGTGGAACGCTGGTGCGCCCGGGCCGACCCCGTCGACCGGGACGTGCTGGACCGGTGCGAGGGGTCCGTGCTGGACGTGGGGTGCGGGCCCGGCCGGCTCGTGGCGGAACTGGCCGTCCGGCAACGGGCCGCCCTCGGCATCGACGTCAGCGAGGCCGCGGTGGAGCACACCGTCCGGCTCGGGGGCCAGGCGCTGCGGCGGTCGGTGTTCGAGCCACTGCCCGGCGAGGGCCGCTGGGACACCGTTCTGCTCATGGACGGCAACATCGGCATCGGGGGCGACCCGAGCGCCCTGCTGGAGCGGGTCGCCGGGCTCCTGCGCCCCGGCGGTCTGCTGATCTCCGAGACCGCCCCCACGGACGTCGACGAACGGGTGCGCGTCCACATCACCGACGCCCACGCCACCTCGGGCGCCCCTTTCCCCTGGGCCCGGCTCGGCACCCGCGCGCTGCTCCGGTACGCACGGGGCCACTGGGAGCCGGACGGTCAGTGGACGGCCGGCGGACGGCGCTTCGCCGCGCTGCGCAGCCGCAGCGCCAGCAGCAGCGCCGAGCCCGCGAAGAGGACCGCCGTGATCAGCAGCCAGCGCGTGAGGAACACCTCCGGCGGCAGGCCGGTAGCGGACCGGTAGCGCTCCTCCACCATGCCGCTGATCAGCGGGAACCACACGAGGAGCAGCAGCCCGGAGAGGGCAGCCGGTACCCGCACGTACATCGTCCACTCCCGGCGGCGGACCCGGCCGAGTCCCCCTACGACCACCCGGTCCGCCGCCGCGTACAGGGGCAGCAGCACCAGGTCGTGCAGCACCGCGGCGCCCACGACCCACAGCGCCACGCCGAGCCAGTCGCCGGCGAGGAGACGCACCCCCGCGTAGACCACGAGGGCGAACGAGCAGGACAGCAGCAGGATCTGCAGGGGGCTGCCGACGGCGAGGCGTCCTCGCATCACAGGTCTCCGAACGTCATCCGGGCCACCCACTTGGTGTTCAGCACTCCGGGGGCCGCGGGCACGATGATCCGGGCCGGGTGGCCGTGGTCGGGGGACAGTTCCTCGCCGTTGACGTACAGGGCGAGCAGGGAACGCGGGTCGGCCACCTGGTTGGCGCGCAGGGCGGCCTTCCGGAAGGCTCCGTGGCGCTGGAGGGACTCGACGAACACGTCCGGCGGGTCGTCCTCGTACCCGACGAGGGCCGCGAGGTCGCGCAGCCGCACCCCGCGCCACCACTGGTCCGGCGTGGACCAGCCTTCCACGCAGGCGATGGGCAACGCCGAGCTGTACAAGGGCAGTACGGCGAGCTGGGCGCGGCTGAGACGGACCGTGCCCGTACGCCCTGTCACGACGAGACGCCAGGCGTCCTCGGCTGTTTCCGCCGTGCCGACCCCGGCGTACGCGGCGGTCTTGTTGATCTGGAAGCCGTTCGGGCCGCTGCCGGGGTCCCCGCCGCCGTGCGGGGCGAGGAGGGCGGTGCGCCGCAGCGGGCCGCCGAAATTCTGCCCCACGGTCGTGACGAACAGCAGCAGCGAGCCGCCCCCGACGAACCACAGGGCGCCCCGCCGGGAGACGGTCGGCTCGGCGGGGCGCGGGGAGACCAGATCGTCCTTCTCCTCGCGCAGCCGCCGCAGATTGCGCAGTGCCGTGGGCGTCTTCAGCAGCGCGTGGGCCACGAAGGCCGCGAAGAACACCCAGGCGCCGTAGAAGTGCAGGGGGTAGAACGAGCCGGGGAAGACGTAGTCGAGCTGGACGTTGAGGACGCCGGTGACGAACTGGAACAGTCCGCCGCCGACCAGCAGCAGCAGTGAGACCCGCTCCAGGGCGTGCGCGAGCGAGCGGGCCGGCGGCAGGGTGAACAGCCTCGGCACGACGGACCACAGCTTGGCGAGCAGGACGGGGATCAGGGTGATGCCGAGGGTGACGTGGACGCCCTGGTTCAGCCGGTACAGCCAGTGCGGGTCGGTCGGCCAGGCGAAGAGGTAGAAGCCGAGGATCCCCTTGTCCGGTGTCTTGTCGTTGACCGGCGAGAGGTTCGGGTTGTAGGCGGCGTACGAGAGAAGTCCCGTTACGAACAGCACCGTGATGCCGGCCAGGAGGACGAGGCCCAGCACCGAGGTGAACCGGGGGCCGCGCAGAGGACTGCGCCAGAAGCCGGGGGACGTGGGAAGCCGCGGATCGTGTGGATCGTCTCGCATGAGCCGACGGTAGGCCGCGAGAGCCCCGCGAAAGGGTGCGCGACCCATGACGAAACGCTGACATCGGGCCCGGTCGGCGGCCCGTGACCGGCCGCGCGGCCTAGCGTGCCGGTGTGATCCGCACCCTGCCCTCCCCCGCACGGACCCGCGAGTCCGAGCCTCCCGGCCGTCTGCGCCGCGACCTGTACGCCGCCGGGGCCGCCGCGGTGCTCGTGACGGTGGCCGTGGTGGCCGGCCGCCACATCGAGAACACCCGCGGGACGCTGTTCGTCGGCTGGCCCCCGCTCCTCGCCTGGTGGGGGCCCCACGTGGGCCCCGGCACCCCGGTGGCCGTGCTCGTGGCGGTCGCCGTCGTGGCGTACGGCCCCGTCCTCGCGGCCCGCCTGCCCTGGCGGGCCCTGTTGCCGGTGACCTGGGGTGCCTCGACGGCCTGGATCCTCTCCCTCGCGCTGATCGACGGCTGGGGCCGGGGCGTCGCGCGCAGGCTCACCACCCGCTACGAGTACCTCCAGGTCATCGACCGCTTCCACGACATCCCGGAAACGCTGCGGGACTTCACCCGGCACATCCTGCTCGACTCGCCCGACAACTGGCCCGCCCACATCGCCGGGCACCCACCCGGCGCCACCCTCACCTTCGTGCTGCTCGACCGGATCGGGCTACGGGGCGGGGGCTGGGCCGGGATGTGGTGCGTCACCGTCGGCGCGACGGCCTGTGTGGCCGTGCTGATCACGATCCGCGCCCTGTCCGACGAGGCACTGGCCCGCCGGGCGGCCCCCTTCCTCGTCCTGGCCCCGGCGGCCGTGTGGATGGGCACCTCGGCGGACGCGTACTTCGCGGCGGTGGCGGCGTGGGCGGTGGCCCTGCTCGCCCTGGCGGTCACCCGGAGATCGCCGGGGTGGGCGGGCGCGTCCGGGCTGCTGTTCGGCCTGACCTGCTACCTGTCGTACGGCCTGACCCTCGTCGCACTGATCGCGGCGGCGGTCCTGGTGCTCGGCCGTCACGGGGTCCGGGAGCGCCCGGCCCTGCTGGTGCCGCTGCTCGCCGGGCTGGCCGTGGTCCCCGCGGTGTTCACCCTCGCGGGCTTCGACTGGTGGGAGGCCTACCGTCTGCTGGTCACGCGCTACACCCAGGGCGCGGGCGGCATCCGCCCTTACGGCTACTGGGTGTGGGCCAACCTGGCCTGCACGGTGCTCATCACGGGGCTGGCAACGGCGGCGGGGCTGCGGAGGACAGGGGCCGTACTGGTCCGACGCCGTACCGCGCCCCGGGCGGGCGTCCGCCTCGCGTTCCTCGTGTCCGCCGCGCTCCTGGCCCTGCTGGTCGCCGACCTGTCCGGCATGAGCAAGGCGGAGACGGAACGCATCTGGCTCCCGTTCGCCCTGTGGCTGCTCCCGGCCTGCGCGTTCCTCACCCGGCCCCGCTCCTGGCTCACCGCCCAGGCGGTGCTCGCGCTGCTCCTCAACCATCTGCTGCTCACCGGGTGGTGACCTGGGCCGGAGGGTCTCGTCGGGGGCGTCAGGCGGCCGGGCCGACCGCGCCGGGACCACCGCCGGGGGCGGGGCGCAGGTAGGCGGTGATCTGCTTGCCGCGGCTGAGGGGCTTGACGGCGACCTCGCTGCTGACCGTGTGTACGACGTGCATGCCATGGCCGCCGAAGCGCTGCCCGTCGCGCTTCCTGACCACCGGCTGCTCGGTGGAGGTGTCCCACACCGTGATGGCGAGTTCGTCGCCGGAGAGCCGCAGCATCATCCCGCAGGGGCCGGGAGCGTGCCGGATCGCGTTGGTGACCAGTTCACTGACGACCAGTTCGGCGTCGATCGCCAGCGGGGCCGGCACGGGCGTGCGGCCGGTGCACGGTGCGTGCGCCAGGAACGCGTGCAGCGCCCGGCGCGCTTCGACGGCGCACGCTGCGCCGTCGTCCCAGACCGCGCCGCAGCGCAGCGGGACCTGCTCGTCCGTGCCCGGCTCATCTGCCGCCTGCTTCATAAGCGGGATGACCATATGGGGCTCTTTCGGTGTTGTTCGTGTTGCTCAGTGGCCTTTCGGACGTCGTTTACCCCGCTGCGGAGCGCCCATACTGCCGACGGCCCGCCGTTGTGATGTGCTCTGCGCCGCATGACCCGCAGCCGGGGGATGAACGACGGGGGCGGGCCGTCGACGTCTTCGTCAGGCCCTGTTGATACGGGCGGCGATTCCGTGCCCGAGCAGCAGATAGATTCCCGCGGGAAGTCCGTAATTGAGGACGACCCGCAATCCTTCTGTGTCCATGGTGAAAATGTCCTGCGCCCATCCGGAGAGCCAGTCGGCCGTTCCGTGCACGAATCCGACGAACGGATTCCCCTGATTGGCGTCGAGGAGATAGAGCACGATCCACAGCCCCAGAAGACCGGCCGCGATGTCGGCGATCGTGCAGAGCGTGAGGGCCGTCCGCCGTGCGGTGGCCTGGTTGCGGGCCGTGCGGTCCGGCGGCGGGGGCTGGTCGTAGGGCTGGTATGCGGAGGCCGGATCTGTACCGTTCACGTGAAATCCCATCTGCCGTGATGACGTGCCGACCCCCACGGGAGTTTCACCTGGAGTGGGATTCCGTTTCGGCCGGCCCTTTCTGCCCCCTACAGCGCCTTGCGATTGCCGCCGCGTTACACCCCGCCACCGGGAAGCGAAAATATCAGGCGTCAGGGCATCGGTGCGGACCTCGCCTCGGTGTCCGGGGCGGCCACCCTGGCGCCGGACGGCGACGTCATCGTCGTGGACAAGCTGCAGGACAAGGCGACCACCGCCGGCTCCGGGGTCACCTTCATCCCCAGTGTCTTCGGCCGTCCTCATCTGGTGGCGGTCCACGCGCCCGGCTGGCAGCCGGTGGTGCAGTACCCGGTGGCCGAGCCGGGTCCGCCGGAGCCGGTGCCGCTGGAGACGGTGCCGCTGCGGCTGGAGGCACTCGCCCATCCGGTACGGCTGCGGCTGCTGCGCACCCTGGCGCGCGGTCCCCGCACCACCGGCGAGCCGGCCCACGCCCGGGAGCTCACGCCTCCGGAGGTCTCCCGCCATCTCGCCGTGCCGCGCCACGCGGGCCTGCTCACGACCCGGCGGCACGGCCGCTACGTCCGCAACACCCTCGACCTGCCCGCGCTGTCGGCCCTGGGCACCGACCTGCTGACGGCCGTGCTGCGCCGAGCTGCTGCTCAGTGCTTCGTCACGAGGTCCCGGAGCGCGATGTTGAGCGCGAGGACGTTCACGCGGGGCTCGCCCATGAAGCCCAGGGTGCGGCCCTCGGTGTGGCGGTCGACGAGCCGCCGGACCTCGGTGACGGAGAGGTGGTTGCGTGCGGCGACCCGGTGGACCTGGAGGGCGGCGTACCGCGGGGAGATGTCGGGGTCGAGGCCGGAGCCGGAGGAGGTGACGGCGTCGGCGGGGACGTCGGCGGGGTTCACCCGGTAGCCGGCGGTGGAGTTGTCCTTCACCACCTCGGCCTTGGCCGCCCGCACCGACTCGACCAGTTTCCGGTTGTCGGCGGAGAGGTTGGTGGCGCCGGAGAGGATCAGTTTGTACTGCGTGTTGACGGTGTTCTCGCCCAGGCCGTTCGCGGGGCGGGGCTGGAAGTAGTCCAGGCTGTACCCCTGCTGTCCGATCAGGGACGAGCCGACGACCTGGCCGTCCGCCCGCACCTCGGAGCCGTTCGCCTTGCCGGGGAACAGTCCCTGGGCGATGCCGGTGACGGCCAGGGGGTAGAGGACGCCGGTCACCAGGGTCAGCACGAGGAGGGCGCGCAGGCCCGCCCCGAGCAACCGGGCGGTGTTCGTGACGGAGTTGTTCATGACGGTCAGCACGCTTTCGGAGGATTACAGCCCGGGGACGAGGGAGACGATCAGGTCGATGAGCTTGATGCCGAGGAAGGGCGCGATCAGCCCGCCGAGGCCGTAGACCGTGAGGTTGCGGCGGAGCAACTTGTCGGCGCTGAGCGGCCGGTAGCGCACGCCCTTCAGGGACAGCGGCACCAGCGCGACGATGATCAGCGCGTTGAAGACGACCGCCGACAGGATCGCGGAGGCGGGCGAGGACAGCCCCATGATGTTGAGCTTGTCCAGGCCCGGGTAGACCGCGGCGAACAGCGCCGGGATGATCGCGAAGTACTTGGCGACGTCGTTGGCGATGGAGAACGTCGTCAACGCACCCCGGGTGATGAGGAGTTGCTTGCCGATCTCGACGATCTCGATGAGCTTGGTCGGGTCGGAGTCGAGGTCGACCATGTTGCCGGCCTCCTTGGCGGCCGACGTGCCGGTGTTCATGGCCACGCCGACGTCCGCCTGGGCCAGCGCCGGGGCGTCGTTGGTGCCGTCGCCGGTCATCGCGACGAGCTTGCCGCCCGCCTGTTCGCGCTTGATGAGGGCCATCTTGTCCTCGGGGGTGGCCTCGGCGAGGAAGTCGTCGACACCGGCCTCCTCGGCGATGGCCCTGGCCGTCAGCGGGTTGTCGCCGGTGATCATGACGGTTCTGATGCCCATGCGGCGCAGTTCCGCGAACCGCTCCCGCATGCCGTCCTTCACGACGTCCTTGAGGTGGACGACACCGAGGACCCGGGCGCCGTCCGCGTCCTCGACGGCGACCAGCAGCGGGGTGCCGCCGGCCTCGGAGATCCGGGCGGCGAGGGCTTCGGCGTCCTCGGCCACGGCGCCGCCCCGCCCCTCGACCCAGGCGGTCACCGATGCCGTGGCGCCCTTGCGGACCTTGCGGCCGTCGGCGTCGACACCGGACATCCGGGTCTGCGCGGTGAAGGCGATCCACTCGGCGCCGGCGAGCTCCCGCCCGCGCAGACCGTACTTCTCCTTGGCCAGGACGACGACGGAACGGCCCTCGGGCGTCTCGTCGGCCAGCGACGACAGCTGGGCCGCGTCGGCGAGTTCCGCCTCGGTGACACCGTTCACCGGCACGAACGCGGCGGCCTGCCGATTGCCGAGGGTGATGGTGCCGGTCTTGTCGAGCAGCAGGGTGGAGACGTCACCGGCGGCCTCGACCGCGCGGCCGGACATCGCCAGGACGTTGCGCTGGACCAGGCGGTCCATGCCGGCGATGCCGATCGCGGAGAGCAACGCGCCGATGGTCGTGGGTATCAGGCACACCAGGAGCGCCACCAGCACGACCGTCGTCAGCCGGGTGCCGGCGTAGTGCGCCAGGGGCGGCAGGGTGGCGCAGGCGAGCAGGAAGACGGTCGTCAGCGAGGCGAGCAGGATGTTCAGCGCGATCTCGTTGGGCGTCTTCTGCCGTGCGGCGCCCTCGACGAGGCCGATCATCCGGTCGATGAAGGTCTCGCCCGGCTTGGTGGTGATGCGGACGACGATCCGGTCGGACAGCACCTTCGTACCGCCGGTGACGGCCGAACGGTCGCCTCCGGACTCCCTGATGACCGGGGCGGACTCGCCGGTGATGGCCGACTCGTCGACGGAGGCCACGCCCTCGACGACGTCCCCGTCGCCGGGGATGACGTCGCCCGCCTCGCAGACGACCAGGTCGCCGATCCGCAGTTCGGTGCCGGGGACGAGCGTGCCGTCGGTCCGGCGGGCCACGTTGTCCGTCTTGGCCTTGCGCAGCGTGTCGGCCTGCGCCTTGCCCCGGCCCTCGGCGACCGCCTCCGCCAGATTGGCGAAGACGACGGTCAGCCACAGCCAGGCGCTGATCGTCCAGCCGAACCAGTCGCCCGGGTCCGTGAAGGAGAACACAGTCGTCAGGACCGAGCCGGTCCACACCACGAACATGACGGGTGACTTGACCATGATCCGCGGGTCGAGCTTGCGGAACGCGTCCGGCAGCGACCGGAGCAGCTGACGGGGCTCGAACAGGCCCGTTCCGGCACGGCCCTCGGGGGTCTTGCGGCCCGTCGGCGCGTCCCGGTGGGGCGCCAGGGTGGGAGTGGACATGGAGTCCTCACGGGGTTCGGTGCGGGTGGTCATGACGCCAGCCCCTCGGCGAGCGGGCCGAGCGCCAGGGCCGGGAAGTACGTCAGTCCGGTGACGATCAGTACGGCGCCGACCAACAGGCCGGTGAAGAGCGGCTTCTCGGTGCGCAGGGTGCCCGCGGTGACCGGGACCGGCCGCTGCCCGGCGAGCGAGCCGGCCAGGGCCAGGACGAAGACCATGGGCAGGAAGCGGCCGAGCAGCATCGCGAGTGCGGTCGTGGTGTTGAACCAGTCGGTGTTCGCGTTCAGTCCGGCGAAGGCCGAGCCGTTGTTGTTGGCGGCGGAGGTGAAGGCGTAGAGGATCTCGGAGAAGCCGTGGGCGCCCGGGTTGAGCGTCGAGTGGGGCGGGGTGGGCAGGGCCACGGAGGCCGCGGTGAGGATCAGCACCAGGGCCGGGGTGACGAGGATGTAGCAGGCGGCGAGCTTCATCTCCCGCGCGCCGATCTTCTTGCCCAGGTACTCAGGGGTGCGGCCGACCATCAGGCCGGCGACGAACACCGCGATGACCGCGAGGATCAGCATGCCGTAGAGGCCGGATCCGGTGCCGCCGGGGGCGATCTCGCCCAGCATCATCGAGAGCATGGTGAGGCCGCCGCCGAGGCCGGTGAAGGAGGAGTGGAAGGAGTCGACCGCGCCGGTCGAGGTGAGGGTCGTCGACACCGCGAAGACGGAGGACGCACCGATGCCGAAGCGGGCCTCCTTGCCCTCCATCGCGCCGCCGGCGGCCTGCAGGGCCGGGCCGTGGTGGGCGAACTCCGTCCACATCATCAGGGCCACGAAGCCCAGCCAGATGGTGAACATCGTGGCGAGGATCGCGTGGCCCTGCCGCACGTTGCCGACGAGCACGCCGAAGGTGCGGGTGAGCGAGAAGGGGATGAGAAGGATCAGGAAGATCTCGAAGAGGTTGGAGAAGGGCGTCGGGTTCTCGAAGGGGTGGGCGGAGTTGGCGTTGAAGTAGCCGCCGCCGTTGGTGCCCAGCTCCTTGATGGCCTCCTGCGAGGCGACCGCGCCGCCGTTCCACTGCTGCGGGCCGCCCGTGAACTGGCCGACCTCGTGGATCCCGGAGAAGTTCTGGATCACGCCGCAGGCGACCAGCACGACGGCGGCGATCGCCGCGGCCGGCACCAGGATCCGCACGGTGCCGCGCACCAGGTCGGCCCAGAAGTTGCCGAGGTCGCCGGTGCGCGAGCAGGCGAAGCCCCGGACGAGGGCCACGGCGACGGCCATGCCGACGGCCGCGGAGAGGAAGTTCTGCACGGCGAGCCCGGCGGTCTGCACGACGTGTCCCATGGTCTGCTCGCCGTAGTACGACTGCCAGTTGGTGTTGGTCACGAACGACACGGCCGTGTTGAACGACTGCGCCGGGCCGACCGATGCGAAGCCGAGCGAGCCGGGCAGGACGCCCTGGAGCCGCATGAGCAGGTAGAGGAACAGCACGCCGACGACCGAGAGGGCGAGGACGCCGCGCAGGTACGCGGTCCAGGTCATCTGTGTGTCGGGGTCGGCGCCGATGGCCCGGTAGGCCCACCTCTCCACCC
This sequence comes from Streptomyces sp. AK010, assembly GCF_014207295.1. Classification (NCBI taxonomy): domain Bacteria; kingdom Bacillati; phylum Actinomycetota; class Actinomycetes; order Kitasatosporales; family Streptomycetaceae; genus Streptomyces; species Streptomyces sp. AK010. The sequence continues at coordinate 105,010 of NZ_JACHCX010000006.1, forward strand.
GCAGGTGCCGCTTCGAGGAGTACACGCGGGCCATGTAGGTGCCGACGGGGACGTACGCCAGTGCCAGCGCCGCCACGAGGGCGAGCAGCTGGAGGACGCCGGCGAGGACGGGACCCATCTCTTGTCTCAGAACCTCTCCGGGAAGATCAGGGCGAGGACGAGATAACCCAGCAGGGAGACGGCCACGACCAGGCCGACGACGTTCTCGGCGGTCACAGCTTCGTCACCCCCTTGGCGACGAGAGCCACCAGCGCGAAACCGGCGAGCACGGCGACGACGAAGGCCACATCGGCCATCGCGAACTCCTGTAGTGAGGTGCGGAGAAACGGACGCTTCGAGGAAAGCGCCCCGATGGCCGGATCGGACCGTTCGTTGACGGGTCCCTTACGGCGGGGGCCACGCCTTTGACGACCCCTTGACGCCCGTGATCCTTTCGACGCCTGTGATCCATCGGGAGGGCCTCGTCACCCGGGCAACGGCGTGAGGAGTTCCGCGCACCAGGTGAAGCTCGCCGTCCCCGCCTCGTGCGCGACGACGAATCCCGTGGCCGCCACCTCACGCCCCGGTCGACACGTCCCACACCAGCAGGTCGCCCCGGCGGTCGCCGCTGATCGCGAGACCCGGGGGTGCCTGACCGGCTCCGGCCTCAAGAGCGGCAGAGGGAGATCGGGGCCACATTTCCGGAGAGGGCAAGGTCACAGCCGTTCCCTCTGCTGCTCGTTCGTTAACGTGGCCTAACATCCGAGCATGACGGTCCTGCCTGACGACGGGCTTGAGCTGGCCGGCGAGTTCTCTGACGTGCCCCATGAGCAGTGGCAGCGCCTTGTGGCGGGTGTCCTGCGCAAATCGGGCAAGGACGTCGAGGGGGCCGCGGCCGAGGAAGCCCTGTCCACCGCGCTGGAGGACGGGTTGCGCACCCGCCCCCTCTACACCGCCCACGACTCCGCGCCCGAGCCGGGCCTGCCCGGGTTCGCCCCCTTTGTGCGCGGCGCCCGCGCCGAGGGGAACACGGTCGGCGGCTGGGACGTACGGCAACGGCACACGGTGGCCGACCGTGACGCGGTGCTCGGGGACCTGGAGAACGGCGTCACCTCCCTCTGGCTGACGGTCGGGGAGGGCGGCATCGCGGTGCCCGACCTCGGCCGGGTCCTCGACGGCGTGTACCTCGACCTGGCGCCCGTGGTCCTCGACGCGGGGCGCGACACCGAGCCCGCCGCGCGGGAGTTGCTGCGGGTGTACGAGGAGCGGGGTGTCGCCCGGAACGCGGCGCGCGGCAACCTGGGCGCGGATCCGCTCGGCCACGAGGCCCGTACCGGCCAGCGGTGCGACACCGCCCCGGCGGCGGAGCTCGCGCGGCTGTGCGCCGGGGAGTACCCGGGGCTGCGGGCGCTGACCGTGGACGCGCTGCCGTACCACGAGGCCGGTGGTTCGGCCGCCCAGGAGCTGGGCTGCTCGCTGGCCACCGGCGTGGCGTACCTGCGGGAGCTGTCCGGGGCCGGCCTGGACGTCGAACAGGCCTGTGCACAGCTGGAGTTCCGGTACGCGGCGACCGCCGACCAGTTCCTGACGATCGCCAGGCTGCGGGCCGCGCGCCGGCTGTGGGCCCGGGTGGCCGAGGTCTGCGGAGCGCCCCGGGCGGGGGCACAGCTCCAGCACGTCGTGACGTCGCCGGTGATGATGACGCGCCGCGACCCGTGGGTGAACATGCTGCGCGCCACGATCGCCACGCTGGCCGCCGGCGCGGGCGGGGCCGACGCGGTCACCGTGCTGCCCTTCGACCACGCCCTCGGCCTGCCGGACGCGTTCGCGCGCCGCATCGCCCGCAACACCTCCACGATCCTCATCGAGGAGTCGCACCTGGCCCGGGTGATCGACCCGGCGGGCGGCTCCTGGTACGTGGAGCGGCTGACGGACGAACTCGCCCACGCGGGATGGGAGTTCTTCCAGCGGATCGAGCGCCTGGGCGGCATGCCGGCCGCCCTGCGCTCGGGCGACCTGGAGCGGGATCTCGCCGAGACCTGGCAGACCCGCGCGGGTCTGCTGGCCAGGCGGCGCGAACCCATCACCGGTGTCAGCGAGTTCCCGTTCCTCGCGGAGAAGCCGGTGGTCCGCGCGAGCGCGCCCGAGCCGCTTCCCGGCGGCCTGCCGCGCGTACGGCGTGACGAGGCGTACGAGGCACTGCGTGCCCGCTCCGACGCCCACCTCGCGGCGACCGGCTCCCGGCCGCGGGTCTTCCTCGCCGCGCTGGGCCCGGCCGCGGCTCACACGGCGCGTCTCACCTTCGCCTCGAACCTCTTCCAGGCCGGCGGCATCGAGCCGGTCACGGAAGGCACCTTCGAGGAGAGCGGGGCGACGGAGGCCGTGCTGTGCTCCAGCGACGCGCTGTACGCGGAGCAGGCCGAGGCGGCCGTCCGGGACCTGAAGGCCGCCGGTGCCCGGCATGTGTTCCTCGCAGGCCGTCCCGGGGAGTACCCGGGTGTCGACGCGTACGTGTTCGCGGGCTGTGACGCCGTCGCCGTGCTGTCCGCCACCCTCGACCGCATGGGAGTTGTGTCCTGATGGGAATCCCCGACTTCTCCGGGATCGAGCTGGGCACTCCGGCCCCCGACGGCGGCGCCGACGAGTGGCGTACGGCGGTCAAGAACGCGTCCGGCGGGGACGACCTGCTCTGGGAGACCCCGGAGGGCATCGCCGTCAAGCCGCTCTACACCGGGCGTGACCTGGAGGGCCTGGACTTCCTGGACACGTACCCGGGAGCGGCGCCGTTCCTGCGCGGCCCGTACCCGACGATGTACGTCAACCAGCCCTGGACGATCCGCCAGTACGCCGGCTTCTCGACGGCCGAGGAGTCCAACGCCTTCTACCGGCGCAATCTCGCGGCCGGCCAGAAGGGCCTGTCGGTCGCCTTCGACCTGCCCACGCACCGCGGCTACGACAGCGACCACCCGCGCGTGACGGGTGACGTCGGCATGGCGGGCGTGGCCATCGACTCCATCTACGACATGCGGCAGCTGTTCGACGGCATCCCGCTGGACCAGATGACGGTGTCGATGACCATGAACGGCGCCGTGCTGCCGGTGCTGGCGCTGTACATCGTCGCCGCCGAGGAGCAGGGCGTACCGCCCGAGAAGCTGGCCGGAACCATTCAGAACGACATTCTGAAGGAGTTCATGGTCCGCAACACCTACATCTATCCGCCGAAGCCGTCGATGCGGATCATCTCCGACATCTTCGCCTACACCTCGCAGCGGATGCCGCGCTACAACTCCATCTCCATCTCCGGCTACCACATCCAGGAGGCGGGTGCGACGGCCGACCTGGAGCTGGCGTACACGCTCGCGGACGGGGTGGAGTACATCCGGGCGGGGCGTGAAGCGGGCCTGGACGTGGACGCGTTCGCGCCGCGGCTGTCGTTCTTCTGGGCCATCGGCATGAACTTCTTCATGGAGGTCGCCAAGCTGCGGGCGGCGCGCCTGCTGTGGGCGAAGCTGGTGAAGCAGTTCGACCCGCAGAACGCCAAGTCCCTCTCCCTGCGCACCCATTCGCAGACCTCGGGCTGGTCGCTGACCGCGCAGGACGTCTTCAACAACGTGACGCGCACGTGTGTCGAGGCCATGGCGGCGACGCAGGGCCACACGCAGTCGCTGCACACCAACGCCCTCGACGAGGCGCTCGCGCTGCCCACCGACTTCTCGGCGCGCATCGCCCGCAACACGCAGCTGCTGCTCCAGCAGGAGTCCGGCACGACCCGGGTGATCGACCCGTGGGGCGGCAGCGCGTACGTGGAGAAGCTGACGTACGACCTGGCCCGGCGGGCCTGGCAGCACATCGAGGAGGTCGAGGCCGCGGGCGGCATGGCCAAGGCCATCGACGCGGGCATCCCGAAGCTGCGCATCGAGGAGGCCGCGGCCCGCACGCAGGCCCGGATCGACTCGGGCCGTCAGCCGGTCGTCGGCGTCAACAAGTACCGGGTGGAGACCGACGAGCAGATCGACGTCCTGAAGGTCGACAACTCCTCCGTGCGGGCGCAGCAGATCGAGAAACTGCGCCGGCTGCGCGCGGAGCGGGACGAGCGGGCCTGCCAGGACGCGCTGGACGCGCTGACCCGGGCCGCCGGCGGCGAGGGCAACCTGCTGGAGCTGGCGGTGCACGCGGCCCGTGCGAAGGCCACGGTCGGGGAGATCTCCGACGCCCTGGAGAAGGTGTACGGCCGGCACGCGGGGCAGATCCGTACGATCTCCGGTGTGTACCGCAACGAAACCGGAGAGTCCCCGAGCGTGGACCGCACCCGCACCCTGGTGTCCGCCTTCGAGGAGGCCGAGGGCCGCCGCCCGCGCATCCTGGTCGCGAAGATGGGCCAGGACGGTCACGACCGCGGCCAGAAGGTGATCGCCACGGCCTTCGCCGACCTCGGTTTCGACGTGGACGTCGGCCCGCTGTTCCAGACGCCCGCCGAGGTCGCGCGGCAGGCCGTCGAGGCGGACGTGCACATCGTCGGCGTCTCCTCACTGGCGGCCGGTCACCTCACCCTGGTCCCGGCGCTGCGCGAGGCGCTGGCCGAGGAGGGCCGCGAGGACATCATGATCGTGGTCGGCGGGGTGATCCCGCCGCAGGACGTGCCGACGCTGCTGGAGATGGGCGCGGCGGCCGTGTTCCCGCCCGGGACGGTGATCCCGGACGCGGCCCACGACCTGGTGCGGCGGCTGTCGGACGGTCTCGGGCACGCCCTGTGATCGATGTCGACGCGTATGTGAAGGGTGTGCTCGACGGGAAGCGGGCGATCATCGCCCGCGCCATCACACTCGTCGAGTCGACCCGGCCGCAGCACCGGGCGCTGGCCCAGGAGCTGCTGACCGCGCTGCTGCCGCACAGTGGCCGGGCCCGGCGGATCGGCGTCAGCGGCGTGCCGGGCGTGGGCAAGTCGACGTTCATCGACGCGTTCGGCACGCTGCTGACCTCGCTCGGACACCGGGTGGCGGTGCTGGCCGTCGACCCGTCCTCCAGCCGGACGGGCGGTTCGATCCTGGGTGACAAGACCCGGATGGAGCGCCTGGCCGTGGACCCGGCGGCGTTTGTGCGCCCCTCCCCCACGGCGGGCACGCTGGGCGGGGTCGCGAAGGCCACCCGCGAGTCGATCGTGGTGATGGAGGCGGCCGGCTACGACGTGGTCCTGGTGGAGACGGTCGGTGTCGGCCAGTCCGAGACCGCCGTCGCGAACATGGTCGACACCTTCCTGCTGCTCACCCTCGCGCGCACGGGCGACCAGCTCCAGGGCATCAAGAAGGGCGTACTGGAACTCGCCGACGTGATCGCCGTCAACAAGGCGGACGGGCCGCACGAGCGCGACGCCCGCGCTGCCGCGAGGGAACTGGCGGGCGCGCTGCGCCTGATGCACGGCAAGGACGCGTTCTGGACCCCGCCGGTGCTGCACTGCAGCGCCCGCGAGTCGAGCGGCCTGGACACGGTGTGGGAGCGCCTGGAGCAGCACCGCACCCTGCTGGACTCCACCGGCCGCCTCACCGCGAAGCGGCGCGACCAGCAGGTCGACTGGACCTGGACCATGGTCCGCGACGAACTCCTCGGCCGCCTCCAGGCCGACCCGGCGGTACGGGCGCTGGCGCCGGTGCTGGAACAGCGGGTCCGGGAGGGCGAGCTCACCCCGACGCTGGCCGCGGAGCGGATCCTCGGTGCGCTCGGGGGTTCCGAGACAGCGGGTCCCTGAGCCCTGAGCAGCCGGGACGGCGATTTCGCATACCCAGCTTGCATGACTATGCAAAGTGAGACATACTCTTTCTATGTCCAAGGTCCTCACCTCCCTGCCCGCCGGCGAACGCGTCGGCATCGCCTTCTCGGGCGGTCTCGACACCTCCGTCGCGGTCGCGTGGATGCGCGACAAGGGCGCCGTCCCGTGCACCTACACCGCCGACATCGGCCAGTACGACGAGCCCGACATCGCCTCGGTGCCCGGCCGCGCCAAGACGTACGGGGCCGAGATCGCGCGTCTGGTCGACTGCCGTGCCGCGCTCGTCGAGGAGGGCCTGGCCGCACTGACCTGCGGCGCGTTCCACATCCGCTCGGGCGGGCGGGCGTACTTCAACACCACCCCGCTGGGCCGCGCCGTCACCGGCACGCTCCTGGTGCGGGCCATGCTCGAGGACGACGTCCAGATCTGGGGCGACGGCTCGACCTTCAAGGGCAACGACATCGAGCGGTTCTACCGCTACGGCCTGCTCGCCAACCCCCACCTGCGCATCTACAAGCCCTGGCTGGACGCGGCCTTCGTGACGGAGCTCGGCGGCCGCAGGGAGATGTCCGAGTGGCTGCTCGCGCACGGGCTGCCCTACCGGGACAGCACGGAGAAGGCGTACTCCACGGACGCCAACATCTGGGGCGCCACGCACGAGGCCAAGACCCTGGAGCACCTGGACACCGGCGTCGAGACCGTCGAGCCGATCATGGGCGTCCGGTTCTGGGACCCGTCGGTCGAGATCGCCGCCGAGGACGTGACGATCGGCTTCGCCGAGGGCCGTCCGGTGTCGATCAACGGCAAGGAGTTCGCCTCCCCCGTCGATCTGGTCATGGAGGCCAACGCCGTCGGCGGCCGGCACGGCCTGGGCATGTCGGACCAGATCGAGAACCGGATCATCGAGGCCAAGAGCCGCGGCATCTACGAGGCCCCGGGCATGGCCCTGCTGCACGCCGCCTACGAGCGCCTCGTCAACGCGATCCACAACGAGGACACCCTCGCCCAGTACCACGCCGAGGGCCGGCGCCTCGGCCGGCTGATGTACGAGGGCCGCTGGCTGGACCCGCAGGCGCTGATGATCCGCGAGTCGCTCCAGCGCTGGGTCGGCGCCGCCGTCACCGGCGAGGTGACGCTGCGGCTGCGGCGCGGTGAGGACTACTCGATCCTCGACACCACGGGCCCGGCGTTCAGCTACCACCCGGACAAGCTGTCCATGGAGCGCACCGAGGACTCCGCGTTCGGCCCGGTGGACCGGATCGGCCAGCTCACCATGCGCAACCTCGACATCGCCGACTCCCGCGCCAAGCTGGAGCAGTACGCCGGCATCGGCCTGATCGGCACCGGCAGCCCCACCATCGGCGCCTCCCAGGCCGCCGCGACCGGGCTGATCGGCACCATGCCGGAGCTGCCGCAGGGCGGCGCCGAGGCCATCGCCTCCCGGGGCGAAGTCTCCGAGGAGGACGCGTGGCTGGACCGCGCGGCGATGGAGTCCGGCACGGACTGACCCCGCTGCACCGCCGCGAGGCCGGCCCGACATCGCGTCGGGCCGGCCTCGACGCACGCGCCGCCCGCGCGGCGAACGCGCCTGTCCTGTGAGGCCCTCGCTACCCGCTCAGTGCCGAGGCGTTCTCGGTGGACGCCTCTTCGGGCAGGCACCCTTCGACCCCGAACTCCTGCCCTGTGCCGAAGGCGTCGACCCGCTCGGAGGCGCTTCCGTGGTCCCCTTCCTTCGTCCGGGGGGTCTGGTCGGCGTCCCGGACGAGGGCCCTGTGCAGCTCGTCGACGTCCCCCGAGTCGAAGACGACCGTTGCGTCCTGGGCGGCACCCTCGAGTTCGGCGCCGGCCAGGCAGTCCGCCTGCAACTCACCGTCGGCCGTCTGCGGTTCGGCGTCCAGGCGGTTCTGTATCGCATGGCCCCACCCCCCGACTGTGCTTCTGTCTTTCATCGCCTACCCGGAGGTCGGGTGTGGCGACGTTCATTGGAACCCGAGGATCGGGCGGGGCATCGGGCTCAGCGCGACGTGCCGGCCATCTCCCGGACCGGTGCGTCCAGGGAGTCCAGACCGCGCAGGATGTCCTCCACGCGCTGCCTGGCGTCGCCGAACAGCATCTGGGTGTTCTCGCGGAAGAACAGCGGGTTCTGCACGCCCGCGTAGCCGGCGGCCATGGAGCGCTTGAAGACGATCACGTTGGCCGCCTCCCAGACGTGCAGGACCGGCATCCCGGCGATGGGGCTGGAGGGGTTGTCGGTCGCGGCCGGGTTGACCGTGTCGTTGGCGCCGATGACCAGGACGACCGAGGTGGCGGCGAAGTCGTCGTTGATCTCGTCCATCTCCAGGACGATGTCATAGGGCACGTTGGCCTCGGCGAGCAGCACGTTCATGTGCCCGGGCAGCCGGCCCGCGACGGGGTGGATGCCGAAGCGCACCTCCACACCCCGGTCGCGCAGCTTGCGCGCCAACTCGGCGACCGGGTACTGGGCCTGGGCGACGGCCATGCCGTAACCGGGCGTGATGATGACCGAGGTGGCGTCGCGGAGCAGTTCGGCGGTCTCCTCGGCGTTGATCTCCCGGTGCTCGCCGTGCTCGTCGTCGTCGGCGGCGGCGGCCGGGGTCCCGAAGCCGCCCGCGATCACCGAAATGAAGGAGCGGTTCATCGCCTTGCACATGATGTACGACAGGTAGGCACCGGAGGAGCCGACCAGCGCACCGGTGACGATGAGCAGGTTGTTGGCGAGCAGGAAGCCCGAAGCGGCGGCGGCCCAGCCGGAGTAGCTGTTGAGCATGGAGACCACCACCGGCATGTCGCCGCCGCCGATCGAGGCGACCAGGTGCGCGCCGAGGGCGAGCGCGATCACGGTGACCGCGATGAGCAGGCCCATGCCCGGGCGGACCACGAACGCGATGGTCAGCCCCACGAAGGCGACCAGCGCACCGATGTTGAGGACGTGCTTGCCGGGCAGCGTGAGCGGGCGGGAGTTGATGCGCGCCGAGAGCTTCAGGTACGCGACGACGGAACCGGTGAAGGTGACGGCGCCGATGAACACCCCGATGAACACCTCGGCGTGATGGATGCCCAGCAGCGAGCCCGAGAGTTCGGCGTCGACGTCGAGGTAGCCGTTCCAGCCGACGAACGCGGCGGCCAGGCCCACGAGGCTGTGCATGATGGCGATCAGCTCCGGCATGCCGGTCATCTCCACCACCCGGGCCCGCCACAGGCCGATGCCCGCGCCGAGGGCCGTGGCGACGACGATCAGCACGAGGCCGCTCGCGGTGATGCTGCGGGAGGCGAGCCCGACCGTGGCGGCCAGGGCGACGACCATGCCCGCGATGCCCCAGACGACTCCCGACCGGGACGTCTTGTGCTGGGAGAGGCCGGCGAGGCTGAGGATGAACAGCAGCGCCGCGACGACGTAGGCGGCCTGGGCGGCCGTGTCTGTGGTCATCCCTGATCAGCCCTTCGAGAACATGCCGAGCATGCGGCGGGTCACGGCGAATCCGCCGAAGATGTTGATGCTCGCCAGCAGGATCGCGGCGAACGACAGCACGGTGACGGCGGTGTCCCCGTGTCCGATCTGCAGCAGCGCGCCGACCACGACGATGCCGGAGATGGCGTTGGTGACCGACATCAGCGGGGTGTGCAGCGCGTGGTGCACATTGCCGATGACGTAGAAGCCGATCACGATCGCCAGGACGAACACCGTGAAGTGGCCGAGGAGTTCGCTCGGCGAGAGGGCCGTCACCAGGAACAGCGCGAGTGCTCCCACGCCGACCAGGGCGTAGGAGGACCAGGCCGGGCGGGCGGACTTCGCCGGTGTCTCGGCAGGGGCGGGTTCCGGCTCCTTCGCCGCGCCCGGAGCGGGTGCGGCGGACACCTGGACCGGGGGCGGCGGCCAGGTCTTCTCGCCCTCGCGGACCACGGTGATCGAGCGCTGCACCACGTCGTCGAAGTCGAGGACGAGCCGGCCGTCCTTGCCGGGCGTGAGCAGCTTCAGCAGGTTGACGATGTTCGTGCCGTACAACTGCGAGGCCTGGGCGGGGAGCCGGCCGGGCAGGTCGGTGTAGCCGATGATCGTCACGTCGTTGTCGGTGACGACGGCCTTCCCGGCGACCGTGCCCTCGACGTTGCCGCCCTGGGAGGCCGCCATGTCGACGATCACGCTGCCGGGCTTCATGCGCGCCACGTCCTCGGCGGTGATCAGCCTCGGCGCCGGGCGGCCCGGGATGAGGGCGGTCGTGATGATGATGTCGACGTCGGCGGCCTGCTCGGCGTACAACTGCGCGGCGAGCCTGTTGTAGTCGTCCGAGGTGGCCTTGGCGTAGCCGTCGGTGCTCACCTCCTGCTCGGCGGTCACCGCCAGGAACTCGCCGCCCAGGGACCGCACCTGCTCGGCCACTTCGGGCCGCGGGTCGGTGGCGCGGACGACCGCGCCCAGGCTGCGGGCCGCGCCGACCGCCGCGAGTCCCGCCACTCCGGCCCCGGCCACCAGCACCTTGGCGGGCGGCACCTTGCCGGCGGCGGTGACCTGGCCGGTGAAGAAGCGCCCGAAGGCGTGCGCGGCCTCGACCACGGCACGGTACCCGGCGATGTTCGCCATCGAGCTGAGGACGTCCAGGGACTGCGCGCGCGAGATCCGCGGCACGGCGTCCATGGCGAGCACGGTGATCGGACGGCGTGCCAGTTCCTCGACCAGTTCGGGGTTGAGGGCCGGGCTGATCAGCGCGATCAGCGTCGCCCCGTCGCGCAGCCGGCCGATCTCCTCGCTCGAGGGGGCGTTGACCTTCAGCAGGATGTCCGCCTGCCACGGGTCGCCGAGCCGGGCTCCGGCCTCCTCGTAGGCCGCGTCGGAGAAGCGGGACGAGGCTCCCGCTCCCGGTTCGACCGTCACGTCGTACCCGAGCGCGACGAGTCTCCCCACGGTGGCCGGCGTCGCCGCCACCCTGGTCTCGCCCGCAGTGGATTCGGCCGGTATGCCGATCCCCTGGGGTTGCGGTTCCGCTGGGACCATCGTCTGCCTCTCCCGTCGTTCGACTGCCTGTCCTCCTTGGTGCCCGCATCCTGCACGTTCGACGCGGCATCCGTGGCGGACCGTCGTCACATGGCCGAGGAGGTCGTCCTCACACCTCCGAGGGGTTGCCGAACGGCGTGTTCGGGGGTATCAGTGTGCCGCGCGGGGCGGAAAAGTCCTGTGATGCGACGCGACACGGCCGGGCGCAGACTGTTGTCGTGACTAGCACGCGCCCGGGGCGCGGCGAGGCCGCGACCCCTTCCCCCTCCGCACCGCATCAGAGTGTCGCGCTGGCGGCGATGATGTTCGCCGTCGCCATGACCTTCATCGATCAGACCATCGTGTCGATCGCGGCTCCGGACATCGTCCGCGAACTGGGGCTGTCGTCCTCCGGCATGCAGTGGGTGGTCAACGCCTATCTGCTGGCCCTCGCCGCGTTCTTCGCCCTGGGCGGCCGTCTCGCGGACCTCTACGGGCCGCGCCGGGTCGTCGTCATCGGCACGCTGGTGTTCGTCGTGTCGTCGGTGCTGTGCGGTTGCGTCCCCGCGGGCGGCGCGGCGCAGGCCTGGCTGATCGTCTTCCGCGGCACCCAGGGATTCGGGGCGGCACTGCTGTTCCCGGCGGCCCTGGCCGTGGTGGTGGCGGTGTTCCCGGTCGAGCGGCGGGGGCGTGCCCTCGCCCTCTTCTTCGGGGTCACCGGCGCGCTGACCGCCATCGGCCCGCTGTTGGGCGGCTGGCTGACGAACTGGACCTGGCGGGCCGTGTTCTGGGTCAACGTGCCCGTGGCGATCGTGGCGCTGGTCCTCACGGCGATGGCGCACATCTCCGACCGGCGGCGGTCCGGCACCCTGGACGTCCCGGGCGCAGTCCTGATCGCGGCCGGTATGGGGCTGAGCGTGCTCGGCTTCCAGCAGGCATGGTCCTGGGGCTGGGACAGCTGGGCGACCTGGGTGTGCATCGCGGGCGGCCTGGCGGTGCTGGCCGGGTTCGTGCGCTTCGAGCGCGGGGTGGAGCATCCGCTGATCGATCTGCGGGTCTTCCGCGACAAGGCGTTCAGCGTGGACGCGCTGGTGTTGTTCTTCGCGATGCTCGCGTTCGTCCCGCTGTTCTTCTTCGCCTCCGTCTACGCCCAGGTGTCGCTGAGCGCCTCGCCGAACCAGGCGGCGCTGTTCCTGCTGTACATCTTCGTGGGCTTCGCGATCGCCTCCCAGTGGGGCGGCCGGATCCTCGACAAGAAGGGCGCCAGGCCCGCGCTGAAAATGGGCGGGGTGGTGGGCGCCGTCGGGTTCGCGCTCTGGGCGGGCGAACTCACCAACCTGACCATGCACGACCAGTGGCTCTACGCGGCGCTCGCCGGGGCCGGTATCGGTTTCATCCTGGCGCCGGCGTCGACGGACGCCGTGAACCGGGCCATCGGCACCTCCTACGGCGAGGTCACCGGCATCACCCAGACCGTGCGCAACTTCGCGGCCAGCGTGGGCATGGCGATCTACGGCACGATCCTGACGCATGTCACGACCGACAACGTCACGGGCACCCTGGAGTCCCGCGGCGTGCCCGCCGGGACGGCGGAGAGCACGGCGCGCGACGTCACCGAATCGGTCATGGGCAACGGCGACGCCCGGCCGCCCACCGGCACCGGCCCCGCGGCCGAGGCGACCCGGGACGCGATGTCCGCGATCCGCATGGACTTCGCCGAGGCGAACCAGTGGGTGTTCTACGGCATGGCCATCGCCCTGGGCATCGGCTTCCTGTGCGCCCTGCGGCACCCGGGCGGCAAGGCGGACGGGAACGCGAAGGTGGAGGAGCCGGCCACCCAGGCCCACTGACGCCGCCCGTCAGGAGGCGGACGACTCGTCCGTGCGCTCCTGGATCTGCTGCGGCGTCAGGTCCTCGCTGGTCTGCGAGATCCTCCAGAGGTGGCCGAACGAGTCGGCGAGGCGGCCCCCGCGCTGCCCGTAGTGCTGGTCGGCGACGGGGTACACCACCGTCGCCCCGCCCCCCCCAGCATGGCCACGGCCACGGCGTCGGCGTCGGGCACGTCGAGCGCCATGATCACCGTGCCGCCGCCGAGGGACGGCGGCGCCGGGTCGGCGGTGTCGGCGTCCTTGACCGCGATCGCGACGCCGCCCCGGCGACGAGGACAGGGCGTCCCCCTCCGGGTTCACCAGCAGCTGCGCCCCGCCGGTGGGCAGGGCCGGCTCGGCGGAGTGCGCGAACCGCGCCTCGACACAGCCCATCGCACCGATCACCGCCCCGGGTGCGGGCACCGAGGGCCGCATCGTGAGCACGACGGGCGACTCCCCAGCCGTACGAGCCATACGGCCAGCCTACGACCGCGCACCATCGCCCGGACCGTTGACGACGGCAGGAGCCCGCCCTATCTTCTGACCCACTTGACGACCGAGAACACGAACTGCGTTCGAAATAACGGACAGGAAATCCCTTGAGACGTGTGCCCGTACGGCTGCTCCTGGCCGTCCTCGTGACCCTCGCGACCTGTCTGACGGGCGCGCCCGCGCAGGCCGCCGCGCCCGACTCCCCCGCCGTCACCCACACCAACCCGATCGCGGAGAAGCGGGCCGACCCGCACATCGTCAAACACGCCGACGGCTACTACTACTTCACCGCGACCGTCCCCGAGTACGACCGCATCGTGCTGCGCCGGGCGACCACCATCCAGGGGCTGAAGTCGGCCCCCGAGACGACCATCTGGACCAAGCACACCAGCGGTGTGATGGGTGCCCACATCTGGGCACCGGAGATCCACTTCATCGACGGCAAGTGGTACGTGTACTTCGCCGCCGGCGCCACCGACGACGTGTGGGCGATCCGGATGTACGTCCTGGAGGGCACGGGCGCCGACCCGCTCACCGCCGCCTGGACCGAGAAGGGGCAGATCAGGACCCAGTGGGAGAGCTTCTCCCTGGACGCCACGACGTTCGTCGTGAACGGCGTGCGCTATCTGGCCTGGGCGCAGCGCGACCCGTCGGTGAACAACAACACCGACGTCTACCTCGCGAAGATGGCCAACCCCTGGACCATCACCGGCACTCCGGTGATGCTGTCGCGGCCCACCCACTCCTGGGAGACCGTCGGCTACAAGGTCAACGAGGGCCCGGCCGTCATCCAGCACGGCGGCAAGGTGTTCCTGACGTACTCCGCGAGCGCCACCGACGCCAACTACTGCCTGGGCATGCTCACCGCCTCCGCGAGCGCGAACCTGCTCAGCCAGGCGTCGTGGAGCAAGAGCGCCACCCCGGTGTTCACGAGCAGCGCTGCGACCGGCCAGTACGGTCCGGGGCACAACTCCTTCACCGTCTCCGAGGACGGAAAGAGCGACATCCTCGTCTACCACGACCGCGGCTACAAGGACATCAGCGGCGACCCGCTCGACGACCCCAACCGCCGCACCCGCGTGCAGAAGGTCTACTGGAACGCCGACGGCACCCCGAACTTCGGGATCCCCGTGGCGGACGGGGTCACTCCGCAGCGCTTCTCCTCGTACAACTTCCCGGACCGCTTCGTGCGCCACTACGACTACCGGGCGCGGATCGAGGCCGGTGTCACCAAGCTCGCCGACTCGCAGTTCCGCGTGGTGCCGGGCCTCGCCGGCAGCGGGACCGTCTCCCTGGAGTCGGCCAACTTCCCCGGCTTCTACCTGCGGCACAAGAACTTCGAGGTGTGGCTGGAGAAGCACGACGGCAGCACGCGGTTCGCGAACGACGCGACCTTCTGGCAGCGGGCCGGACTTGCGGACCCGGCCGGGGTGTCGTACGAGTCCTCCAACTACCCGGGGCGATACGTCCGCCACTGGGAGTACCTGCTGAATCTGCAGGCGGTGAGCACCGCGAGCGACCGGGCGGACGCCACCTTCCACGCCCAGTGACAGCACGGTAAATGCGTGTAATGCCCTGAATATCCTGCCGAGGGACGGGCACTCAGGGCATGTGCACACACAAGAGGGCAAGCGACCGCGCAGGGTGCTGCTCACCGGGTGGTTCAGCTTCCGGGGCAGGGAGGCGACCGCCGGGGACGTGCTGGCCCTGCGCCGGGTGGAGGACGTCATGCGGGGGACGGGCATCCCCTACGACGTCGCCTGGAGTCCCCGTTTCCGTCCGGAGGCGCTGCACCTGGACCGGCTCTGGCCCGAGGACTACACCCACCTGGTGTTCGTGTGCGGCCCGCTGCACGGGCCGCAGGTGGAGGAGCTGCACCGGCGGTTCGCGCACTGCGTGCGGATCGCCGTCGGCACCTCCGTGATCGACCCCGGCAGCTCGGCGGTGACCGGCTTCCACCGGGTGCTGCCCCGGGACGGGCCGGACAGCGAGCCGGTGGAGGACCTCGCGGCCCGCGCCCCGGACGTACCGGCGCGGCCCGTCGTCGGGGTGATCCTCGCGCACGGGCAGCACGAGTACGGGCAGCTGCGGCGGCACGGGCAGGTCGCCGAGAAGGTGACGCGCTGGCTGGCGGCGAAGGACTGCGGCCGCCTGGAGCTGGAGACCCGGCTGGACACGCACGACTGGCACCTGAGCGCGACGCCCGCACAGCTGCAGTCCGTGCTGGCCCGGCTGGACCTCGTCGTCACCGACCGGCTGCACGGGCTGGTGATCGCGCTGCGGGTCGGGACACCGGTGCTGGCCGTCGACCCGGTCGCGGGCGGTGCCAAACTGACCGCGCAGGCCCGTGCCTGCGGCTGGCCGGCGCTGGTGCCCGCCGAGCGGCTGGACGTGCGCCAGTTGGACCGCTGGTGGGACTGGTGCCTGACCGGCGGCAGGGTGGCCGCGCGGCAGATCCGTGACGGGTTCCGCGAGGGCACCGTGCCGGACAGCGCGGACCGGCTCGTCGAGGCGCTGGCACGGCCCGTGCCCGGTTAGCGCGGAGGCCCCACGGGGCACCCGCTTGTACGTCCCCGCCGTACTTCCCCCGCCGCACGTCCCCCCGAAGGAGAGACGGTCCGGCTGCCCGGAAGGAGAGAGCGTGTCCATCGGCAGACTTCCCGAGAACGAGCAGCGCATCCTCGACGAGATGGAACGCGCGCTGCGCCGCGACCGCCGCCTCGACCGCAAGCTGCGCACCCACCGGGTGAGCCGCCGCCCCGACCCCGCCCGCGTCCTGGCCCGCCTTGCCGCCTACCGCCCCCGCGTCTGGACCGTGGCGGTCCTGGTCGCGGTGTCGGCCGGGCTGATGGTCGCCGGGATCGTCACGTCCGAGCCGGGTGTGATCTGGGCGTTCGCCGCGATATGGCCCCTGACGATGTTCGCCGCGTTCCGGCTGATGTGCCGGTGGTGCGGAAGCTGAGCCACCCCTTCACTCCGGGTCGGCCGTGAACGCCTCCCGGATGGGGCGTTCGTCGGCGAGGACACGGCCCTTCGGCGGTCCGTCCAGCACCGCGCGGACGGCGGTGAGCAGGTCCGGGGCGACGTGGTCGGCCCGGACGGTCTCCGCGGGGCGGGTGTGCCCGTTCGGGACGAGGATGTCGTGGGCGCCCGCCCGGCGCGCGGCCTCCGCGCCGGCGGCGGTGGAGCCGACCACGACGAGTTCGGCGGGCCCGGTGCAGATCCGGCCGATAACTCCCCGCCGGTTCCCTACGATCGGGGGGTGGCGAACTTCCTGCTCGAACGCACCGTCCCGCTCCCCCTCGACGAGGCGTGGCGGCGGATCACACGGTGGCCGCGACACGGCGAGGCGGTCCCGTTGACGGTGGTCAGGGTGGAGCCGCCCGGCCCGACGCGTGAGGGATCGCTCGTCGTGGCCCGCTCGGGCGCCGGGCCGCTGGTCTTCGACGACCCGATGGAGGTCACGGTGTGGCAGCCGCCGGAGGACGGGACCGCGGGGGTGTGCCGGCTGGAGAAGCGGGGCCGTGTGGTGCTCGGGTGGGCCGAACTCGAAGTACGGCCGGGGCCGGGGGGCCGTACGCGGGTGATCTGGCGGGAGGAGATCCGGATCCGGTTCCTGCCGTCGCTCTTCGACGGCGTGGTGCGGGGCTCGTCGCGGTACGTGTTCGGCCGGGCCCTGAACCGCCTGCTCAGACAGCCCTGACGAGCCGCCGCGGCCGGGACGGTTCCCGGGACCTCAGGCCACCGACCCGATCCGCCCGACCGCCTTCGACTCCGGCTCGTGGTGGATCGGCGTGTGCGCCCCGGTCAGCGAGACCCCGCTGCCGCCGCGCTTCCCGGCGACGATCTCCGACGCGATCGACAGGGCCGTCTCCTCGGGCGTCCGGGCCCCGAGGTCCAGGCCGATCGGCGAGCGCAGCCGACTCAACTCCAGTTCGGTGACGCCCACTTCACGCAGGCGGGCGTTGCGGTCCAGGTGGGTGCGCCGGGAGCCCATGGCACCGACGTACGCCACCGGCAGGCGCAGCGCCAGCCGCAGCAGGGGCACGTCGAACTTGGCGTCGTGGGTGAGGACGCACAACACCGTACGGGCGTCGACGTCCGTGCGTTCCAGGTAGCGGTGGGGCCACTCGACGACGATCTCGTCGGCGTCCGGGAAGCGCGTCCGGGTCGCGAAGACGGGGCGGGCGTCGCACACGGTGACGTGGTAGCCGAGGAACTTGCCCATGCGGACCAGAGCGGAGGCGAAGTCGATCGCCCCGAAGACGATCATGCGGGGTGCCGGGACCGAGGACTCGACCAGGACCGTGAGGGGCGCTCCGCAGCGAGAGCCCTGCTCGCCGATCTCCAGGGTGCCGGTGCGCCCGGCGTCCAGGAAGGCGCCGGCCTCGGCGGCGACCGTGCGGTCCAGTTCCGGGTGGGCGCCGAAGCCGCCCTCGCGGGAGCCGTCGGGGCGGACCACGAGGGCCCGGCCCGTCAGTTCGCGCGGGCCCGACACGATCCGCGCCACCGCCGCCGCCTCCCCCAGTACGGCGGCGGTGAGCGCGGCCTCGACCACCGGGCGGACCGGATCGGCGGCCCGTACCGGCGTGACCAGGATGTCGATGACGCCGCCGCAGGTCAGGCCCACGGCAAAAGCGTCGTCGTCGCTGTACCCGAAGCGCTCCAGGACGGTTTCTCCGTCCCGCAGCGCCTGTTCGCACAGTTCGTAGACCGCGCCCTCGACGCAGCCGCCGGAGACCGAGCCGATCGCCGTGCCCTCGGTGTCCACCGCGAGCGCGGCGCCGGGCCCGCGGGGCGCGCTGCCGCCGACGGCCACCACGGTGGCCACGGCGAAGTCACGGCCCTGCTCGACCCACCGGTTCAGCTCCTCGGCGATGTCCAGCATCTGTCTCGGTCTCCTCGGGGTTGCGGCGGACGGGGCGTCAGTGGACGCCCAGCCAGCTCTCGATCGGGTTGAGGGCGAAGTAGACGACGAACACCGCCGTGAGGATCCACATGAAGGCGCCGATCTCGCGCCCCTTGCCCTGCGCGGTCTTGATGGCGACGTAGGAGATGACGCCCGCCGCGACACCGGTGGTGATGGTGTACGTGAACGGCATCAGCACGACCGTGAGGAACACCGGGATGGCGGTGGCCCGGTCGGCCCAGTCCACGTGCCGGGCGTTCATCAGCATCATGGCGCCGATGACGACCAGGGCGGCGGCCGCGACCTCCGACGGCACGATCGCCGTGAGCGGGGTGAAGAACAGGCAGGCCGCGAAGAACAGGCCCGTGACCACGGAGGCCAGACCGGTGCGGGCGCCCTCGCCGACCCCCGTGGCCGACTCGATGAACACCGTCTGGCCGGAACCGCCGGACACGCCTCCGATCGCGCCGCCGGCCCCGTCGATGAACAGCGCCTTGGACAGGCCCGGCATGCGGCCCTTGTCGTCGGCGAGCTTGGCCTCGGTGCCGACGCCGATGATGGTGGCCATCGCGTCGAAGAACCCGGCGAGCACCAGCGTGAAGACGATCATCCCGACCGTCATCGCGCCGACCTCGCCCCAGCCGCCGAACCGCACGTCCCCGAAGAGCGAGAAGTCGGGCATGGACACCGCGCCGCCGTGCAGTTCGGGTGCGCCACCCGACCACTGCCGGGGGTCGATGACGCCCGCCGCGTTCAGGACCGCCGCGACGACCGTGCCGCTGACGATGCCGACGAGGATGGCGCCCGGGATGTTCCGGGCCTGGAGCATGAAGATCAGCAGCAGGGTCCCGGCGAACAGCAGCACGGGCCAGCCGGCCAGTTCGCCCGCCGGGCCGAGTGCGAGGGGCGTGGCCTTGCCCTGGTGCACGAAGCCCGACTTGTAGAAACCGATGAGGGCGATGAACAGGCCGATGCCCATGGTGATGCCGTGCTTGAGCGCGAGCGGAATCGCGTTCATGATCATCTCGCGCAGGCCGGTGACGACCAGCAGCATGATGACCACGCCGTACATCACGCACATGCCCATCGCCTGCGGCCAGGTCATCTCGGGTGCGACCTGGGAGGCGAGGACTCCGGAGACGGACAGGCCGGCGGCGAGGGCCAGGGGGACCTTGCCGACGAGGCCCATCAGCAGGGTGGTGAAGGCCGCCGCGAAAGCGGTCGCGGTGATGAGGGCCGGCTGGGCGAGGGTGGCCCCGGCCGCGTCCTTGCCGGACAGGATCAGGGGGTTGAGCAGCAGGATGTACGCCATCGCCATGAAGGTCGTGATGCCGCCGCGCACTTCACGGGCGACCGTGGACCCTCTGTGGGATATGTGGAAGTACCGGTCGAGCCAGGACCGTCCGGCCGGGACGCGGGTGCCTTCGCCCGCGTCGTCGGCCGTGGCCCTCGGCTCCAGTGATTGCTGGGTCATGGGTGCCGTCTCCCAAGTTTCAAAGGGGGTTGGGATGTTCACGACCCGGGGGACGGCCCGAGACGAACAAGGGGCCCTGGGGGACGAAGCCCCCAGGGGGCGTGACTGCTCAGCCCTCGGAGAGCTGGGTGCCCGTCAGGTGCTCGGGCCTCACCGGAGTCCGGTTCAGCTCGAGCCCGGTCGCGTTCCGGATCGCCGCGAGGACGGCCGGGGTCGACGACAGGGTCGGTGCCTCACCGATGCCGCGCAGCCCGTACGGGGCGTGCTCGTCGGCGAGTTCGAGGACGTCGACCGGGATGGTCGGCGTGTCGAGGATGGTCGGGATCAGGTAGTCGGTGAAGGAGGGGTTCTTGACCTTCGCCGTCTTCGGGTCGACGACGATCTCCTCCATGACGGCCACGCCCAGACCCTGTGTGGTGCCGCCCTGGATCTGGCCGAGCACCGACAGCGGGTTGAGCGCCTTGCCGACGTCCTGGGCGCAGGCCAGCTCGATGACCTTCACCAGGCCGAGTTCGGTGTCGACCTCGACGACGGCCCGGTGCGCGGCGAAGGAGTACTGCACGTGCCCGTTGCCCTGCCCGGTGCGCAGGTCGAAGGGCTCGGTCGGCCGGTGCCGCCACTCCGCCTCGACCTCCACGGTCTCGCCCTCCAGCACGTCGGCCAGGTCGCCGAGGACCTCACCGCCGTCGGTGACGACCTTGCCGCCCTCCAGGAGCAGCTCGGCCGTCGCCCAGGCCGGGTGGTAGGAGCCGAACTTGCGGCGCCCGATCTCCAGGACCTTCTCGCGGACCAGCTCGCAGGAGTTCTTCACCGCGCCGCCGGTGACGTAGGTCTGCCGGGAGGCCGACGTCGAACCGGCGCTGCCCACCTGGGTGTCGGCCGGGTGGATCGTCACCTGCGTGACGCCCAGCTCGGTGCGGGCGATCTGCGCGTGGACGGTCACGCCGCCCTGGCCGACCTCCGCCATGGCGGTGTGCACGGTGGCGACGGGCTCGCCGGCGACGACCTCCATGCGGACCTTGGCGGTGGAGTAGTCGTCGAACCCCTCGGAGAAGCCGACGTTCTTGATGCCGACCGCGTAGCCGACCCCGCGGACGACGCCCTCGCCGTGCGTGGTGTTGGACAGACCGCCCGGCAACTGCCGTACGTCGGCGCCCTCGCTGGACTCCCACTGGCGCTCCGGCGGCATCGGCATCGCCTTGACGCGGCGCAGCAGTTCGGCGACGGGGGCCGGGGAGTCGACGGGCTGCCCGGTCGGCAGGAGGGTGCCCTGCTCCATGGCGTTGAGCCGGCGGAACTCCACCGGGTCCATGCCGAGCTTCGCGGCGAGCTTGTCCATCTGCGCCTCGTAGGCGAAGCACGCCTGGACCGCGCCGAAGCCGCGCATCGCGCCGCAGGGCGGGTTGTTGGTGTAGAGGGCGATGGCCTCGATGTCCACGTCCTCGACCACGTACGGGCCGACGGACAGGGAGGAGGCGTTGCCGACGACCGCCGGGGAGGCGGAGGCGTAGGCGCCGCCGTCCAGCACGATCCGGCACTTCAGGTGGGTGAGCTTGCCGTCCTTGGTGGCGCCGTGCTCGTAGTACAGCTTCGCGGGGTGGCGGTGGACGTGCCCGAAGAACGACTCGAACCGGTTGTAGACGATCTTGACGGGCTTGCCGGTGCGCAGGGCCAGCAGGCAGGCGTGGATCTGCATCGACAGGTCCTCGCGGCCGCCGAAGGCGCCGCCGACGCCGGAGAGCGTCATCCGCACCTTGTCCTCGGGCAGGCCGAGCACGGGCGCGATCTGGCGCAGGTCGCTGTGCAGCCACTGGGTGGCGATGTAGAGGTGGACGCCGCCGTCCTCCTCCGGCACGGCGAGGCCGGACTCGGGGCCGAGGAAGGCCTGGTCCTGCATGCCGAAGGTGTACTCGCCCTCGACGATGACGTCGGCCCGCTCCCGGGCGGCCGTGACGTCCCCACGGACGATCGGCTGACGGTGCACGATGTTGGGGTGCGGGACGTGACCGGCGTGGTGGTCGTCGCGGTTCTCGTGGACGAGAAGTGCGTCCGGGGCGGTCGCGGAGGCCTCGTCGGTGATGACGGGCAGTTCGCGGTAGTCGACCTTGATCTTCGCGGCGGCCCGGCGCGCGGTCTCCGGGTGGTCGGCGGCGACGAGGGCGACCGGCTCGCCGTGGTGGCGGACCTTGCCGTGGGCGAGGACGGGGGTGTCCTGGATCTCCAGGCCGTAGTTCTTCACGTCGGTGGGCAGGTCGTCGTACGTCAGGACGGCGTAGACGCCCGGCATGGCCAGGGCCTCGCCCGTGTCGATGGACACGATCTCGGCGTGCGCGACGGTCGAGCGGAGGATCTGCCCCCACAGCATGTCCTCGTGCCACATGTCGGACGAGTACGCGAACTCGCCGGTGACCTTGAGGGTGCCGTCGGGGCGCAGCGTGGACTCGCCGATCCCGCCCTTGGTCTGGGAGCCCTGGGTGATCTTCGTGGGGGTGCCACTGGGGGAAGCCATGATCAGACCGCCTCTGACTGCCTGGCGGCCGCGAGGCGGACCGCGTCCATGATCTTCTCGTAGCCGGTGCAGCGGCACAGGTTGCCCGACAGGGCCTCGCGGATGTCCGCGTCGGTCGGGGTCGGATTGCGCTCCAGCATCTCGTCGGCCGCGACCAGCAGGCCGGGAGTGCAGAAGCCGCACTGGACGGCGCCGGCGTCGATGAACGCCTGCTGGATGGCGGACAGTTCGGTGCCCTCGCCGGTCTGCGAGTCGGTGCCCTTGGCCTCCCTCCCCCGGGCTTCGCCCGGGGGGACCCCCAGCTGGGCGTTCTGCAGGGACGTACCGCAGGCGCCGGAGGCGCAGCCGCCCTCGGCGCGCTGCCTGGCGAAGTCGGCGAGGCCCTCGACGGTGACGACCTCGCGGCCCTCCACCTGCCCGGCGGCAACCAGGCACGCACACACCGGCACACCGTCCAATCGGACCGTGCACGAGCCGCACTCGCCCTGCTCGCAGGCGTTCTTCGACCCGGGAAGGCCCATGCGCTCCCTCAGCACGTACAGCAGGGACTCGCCTTCCCACACGTCGTCGGCTTCCTGCTGACGGCCGTTGACCGTGAAGTTGACACGCATCACGCAGCTCCCTCGGTGAGGCGGCGGGTGCCGCGGTAGGACTCCCAGGTCCAGGTCAGGGTGCGGCGGGCCATGACGCCGACCGCGTGGCGGCGGTAGCTCGCGGTGCCCCGGACGTCGTCGATCGGGTTGCAGGCGGCCGAGCACAGGTCCGCGAACTGCTTGGCGACCGACGGGGTGACGATCTGCCCGTTGTCCCAGAAGCCGCCCTCCTCCAGCGCGGCGTTCAGGAACTCCTCGGCGGCCCTGGCCCGGACGGGTGTCGGGGCGGCCGAACCGATGCCGGTCCGCACGGTCCGCGTCTCGGGGTGCAGCGCGAGCCCGAAGGCGCACACGGCGATGACCATCGCGTTCCTGGTGCCCACCTTGGAGAACTGCTGCGGCCCGTCCGCCTTCTTCACGTGCACGGCGCGGATCAGCTCGTCGGCCGCCAGCGCGTTGCGCTTCACGCCGGTGTAGAACTCGTCGATCGGGATGCGGCGCGAGCCGCGCACCGACTCGACCTCCACCTCGGCGCCCGCGGCGAGCAGGGCGGGGTGGGCGTCACCGGCCGGGGAGGCGGTGCCGAGGTTGCCGCCGACACCGCCGCGGTTGCGGATCTGCGGGGAGGCGACCGTGTGCGAGGCGAGGGCGAGACCCGGCAGCTCGCCGCGCAGGTTCTCCATGATCTTCGTGTACGGCACGGAGGCACCGAGCCGCACGCTGTCCTCGCCGACCTCCCACTCGGAGAGGTCGCCGATGCGGTTCAGGTCCAAGAGGTACTCGGGCCGGCGGTGGTCGAAGTTGATCTCGACCATCACGTCGGTGCCACCCGCAATCGGCACAGCTGTGGGGTGCTCGGCTTTCGCGGCGAGCGCCTCCTCCCAGCTGGCGGGGCGAAGGAAGTCCATGACCGGCTCTCTTCTTCGTCTTCTCGTGGGGCGTTCAGATTGAGCCAATCCGTGTGCGGCGGTCCCGGCTCGTTCATGTGCTGTTGACGCGTAGTGGCCTCAGTACACAGCGCGCTGCGCCAAGCGAGTCAGTCACGGAAACCATGAAGGAGTTGGCTGGCCAGGACAGGCATCTTGTAGATTCGTATGAACGGAGGTCCTCAGAAACCTCCTCGTTTTCCTGTGGAAACGCGCGACACACCCGCGTGACCTGGAACACAGCCGGGACACGGTCCGGAGGCCGGCGAGCATCGCTCACCAGCCCACCGAACAGGCGTTCTCCGCATAGCCCTCCACGATCCACCATAGATTTCGAGACAAAGAACGGCGGCGACGAGAATGCGGCTGCGCGCACTGCTGGACACCGACGCGCTGGGCCTCAAGCTGCTCGGCGGCGAGGACGAGCTGGACCGCACCGTGCGGGGCGTGATGACCACCGACCTCCGTGACCCCAGCCGCTACCTCACGGGCGGCGAACTGGTGCTCACGGGCCTGGCCTGGCGCCGGGACGCCGACGACTCGGAGCCGTTCGTCCGGATCCTGGTGCAGGCGGGCGTGACGGCCCTCGCCGCGGGCGAGGCCGAGCTCGGGGACGTCCCCGAGGACCTGGTCGTGGCCTGCGCCCGGCATCGTCTGCCGCTCTTCGCGGTGCACGAGTCGGTGGCGTTCGCGACCATCACCGAGCACGTCGTACGGCAGGTGTCCGGCGAGCGCGCCGGCGATCTCGCGGCGGTCGTCGACCGCCACCGCCGGATGATGACCTCGGGGCCCGCGGGCGGTGGCCCCGACGTGGTCCTGGACCTGCTGGGCACGGACCTGGACCTGCGCGCCTGGGTCCTCTCCCCCACCGGCCGCCCGATCGCCGGCTCGAAGACGGCGGGACCCGCCCTGCCGGCCGAGGCGTGTGCCCGGCTCGCCGGGGAGCACCTGGCCGCCACCCGCACGGGCCGCCGCGGCCCCCACCGCGTCACCCTGGGCGCCACGACGTACTCCCTGTTCCCCGTGCGCTCCACGGGCCGATCCCCGCAGCCGGCCCGGGACGTCCGCGAGACCGTCCTGTCGGACTGGCTGCTGGCCGTGGAGGCGGACGCCGGGGACTGGCCCGAAGAGCGCCTGGACCTGCTCTACGGCGTCACCCAGCTGATCGCCGTCGAGCGGGACCGCCGCGACGCGGCCCGCACGGTCCGCCGCCGCCTGGCCCAGGAGGTTCTGGAACTGGTCCGGACGGGCGCGGCACCCGCCGAGATCGCCGCCCGGCTGCGCGTGGCCGCGCCGGTGCTGCTGCCCGGCCTGGGCTCAGCGCCGCACTGGCAGGTCGTGGTGGCCCGCGTCGACTGGGACGGCGAGGAGATCGAGGGCGGCCCGGTGGCGCAGGCCCTGCTGGAGGAGGTCCTCGTCGACCCCGCGGTCGCCGGGCCGGAGCACCTCGACCGCATCGCCGTGGCCCACACGGGCGGCGAGGCCATCGCCCTGGTCCCCCTCCCGGCCGTCTCCGCCGAGCACGACGGCTCGGCTACGGGCGTCCTCGCGGACACGCTCCTGGCGTCGGTACGGGAGCCCCTCACGGCCGGCCTGAACGACGACGGCCGCCTCACCCTCGGCGTCAGCGCGGCCGTCCACTCGGCGGAGGGCCTGCGGGGCGCGCTGGAGGAGGCCCGCCACGCCCGGCGCGTCGCCGCGGCCCGCCCCGGCCGGGTCTGCGCGGCCGGCCACCAGGAACTGGCCTCGCACGTCCTGCTGCTGCCCTTCGTCCCGGACGACGTGCGCCGGGCCTTCACGGCCCGCCTCCTGGACCCCCTGCGCGACTACGACCGCCGCCACCGCGCCGAGCTGATCCCCACCCTGGAGGCCTTCCTCGACTGCGACGGCTCCTGGACCCGCTGCGCCACCCGTCTGCACCTGCACGTCAACACGCTGCGCTACCGGGTCGGCCGGATCGAGCAGTTGACGAGTCGTGATCTGTCACGGCTCGAGGACAAGCTGGATTTCTTCCTGGCACTGCGGATGAGCTGATACGCGGGGTGTCCCGGCGGCAACCCGGGCCACCCCCGAGTCCCACGACTTTGTGAAATCCTTCACCCACCCCCTTGGCCCGGCCCGCCGATTCGTGCTGAGATGCCGCCACCACTCAACAGCTCGATGGCGTGCTCGGGGAGGGCAACGTGGCGCATACCGCCATGTCTGGTAACGGAACGACCGCCGGTGACGATCCCCTCCAGACCGCGGTATGGCGGCTGCGCTCCCGCGGGTGCTGGGCCGACGCGGCCGCCCTGCTGCTGCCGACCACACCGGCGGCGGCGCTGCAACGCGCGTCGCTGCTGGTGGAACGGTGTCTGTACACCGAGCAGGGCTGGGAGGAGGCCGAGGACGCGCTGCGCACGGCCGAGGCGATGGCCCACAGCGACGACGAACGCGGCGCGGCCGCTTGTGAACGCGGGTACTTGGCCTACGCGGCGACGCTGCTCGCGGTGCGGGACCGGGCCGACGAGGCGCGGGCCGCGCTCGGGCGGGCGGCGGCGCTGGTCACTCCGGGGGCTCCGGCGCGGGCTCTGCTGGACTTCCGTCGCGGGCTCCTGGCGGAGAACCTGACGAGCGCGCCCCAGGCCGCGCGCGCCGCGTACCGCCGGGCCCACGCGGGCGCGACGGCGCACTCCGACCCTCTGCTGCTGTCCTTCACGTGGCGTCACCTCGCGGGACTCGCCCTGCGGGAAGGGGAGTTGGCAGAGGCGCGGCACGGTTTCGCTCAGTCGCTGCGGATCCGGGAGGAGCTGGGCTATCTGGTGGGCACGGCCCCGGCGTTGGTGTCCCTGGCCGACACGGAGACGGAGCCGGAGGCGTCCCGGTTGCGGGAGGAGGCCCGCCGCTTGTTCCGCCTGCTCGGGGGCGTACCGATGTGGCTGTCCCGCCAGTTGGCTCCGCCGGTACCGCCGGCTGCGACGGCTTGACACTCGGCGTCGGGGCTGGGGGCGGGTGGGTCCGCGACCCGGCGCCTTGGGGTGCCGCTGCCTCGGTGCCGGGGCCGGGTGGGCCCGCAGCCCGGCGCAGCGAGGTGCCGCTGCCTCGGTGCCGGGGCCGGGTGGGCCCGCAGCCCGGCGCAGCGAGGTGCCGCCGCGCCCACCCTCCCCCAAGCTCTCGGCTCCGCTCGAGCAGGGGGGACCCCCATCGCCCCCAGCGGCACGCATGCCGCAGCGAGGGCGGCCCGCACCCGCCGGACCACGTAAGGGGCCGTGTCGGGGGTGTCCGCCCGCAGCGGTTGGCGCGTCAACGGACAGTCAGTCGGTATGGCACCCCATCGCGCCGTTCCGAGGACGGACACCCCCGGCGCGGCCCCGGCCCACACCCCACGCGAAGGCGCAGGCGTCAGCCGGCAGCAGCCGCGCCCGCGAAGTGCTCCCCCACCAGCGCCCGCACCACATCCAGGTCCCGGGCGACCAACGCGTCCAGCAACGCCGTGTGCTCGTGCGCGTCCGCGATCAGATCGGCCCGCCCCCGGACCCCCGGCCCACCCCCGACCAGCGGCCACTGCGCCCTGCGGTGCAGGTCCTCCGCGATCTGGACCAGCTGCTCGTTGGCCGAGAGGGACAGCACGGCCCGGTGGAACCCCCGGTCGGACTCCGCGTAGGTCGCGCGGCAGCCGGAGGACGCCGCGCGGACCGTCGCCTCGGCGAGGGGCCGCAGTTCGGCCCAGCGCTCGGCGGGCACGGTACGGGCCAGCCGCAGCATCACCGGCACCTCGATCAAAGCCCGGACCTCGGCCAGCTCCGCCAATTCCCGCGCGCCCCGCTCGACCACCCGGAACCCACGGTTCGGCACGACCTCGACGGCCCCCTCGAGGGCCAGTTGCTGCATGGCCTCCCGCACCGGGGTCGCCGACACCCCGAACCGCTCGCCCAGCACCGGCGCCGAGTAGACCTCCCCGGGCCGAAGATCCCCCGCCACCAGCGCGGCCCGCAGCGCGTCCAGAATCTGCCCCCGCACCGAGGCCCGCTGGACCACCGGCCGAGCCCGCGGAACAACGGGGACGACGGGCACAACCGGCACGGGCGCCTCACTGTGCGTGTGCTCCCCCCGCACCGCCCCGCCCTGCTGCGGCACCCGAGCCTGCGCTCGCGCTCGGCCCTGCTCCTGCCCCTGGCCCTGCCCTCGCCCGGACGGCACACCCGCCCCGGTCCGACCCACCGCCGCCCACGGAGCACCCGCCTCCGCGGAGCCCTGCGCTCCCTGCCTCACAGGTCCTCCTCCGGACGTATCGGTACTTGGGGTCATTACGGGGGGTTGTTACTCGTCCGTCAAGCACCATAAGCGCCCCGGCCCCCAGTTCACATCCCCGTTCTTTTTCCGGAGATTTTGAGTAAGGTTAGGCTTACCTTCAAGAGCCCCGTTTCATCCGACGGATCGGTGATCACATGCCTGCGCCCGTTTCGGCCGTCTCCGGCGCCTACGCCCGCCTGGCCGAGGTCCTCCCGGGACTGGCGGTCACCGAGCTGAGCGCCGACGACGAGACCCCGCACGGCGGCGGCTGGACCAGGGCCGCCGCCCTCGCGACCGCGGGCCCTGCCCTCGACCGCTTCCTCGCGTGGGACGTGGACCAGATCGAACGGGACTACGGCCGCCAGGCCCGCCCCGACGTCGTCGCCACCTTCGGCCTGCACCGCTACGCCTGGCCCGCCTGCCTGCTGATCACCGTGCCGTGGTTCCTGCACCGCCGGGTCCCCCGCTACCCCGTGACGCACGTCTCGTACGACCGCACCGCCCCTGGCCACGCCCTCGGACGCATGGCCGTCCGCCCCGCCGGCTTCGCCTGCCTGCCCGGCGACGAGGCGGCCGCGCTGCCGGGCGCCCGGGTCGTCCCCGACGAGGAGGCGCTGCGGGCGGAGGTGCGGTCGGCGGTCGCCGAGCACCTGGAGCCGGTGCTGACCGGTTTCGGCCCCCGGATGCGGCGCCGCGGACGCGCCCTGTGGGGCATGGCGACCGACGAGATCGTCGAAGGGGTCTGGTACATCGCCCAGCTGCTCGGCGAGATCGAGGAGCGGCGCGCGATGCGCGAGCTGGAGCTGCTCCTGCCGGGCGCGACCAAGCCGTACGTCGGCACGGCGGGTTTCCGGGAACTGGCCGGCCCCGGCTGCGAGCCCCTGCTCACCCGGGACCGCGCGAGCTGCTGCATGTTCTACACACTCCGCCCCGAGGACACCTGCGCCACCTGCCCGCGCACCTGCGACACGGACCGCGTCACCAAGCTGCTGGCAACGGCCAGTTGAGCTCAGGCGGGGATGGATGGACCGCCGCCGTCCCGTAGGATAATCACGGAACCGGACACCCGCACGCCCACCGGCGATTCACATCACCCTCACGCGTCAGGGGAACTTTCCGGGGAACCACTCGTACGGGTAGTCTTGTTCGAACTCAACTCCCGCCCCTCAAGCGGCAGTTCGAGCAGAACGCCGCCCTGGGGCATTCCCTTGCACTTCCTTGGCGGCCTCTTGCCCCGAAACCCCCTGAGGGCCGATGGGATTGGGCCACTATGGCGGGCGTTACGCCCTATCCCAATGCAAGGGACCCCAGATGAGACTGACCGACATATCGCTGAACTGGCTGCTTCCGGGCGCCGTGCTTCTCCTGGGCATGCTGGCGGCGGTGGCGGTGCTCGCGCGCGGCAAGCGCTCCTCGGTCAAGGACACGAGCGCGGACGACTCCTGGGAGCGCAGCGAGGAACGCCGCAGACGCAAGGAAGCCCTCTACGGCACCCTCTCTTACCTCCTCCTCTTCTGCTGTGCGGCCGTCGCCGCCCTGCTCTCGTTCCACGGCCTGGTCGGCTTCGGCGAGCAGAACCTCGGGCTCTCCGGCGGCTGGCAGTACCTCGTCCCGTTCGGCCTGGACGGCGCGGCGATGTTCTGCTCCGTCCTCGCGGTGCGCGAGGCCAGCCACGGTGACGCGGCGCTCGGCTCCCGGATACTGGTCTGGACGTTCGCCTTCGCCGCGGCCTGGTTCAACTGGGTGCACGCGCCCCGGGGCATCGGTCACGCGGGTGCCCCCCACTTCTTCGCGGGCATGTCCCTGTCGGCGGCGGTCCTGTTCGACCGCGCGCTGAAGCAGACCCGCCGGGCCGCCCTGCGGGAGCAGGGCCTGGTGCCCCGCCCGCTGCCGCAGATCCGTATGGTGCGCTGGCTGCGGGCCCCGAGGGAGACCTACCGTGCCTGGTCGCTGATGCTCCTCGAGGGTGTGCGCAGCCTGGACGAGGCCGTCGACGAGGTACGCGACGACCGGCGCAAGAAGGAAGAGGCCCGGCAGCGGCGGCGCGACCAGCAGCGCGTGGAGCGGGCCCAGCTGAAGGCGATCAGCCGCGGTCACCGCGGCCACTTCGGCCGGGGTGGCGGACGCCAGCTGGAGGTGCAGGTGGAGCGCGGCTCCTCGCAGGTCACCGCGGAGCCTGCCATATCGGCGCCGGAGCCCCTGCCCGTGCGCTCACGTCCCTCCCTTCAGCCGGTGCGCAAAGGAGCTGACCCCGTGACCGTCGACCTCACCGCGGAGGACGACACCATGGCACTGCCGCGGCTGGACTCCCTGGAGCGCAAGCTCAAGGACCTCGAGCAGCAGTTCGGTTAGCCGAGCCGGAGCGACGCGGCGAGAACCGGCGAGGGGGCGTGGCCTGCGGGCCGCGCCCCCTCGGCGTTCACGCCGCCTCCGCCTCCAGCTCGAACCAGACGGCCTTGCCCACACCGTGCGGCCGGACCCCCCAGGCGTCCGCGAGGGACTGCACCAGGAGCAGGCCCCTGCCGTTCGTACCCTCGTCGGCGACCGGGACGCGCAGCCGGGGCCTGCGGGCCACGAAGTCCCGTACCTCCACCCGCAGTCCATGGGGCCCGACGGTGGCCGTCAGGACCGCGTCGTGGTCGGTGTGGACGATCGCGTTGGTGACGAGTTCACTGGTGAGCAGTTCCGCCACGTCCGACTGCCCGTGCTTCCCCCACTGCCCGAGCATGTCCCGCAGGGCCCTGCGGGCTTCCGGGACGGCCCGCAGGTCCGCCCGCCCGAGTCTGCGCCTCAACTGCGGCGCCGGATCCTGCTCCGCGATGTCGTCGGCCCCGTCCTCCACCGTCTTCACCGAGAAGCCCCCGATCGTTATGGGACCGCCTCGTCGTGCCTGCCTCTCCATGACCCCCGCCCGCGTGCCGATGTCGGTTCCCCTCCTGCTCGAACACGTTCACGGGGATCCATGCCCCAACGGGAACGCGGCAGTCATGTCGAATTGTCAACGACCGGATGTTCGGCCACCGGAACGGGACGGGCGGCCCGGGCGGCGGGCCGCCGAGCGGTACGACGGTGAGGGAGAGGGGGACAAGAGGGTAGCCGATCAGTGTCCGCGAGTGGATCCTGACCGCCGGAGATCGGACGATGGGCCGATGGCCGGCTGCCGATCCCTGCGTACCCGGTGAAGGGCTGGGGCGACGGACCCTCGTGCGGGGCGCCCCGGTGAAGTTGGCCGAAGTACGACGGTCTTGACATCCGCCGAGACCAGTACGGGGCCGTCCTCCCCCACCCCCGTGGCGGGAGGACGGCCCCGGTCTTTTGTCGGGCGCGGTCAGTAGAGCTTGTTGACGGCGGTGGTCGTCGTCTTCTTGAAGGCGGCCACGGGAGCGTCGCCGAAGTCGCCCATCTGGCCCCACTGCACGACGGTGACGGTCCTGCCGTCCCGCCCGACGGACAGCAGCGAGATGTCCGTGGCGCCCCAGGACGTCTCGGTGTGCAGGCCGCGGACGCGGGCACCCTCCTCGACCTGCAGAGTGCCGTAGTCCCGGCCCTCGGCCTCGACGTCGGGGTCGTTCTGCTCGATGCGGTCGGCGCAGGTGCGGATCAGGTCGTCGTAGTGCTTCGCCAGGGCCTTGGCCAGGGCGGCTGTGTCCGCCACGACGGTCAGCTGCACGGCGCCGGTGTCCAGGTCGGTCCGGAACTCCCGGTGCCGGTAGTCGTAGGAGGGCACGCCCTCCGTGCTCACGCAGTAGCCGAGTCCCTCCGGGAACCCTTCGGTGACCGGGCCGGCCGTCCAGGCCGAGGTCGGGTGCGGCGGCAGCTGGGACGCCGACAGGAACTTGGGAGCGGCGGCCTTCGGCGCGGCGCCGGCGGCCGGTGCCGTGAGGACGGTACTGGCCGCGAGGGCGGCGACGGTGAGTGCGGTGAGCGCGCTGGCTCGGATGTGCTTGGGCATGGGTGTTCCCCCGTGGATGAGTGCGTGGATGAATGCCGAAGGCATGGATGCCGGATGGCGCCGCGAGGCCGGCTGGTCGGCCCGGACCTGCTCGGTGCGACACCAAAAGCATCAGCGGTCACACCGGGCGGGCGCAACAGCCGGCATGCGACCGGGCACGGTGGAACCATCCCAGCCCCTTTGACGTGCCGGTACATGGGGTGCCTGGGATGCCGTTCCGGGCCGGGTCGGACCTACGAGGACGGGGGAACGGTGTCGGCACACAGCGACGTCGACGACGTCGGGGGGTTCGCGGCGCTGCTGAGGACGCTGAAGGAGCGCACGGACCGCAGTTACGGTTCATTGGCCCGGCGTCTGGCCATGAACACCTCGACCCTGCACCGCTACTGCGCGGGCGAGGCCCTCCCCGTCGACTTCGCGCCCGTGGAGCGCTTCGCCGCCCTGTGCGGGGCGTCCCCCGAGGAACGTCTGGAGCTGCACCGCCGCTGGCTCCTGGCGGTGGCGGCGCGGCAGCGGCCCCGGACGGCGGGCACGGCCGGTACGTCCGGTACGGCGCCGGGGGGCGAGGTCGCCACCGGTGCGGACGAACCGGAGCAAGGACCGGACTTCGTCGACGGCCTGACGAACGGTCCGGTATCCGACGCGGTGGACGACCCGGAGCCTGACACGTTGGACGGCCCTGCGGGCGACCCCGAGGAAGACCCCCCGCTCCCTCGCCGGCCCTGGTACCGCCGCAGACGCGTCGCGGTCGGACTGGCCGCCGCCTGCGCGGTGCTCGCGGCACTCGGGAGCCTCGCCGCACTGCCGGACGGGCGGCGTACGCCCGCCCGCGACCGGGCCGACGCGGCCGGTCCGGCCCCTTCCGCCATGACGGAGACCAAGGCACCGGACCACCGCGACGCCTCCCCCACTCCGAGCGGCGGCTCCCCGAGTCCCCGGGGGTCCTCCCCCTCCGCCTCCCCGGAGCAGCTGAAGCCCTCCCCGTCACCCTCCCCCCGCACCACCCCGCCCACCGGCGGCTCCGCGCCCACCCCGCCCCTCACCTGGTCGGCCGACTCCCAGGCCTGGAAACTCGGCTGCGGTCACGACTACGTCGTCGCCAAGCCGCCCGGGCAGGTGCCACCGCCGCCCGTCCCGCAGGACGCGGGGGTCTGGGCCGCATCACAGAACGCGGTGCACGGCGGCGAGACGCTCGTACAGCTGACCGTGCAGGGGCGGACCGACACGGCCGTCGTACTGGAGGCACTGCGTGTACGCGTGGTGGGGCGGACGGCCCCGGCGCAGGGCAAGGCCTACGCCATGAACCGGGGTTGCGGCGGTTCCGTCACCCCGCGTTCCTTCGACGTGAACCTGGACAAGGACCGCCCCATCGCCCGCGCCGTCGCCGGGAGCGACACGGGCACGCCCATCCCGGCGGTGAGCATGCCGTACCGCGTCTCCGCGCGGGACCCCGAGGTGCTGCTGATCAACGCCAGGACCCAAGGGTGCGACTGCCGCTGGTACCTGGAGCTGGACTGGTCCTCGCAGGGCCGCACGGGCACGGTCCGGATCGACGACGACGGCCGCCCGTTCCGGACCAGCGGCATCAAAGGGCTGTCCCGCTATGTGTACGACCTCACCGCACGCGCCTGGACGCCCTACAGCTAGTGCCGCGGCAGGCAACGTTTGCCCGTCAAGGAGCGGCGTCCGGTGCGTGCTCTCGGCGTGCCGGGTGCATGCCCTCGTACTGGATGTACTTGGGTTTGTGCCCGGTGCGGCGAGAGTGCGTGCCGGGCGTCGCGACGGGGCGAACGTTGCCTGCCGCGGCACTAGGGCCTAGAACCGGGGCAGGTTGCGCAGGTTGGAGCGGGCCATCTGCAGCATCCGGCCGACTCCGCCGTCCAGCACCACCTTCGAGGCGGACAGGGCGAATCCGGTCACCATCTCGGCCTTGATCTTCGGCGGGATGGACAGCGCGTTGGGGTCGGTGACGATGTCGACGAGGGCCGGCCCCTTGTGCTTGAAGGCGTCCTTCAGGGCCCCGGCGAGGTCCTTGGGCTTCTCGACGCGCACCCCGTACGCACCGCAGGCGCGGGCGACGGCGGCGAAGTCGGGGTTCTTGTTCGCGGTGCCGTACGAGGGGAGGCCGGCGACCAGCATCTCCAACTCGACCATGCCGAGGGAGGAGTTGTTGAACAGGACGACCTTGACCGGCAGATCGTACTGCACCAGCGTCAGGAAGTCGCCCATCAGCATGGAGAAGCCGCCGTCGCCGGACATCGACACGACCTGCCGTTTGCGGTCGGTGAACTGGGCGCCGATCGCCATCGGCAGGGCGTTCGCCATCGAGCCGTGGGAGAAGGAGCCGATGACGCGGCGGCGGCCGTTGGGTGAGATGTAGCGGGCGGCCCAGACGTTGCACATGCCGGTGTCGACGGTGAACACGGCGCCGTCGGAGGCCACTTCGTCGAGCACGGAGGCCACGTACTCGGGGTGGATCGGCGTGTGCTTCTCGACCTTGCGGGTGTACGCCTTCACGACGCCTTCCAGTGCGTCGGCGTGCTTCTTCAGCATCCGGTCGAGGAAGCGGCGGTTCTTCTTCTCCTTCACCCGCGGGATCAGACAGCGCAGCGTCTCCCGTACGTCGCCCCACACCGCGAGGTCCAGCTTGGAACGGCGGCCGAGGTGTTCGGGCCGGATGTCGACCTGCACGATCTTGACGTCGTCGGGGAGGAAGGCGTTGTACGGGAAGTCGGTGCCGAGCAGGATCAGCAGGTCGCACTCGTGGGTGGCCTCGTAGGCGGCGCCGTAGCCGAGCAGGCCGCTCATGCCGACGTCGAAGGGGTTGTCGTACTGGATCCATTCCTTGCCGCGCAGGGCGTGCCCGACCGGGGACTTGATCTTCCCGGCGAACTCCATGACCTCGGCGTGTGCGCCGGCGGTGCCGCTGCCGCAGAAGAGGGTGACCTTGCCGACCTCGTCGATCATCTCGACGAGCCGGTCGATCTCGGCGTCGCCCGGGCGGACCGTCGGGCGGGAGGTGACGAGGGCGGTCTCGGCGGCCTTCTCCGGGGCGGGCCGGTCGGCGATGTCGCCGGGCAGGGTGACGACGCTGACGCCGCTGCGTCCGACGGCGTTCTGGATGGCGGTCTGCAGCAGCCGAGGCATCTGCTCCGGGCTGGAGATCATCTCGCTGTAGTGGCTGCACTCGGTGAACAGCCGGTCGGGGTGGGTCTCCTGGAAGAAGCCGAGGCCGATCTCGCTGGACGGGATGTGCGAGGCGAGGGCGAGGACCGGGGCCATGGAGCGGTGGGCGTCGTAGAGCCCGTTGATGAGGTGGAGGTTGCCGGGGCCGCAGGAGCCGGCGCAGGCGGCGAGCCCGCCGGTGACCTGCGCCTCGGCACTGGCGGCGAAGGCGGCGGTCTCCTCGTGCCGGACGTGGATCCAGTCGATGGCGGAGTTGCGGCGGACGGCGTCGACGACCGGGTTGAGGCTGTCGCCGACGACTCCGTAGAGACGTTTGACTCCGGCACGGGTCAGGATGTCGACGAACTGTTCCGCGACGTTCTGTTTGGCCATGGTTCTCGTCTGCCCCTTCGGTCTCCTGGGATCCCTCCGGGTTCCATCAAGTCACACCGGTCGCGCTCACGCCTCCCAAACCGCGGCGGCCGTACGGTCGTCCGCATAACCCTTGACCCGTACGTGGGAGTCGGCGAGGAACGCGGCGAGGCCGGGCGGTTCGGGGCGGGACCACCGCTCGGCGAGGTACTCGCCCAGCTCGGGCTCACCGCGCAGGGGCTCGGCGAGCCCGCCGCTGCACATCAGGAGCGTGTCACCCGGGCGGGCGACGGAGGTCCGGAAGCGGAACGGCTCGCGCGGCGGCTCCGGGGCCGGTTCGTACGGGCTGGGCGGGGTCGGGATGCCCAGGTCCATGGTGAGCCGGTCGCCCTCGGGGGTCTCGGAGGGCGGTGAGCCGAAGCCCACGACGGGGTCGCCCTTGATGTCGGCGACCTGCGGCTCGATGTCCTGCCACTCCCCCTCCCGCAGCCGGAACAGTCCGCCCGGTCCGACCCCGAAGAACACCCGCGTGCGGCATCCGGGGTCGGCCGACAGCAGCAGACAGCGCAGGCTCGCCGCGTACTCCTCTGGGCCGACACCCTGCTCGGAGGCGCTGGCCCGGAGCTTGCCGAGGCTGCGGTCGGTGAGCCGGTGCAGCCCGGACTTCAGGTCGCCGCGCCGGCCATCCCTTATGTCCTCGACCAAGCGCGCGTGGCTGCGCCCTACGGCCCGCCCGATCCAGTGGCAGGCCTCGGCGGCGGCGCGGTGCGCACCCGGTGTGGCCCGGGCCCCGGTCGCCATCGCCACCAGCAGCAGCGCGTGCTCACCCGTCCCGAACCGGGCGGTGAGCAGCGAGTCCCTGCGGGGCTCACCCCGATACCGCGCGGAGTCCCCCCGTACGGAAACGGCCCGCAGCGTACAGGCCCCGTACCGGGCCCCGTCCAGCACGGTGTCCGCCACGAGATCGTCGAGGTCGTCCGGGTCGGCGGCCGGGAGAGCGGTGGGTTCGGCGTCGTACGTGGGCGGCCGGGTGCCCACGTGACCACGCGGCCGGGGCGTGGGGGCGGGGCGCTCGATCCGGGGGGCGTCGTGGTCGGGAGGGGGGTCCGTGGTGGGCGGAGTGTCGACGAGCGGCGGCGATACCGGCCCGGGCCCGGCGGCAGGGGGCTCCGTGGTGCGGGGATCCGCGGTCGGTGAGTCCGTGGACGGCGGCTCTGCGGGGCCCGGCGGAACGGGCGGCCGGTCGATCGGAGCGGGGGGCGCGGCGTCACGGGGCTCGGCGGTGGCCGGTGGGGCGGGGCTGGCAAGGGGCCCGGACGCCGTGGCCGGGTGCGCCTCCGGATCCGGCCAGGCCGGAGGGGCCTTGGGGGGTGGGGGAACCGGGGGTGTCCCGGAGGCGGGGAACGCCGGGGCCGGGGACTGCTCCGGGCGCTCCGAAGGCGGAGGCGGGGCGGCTGTGGGCGGTGGTGCGCCACCGGTCCGGTCGCCCGAGGGCCGATCAGAGCCCGCCGCAGCCGGAGCCGCACTGCCCTGCCGCTCATCCGCGGACGGACGCGGGGCCGCTGTGGGCGGGGGCGGGGGCGCTGTGGGCGGAGGCGGGCCGTCCGCCCGCTCGGCCGTGGGCGGACGGGTCCCTGCCGCGCCCGGAGACGCGCTGCCCGGCCGGCCCTCGGAACGGGGCGGCTCAGGGCGGCCCTGCGGTTTCGGTGCGGTCGGGAAGCTCATGGGCCCGGTGGGCAGGGGCGGTGGTGGCTCCCCGGGGGCGCGCTGCGGGGCCCGGGGGTTCGGGCGGGGCGTGGCCGGGAGGTCATCGGCTCCGGTCCGGGGTGCCGGAACCACCGGCTCCGCGCCGGGGTGCCGCGCCGCCTGCCGTTCCGGGGAGCCGGTCCGCGCCTCCTCCCCGTCCCTCAACGCCCCCGACGCCGACGCGAACCGGTCGTCCAGGGAATCCCGTGCCGGTGCGGGGCCCGTGTCGTCGGTGGAGTCGTCGTACAACTCCCTCCACCAGTCGTCCTCGTGACCGGTGGGCCTTCCCCCCTGCTGGCTCATGCCCGTAATTGTCCACCGCACGAGCCGGATGAAAACGGGGCTTGTGGAAAAAACCGGCCGGCCGCGGGCAGGTGATCGGCTCGTCGGGTGAGCCATAGAACGGTCATCCGAAATCCGGGGTCCGGCGGGGCACGAGCGGCTGACCTGCGGGTCTGGGGCCCGGCCATGCTTCTGACCTGCGTGTTCTCCGGTGTTCCGGCAGTCTGGTCAGATGGGAGTGTGGGACCTCCTGCTGGTCGGGCTGGTCATCCTGCTCGGGCTGTGCGGAGTGCTGCTGCCCGCCATGCCGGGATCGTTGCTGGTGTGGGCCTCGGTCATGTGGTGGGCGCTGAAGGATCCGCAGCCCGTCGCATGGTGGGTGCTGGTCGCGGCCACGGTCCTGCTGCTGGTCTCCCAGGCCGTCCGCTGGGCACTGCCGCCGCGGCGGCTGCGGATGAACCGCACCACCCGCCGCATGCTGGGCTGCGCCGGCATCGGATCCGTCCTCGGCTTCGTCCTGGTCCCCGTCCTCGGCGCGATCCCCGGATTCCTCGCCGGTGTCTACCTCTTCGAACGGTCCCGCCTCGGCCGTCACGCCGACGCGGTCGCCGCCCTGCGTACGATCATGCGCGCGGGCGGCTCCAGCATTCTGGCCGAACTGTTCACCTGCCAGCTGATCGCGGCGGCGTGGGTCGGCGCGGTCGTCTGGGGCTGAACCGGCCCCTCAGGCCGGACATCAGGCCGGACGTCAGGCGGGAAGTCAGGCGGACGTCAGGCGGGGAGGACGCCCTCGTGCGTCAGCAGCCGTACCTTGCGGTCCAGGCCTCCCGCGTATCCGGTCAGTGCGCCGTCCGCCCCGATCACCCGGTGGCACGGGCGGACCACCAGCAGCGGATTCGCGCCGATCGCACCGCCGACGGCCCGCACGGCCGCCCGGGGCGCCCCGATGCGCGCGGCGATCGCGCCGTAGGTCGTGGTGGCGCCGTAGGGGATGTCGTCCAGCGCGGCCCAGACCTTCTCGCGGAACGCGGTGCCCTCGGTGCGCCACGCCAGGCGGAACTCCTGCAGTTCCCCGGCGAAGTAGGCGGCGAGCTGCTCCTCGGCCTCCCGGAAGGGCCCGGGGTCGTGCCGCCACTCCTCCCGCACCTCGCGTCCGCCCTTCTGTCCGGGCACCGACAGCGAGGTCAGCTCGCCGGTCGGGGCGGCGGTGAGAAGCAGCGGCCCGAGGGGGCCGGGCACGCTCGTCCAATAGGTCGGGCATGTCATCGGGACTCCCACTCCCCTGCTGCGCGCAGGTGGTTCAGTGCGTACGAGCGCCAGGGGCGCCAGCTGTCGGGGACGTCGAGGCCGGGCGGGGCCACGTCCGGGTCGCCGAGGGCGCGGGTGCGGATCTCGGCCACAGTACGGGCGTCCAGGCCGGGCACGGCCAGCAGGGCG
The DNA here is from genome assembly GCF_014207295.1 of Streptomyces sp. AK010. Taxonomy (NCBI): domain Bacteria; kingdom Bacillati; phylum Actinomycetota; class Actinomycetes; order Kitasatosporales; family Streptomycetaceae; genus Streptomyces; species Streptomyces sp. AK010. Next base: position 143,740 of record NZ_JACHCX010000006.1, read on the forward strand.
TCCTGCGCGTCGTCCCGGTCGGCGCCCGGGTCCAGGCGTACGGCGTGGTCGGCCAGGGCGGCGGTGAGCGCGCCGAGGGTACCGCCGGGCTCGGCGCCGGCGAGCACGGCCGGCTCGGGGAAGAGGTGGGTGAGGCTGCCGCAGGGGGCGTCGAGGGCCTTGCCGTAGCGGCGTACGAGCCGTTCCGCCTCCGTGCGGCGGGTCAGTGCGCGCACCGCGAGTTCCTCCGGGTCGGCGGTGCCCGGCGAGCGCAGTCCGGGCCGGGCGGCGACCAGGGGGGCGAGGCGCGGGTCGGCGGCGAGGCGCTCGTCGACGGCGTAGGGGTCGGCGTCCAGGTCGAAGAGGCGCCGCAGCCGCTGGACGGCGGTGGTCAGGTCGCGCGGGTCGGTGAGGTGCAGCCGGGCGTCGAGCCAGCCGCCCGGGTGGGCGCCGAATCCGGTCCGGGTGGTGCCGGGGCGTTCGCCGACGGCGACGATGCCGGTGCCGTAGGGAAGGCGGAGGGTGCGCCGGTAGGTGCGGGCGCCGGGCGGGCCGCTGACCTCTTCGACGCCGGGTACGGCCTCGTGTTCGAGCAGGTCGAAGACGGGGCCGGCCTGGTAGGGGCCGCGGTGGGCGAGCCGGAGCGGGATGCCGGCGTTCGGGGTGGCCGTACGGCGGTCCCGGCCGTGCTTCGGCGCGGCGGCGCGCAGCTCGCTCGGGGTAGACGCGTACACCGCCCGGATCGTGTCGTTGAACTGGCGCACGCTGGCGAAGCCCGACGCGAACGCGATCTCGGTGATCGGCAGCCCGGTGGTCTGCACGAGGACGCGTGCGGTGTGGGCCCGCTGGGCCCGGGCGAGGGCGACCGGCCCTGCGCCGAGCTCGGCGGTGAGCTGCCGCTGCACCTGCCGGGCGCTGTAGCCGAGGCGTCCGGCGAGCCCGGCGACGCCTTCCCGGTCGACCACGCCGTCGGCGATCAGCCGCACGGCCCGGCCCACCACGTCGGCGCGGACGTTCCACTCGGCGGAGCCGGGCACGGCGTCCGGACGGCACCGCCGGCAGGCCCGGAAGCCCGAGCCCTGCGCGGCGGCGGCCGTGGTGAAGAACCGTACGTTGGCCCGTTTGGGGGTGACCGCGGGGCAGCTCGGCCGACAGTAGATGCCGGTCGTCTCGACGGCGAAGAAGAACACCCCGTCGAAACGGGCGTCGCGACTGCGCACGGCCTCGTACCTGGTGTCCTCGTCCGTTCCCTGGTCTGTCACAGCTCCAGTCTCCGCCGTCGACCGACGGGCCGCTGGCGGAAATCGGACACCGCGATCGGGGGCGCGGCGGTGGCAGACGGGGCGGGAAACGGGGCGCCGGGTGGCCACTCCTGGGCCGAGGGCCCGATACGGGCCCGGCCCGGGCGCGATACGGACCCGGCATTCGGGACACAGGAACCGATCGGGTTCGGGCGGGCAGACACCAGTCGCGACGCGAGCCCGCAGCCGGACACCGAGCCCCCGCCACAAGCCCGGCAGCGCCACCCGACGACTGGACACAGGACGCGATACGGGCCCCGGGGTGGCGGAGCCCGGGCGTGACGCGGGCACGCAGCCGGACACCGAGCCGGCCCTCGGCCGACAGTGCAGCGTGAGCCCGACAGCGCGGCCCCGCAGCCGGACACCGGGCCGGCCGCAGGCCCGGCAGCGCGGCGCGGATCCGACGGCGGGGGTCGGGCCCCTCAGCGCGGCACGGAACCGACGGCGCAGCGTGAGCCCGACAGCGCGGCCCCGCAGCCGGACACCGGGCCGGCCGCAGGCCCGGCAGCGCGGCGCGGATCCGACGGCGGGGGTCGGGCCCCTCAGCGCGGCACGGAACCGACGGCGCAGCGTGAGCCCGACAGCGCGGCGCGGCCCCGGCGCGGGCCCGCCACGCGCCACACGCCTCGCGCCGCAGGCCCCGGCACCGCCGCGTGAAGCGGCTACGCGCGCCAGTGCGCGCCCCGCTTCGCCTCCATCGCGGCCCTGCCCATCGCCCCCTTCCGCTTCCAGTCCTTGCGGATCTCGGCGCGGAGGCGGGCGTCGGTCTTGGCGACGATGCGCTGGTTCTCCCGCAGCAGCTTGCGGTAGCTCTCCAGGCGCCGCTCCGGCAGGTCGCCGCTGTCGATGGCGGCCAGCACGGCACACCCCGGCTCCGCCTCGTGGGCGCAGTCGTGGAAGCGGCAGCGCTCGGCCAGTTCCTCGATCTCGGAGAACACCCGCCCGACGCCCGTCCCGGCGTCCCAGAGTCCGACGCCGCGCAGTCCGGGGGTGTCGATCAGGACGCCCCCGCCGGGCAGGGCGAGCAGGTTGCGCGTGGTCGTGGTGTGGCGGCCCTTGCCGTCGACGTCGCGGGTGGCCTGGACGGTCATGACGTCCTCGCCGAGCAGCGCGTTGGCGAGGGTCGACTTGCCCGCGCCGGACTGCCCGAGCAGTACGGACGTGCCGCCGCCGACGAGCGCGGCGACCCCGTCGAGCCCGTCCCCGTCGACGGAGCTGACGGGCACGACCGGCACGCCGGGCGCGCTCGTCTCCACGTCCTGGACGAGGTACGCGCGGGTCACGGCGTCCGGCACGAGGTCGGCCTTGGTGAGGACGACGACGGGCTGGGCCCCGGATTCCCAGGCGAGCGCGAGGAAGCGCTCGATGCGGCCAAGGTCCAGCTCGACCGCGAGGGACACGGCGATGACGGCGTGGTCGACGTTGGCCGCGAGGATCTGCCCCTCGGACCGCTGCGAGGAGGTGGAGCGGACGAAGGCGGTGCGGCGCGGCAGGCAGGTGCGGACGTAGCGCGGGTTCCCGCCGGGCTCGACGGCGACCCAGTCGCCGGTGCACACGACCCGCAGGGGGTCGTGCGGGGTGACGAACGCGGTGTCGGCCCGCAGCGGCCCGTCGGCGGTGACGACGTCACACTGACCGCGGTCGACCCGTACGACCCGGCCCGGGAGCAGGCCTTCGGCCTCGTACGGGGCGAACTCGGCCTCCCAGCCCGCGTCCCAGCCGTACGGCTGAAGCGGATGCGAGGCAGACGAGGACGAACCCGAAAGAGAAGAGAAAGACAAGGGGTGACCCTTCACAAGGGTGGCCCCGGCACGGCGCTCGAAGGCGCTGAGAGGAGGAGGTCAGCCGGAGGCCACGGAGGTGGACTTGATGAACTTCCGGATGCGGGCAGCGCCCATCTCAGAGACAGCCATCGATCACACCTCCTGCTCGTCACACAGCCGACGGCGGCAGCAGCAGACCGCCGCGCGATTCGCCCCCACCATAGAGCCGTGCGCCCCTCGGGCGCCACGGAATTGAACCCACCCTCGCGGGGCCGTCGACCCACCCTCGCGGGAGCGCCGGGGAGGGCTCCCTCGGCGCCCCTCGTGCACGACGCGCACGTGGTGGCCGGACGTGGTGCACTGGAATGACGGGAGGTGCAGCATGTCAGGTCGCGCAGGCAAGACCCGCAACATCTTTCTCGTGTGGCTGATCTGGCCGCTGATCACACTGGGCATCTACCATCTGGTCTGGTACTACAAAGTGAATCGCGAAGCCCGGGAATTCGATTCACGGATCGAGGTCAATCCGGCGATGGCCGTACTGGCCGTCACCGTCGGCTGGCTGATCATCGTTCCCCCCTTCGTGTCGGTCTACAACACCGGTCTGCGCGTTGCCCGCATGCAGCAGTCGGCCGGGATGGAACGGAGTTGCAACCCCTGGATCGGCCTCATCCTCTACATCGTGGCCGTGCTGTTCCCGCTCTACTACCAGCATGAGCTGAACCAGATCTGGGCTCGATACCAGAACGTGGAAGAGGGCGAGCAGGTGCCGCTCGCAGCCTGACGGCGGGTCAGTCCTCAACTGCCCATCGCGCAGGCGTGTCCGTTCACCTCGAAGTCGTACGGCGGGGAGTTCTTGCCCTGCCACGAGGCGAGGAAGCCGAAGGCCAGGTCGCCGCCGGCGGGGACCGACTTGTTGTAGTCGGCGGCGGTGGCGGTGACGCGGGAGCCGTCCTGGGAGACGGAGGCGTCCCACATCTGGCCGACCTTCTGGCCGTCCCGGAAGGACCAGGCGACGCGCCAGGAGTCGAGGGACTCGGCGCTGGTGACGGTCACGGTGGCCTGGAAGCCGTCGGGCCACTGGTTGACCAGGTCGTACTCGACCCGGCAGACGGGGTCGCCGCTCTCGTCCGGCTCGGCACGGTCGGTGGGCGAGGAGGTGCCCTGCGGTTCGGTGTGGCGGTTCCTGTCCTCCGGCTTGCCGGACTTCTTCGGCTGCTTCGTGCCCTGGGTGGTCCGTTCGGCCGGCTTGGAGGTGGCCGGCGGCAGGGACGGGGCGGACGGCAGGGGCGGGGCGGGGTCGGCCACCGGCTGGCGGTCGGCACCGCCGGGCGCGCCGAGGTCGTCGGCTCCGCCTCCGAAGGGCATCAGCGAGACGCCGAGGGCCAGGACGGACACCAGGACCGCGGCGACGAGGAGGCCGTTGCGTGCGACGCGCGCCTTCTGCTCGCCGTCCTCCGGTTCGCCGGCCGCCTTGTCCGCCGAGCCGGGGCTGCCCGCGCCGAGCCGCACCTCGGCCGCGCGGCGGCGGCGCTCCAGGTAGGCGAGGCCGCCCCAGCCGATCACCCCGCCGGCCAGCGCCCCGGGCAGGGAGCCACCGTGCAGGCGCAGGCATGCGGCGGCCTCGGCGCACTGCACGCAGGTGGCGAGGTGCCGGGAGAGGTCGCCGGGGGTCTCGGCGGCGGAGGAGCGGGTGACGGCGTCCAGCAGCCGGGCGTAGCTGCGGCACTGGGCGTCCATCGGTGTGTCGAGGTGGTTGCGGTGGCAGCGGTCCCGGAACAGGGTGCGCACCTGCTGGAGTTCCTCGGCGGCGCCGGCCGGGTCGAGGCCGAGACGGCGGGCGACCAGGGCCAGCGGCAGCGCCTCCACCTCGGTGAACCACAGCAGTTCCGCGTCCGCCTGCTGCAGATCGCGCAGGCCGCGCAGCGCGAGCGGGCGCTGCAGGGGCGGGCCGGTGTAGCGGGCGGCCTTGTCCGAGTTGAGCCAAAGGCGCAGGTCGGGGTCGAGTTTGTGGCCCTGCCCCTGCTCCTCCCAGGCCGCAGCCGTGGTGCGTACGGAGGTCAGCAGCAGGGGTATGCGGGGCAGCCGGGCCGGGCGGCGGGCGGTGCCGCGGACCGGGCCGGTGTCGGCGGCGCGGGCCTCGCGTATGCCGTGTGCGAACGCTTCACGGCCGAGCTGTGCGGCGGCCGTGGAACCGGAGGTGCACAGGTCCGCGTAGGCGAGGACGGCGTCCCAGCACTCGGAGAACAGCGCGGCCTCGGTGGCGTCCTGAGGGGTCGGCAGGTCGGGCATGAGTCTCCTGCATCCACAAGCGAGGTCAACTCACCACATCGGCATTGGAGTTGGGGGGAACCTCGCGGCAGGGGGAGAGCTTTTCACGCCTCCCACACAACTGACAAGCGCCCTGTTCAGATATCACGACAGGACGGCCGCACCCCATGACTCCACGCTCGGAGTGTCATACGGGTGCGGCCGCCACGCGACTCAATGCCGTGCGCGAAAAGGCACGACGTCATCGAAGTGTTATCAAACGGCGGTGGGTTCGTCGGCCGGGAGGCTGTCCATGAAGGAGCTGACCGAGAAGACCGCGTTGCCGGCGCCGGGCGGGCCGTAGCCGGGAGGCGAGGAGAGGCCGAAGTCCTCCATGGTCTGCCGGTAGGCCTGGAGCAGGCGGATGTGGTACTCCAGCGGCGCGCCCTGCGGGTTGGCCTTGCCGAGGGGCGTCGTGGGCTCCGGGCACCAGGTGGTGAAGCGGGGCGTGATGCCGTGCGACATGAAGAACCGCAGGCCCTCGGTGGTCGACGCGATCGCCTCGTCGACCGTCTTGAAGCCGAACGGCTCCGCCATCTCGACACCCGCGACGAAGTTGGGGATCACGTTGCGCGCCCCGAACACCTCGGCCGACTCCAGGATGCGCTTGTGCCACACGTCCCGGCCGACGTACCGCTCCTTGCCCGGGCAGAACATCTTGAAGAGGTACTCGTCCCACACCTCGTAGTTGGGGTGGTAGATCTGCACGCCGTAGTCCTTGAACCGCTGGACGTCGTCGCGTGGCAGCGCCTGGGCGACCACCTTGCCGATCCAGCGGCCGGGGAAGCGCTCCTCGATGGCCTTGGCGTAGTGGCCGTAGAAGTCGGCCTCGTCACGGCCGGAGACCGTCTTGGTGATGGCGCCGCCGGTGAGGGTGTACGCGGTGGAGGCCTTCGCCGTGTCGTAGCGGTCGATGATCTCCAGGGCCTCCAGCACCTCCTCGACGTCCTTCACGCCCGTGTAGGGCCGGCCGGCGGCCTTGTGCTGGCGCCAGTTGTGGTTGATGTCGCAGTACTGGCACTCCTCCTTGGCGCCGAAGTACTGGCAGACCCGGAAGACGGTCAGGTAGATCAGGTAGCCCCACTGGATGGTCGGAGCGACCTCCATGACCGACTTCCCGTTGGCGAGGGTGTGCCGGTAGTACTCGGGCATCGGCGGCACACCGACGTCGGAGATCCGCTTGCCGTCGAGGTACAGGCCGAGCACGCCGTCGTCGTTCGCGGCGACGCGGTACGGCGAGGTCGGGTTCACCCGGACCGAGACGACGGTGCGGCGCAGGTCGTAGGGGCCGCCGGTGAGGATGATCTCCTCGGGCGGCCGGCGTAGCGCGGCCTCGCCCAGCTCGGGCAGGGTGCCGTGGTCGAAGGAGAAGATGAAGTACGACTTCGGCTTGACCTCGCCGCCCTCGTTGTCGCTGAGCGCGGACGGGTCGAAGGCGACGCCGCCGCGGAGCAGGTCCTCCTTGAAGACGGCTTCCCGCGGCACGTGCGGGAACCGCTCCATCAGATCCTCGACCAGCGCGGTTCGGCTGCCCATCCCGTGTCTCCTCCCGGTTCGGACGTACGACTCCTCACGGTATGCCCATGGGTGTGCGGGGCGGGTACCGGGTCCCCCCGAGCCGGGAGAATGCCCCGTTCGTGGCGTATTGCCGGGGTGCGGTCAGGCTTCGCGGGCCAGCGCCGCCCAGTCGACCGCGTACGCCGGTTCCTCCCCGGCCAGCAGCCGCTCCGCCTCCTCCGCGACCGCCAGGCCGAGCCGTGCCAGCTCGTTGCCCTGGGAACCCGCGAGGTGCGGGGTGAGGAACGCGCCGGGAAGGTCGTAGAGCGGGGAGTCGGCGGGGAGCGGCTCCGGGTCGGTGACGTCGAGGATCGCGGTCAGGCGCCCGGCGCGCAGTTCCGCCACCAGGGCGTCGTGGTCGACGAGCGGGCCGCGCGCGGTGTTGATCAGGACGGCGCCGTCGGGCATCAGGGCCAGCTCGCGGCGGCCGATCATGTGGTGCGTCTCGGGCGTCTCGGGGGCGTGGACGGTGACGATGCCGGAGGTGCGCAGCAGTTCGTCCAGGGGCAGTAGGGGGACGCCGAGCGCCGCGGCCTGCCGTTCGTCGACGTACGGGTCGGTGAGGACGGGCCGCAGGTCGAAGGGGCGCAGCAGTTCGAGGACGCGGCGGCCGATGCGGGAGGCGCCGATGACGCCGACCCGGCGGCCGTGGTTGCCGATGCCGGGGATGACGCCCCAGCCGGTGGAGGCGCGGGCCGTGCGCATCCGGTCGCGGGCGCCGAGGACGTCCTTCCCGGCGAGCAGGATCATGGCGAGTGTGTACTCGGCGACCGGCAGTGCGTTGGCGACGGCCGCCGAGGAGACGACGATGCCGCGCTCCCGGACGCCGGGGGTGGCGAAGGACTTCACGGAGCCGGCCGAGTGCAGCACCGCCCGCAGCCGGGGAGCGGCGGCGAGGACCGTCTCGTCGAGCCGGGGGCAGCCCCAGCCGGTCACCAGGATCTCGGTGCGGGCCAGCGCGTCGAGGACGCGCGGGTCGGTGAAGTCCTCGGCCACGAGGTCCGGATCGATGTCCACGGACGTGCGCAGCCGTGCCAGCACCTCGGGCGGGAAGACCTGGGGCACGTTCTCGGCGGTCATGGCGAACAGTGCCTGGGGGCGCTGGTACAAGGAGGTGACCTTCCGGCTCGGCGGCACATGGGGAGGCTGAGGAGGTAGAAACCGCTCTCTACATTCTCTCCACGGTAGGCCCGGCCGGGCGGCAACGGCAACGGACATCGGGCCGGGGTAGGTTCCGGCCGGGGGCTTCCCGGTCCCCGCTGCCTCGGGGAAGGACGACGTGATGAACGGGACCGTGACCAACTGGGCGGGCAACATCACCTACACGGCCGAGGAACTGCGCCGGCCCGGGTCGCTCACCGCGCTGCGGGCGATCGTCGCGGACGGCGACCGGGTGCGGGTGCTGGGCAGCGGCCACTCGTTCAACGAGATCGCCGAACCGGGACCCGAGGGCGTCCTGCTGTCGCTGGCCGACCTGCCCCCGGAGGTGGACGTCGACACGGCGGCCCGCACGGTCCGGGTCGGCGGCGGCGTGCGCTACGCGGAACTGGCCCGCCGGGTGCACGGGCAGGGGCTCGCGCTGCACAACATGGCGTCCCTGCCGCACATCTCGGTGGCCGGGTCGGTGGCGACCGGTACCCACGGTTCGGGGGTGCTCAACGGGCCGCTGTCGGTGTCCGTGCGCGAGGTGGAACTGGTCACGGCCGACGGCTCGGTGCTGACCATAGGCCGGGGCGAGGAGCGGTTCGGCGGGGCCGTCACGTCTCTCGGCGCGCTGGGGGTCGTCACCGCGCTCACCCTGGACCTGGAGCCGGCCTACGAGGTCGAGCAGCACGTGTTCACCGAACTGCCGCTGGAGGGCCTGGACTCCGGGGTGTTCGAGACGGTGATGGCCACGGGGTACAGCGTCAGCCTGTTCACCGACTGGGGGGAGCCGGGTTTCCGGCAGGTGTGGCTCAAGCGGCGCACCGACCAGCCGCTGCCCGCCTTCCCCTGGGCCGCTCCCGCCACGGAGAAGATGCACCCGGTGCCCGGCATGCCCGCGGTCAACTGCACGGAGCAGTTCGGTGTGCCGGGGCCGTGGCACCAGCGGCTGCCGCACTTCCGGGCGGAGTTCGTCCCGAGCAGCGGGGCGGAGCTGCAGTCGGAGTACCTGCTGCCGCGCGGGCACGCGGTGGAGATGCTGCACGCGCTCGACGCGATCCGGGAGACCGTCGCGCCCGTCCTGCAGACCTGCGAGGTGCGCACGGTCGCCGGCGACTACCAGTGGCTCAGCCCCTCCCACGGCCGGGACACCGTCGCGGCGCACTTCACGTGGGTCGAGGACACGGAGGCGGTACTGCCGGTCGTCCGGCGGGTCGAGGAGGCGCTGCGGCCCTTCGGGGCGCGCCCGCACTGGGGGAAGGTGTTCACCGTGCCCGCGGCCGCCCTGGCCGGGCTGTACCCGCGACTCGGCGACTTCCGGTCACTGACACGGGAGCTGGACCCGCGGGGCAAGTTCGCCAACGCCTTCGTACGAGGGGTGCTGGCGGGGACGGACGCGTAGGCGTACTGGCGGGGACGGACGCGTTGGCGTACGCGAGAGGGGGCGGGGCTGCTGCCGCACTGGGGGCGGGGGCTGCCCGCACCAGGGGCAGTAGCCGCCTTTGCTGAGGGGAGGGACCGCCCGCACCGGGGCAGCAACTGCCCGCACGGGACCGGGGGCCGCCCCCGCCCAGGCCCGGTAATGATTGCGCCGGGCCAGGGACTGCCCGCGCGCCCCGTCGGTCAGGTTGTCCTGCGCGGGAGGCCCCGGGGCGCGGAGGTCGTGACGCGGGCGGCCTCGTCCTTGACGAGCAGGGACATCAGGGACGCCACGGTCAGGCCCGCCTCGGCCGGGTGACGCAGCACCTTTCCGGGGTCGATCCGGTACGTGTTGGTGCGCCCCTCCCGGGTGTGGGAGAGGTATCCGTCCTGCTCCAGGTCGGCGATGATCTTCTGCACGGCTCGCTCCGTGAGCCGGCAGTGGGCCGCGATGTCCCGGATCCGAGCATTGTGATTGTCGGCAATGGCTGCCAGCACGCGGGCATGGTTGGTGAGAAACGTCCATCCGGTGTGTGGCTCGGGCACTCCGTCCATGCCCCAACTCTAGCGACAGAACATTCACGCACCCAAAAACACGTACTTCGTTTCATGTATCGATTGACGGGTGCGGGGTAGAGGGGCAACGCTGGAAAGCGGGAGGCAAGGCGAACGGAGCAAGGGAGAACAGGGCCATGCCGGAGCCTGCGTACTCTGCGCGGCCTCACCCACAGGAGCACGCCGCACCCACGGCGGTCGACAGTGCGCCGGCGGCGATCCCGCCCTGCACGGCAACCATGGACGTCGCCCCGGACGGCGACCGCATGACCGTGACCATGTGGGGCGAACTGGACCTGGGCAGTCGGCGGTTGCTCCCCGAGCTGTATGACCTGCTCACCCTGTCCGGCACCGGCCTCGACCTGCGCCTGGACGCGGTCGGCTTCTGCGACTGCGCCGGCCTCAACGCGCTGCTGGACCTGCGCACCCGCGCGGTCGACGAGGGCAAGACGGTCACCATCCGGTCCTGCGGCATCGCGGTCGAGCGCCTGCTCGACCTGACGGGCGCGCGGGAGCTGTTCGCGGATTCCGGCCGGCCCGACAGCGCCCCTCCCCCTCCGGTGCCCGCCTCAACCCCGCCGGAGATGGACGGCCAGGACCTCCGCGCCGAAGTCACCCAGCTGCGCCGCGCCATGCAGACCCGGCCCACCATCGACCTGGCCCGCGGCATCCTGATGGCCTCCTTCAGCCTGAGCCCCGAGGCGGCCTGGAGCGTCCTGGTCAGGACCTCCCAGAACACCAACACCAAGCTGCACCACCTGGCCCAGGACCTGGTGGGCACCGTGCGCGGCACGACGCTGCCGGAGCAGGTGCAGCGACAGCTGGCCGCCACGGTCGCCGGGGCGAGCCGCCCGGTTGAGCCGGCGGCGTACCCCGCGGGCGCCCCCGTCGAGGACTGGGACCGGACCGACGGGGACTGACGCACCCGCACTGAGGCATCATGGTCAGGCCAAGCCCGGCCCGCACCGGTCCGCAGCAGACGGGCACTTTATAAAGCCCCTTTCCAAACCCCTTGTCGAAAGTCCCGGCAGACCATAGCCTTGCGCCGCGCCGGTGCCGACGTCGAACCGGCCCGGCCGGTCTGGGAAGGAATGGGGCACCCCGGTGAAGCGCACATCACGTGACATCCGCACCGCGAACCGCTACGAGGTGCTGCGCCAGATCATCGCGGAGTCACCCACGTCCCGGCAGGAGCTGGCGGCGGCCACCGGCCTCAGCCTCGCCACCGTCGCCACCCTCGTCGGCGAGCTGCTCGACCTCCGCATGATCACCGAGGTCGGCTTCGAGGACTCGGCGGGGGGCCGCCCCCGGGGCCTGGTCGCGGTCAACAGCCCGGGCGGCGCGCTGATCGGCGTCGACATCGCCGAGACGTACGTCCACGTCGAGCTGTTCGACCTCGGGCTGAACGTGCTGGCCCGCGCCGAGGAGGACGTCCGGCCCAGCGAGAGCCTGCCCGAGCAGGTGGTGGGCCATGTGGCCACCGCCGTCGGCTCGGTGGTCACCCAGGCCGGCATCGAGGGCGCCCGGGTGCTCGGGGTCGGCGTCAGCGTGCCGGGGCAGGTGGACCGCGCCACCGGCACCTCGGAGTACGCGCCCAACTGGGACTGGCACGACGTACCGCTTCTCGAACTGCTCACCGAGCACATCGCCTACCCCCTGTACCTGGACAACCCGCTGCGCGCCAGCGCGGTCGCCGAGCTGTGGTTCGGGGCCGCGCGCGGGCACGGGAACGCCGTGGTGGTCAACCTCGGCACCGGCGTGGGCGCCGGTCTCATCCTGGGCGGCGGACTGCACCGCGGGGTCACCAACAGCGCCGGCGAGTGGGGCCACACCACGATGGTGCTGGACGGACGACTGTGCCGGTGCGGCAACCACGGCTGTGTCGAGGCGTACGTCGGCGCGCGCGGCATCATGCTGAACCTGCGCGAACTCAGCCCCGACAGCCCGCTGTTGCACGGCGAGGACCAGACGGCGACCATCGACGCCCTGGCCCGCGGGATCGCGGCGGACGACCCCGTGGCGCGCCGGGTCGTCCACGAGACCGCCCGCTACCTGGGCGCCGGCGTCGCGGACCTGGTCAATCTGTTCAACCCCGAGATCGTCGTGCTGAGCAGCTGGGTCGCCCGCACCCTGGGCGAGCCGCTGCTGCACGAGGTGCGCGAGGCCGTGACCCGGCACGCGCTGCCCCGGCCGCTGGCCGCCACCGAAGTCGTCCTCTCCCCGATCCCCACCGACCCGGTGTGCCTGGGCGCGGCCACGTTCGCGCTCGAAGGCGCCCTGCAGACCGCCGGGCAGAAGAACGGCAGACGCGCCGCCCCCGTGAGGAGCCGTACCACCACACCTTCGTAGCGACGGAACCAACTCCTCCGCTCTCCCCCACGCGTTCGAAATCGCGAACCGGACACAACGCTTCGCACAGACTTCGTCCAACCCCTTGCCGAAGGCTTAGCCGAAGCTCTAGCGTCCCGCACCGCACCTCTCTTTGAGCCATCTGGCGCGAGCCCCCGGGCCGTGAGCCATCAGGCAGTGAGCCGCAGAGCCGCAGCCGCACTCGAGACAAGGACGTCAGCATGTCGGCATCGAGCAACATGAACTGGGACCGCCGAAACGTACTGCGGGCCGCGATGGGCCTGGCCGCCGCGGGAGGACTCGCCGCGTGCGGCAGCAACACCGGGCGGGGCGGTGGGTCCGGTTCGGGCACCAACCTGACGCAGATGTTCCACGCGTACGGCGAGGCGGGCACCGAGCAGGCCATCAAGCGGTACGCGAAGGCGTACAAGGACGCCAACGTGACCACGCAGTGGATCACCAGCGCCGACTTCGAGAGCAAGCTGTTCTCGGCGCTGCTCACCAAGAACGCGCCGGACGTCTTCGAGTTCCACCCGCAGATCCAGATGGTCAAGAGCGGCCAGGTGGCAGACCTGACCGACCTCATCGACCCGGTCAAGGACGACTTCAACCCGGCCGACATCAAGTCGCACACGGTCGACGGGAAGATATACGGCGTCCGCATGATCGACGACCCGCAGTTCTTCTTCTACCGCAAGTCGATGCTGGAGAAGGCCAAGGTCGAGGTGCCGACCACGTTCGACGAGCTGATGGAGGCCGCCGCCAAGCTCACCACAGGCAAGGTCAAGGGCCTGTACATGGGCAACGACCTGCACAGCGTGAACGACACGTTGATCTGGTCGTCCGGCGCCCAGCACCTCAACGAGAAGAACGAGATCGCCTACCACACGGACGGCGTCGTCGAGGGCCTGAAGAAGATGCGCCAGCTGTTCACCAGCGGCGACCTTCTCCTCGGCGCTCCGACCGAGTCCTGGGACCCCTCCTCGTTCAACCAGGGCCTGTGCGCCATCCAGTTCTGCGGCATGTGGGCGATGCCGGCGATCCAGGACGCGCTCGGCGACGACTGGGGCGTCTTCCCCTTCCCGAAGGTCACGGACTCCGGAAAGCCGTCCGTCTACAACGGCGGCTGGTCGATGTTCGTCAACGCCAAGGGCAAGAACGTCGACGCGGCCAAGGAGTACGTGAAGTGGCTGTGGATCGACCAGCAGGAGTACCAGGAGGACTGGGCCACCTCCTACGGCTTCCACATCCCGCCGCGCACCTCGATCGCCGAGAAGGCCGACAAGCTCAAGTCGGGCAACGCCGCTGAGGGCGTCAAGCTCTTCAACGAGTTCGGGCACTTCGACAACATCGGCTGGACCCAGGCCATGCGCACTGCTTTCGAGGACGTCTTCGCCAACTGCGTCCGCAAGAACATGGACCCGGAGAAGGCTCTCGACAGGTGCGACACGGCCGTCAACCGCGAGCTCAAGAAGCTGTTCGGATAGGTCGCGGGACGGAAACACGACATGTCGACGACCGCCAAGCTCGACGTCCCGAGCTCCGCCACGGCGAAGGCCTCCCCGGCCAAGCCGCGGCGGGGTCTGCGGGGCGGACCCACCGTCAACTTCTGGCTCTTCACCGGACCGTTCCTGATCGGACTGGCGATCTTCGTCTACGCGCCGATCCTCTGGAGCCTGTGGCTCAGCTTCTTCGAGGCCCGCTTCACCGTCACGCCCGACAAGTTCGTCGGCTTCGACAACTACACGTACATGCTGACGAACGACGACTTCGTCGGCTCGCTCGGCACCTTCACCGTCTTCGCCGCGTTCATCGTGCCCACCACCTGGGCGCTGTCGCTGGGCCTCGCCCTGTTGGTGAACCGGATGCGCTTCATGCGGGCGTTCTTCCGCTCGGTCTTCTTCCTGCCGACCGCGGTCAGCTATGTCGCCGCGTCGCTCATCTGGAAGATGTCCATCTTCAGCGGGGTCCGCTTTGGCCTGATGAACACGGTCCTCGGCTGGTTCGGGATCGAGAACATCGCCTGGCTGATCGACCCCAACCCGCCCTGGTACTGGCTGGTCATCGTGACGGCCCGGCTGTGGCTGCAGTCCGGCTTTTACATGATCCTTTTCATCGCCGCGCTGCAGAACATCCCGGACGAGCTGTACGAGGCCGCCGCCATCGACGGCGCCAAGTCGGGCTGGCAGACCTTCCGGTACATCACCCTGCCCCAGCTGCGCGCCACGTCCACGGCGGTGCTTTTGCTGCTGCTCGTCGCCGCCTACCAGGCCTTCGACGAGTTCTACAACCTGCTGTCGAAGACCACCTGGGGCCGCCCGCCCCTCGTCGAGCTGTACTACAAGGCCCTGGGCGAGAGCCAGGACTACGGCGCCGGCAGCGCCGGCGCGCTGATCCTGACGGTGCTGATCTGCGCCGTGACCCTGCTCCAGGGCAAGCTCATGGGCTTCGGAAGGGGGGACGAGTCCAAGTGACCACCACCATGCCCAAGGTGCGGAAGTCCGCGCCGACGTCGAACACGACCAGCCGGGTCAGGCGCGGCGGCGGCGTGATGAACTCCACCGGCCTCTACATCGCCACCGGGGTCGCCGCCTTCCTCTTCTTGATCCCGTTCTACATCCTCGTCCGCAACGCCCTCTCCACCGACGCCGAGATCACCGGAGAGAACTGGAAGTTCTTCCCCACGGACATCCAGTGGGGCAACATCAGCGAGCTCTTCGGCGACGAGACGGTCCCCTTCGCCCAGTCCCTGTGGAACTCGGCCGTCGTGGCCACCCTGCACACCGTGGGCGTCCTGCTGGTGTGCTCCCTCGCGGGTTACGGCTTGGCCCGCATCCCGTACAAGCACGCCAACAAGGTGTTCTACGCCGTTCTCGGCACCCTGATGGTTCCGACGGCGGTCACCTTCGTGCCGAGCTTCGTGCTCGTCTCCTCGCTCGGCTGGGTGGACACCTACCGGGGGCTCATCATTCCGGGCCTGTTCAGTGGTTTCACCTGCTTCCTCTTCCGGCAGTACTTCCTGGGGTTCCCCAAGGAGCTGGAGGAGGCGGCGCGCATGGACGGACTGGGGTACTGGGGTGCGTACTGGCGTGTCGTCGTACCCAACTCGCTGAACTTCTTCGCGGCGATGGCGACCATCACCTTCATCGCCGGCTGGAACGCCTTCCTGTGGCCGCTGGTCATCGGGCAGGATCCGAGTTCGTGGACGGTCCAGGTGGCTCTCTCCAGCTACATGACGAACCAGACCGTCGTTTTCCACATGATCTTCATGGCCACGGCCATTTCCATCCTGCCCCTGGTGTTCGTCTTCCTCTTCCTCCAGCGCTGGCTGGTGCAGGGGATCGCACAGACCGGCATCAAGGGCTGAGCTAGGAGACCGATGTCTTTCCGCACGACCCCATCCGTCGACTACGTCGAGGACGTCTCCCCGGGCAGCGGGTCCCTGCCGCCCCGCGCCTGGTACGCGTCCTCGGACGCGCGGTCCCTGTCGCTGAACGGCAGCTGGCACTTCCGGCTCTCGGCCACCGCCGGCGCCGAGGACGACTCGTTCGCCGAGGAGGGCTACGACGCCGGGAACTGGGCCGAGGTCACGGTCCCCGGGCACTGGGTCCTCCAGGGCGACGGGGCGTTCGGCTCCCCGATCTACACCAACCACCTCTACCCCTTCCCGGTGGACCCGCCCTACGTCCCGACGGAGAACCCCACCGGTGACCATCTGCGCGTCTTCGACCTGCCGTCCGACTGGCCGTCGGACGGCGGGGCGGTGCTGCGCTTCGACGGGGTCGAGTCCTGCGCCCGCGTCTGGCTGAACGGCACGGAGCTCGGCGAGTTCAAGGGCTCCCGCCTCGCGCACGAGTTCGCGGTCGGCGAGTTGCTGAAGCCGGGCTCCAACGTGCTCGCCGTGCGCGTGCACCAGTGGTCGGCGGGGTCGTACCTGGAGGACCAGGACCAGTGGTGGCTGCCGGGCATCTTCCGTGACGTGACGCTGCTGCACCGTCCGTCCGGCGGCGCCGGCGACTTCTTCGTGCACGCCTCCTACGACCACACCACCGGTGAGGGCACCCTGCGCGTCGACTCCGACGTCGACGGCCGGGTGAGCGTGCCGGCCCTGGACATCGATGTCGCGACCGGTGAGCCGGTGACGGTCGCGGTCCGGCCGTGGACCGCGGAGACGCCGAAGCTCTACGACGGTGTGCTGGTCACGGACGGGGAGCGGGTGCCGCTGCGGATCGGTTTCCGTACGGTCGTTCTCGAGGACGGGCTGATCAAGGTCAACGGAAAGGCCGTCCTCTTCAAGGGCGTCAACCGGCACGAGTGGCACCCCGAGCACGGCCGCGCGCTCGATCTGGAGACCATGCGCGAGGACGTGCTGCTGATGAAGCGGCACAACCTCAACGCCGTGCGCACCTCGCACTACCCGCCGCACCCGGCCTTCCTGGACCTGTGCGACGAGTACGGCCTGTGGGTCATCGACGAGTGCGACCTGGAGACCCACGGCTTCACCGAGCAGGACTGGCGGGACAACCCGGTCGACGACGACCGCTGGACCCCGGCCCTGCTGGACCGCGCGGCGCGCATGGTCGAGCGGGACAAGAACCACCCGTCGATCGTGTTCTGGTCACTGGGCAACGAGGCCGGCACCGGCCGCGGGCTCACCGCCATGGCCGAGTGGATCCACGGCCGCGACCCCGAGCGGCTGGTGCACTACGAGGGCGACTGGAACTGCCGCGACACGGACGTGTACTCGCGGATGTACGCCTTCCACGACGAGGTCGAGAAGATCGGGCAGCAGCTCGACGGCGGCACGCACAAGCGCCGCGAGCTGCCCTTCATCCAGTGCGAGTACGCGCACGCCATGGGCAACGGCCCGGGCGGACTCGCCGACTACCAGGAGCTCTTCGAGAAGTACGAGCGGCTCCAGGGCGCCTTCGTCTGGGAGTGGATCGACCACGGCGTCCGGCACGCCGAGCTGGGCTACGCCTACGGCGGTGACTTCGGCGAGGAACTGCACGACGGCAACTTCGTGTGCGACGGGCTGGTCTTCCCGGACCGGACGCCGTCGCCGGGCCTGATCGAGTACAAGAAGGTCATCGAGCCGGTCCGCATCGAGGGCGACGGCGCCAGTGGCACCGTGCACGTCACCAACAAGCAGGACTTCGCGGACCTGTCGGCCCTGGCGTTCGAGTGGTCCTGCCAGGTGGACGGGGAGACCGTCGAGTCGGGCTCGCTCGCGGTGCCGGCGCTCGCGCCGGGCGAGAGCGCCGAGGTGAAGCTGCCGGAGCCGCCCGTGGACGGCCGGGGCGGCGAGCGGCAGTGGACGGTGCGTGCGCTGCTCGCGGACGACACGTCCTGGGCCGCGAAGGGACATGTGGTGGCCTGGGGCCAGTTCGCGGTGGGGGCCCGGCCGCTGCCGTCCTTCCCCGCGACCGACCGGCCCGTGCCGGACGGGGGCCGGATCACGCTCGGCCCGGCCGGGTTCGACGCCCGCACCGGTGCGCTGCTCACGATCGGCGGGGTGGAGGTCGGCGCGACGCCGCGGCTGGACGTGTGGCGGGCGCCGACCGACAACGACGACGGCGCCGAGTGGCAGACCGACACCCGCTACGGGACGCTGTGGCGCACGCTCGGCCTGCACCGGATGCGGCACCGTCTGGTCTCGGTCGAGGCCGGCGACGACGCGCTGACCGTCCGGACCCGGGTGGCGCCCGCCGCCCGCGAGGTGGGTCTGGACACGGTGTACCGCTGGACGTCCGACGGCGAGCGGCTGCGGCTGACCGTGTCCGTGACCCCGGAGGGCGACTGGACGGTGCCGCTGCCCCGGCTCGGTGTCCGCTTCGGACTGCCGGAGGCCGACCGGGTGGAGTGGTTCGGCGGCGGTCCCGGCGAGGCGTACCCGGACACCGGCAAGGCGTCCATGGTCGGCCGCTGGCAGTCGACGGTGGACGGGCTGCAGACGCCGTACGTCCGTCCGCAGGAGAACGGTGCCCGGGCCGACGTCCGCTGGGTTGAGCTCGGCGGGCTCAGGATCGAGGGTGACCCGGAGTTCTGGTTCACGGCGCGGCGCTGGACGACCGAGCAGCTGGACGCGGCCCGGCACCGCACCGACCTCGCGGCCGGCGACACGGTGTGGGTCAACCTCGACCACGGGCAGCACGGCATCGGCTCGCAGTCCTGCGGCCCGGGTCCGCTGCCGCAGTACTTCCTGAAGGCGGAGCCGGCGGAGTTCTCATTCGTGTTCTCGACCACCAGGTAAGGAAGACGATTGACAGATTGACTGATTGATCGACATTTCGAGAGTGCCGGGATGTCATCCGCGGCCGGTCGGCCCTCGTGCCGACCGGCCGCGGCTGTGTTCACCGCATGGGAGTTGGTGGGCCAGTTGAGTGTCGCCGTCGAGGTCCGCGGGCTGTCCGTACCTTCCACACCACCGTCCGCCGCCCCGGCTTCACGGGCGCCGTCCGTTCCCTGGTCAACCCCGAGCGGGTGGCCAGGCACGCCGTCTCCGACATCACCTTCGACGTGGCCGAGGGTGAACTCCTCACCCTGCTCGGCCCGAACGGCACCGGCAAGTCCACCACCATCAAGACCCTCGACGTCTCCCACTGTTCGTGCTGTTCCCCTTGCGCACCAAGGGCGTTGCCCTCGAACCTGAGCACCGTTCACCTTTCTTCCCCCCGCCTCTCCGACCGGAGACACCCCCATGAAGAGACTGATCGGCACCGTCATGGCCGCCGCCCTGGCCGTCACGGGCCTGGCCACCACCAGCGCGACACCCGCCGTCGCCGCGGACTCCGGCTCCTTCAGCGTCCTCACCTACAACGTCGCAGGCCTCCCCGAGGGCCTGAGCTCCGGCAACCCCGCGAGGAACACGCCGCTGATCTCGCCGCGCCTCGGGGCGTACGACATCGTGAACGTGCAGGAGGACTTCAACTACCACGCCGCCCTGTACGCGGGCGACGACCACGCCCACCGCACCGCGACCAGCGGCGGCGTCCCGTTCGGAGACGGCCTCAACACGCTCTCGGACCATCCCTTCGAGGACTTCCAGCGCGTGAAGTGGAACAGGTGCACCGGTACCAACTGCCTCACCCCGAAGGGCTTTTCCCTGGCGCGGGTCCGGCTCGCCGAGGGTGCCTTCCTGGACCTCTACAACGTCCACAGCAACGCGGACGACACCGACGACGCGCTCGCCGCCCGCCGTGCCAACGTCGAGCAGCTCTCCGACTTCATCCAGGCGAACTCGTCCGGCAACGCCGTGATCGTCATGGGCGACACCAACACGCGGTACACGCGCTCCGGCGACAACATCCGCACGCTCGTGAACGAGAACGGCCTGACCGACGCATGGGTCCAGCGCGTGAAGGGCGGGACGCCCCCGGCCCAGGGCGGTGCCGCGCTCGTCTGCCCCACCACCGCACCGCCGGACGACTGCGAGGTCGTGGACAAGGTGCTCTACCGCGGCAGCAGACTGCTGAGCCTGAACGCGACCCGTTACAGCAACGCGTGGGCGTCCTTCCTGGACCCGGCCGGCGGCAACCTCTCCGACCACTTCCCGCACGCGGTCGACTTCTCGTACACGCTCGATCCGTCGCTGCGCGCGAGCGACTTCTTCGGCGGACCGCACGGCACGGCCTTCAACGACGCGGACGACCTGCCGTCCGTCCCGTCCCCGCGCACCCTCACCCTGCGCGGCGGCGCCCGCCTGGACGCCGTGTCCCTCACCCACGACGGCGGCACGACCCTCACCCACGGCGGCACGGGCGGCACCGCGGCCTCCCTGACCCTGGTTGCGGGTGAGCACCTGACCTCGGTCAAGCTGACCCAGGGTCAGAAGAACGGCCGTACCCGTCTGTTCTCGGCTTCGTTCACGACGGACCGCGACCGCACCCTTTCCGCCGGCACGGCCACGTCCGACGCGAGGACCTTCACGGCCCCCTCCGGCCGGCAGATCGTGGGCTTCACGGGCCGCGCGGGCGACGAGCTGGACAAGCTGGGGGTGGTGTACGCGCCGATCCGCTGAGCGGGGCGGACCGGCGGCAAAACGGCCGAGGGGGCCGGGGGCCGACGCGCGCAGGAGCTGGTGGCGGTGGGGTGCGACCCTTGAGGTACGGCGTCCGCACGCCCTCACCGGCGGCTACGATCGCTCCCAGCTCCCGTGGGCCCTCACCGACGACACGGCCCCTCTTCGAGAGGTGACCCCGAACCCCCATGCCCAGAGCCGGTCTCACCCCCGAGCGCCTCGTCGCCGCCGCGGCCGATCTCGCCGACGAGGCCGGGTTCGAGGGGGTCACCCTCTCCGCCCTGGCCCGTCGCTTCGGGGTGAAGGACGCGAGTCTGTACACCCACGTCCGGAGTCTGCGGGACCTGAGGATCCGGATGGCCCTCCTGGCCGGCGGCGAGATGATCGACCGGATCGCGGAGGCCGTCGAGGGCCGGGCGCCCGGCAGGGACACGCTGGCCGCCTTCGCCGCCGCCTACCGGGCCTACGCCCTGGAGCACCCGGGCCGGTACGCGGCGGCACAGCTCCAGATCGCCCCGGAGCTCGTCACCGGCTCCCCCGCGATGCGCCGCACGGCCGACGTCACCTACGGCATGCTCCGCGCCTACGGCCTGGAGGAACCCGACCTCACCGACGCCGTGCGCCTGCTGCGCAGCACCTTCCACGGCTACTGCGCCCTGGAGTCCAGCGGCGCCTTCGGCGCGCCCCGTGACGTGCAGGTCTCGTGGGACAGGGCGATCGACGCCCTGCACGTGCTGCTGCGGAACTGGCCCAGTGAGAACCAGTGAGAACCAGTGAGAAGAGGACATCCGACGGCTGATCACGCCCGGTCCGACGACACCGCCGGTGCCATAGCCGAGATCCACTCCCTCGGCAGCGGTCCCTGGACGCTGACGCCCGTCACCCGGGGCGCACTCGGCCAGATCTGGAAACTCTCCGGAAACGGTTGCTCGTACGCCGTGAAGGAACTCCTCTTCGGATGCGACCCGGCCCAGGTCACCCGCGAGGCGGCGTTACGGGATTCCGCGGCCGCCCTGGGCATCGCCTCGCCCCGGCTCCACCCCGACCGGCACGGCGCGCACGTCTCCCGCCTCGACTCCCCGGAGGGCGGTCCGAGGGCGGTGGACCTCAGTCGACGTGCACGCCCACCCCATCCAGCCGGACCCGTACGTCAGGCCCCTCGCTCCAGCGAACCGTCAGCTCGTCCTCCCCGGAAGCGGTTACGGCGACGGCTTCCGCCAGCGGGTCGGGGTCCGCCTCGGCGGTGAGCCGGGCCAGGGCGACGAACAAGGTGGCGTCCCCGACGGTGACACCCGTGAGGTCGTCGTCGAGGCCGACGGCGGGCACCAGTTCTGCCCGGGCACCGTCCGGTGCGCTCCACCCGGTCACCCGGACCGCCGTTCCCGGCGCCGCCCCCGCGACCAGATGCGCTCGCACCTCCACCGCTCCACGCGCCAGCACCACGCTCGTCACCCGCGCTCCCCCGCCGGCGGCGTGCCGGGACGCCGCCCAGCCCTCGCCCACGCCGAGCGGTTCGATGCCGGTACGGCTCGGGTCGCCGGCGACCAGGACGCTGTTGTCGTACGCGTCCGAGGGCGTCGTCACCGTGGAGTACGCCAGCCGCGTGTAGTACGGGTCGTAACGGACGTCCTCGCTGCCATGGTTGTGGAGGCGGACCACGCCGTCGGAACGGGTGGACTGCAGGAGCCAGTTGGGCGGTCCGACGGGGGTGACGCGGTCCGCGCGTTCGGCGGGGCCGGCCTCCTCCGGCGCCGTCCAGACCTCGTGGTCCGCGGGCAGGAGCAGGCCCAGGAAACCCTTGCTCGCCCAGTACGGGGAGGCCGGGCCCGAATAGCCCTGCAGGACGGACTCGTCGGGGCCGTGCCAGCCGAGGGAGAGCAGGCCCCGGTCGTCCACCGCGCCCCGGTCCAGGAAGTACTTCAGCGCGCCCGAGGCCAGCCGCCGGGTCTCGCCGGGCTTCAGGGGCGTACGGCCGGCCAGCGCGCCCAGCCACAGCGGGGCCGTCGTGGCGAAGCGGTAGGTCAGCGACCGGCCCTGGTGCATGGGGGCGCCGTCGCCGCCGAACAGGCGGGCGTAGTCCGCCAGATGCCGGGAGAGACGGTCGCCGTACAGCGCCAGCAGGTGCTCGTCCTCGTCCAGCCAGGCGTGCAGCACCGGGTAGAGGTGCATCGCCCAGCCGTTGTAGTAGTCGTACTTGCGGCCGTCGCCGTCGGTGTACCAGCCCTCGCCGACGTACCACTGCTCGATGCGTTCCAGGCCGCGGGCGGTCGCCGCGCGGGAGGCGTCCGGCTCGTAACCGATGTCGGCGAGGAAGCCGCCCACGGTGACCGGGAACAGCTCCCAGTTGCAGGGCCAGGGCTCGGCCGTGAGGGCGTCGGCCAGCCACGCGGCCGTCCGTTGGCGTACGCCGTCGTCCAGGCGGTCCCAGAGCAGGTCCCGCGTGAGGCGGAGGGCCAGGGCGATCGACGCCGCCTCCACCAGGGGCTGGCTGCGGTCCTCGATGCGGGGCCAGACGCCCGAGACGCCGGCGGCGAGGCCGGTCGCATAGCGTTCCAGGGCCTTCTCGTCGCGGCGGAATGCGGCCAGCAGCAGGGTGCGGGCGTAGCCCTCCAGGCCGTCGGAGAGACGGCCCGACCAGCTGGCCCGGTCGCCGGGCAGGTGGTACAGCGCGCGGTCCTCGGTCGCGTACGGCTCGACTGCGGCCAGCAGGGAGTCGGCCGCCGCCTCCCAGTGGGCGCGGGTGCAGCCGGTGAACGGGGACGTCGTGCGGTCGGCGGGGGGCAGCTGCATCGGATGTCTTTCGTGCTCGGGCCGGTGGATACGGATCAGACCTGGAGCGCCCCGGTTCCGGTCAGGGCGCCCCAGGGGTCTATCCCACCCGCACCGTGCCCCTCGGCACCAGATGCAGGGTGACGAGTTCGTCGCGGACGAGGCCCGCGTAGGCCGTCGCACCGCGCACCGACGTGTGCGTGTTGTCCCGCGCCTCGTTGGTGAGGTAGAGCGCCTTGGAGCCTTCCACCCCGAGGGACTCCACCAGCGCCTTGGTCTTCGCCGTGAGGTCGATCAGCGGGACGTCCAGCGCCGCGGCGACCGAGCGGATGACGGCCGGGTGATCGACACCGAGGCCGTTGACCAGGAGCGCGGTTCCGTTGTTCAGCGTGCCGTCGGGGTTGAACCAGCGCCGCACGATGGGAGTGACAAGGACCGGCTGTCCGCCCCGCTCCCGGACGCCCGCGACCAGGGCTTCCAGGTTGGCCCGGTAGGTGGCCTCGTCCGTGGTCTTGTCGTTGTGGGCGAGCTGGACCAGGACCGCGTCGCCGGGGCGGATCAGGGGCCGTACGGTGGCCCACAGCTGCGGGTTCCCCAGATATGTGACCGTACTCTCCCCGGAATCGGCGTAGTTGGCGACGGACACTCCCCTGCGAAGGTACTGGGGCAGCTGCTGGCCCCAGCCGGAGTAGGGGTCGCCGGGCTGGTCGCAGACGGTGGAGTCGCCGACCAGGAAGATCTGGCGGGCGTGCCGGGCCCGCTTGACCTCGATCCCGGCGAGGGCCGGGGCGGTCCCGCCGATCCTCAGGTCGAGGCCGGGGGTTCCCTCGGGGCCGGTGGGCTCGCCCTCGGGGGTGCGGACGTTCACCGTGAAACT
Organism: Streptomyces sp. AK010; assembly: GCF_014207295.1. Lineage (NCBI taxonomy): Bacteria > Bacillati > Actinomycetota > Actinomycetes > Kitasatosporales > Streptomycetaceae > Streptomyces > Streptomyces sp. AK010. The sequence continues at coordinate 167,782 of NZ_JACHCX010000006.1, forward strand.
GCGGGTGACGCGTTTTCCGGCCGGTGCGGCCGTCTCGGGGAGCAGGGAGCGGCGGCTCTCACCGGTGACGCCCGTGCTGGACGCCGCCTTGCCGCCGAGGGTGACCCGTACGTCGTACGTGCCCGGCGGGACGTCGAAGTGACAGGTGTCGGCGGCGCAGTGGGCGAGGCCCCGGCCCCCGCTCCTCGCGTCCGCGTGGGCGGGTACGGACGACAACGCGGTCCCCAGGGTCACCGCCGCGACGACGGCGATGCTGAAACGTCTCACTCCAGGCTCCTCCCGGCACACGACACGACCTGGAGGGGGACCGTACCGCTCCGGACAAGCGCTTTCTAGACCCCGAACAGCATTCACCGGATCTGTGTCCAGGTATGAGCGAAAGCCCTTTCGCGAAATCGATTCAACTGTCACTCTCGCTCCCACCGCACTCCCCCCACCTTCCGCAGGAGGCACCCCCCATGCCCGGAGCCACGAACAGGCCGGTCGGCCGCCGCGCGGTCGTCCTCGCCGCCACGGCCGGCGCCATAGGCACGGCCCTCGCCCGCCCGGCGCACGCCGCCGGTTTCGGCTGGAGCGACGACGGCGCGAACTACGTCGTCGACACCGGCGCCCAGCTCGTCTTCAAGGTCGCCAAGTCCACCGGCGACCTGACCTCCCTGGTCCACCGGGGCACGGAGTACCAGGGCTACGGCGGCATGAACTCGCACATCGAGTCCGGCCTCGGCGCCTCGACCGTGAGCATCAGGCAGTCCGGTACGACGATCCTGATCTCCGTCACGCACGGCACGCTGAGGCACTACTACGCGGCCCGCAGCGGCGAGAACAACGTCTACCTGTGGACGAACAAGGCCGACACGTCCGTCACCGCGAGCCGGTACATCGTGCGCGTGAAGAAGGGCGCCTTCCTCAACGACGAGCCCGACTCCTACACCTACGCGCCCACCACCATCGAGGCCTCGGACGTCTTCCGGAAGTCCGACGGCCAGACCCGCTCCAAGCACTACTCCAAGCTGCGCGTCATGGACTACGACCACATCGGCTGGTCCGCCGGCGGCGTCGGCCTGTGGATGGTGCGCAGCAACCACGAGAAGGCCGCCGGCGGCCCCTTCTACCGCTCCCTGCTGCGCCACCAGAGCGCGGACGGCGGCGGCCTCTACGAGATCCTCCACTACGGCCAGAACCAGACCGAGGCGCAGCGCTTCGGCCTCCAGGGGCCGTACGTCATCGCCTTCACGGACGGCGGGGCGCCCTCCTCGGCGCTGCACGCGGGCACGCTGACGACGCCCTGGGCCGACTCGCTCGGCATCGCGGGGTACGTGCCGGCGAGCGGGCGGGGCAAGGTGGCGGGCGTCGGGATCTCCGGGCGGAACACGGCGTACCCGTACACCGTCGGGCTCGCCGGCCCGTCGGCGCAGTACTGGGGTCCGGCGCGTTCCCCGGACGGCTGGTTCTCCCTTTCCGGTGTGCTGCCGGGCACGTACACGCTGACCGTGTACAAGGGCGAGCTGGCGGTGTACACCACGTCGGTGAGCGTGTCGGCGGGCGGCACGACGACCCTGAACACGATCGCGATCCCGTCCTCCAACGACCCGTCGAACGCGGCCGCGATCTGGCGGATCGGCGACTGGAACGGCACGCCGGGCGGGTTCAAGAACGCGGACCTGATGACGTACGCGCACCCGTCCGACGTACGGGCCGCGCCCTGGACCGGGAACGTGGTCGTCGGCAACGGCGAGACGGCGGCCTTCCCCTGCTACCTCTGGAAGGACGTCAACAGCGGGATCCTGGTGTACTTCAAGCTGACGGCGGCCCAGGCGGCCGCCGCGCACACCCTGCGTATCGGGGTGACCACGGCGTACGCCAACGGCCGGCCCCAGGTCACCGTCAACGACGCCTGGACCTCGGCGATCCCCGCCCCGCCCACCCAGCCGGAGACCCGGTCGCTGACCAACGGTTCCTACCGGGGCAACAACCACACGTTCACGTACAGCGTCCCGGCGTCCGCCTGGAAGTCGGACACGAGTCAGTACAACGTGCTCAGGATCGACGTGGTGAGCGGGTCGGGGGCGAGCGGGTTCCTCAGCGCGGGGACGGCGGTCGACGCGATCGACCTGCTGGCCTGAGCGCCCTGCGGACCGCCCGGGTCGTCATGTTCCGCGCGTCCACTGCTGGTTGGCGCCTCCGTTGCACGTGTACGTGATGAGCGCGGCACCGTTGGCGGTGGACGCGCCGTTCACGTCGAGGCACTCGCCGCTCGCGCGGGACGTGACGGTCACGTATGAACCGGTGGTGGTCAGCGACCACTGCTGGTTCGTCGCGGAGGAGGCGCAGTTCTCCTGCGTGACCGTGCTCGCGTTCTCCTGCACGCACAGGCTGCTGTTCCTGACCATCAGCTGGTAGTAGCCGCTTCCGACGGACTTGAACCAGTACCTCTGGTTGCCGCCGCCGTTGCAGTCGTACTGCTTGATCTGGGCGCCCGCCCAGAGCGACTGGCTCGTGACGTCCGCGCACTTGGAGGAGTGGCGGGCGATCAGCGTGTTGTACGTGGCGGTGGTACCGGTGACGGTCCCGGCGGCCGTGTCGACCGTGACCTCGGGTGACCAGGACATGGACATCGTGGTCGCGTTGGAGAAGGTCAGCGGCAGCCACACGTACCGGGAGTCGTTGACCGTCCCGCCGAAGGAGTTGCCCCACCGGTCGCCCAGGTAGAGATAGGAGGTACCCGAGGTGCCTTGCACGGGCAGCACGAAAGCGGTCTGCGAGCCGTACGCCGTCGAGTCACCGACGTTCTTCATGGCCGACCAGGGGCCGGCGATGCTGGTGGCGGTGGCGTACTGCTGCTGGTTGGGGTTCCAGCCCGTGGCGCCCGACGTCAGCATGAAGTACACACTGCCCCGCTTGAACAGCGCCGGGGCCTCGCGGTGGCCGCCGGGCCAGGGGTTGGCGACCAGGCTCGCGATGCCGGTGTAGTCGGCGGTGAGGCGGTAGATCTGGAGGTCGTAGTTCTCGCGGGCGGCGGAGATCATGTAGCCGGCGCCGTCCGTGTCGACGAAGACCGTGATGTCGCGGGACATGTGCTGGCCGAGTGGCCGGAAGCTGCCCTTCCAGGTGTAGTCGCCGTCGACGGTGTCGGAGACGGCGACGGCGGCGCGGGCCTCGCTGTAGTCGGTGCCGTTCTCCTTGTGCATCCACATGACGAACGTGCCGGTGGAGGCGTTGTACATGACCTTCGGCCGCTCGATGTTGGCGGCTCCGAGCTCCGGGTCACTGGCCTCGGTGAGGACGTGGTTGCGGAACTCCCAGTTCTTCAGGTCGCTCGAGCGGTAGGCGTCGACGTACCGGAAGGTGTTGTCGGCGTTGCGGTGCTCGCCGAACCAGTAGTAGTAGCTGCCGACCTTCAGCACTCCGCCGCCGTGCGCGTGGACGGGGTTGCCGGAGGTGTCCGTGAACTGGGTGCCGTTGGTGATCTTCTGGGGTGCGGCCTGGGCGGGGCCGGCGGTGGCGAGGGCGCCGAACAGTCCGAGGCACAGGGCGAGAAGGGCGGCGCACACACGTCTCATGTCATTCACCTGCCGCCTGCGTGTCGGCGACGGGGACGCCGAAGTCGGGGGTGCCGTCGCGCTTCCAGCCGAGCTTCTGGACGCGCGTGTGGCGGTTGGGGTCGTTCAGCGGGTCCCCGTTGATGTGCTTGTACTGGCGGGCGTGGTAGACGAGGACGTCGGTGCGGCCGTCCTCGGCGACGGTGAAGCAGTTGTGGCCGGGGCCGTACTGCTTGGTCGTGTCGTTGCTGGTGAAGACCGGGGCCGGCGACTTGGTCCAGCTCAGGGGGTCCAGGAGGTGGCTGTCGGCGTCGGCGGTCAGCAGGCCCACGCAGTAGTTGAAGTCGGTGGCGCTGGCCGAGTACGTCATGAAGAGGCGGCCGTTGCGCTTGAGGACGTACGGGCCCTCGTTGACCTTGAAGCCGATGCACTCCCAGTCGTACTCCGGGGTGGAGAGCCGCACCTGCGGGCCCTTCAGGGTCCACGGGTCGGCCATCTCCGAGAGGAAGATGCCGGTGTTGTTGTCCAGTCCGGGCTCGTGCTGGGCCCAGGCGAGGTAGCGCTTGCCCCGGTGGGTGAAGGTCGTGGCGTCCAGGGAGAAGGTTTCCCACGCCGTCTTGACCTGGCCCTTCTCCACCCAGGTGCCCTTGAAGGGGTTGGGGTGGGCGTTCTCCAGCACCCATATGCGGATCGCCCAGACGTCCTCGGCGGGGGCGGAGGCGAAGTAGATGTACCACTTGCCGCCGATGCGGTGCAGTTCGGGCGCCCAGATGTGGGCGCCCATGGGGCCGGTGGCGTGGGCGCGCCAGATGACGGACTCGTCCGCCGTGCCGAGGCCGCGCAGGGTGCGGGAGCGGCGCAGGATGATGCGGTCGTACTCGGGGGCGGTGGCGGTGAAGTAGTAGAAACCGTCCTTGTGCCGGTTGATGTGCGGATCGGCACGGTTGCGGACCAGGGGGTTCACGAAGGGGGCCGGCTTCGGGTGCCCGGCGGTTGTCGCGGCAGCGGTTTCTCCCCGGGGCGCCGCGTCGGCGACACCGGGGAGGGCGGGGACGGCGGCGAAGGCGCCGGCGGCTGCGGCGCCCTTCAACAGCGTTCTGCGGCTGGGGGGTTCGGGCAGAGCGTGGTCGCGGTCGCGGCTCATGCGGTGGGGCCTGCCTCTCACTGGGGGACACACGGCGTCGTCGTCGGATACGGCGTCTGAAATTTCGAACACCATCTGTCATTACGAACGCCGAAAAGGTAAGGGGGTGACACGTGGAGGTCAACGGGTTTGACGGGACGAACCCGCCCGGCCCGGTGACGAATCCGCCGGTCTCCACGACGGTGGAGAAGGGCGCGGTCCTGCGCCTCGGCAGCGGCAAGCGGGGCGGCGACGGCGGCGGTTCAGCGGCCGGTGGGGGCCTCGGGAAACCCGAGGAGGGGAGCCAGCAGCCGCGCCTCGGCGGCCCATTCGGCCAGGAACGCCAGGGCCAGTCCCCGTTCCCGGTAACGGAGTTCGGCCGAGACGGTGCCCTCGCCGCCGTAGGCCACCGGCTCCTCGTCCGCCCGCGCCAGCATCAGCGCGGTGAGCCAGTCGTACTTGACGGCGGAGGCGCACACGCCGAGCCGTACGAGGGTTTCGTCGCCGCGCCAGCCGCTCTCGCGCAGGCCCTGCACGTAGGCGTCGTAGGCCGCCTTGGCCAGGCCCGGCAGGTCGGCGGCGGGGACGAACAGGTCGAAGACACAGTCCGGGAGGTAGGTGCCGAGGTCCTCGCCGAGGGCGCCGTCGCCGGTGAACGCCCAGTCGAGCAGGACGCCGTCGCCGGGGCCGTCCGAGCGGAGGTTCGCCGGCCACTGGTCGAGGTGGCAGAGGGCGCGGGGCAGCGACTCCATGACCGTGAGGAACCACTCGCGGTCGTGGTGGAGGCGGACCATGTCCTCGCGCAGGCCGGGCGGGAAGTGCCGTCGGACCAGGGGGTGTTGCCACGCCTCGTCGGTGTCGAGCAGGGCCTCGCCCGTCGTCTTCCCCGCCGTGTAGTCCCGCAGGAAGCGCCGCGAGAGCCACGGGGTGTCCTCCCCCGCGCCCACGGCGCCCTGTGCCATGCCCAAGCGGTGGGCGTGGTCGACATGGCGGGCCAGGGGCCAGGAGGTCGCCGGTTCGCCCGGCACGTCCTCCAGCCACAACGCCACGTCCCCTTCGGGGCGTTCGGCGCACTCCAGCAGCCGGGGTGCGCGGATGCCGTGCCGCTGCCAGACCTGGGCGAGGCCGGACTCGTAGACGTACGCCTCACGGCGCCAGAAGTTCCAGTGGCGCGGATCGTTGGACGCCGACCAGCTGACGGCGGTCTCCTTCGTCCGTGTCAGGACCTTCAGGACGGCCGAGCGGTCGCCGCCGGTGACCCGCCACACCCCGGCCGTGACGCCGTTCCACGGGTTGTGGGTGAGCGGCTCGAACACCGCCCGGTCCGCAGGAACTCCCAGGACCTCACGTACTTCGGCATGCGCTGCAGCGACCTCGGGCATCCCCCGATGCTATGCCGCCGCCTCCGCCGTGTCCTTGCGTCCCCGCAGCCACACGTATACCGGGATTCCGGCGAACAGGAACAGCACGCCCTGGTACACGGCCGCGTACCCGGCACCGGCGATCAGCCAGAACGAGAAGCCGAACGAGAGGACCGCGACCGTCAGGTCCCGGGCGAGGCCCGCGGGGCGATGGGGGCTCCTCCCGCTCGAGCGAAGCCGAGAGTGGGGGAGCTCGCGGGTGCCACGGGCCAGCCAGTACAGCTGGGCCGCCGCCGACAGCAGGTACGGCACACAGCCGGTGAACGTGGTGATCAGGACGAGGACGCGGAAGGTGGTGTCCGGGCCGGCCGTGTAGTTGAGGGCGATGAGGAGGCTGCCGAGGACCGCGCAGGCCCACACCCCGAAGCCGGGGACACCGCCCCTGCCGAGGCGGGCGAAGGGCGCGGGGAAGAGGCCGTCGCGAGCGGCGGCGTACGGCATCTGCGCGGCCATGAGGATCCAGCCGTTGAGGCAGCCGGTGATCGATGCGACCGCGACCAGGGCGATGGCGGTGCCGCCCCAGCCGCCGCCGGTGATCGCGTTCACGGCGTCGGCGAAGGGGGCGCCCGAGCCGACGAGCCGGTCGTGCGGGACCAGCCCGAAGACGGCGATGGTGCCGAGGACGTAGACGACGGCGGAGGCCAGGGTGCCGAGGACGCTCGCCCGGCCGACCGTGCGCTCGGGGTCGCGGACCTCGCCCGCGCTGACCGCGGCCGATTCGACGCCGAGGAAGCTGTACAGCAGCAGCGCGGCGGAGGCGGCGAGCGCGCCGGAGACGCTCTGGCCGGAGGCGTTGAAGGGGCCGAAGTTGTCGGCGTCGACGAAGAACAGGCCGATCGTCGCGAGCAGGAGCAGCGGGACGAACTTCAGGATCGTGGAGACGACCTGCACCGCGCCGACCCAGCGCGTGCCCGCGAAGTTCGCCGCGGCGGGCAGCCAGAGGGCGGCCATCGCGACGAGGGCCTGGAGGACGTGGTTGCCGTGCAGGGGTATCAGGACGTCGACGTAGCCGACGACCGCGACGGCCAGGGCGGCGATGCTGACCCAGCACATCGTCCAGTACGACCAGGCCGACAGGAAACCGGCGAACTCGCCGAAGGCGTCCCGCGGGTAGACGTACAGGCCGCCGGTGACGGGGCTGCGCCGGGCGAGCCTGCCGAAGAGCAGCGCGAGCAGGACGGCTCCGACCGAGAGCACGAGGAAGGCGAGCAGGCTGATCGTGCCGTAGGGGGCGACGGTGGCGGGCAGGGCGAAGATGCCGCCGCCGATGATGTTGCCCATGACGAGGGCCGTGGCGGCGGCGAGACCGAAGGTGCGGCGGGGGGCCGGGGCGACGGCGACGGCCGTTTCGGCGGCCGGGGCCGGGCCGGCGGCCGGGGCCGGGCCGGCGGCCGGGGCCGGGCCGGCGGCCGGGGCCGGGCCGGCGGCCGGGGCCGGGCCGGCGGCCGGGGCCGGGCCGGCG
>NZ_JACHCX010000006.1:175425-419401 GCF_014207295.1 Streptomyces sp. AK010
GGCCGGGGTCGGCTCGGAGGGTCCGGGGCCGGTGGGTTCGGCGGCTCCGGTGGGGCGGGGGACGGTCATGGGTGTTCCTGTACGAGCGGAGGGGAGGGCCGTGATCGTATCCCGCCGTCCCACATGTTGGGCGAGCTGTTCATACACTGGACATACTCGGCTGGGGTCCGCCGCCGGTTCTCGACTACCGTCGTCGGCATGACCAGCACCCTCACCCTCGCCGAAGCCCTCGCCGCCGGGACGGTCGTCCTCGACGGCGGCATGTCCAACCAGCTCGAGACGGCCGGGCACGACCTGAGCGACGAGCTGTGGTCGGCGCGGTTGCTCGCCGAGCAGCCGGAGGCGGTGACCGAGGCGCACCTCGCCTACTTCCGGGCGGGGGCGGACGTGGCGATCACCGCCAGTTACCAGGCCACGTTCGAGGGGTTCGCCAAGCGCGGGATCAGCCGCGACCGGGCGGCCGAACTCATGGCGCTGAGCGTGGAGTCGGCCCGGGAGGCGGCCCGGGAGGCGGGCGTCTCGCGGCCCCTGTGGGTGGCCGCGTCGGCCGGTCCGTACGGGGCGATGCTCGCGGACGGCTCGGAGTACCGGGGCCGCTACGGGCTGAGCGTGGAGGAGCTGGAACGTTTCCACCGGCCGCGCCTGGAGGTGCTGGCCGCGGCCCGGCCCGACGTCCTGGCGCTGGAGACGGTCCCGGACGCCGACGAGGCCGCGGCCCTGCTGCGGGCGGTGCGCGGGCTCGGGGTGCCTGCCTGGCTGACCTACTCCGTCGCCGGTGACCGCACCCGGGCCGGGCAGCCGCTGGAGGAGGCCTTCTCCCTGGCCGCGGAGGCCGACGAGGTGATCGCGGTCGGGGTGAACTGCTGTGCGCCGCAGGACGTGGAGGCCGCGGCGGCGACGGCTGCGCGCGTCACCGGCAAGCCGGTCGTCGTCTACCCCAACAGCGGCGAGACCTGGGACGCCGAGGCGCGCGCCTGGGCCGGCCGCTCCACCTTCACCACCGGCCAGGTGAAGGGCTGGCAGCGGGCGGGGGCCCGGCTGATCGGCGGATGCTGCCGGGTGGGGCCGGACGGCATCGCGGGCATCGCGGGGGCCCTGGCAGCGGTGTAACCCCCGGGACACCGCGAGCCTGCCCGGCAGTGCGCGCCCGGTTGCTCCGGCGTTGCCGCAGTCCCCGAGGGGGTGGGCGCGGACCGGTGCCCGGAGAGACGAGGCACCCCGGGCGCCCCGGACGAACACCCGCTGCTGGGCACGCTTGTGGTGGTGAGGGACTCGGTGAAGCCGCCGGGTTCGCACTGGCCGCACACGGCAGACCCACCGGCGTGTGTCCCGTCAGCGGCGTCGCAGGGCGCCGGAGCGGCCAAGTCGCCGTACGGCTGCCCGCAGTTCGGCACCGCGGGTGGGCGAGACGTCGGCCGGGACCACCGTGGGTGCGGGGTCCGCAGGCGTGAGGGCGTCGGCCTTCCAGAGGGCGAGTTCGCGGTCCCGGGGGCCGTGGGCGGTGTAGGCGAGCCCGTTCTCGGCGTCCGGCGCACGGTCCCCGAACACCCGCACCGGGTGCGTGTCGTCCCAGCGTTCCCAGCCCGGGTCGCCGTCCGTGGCGAACCGCACCCAGGCGGCGTGCATGGCGTCCGCCAGTTCCTGTGGCGCGCCCTCCCCCGCCAGTTTCCGGGACTCGGCGACGTCTCCGGTGTCGAAGACGAAGCCCAGCTCCAGCGCGTGGCAGGAGCCGAGGTCGGGCAGGTTCGAGGGCCAGGCGAACTCGTAGACGTACGACGGTTCGGTGCGGGCGTCGGCCAGGTGGTGAAGGGGGATGCGGAGCAGGTGGTCGGTGACGAGCTGTCCGACGATCTCCGCGGTAGCGGCCTCGGGGTGCAGGGTGCGGTAGCCGCGCGGGACCTCGCTGCCGCAGTGGCAGCGGGCCATGGCTCCCGCGAGGGCGACGGCTCCGAGGCGGTCGACGCGCTCCAGGAGTCCGCCCGGCACCAGCCAGAGCCGGTACTCGTCGCGGGTCCAGCCCAGCAGCAGTTCGACGCCGGGGGCCGCGCCGCCGTCCGTGAGGGCCTCCAGCGGGTCGCGGGGGACGACGTCGCCGTCGATGACCAGGCCGAACGCGGGACCGCCGACCACCGGGCTGCTCAGCTTGCCGACCTCGGCCTGGGTGCGCAGCAGCAGGTCGCGGTCGACGGCGGCGAAGGCCTCGGCGGTGGCGGGGATCTTCAGCCGGGAGGCCATCCGGCGGACCATGCGCCGAACCTTGGCCCGCTCGGACGCCTCGGGCGGCCCGCTCTGCAGGACGGCCCGGCGGACCAGCCCCTGGGTCTGCGGCGCGGCGATGAGGGCGCCGATGCTGATCGCCCCGGCGGACTGGCCGAAGAGGGTGATGCGGCCGGGGTCGCCGCCGAAGGCCTCGATCGACTCGTGGACCCAGGTCAGGGCTGCGATCTGGTCGCGCAGGCCGGGGTTCGGGGGCGTGTCCGGGAACAGTCCGTAGCCCTCGACACCCAACCGGTAGTTGATGGATACACAGACCACGCCGTCGCGGGCGAAGGCATGCCCGTCGTACACGGGTACGGCCGAAGAGCCCCTGGTCAGGGCGCCGCCATGGAGCCAGACGAGGACGGGGAGCCGGGCTCCTCGGTCGGGCTGCGGGGTCCAGACGTTGAGGTTGAGGCAGTCGTCGCCGGGCACGACCGGGTCGGACAGGTAGTGGGCGAAGGCGTCGGAGTACGGCGGTTTCGGCGGGGTGGGGCCGAAGGTGCCGGCGTCGCGGACACCGTCCCAGGGCGGCAGGGGCACGGGCGGGCGGAAGCGGCGAGGGCCGAAGGGCGGGGCCGCGTACGGAATGCCGCGGAAGACCGCGACACCGCGCTCGTACCGTCCCCGGAGGGCACCATGGGGCGTGCTCACCACGGGGTCTGCCTGGTCTGCCGTCATGCGTCCACCAGCCTCCTCACCGCGCTCGTGCACCGTGAAGATCAGAGCAACTCATTGTGTTCCGGTATTCCGGCCCACGAGCGGATGAGGGGGCCGTTCGGGGTACGCGGTTACGTTGCGCGCGCGGTCACGCGGCGTGTTCAGTCACCCGACGTACACGGCCACTTCGCGTACATCAGCGTGCCGGACCCGAGGTGGCCGAGTCCGTGGCTGGTGGCGCCGTGGTCACCCTCTCCGCCCTGGGGGCGTCGGAGAAGCCCATCTGTGTATGAACGGCGTTCATGGCGGACTTCACCGGGTATCGGCTGACCTGAACACCCGACCGAAACGGCTGTTCGGGGTTTCGAAAGTTTTGACCGGCGCGAATCGGTGAATTCACTTTCCCTTCCCGCCGTCCTGCGCCGCACCTACAGTTGGAAGCGCTTTCTGCCCGCCGGACCTCGTGACCGCCGTGGGCAGCGCTGGTCGAAACTTTCCACGGCCCACGGGCGGGCCGGAGAGGTGGGTCTTCCGATGGTCCGTACGGCGAGTGCGAGCGTGGCGGCCGGTCCGACACTGGCGGTCGTGGCGCGCGAGGCGGGGGTGTCGGTGCCGACCGCGTCGAAGGTCGTCAACGGCCGTGAGGACGTGGCACCCGAGACCCGCCGTCGTGTGACCGAGGCGCTCGACCGGCTCGGGTACGTGCGCAGACCCCGGTTCGACGCGGCGAAGGCACCCCGGCTGGTCGACCTGGTCGTGCACTCGCTGGAGAGCTCCTGGTCGGGGGCGGTGCTGCACGGTGCGGAGGAGGCGGCGCACGACGCGGGCCTGGAGGTCGTGGTCTCGGCGGCTCTGATCCGCTCCCGGGTCGGCCGCCCGGAACGCGGCTGGCTGGACAAGCTGGTCGCCCGGGGCTCGTCCGGGGTCCTGTTCAACCTGGCCGAACTGAGCGACTCGCAGTACGCGTGGCTGGAGCAGCACCGCATCCCGTTCGTGATGATCGACCCGGTGCAGGAACCGCCGGAGGGTGTCGTCTCGGTGGGGGCGGCGAACTGGCAGGGCGGACTGACGGCCACGGAGCACCTGCTGTCCCTGGGCCACGAGCGGGTCGCCGTCATCGCCGGTCCCCGGCGCACGATGTGCAGCAGCGCCCGGGTCGCCGGATACCGCTCGGCGCTGGCGTCGGCCGGGGTCCGCCACCGCGCCGAGTACGTCCGGCACGCCGGTTTCGACGAGAGCGTGGCCCACCGCCGCATGCTGGAGCTCCTCGACCTGCCCGAGCCGCCGACCGCCGTCTTCGTCTGCTCGGACCGGATGGCGCTGGGGGTCTACGAGGCCCTGGCCGCAAGGGGGTTGAGGGTCCCGGACGACTTCAGTGTGGTGGGCTTCGACGATCTGCCCGAGGCGCGCTGGGCCTCCCCCGCGCTGACGACCGTGCGCCAGCCGCTGTCCGAGATGGCCGCGACGGCCCTGCGGTCGCTGCTGCGCCTGATGGACGGCCATCACCCGGAGAGCACGCGGACGGAGCTGTCGACGCGGCTGGTGGAGCGGGCGAGCACGGCGCCGCCGCCCGGCTAGCGCCCAGGGGGGTGCTCCCGTCCGACACCACGGCGGTTGCCCCCTCCCTCAGTGCGTCGCCCTGGAGGACTCGTCGGCGGTGGCCGGGACACGGACGCTGCCGCGGGGGTTGGTGCGCAAGTCGTACCACTCGTCGGTGAACTCCCAGACGGCGGGCGGGTGTCGGGGCGCCGGATGGTCGTGGTCCTCGACGAATCTTCGGGCCGACGCCGAGGGTGAGGCGCCGCCCGGCACGGCCGGACCGGGGTGCGCGTTTCGGTGTCCGCTTCGGTGCCGGCTCAGGTGTCCGATTCGTTCAAGACCAGGCGTCGCGGGCCTGCCTACGGTGGCCCCATGACTGCACGATTCGATGCCATCGGCCTGGTCGTCTCCGACATGGCCGCATCCGTCACGTTCTACCGCCGGCTCGGGTTCGCCTTCCCGGACGGCGCGGAGGACCAGCCGCACACCGAGGCCGGACTGCCCGGCGGGCTGCGGCTGATGTTCGACACCGAGGAGACGGTCCGTTCCTTCCTGCCCGAGTGGCAGCCGCCCGTGGCCGGGGGCCGGGCCTCGCTGGCCCTGCGCTGCGACGAGCCGGAGGAGGTGGACGCGCTGTACGGCGAACTGGTCGGCTCGGGTTACCACGGCGAGCTCAAGCCGTGGGACGCCTTCTGGGGACAGCGGTACGCCGTCGTCCACGACCCGGACGGCAACGGGGTGGATCTGTACGCCCCGCTAGCCACCGCCGCCGAGTAGCTTCCCCAGTGGCATCCCCGCCAACTCCCGCACATCGCGGGTCAGATGGGCCTGGTCGGCATAACCGGCCCGGGCGGCCGTCTGCGCGAAGGGCACACCGTCCCGGGCCAGTTCGAGGGCGCGCCGCAGCCGGAGGATGCGGGCCAGGGTCTTGGGGCCGTAGCCGAAGGCGGACAACGAGCGGCGGTGCAACTGGCGTGCACCGAGGCCGAGTTCATCGGCGGTGGCGGCGACGGGGCGGCCGGCGTCCAGGGCGGTGACGACCTGCCGCAGCAGCGGGTCCGGGGGTTCGGCACCGGCGGCCCGCCGCAGTGCCAGCTCCTCCAGGCCGCTCGCCGGGTCGGGGGCCGCGTTCACCCGGTCGGCCAGGTGCCGCACCATCGAGGCCGGCCACAGGTCCATGAGCTCGACGCGCCGGTCGCGCAGCTCGTGCGCCGGGACGCCCAGGAGCGCCGGTGCCGTGCCCGGGTAGAAGCGGACTCCGGCCCAGGGGCCGGTCACCCCGCCGGGGAGGTAGGCGCGGGTGTCGGGACCGGCGACCATCAGCCGGCCGTCGTGCCAGAGCAGATCCATGCACCCGTCGGGCAGGACCCGCCCCACCCCGGGCCGGGACGCGGTGTTGGTCCACACGACCGCTCCGGGCAGCCGCGACGCCCGCTCCATGTACACGTGGGCCAGGCTACGCCGCGGGCCGGCGACAGGCACGGGGCCGGCCGGACAGCGCAGTCACGAGGGGCCGCCCGGCGGCAGGCCGGGAGGCCGGCCCGACAGCAGACCGGCCCGACAACCGACATGAGGACCGCCCCGGCGACAGGCACCCGGCCGGCGACAGGGACCGAGCACCAGCACCAGCACCAGCACCGGCCCGACACCAGACAGGGGCTCCGTGCCCGCCCCTACGCCACCCGCCCCCGATACTCCACCGGGCTCACCTCGTACACCCGTTTGAACGCCGTCGACAGGGCGAACGCGCTGCCGTGGCCCATCCTGCGGGCCACTGCGTCGACGGTGTCGGTGGTGTCGCGCAGGCGGTCGGCGGCGAGGGCGAGGCGCCGGCCGGTGAGGCGGCTCAATGGAGCCGCTGAGGGGTCGTCCGTCGGGGTAGCGGCACTCCTGGTGCGGCAGGATCACCGCCACGGCGATCTTCGACACGCTCCTCGACGGCCGCAACGCGCACCTCTCGGACGGCGTGCGGGAGGTCCTGGGCCGCGCGCCCCGGGACTTCGGAGACTTCGTGCGCGAGGAGGCCGCGGCGGGGACCTGGGAGGCCTGAAAGGGGAGATCGCGGCGTGCGTCACTGCTCCTCGGGCGGCTGCCCTTCCCCGTTGACCTGGGTGCTCTTCACGTGGGTGTTCTTGACGTGGCTGTTCTTGACGTGGGTGCTCTTCACATGGGTGCGCAGGCGGGCCGAGACGTCCTCGGGCGGCAGGAAGCGGGACCAGCGTTCCGGGAACTCGGAGGGCATGTCCGGGTCGCCTTCGCCCGTGGCCGTGGCGCGGGCCACGTACTCGGCGACCTGCGCCTGCCGCAGCCGCTCGTTGGCCTCGCGGGCCGCGGCCGTGGCGGCGGCTGGCCAGACCCGGTCGATGGCGGCGTTGACCGCGGCCCCGACGAGCACGGCGAACGCGGACACACCGATCCACAGCAGCACGGCGACGGGCGCGGCGAGGGAGCCGTAGATCGTGGGGCCCTCGACCGTGCTGGTCAGGTAGATCCGCAGCAGGAAGCTGCCGAGCACCCACATGCCGAGGGCGACCAGCGCGCCGGGCACGTCCTCGATCCATGGGGAGCGGACCGGCACGGACACGTGGTACAGCGTCGTCAGGAAGGCGATCGACAGGAGAATCACCGTGGGCCAGTAGAGGACCTGGACGACCGTCGTCGACCACGGCACGATCCGCACCACGGCGTCCGGCCCGGCCACCATCAGCGGCAGCGCGACCGAGCCGATCAGCAGGGCCACGATGAACAGCAGGAAGGCCATCAGACGGGTCTTGACGATGCCCCGGACGCCGTCCAGGCCGTACATCACGGTGATGGTGTCGATGAAGACGTTCACCGCGCGGGAGCCCGACCACAGGGCGAACAGGAAGCCGATGGAGATGACGTCGGGCCTGCCGCCCTTCATCACGTCGTGCAGGATCGGCTGGGCGATCTCGCGGACGCCCTGGTCGGACAGGACCGTGCGGGAGGCCTCCAGGAGGTTGGTCTGCAGGCTCTGGATGGTGTCGGCGCCGGTCCAGGCGTCGACGTAGCCGAGCAGTCCGATCATGCTCAGCAGCAGCGGCGGAACCGACAGCAGAGTGAAGAACGCGGCCTCGGCCGCGAGGCCCAGGATGCGGTACTCGACGCAGGAGTTGACGGTGTCCTTGACCAACAGCCAGGCGGTCCTGCGTTTGGAGACGTTGCGGTAGAGGGCCCGCGCCCGGTGGAGGCGCCCGGAGGGCGTGTCAGGGGTTTCACTTGCTGGCTGCACCCCCTAACGGTATCCGCCGTGCCCTGCCCCACTCCCCCACAGGCCGTGTCTTCGCGGACCGGTCCGGGTTCACCGGGTGCCAAGGTGCTGCCCCGGGGTACGTTCGCACCATGGCAGGCAGCACCCACACCGTGACGAACCAGGTCCCGCCGCTGGTCGGGTACGACGTCTTCTCCGCCGACCGGGCCCTGGCCGCCGCGGTCGAGCGGCATCTGGAACCGGACCTGCGCGAGGAGGTCCTCGGCGAGCTGGCGGCACTCGGCCGGACCTCCGGCTCGGCGCAGGTGCAGGAGTGGGGGAGGCTGGCCAACGAGAACCCGCCGCGGCTGCTCACACACGACCGGTACGGCAACCGCGTGGACGAGGTCGAGTTCCACCCGTCCTGGCACCGGCTGCTCGGCAAGGGCGTCTCGGCGGGTCTGACGGCCGCGTGGGACCGGCCGGCCGGGCATGTGCGGCGGGCCGCCGCGTTCCTGGTGTGGACGCAGGTCGAGGCGGGCAACGGCTGTCCGCTGTCGATGACGCACGCGGCGGTGCCGGCCCTGCGCACCGACCCGGACCTGGCCGCCGAGTGGGAGCCCCGGCTGACGTCCATGATCTACGACCGTGAGCTGCGGCCCGCGCACCTCAAGGCCGGGGCGCTGTTCGGGATGGGCATGACGGAGAAGCAGGGCGGCAGCGACGTCCGGGCGAACACCACGGCGGCGCGGCCCCTCGCGGAGGACGGGACGTACGAGCTGACCGGGCACAAGTGGTTCTGCTCGGCGCCGATGTCCGACGGTTTCCTGGTGCTGGCGCAGGCTCCGGGCGGACTGACCTGCTTCCTGGTGCCGCGGGTGCTTTGGGACGGCTCGCGCAATGTGTTCCGGATCCAGCGGCTCAAGGACAAGCTCGGCAACCGGTCGAACGCCTCGAGCGAGGTCGAGTTCGACGGGACGTGGGCGCGCCGGGTCGGCGAGGAGGGGCGCGGGGTGCGCACCATCATCGAGATGGTCGCGGCGACCCGGCTGGACTGCGTGCTCGGCTCGGCCGGCCTGATGCGGCAGGCCGTGGCGCAGGCGGTGCACCACTGCACGTACCGCGAGGCGTTCGGCGGGAAGCTCGCCGACAAGCCGCTGATGCGCAACGTCCTCGCCGATCTGGCGCTCGAGTCGGAGGCCGCGACGACGCTGGCGCTGCGGCTCGCCGCCGCCTGGGACGACGGCGGGGAGCAGGAGCGGGCGCTGTTGCGGATCGCGGTGCCGGCCGCCAAGTACTGGGTGACCAAGCGGTGCCCGCCGGTGGCGGTGGAGGCGGCGGAGTGCCTGGGCGGCAACGGCTACGTCGAGGAGTCCGCAATGCCCAGGCTGGTGCGGGAGTCGCCGCTGAACTCGGTCTGGGAGGGCGCGGGCAATGTGCAGGCGCTGGACGTGCTGCGGGCGTTGCAGCGGGAGCCGGGCGCGCTGGACGCGTATCTGCGGGAGGTCGGGCAGGCGCGCGGCGCCGATCACCGTCTCGACGCGGCCATCAAGAGCCTCCTGACCGAACTGGCCGACCTGGAGGGTGTGGAGGGGCGGGCGCGGCGTGTGACGGAGCGGCTCGCGCTGGTGCTCCAGGGTTCGCTGCTGGTGCGTTTCGCACCACCGCAGGTCGCCGACGCGTTCTGCGCGGGGCGGCTGGGCAGCGACGCGGGCGCGGCGTTCGGGACGCTGCCGCACACACTGGACCTGGCGTCGGTGGTGGAGCGGGCGCGTCCGGTGTCCTGAACCGGTCCGCTCTTCGCGCTGCGGGCTCCCGGCCCGCGCTGCACGCGTATGCCTTGAGCGAGGGTGGTGCTGCGCCGACACGGCACCACCCCCGCAGCACTGGCCCGTTCGAGCCACTGAACGCCGCTCGGGACGGCGCCGCTCAAGTTTCGGACACGGCCGGGCGGTCCACCAGGGTTGCAGGGGGTTGCAACTTGCTGCTGACTGTGTGCGGACTGTGCACGCGCCGACGGGGCAGACGGCACTATGAGACGCACAGTCAAAAGCGACTCCGGGGGGCGCACGCGGATGGACGTCACGCACTTGGCCGCCGTGGACAGCACGCGTGCGGCCCGGGTCCTCAGCCAGGTACGTTCCGCCCGGCTGGCGGGGAAGCCCGCTCCGGTGGCGCCGCGTCCGGTGATCGAGCGGTCCTGGGAGCGGATGATGCGCAGCGGTGTCGATCCCGACCACGACGTCCTGGCGGATCCGCTCCCCCGCGAGGAGGTGCAGCGGCGGCGCGAGACGTCGGTATTGCGCCATGTGCTGCCGGTGCTGAGGGAGGGGCTGCTGGCGGCGGCGGACGTGGCGCACCACATCATGGTGGTGGCCGACGAGGACGGCCGGGTGCTGTGGCGCGAGGGCAGTCCGCCCGTGCTGCGCAAGGCGGACGGGCTGGGCTTCGAACTCGGCGCGGACTGGCGTGAGGACGTCGTCGGCACGAACGGACTGGGCACCCCGGCGGTGGTGCGCCGGCCGGTGCAGGTCTTCGCCTCCGAGCACTTCGTGCGCTCCCAGGCCGGCTGGACCTGTGCGGGCGCTCCGCTGACGGATCCGCGGGACGGCCGGCTGCTCGGCGTGGTGGACGTGAGCGGCCCGCTGGAGACGATGCACCCGGCGACGCTCTCCTGGGTCGGTTCGGTGGCCAAACTCGCCGAGGCCCGGCTGCGGGAGATGCACACGGAGTCGCTGGAGCGGCTGCGGGCGGTGGCGGCGCCGGTGCTGGCCCGGCTCGGCGGCCGTGCCCTGGTCGTCGACCCGGACGGCTGGACCGCCGCGGTCAGCGGGATGCCGTACGCGCGGCGCGTGGCGCTGCCGAAGTCGCTGTCGGCGGGCCCGAGATGGCTGCCGGCGCTCGGGCTGTGCTCGGTGGAGCCGCTGGCCGGGGGCTGGCTGTTGCGGGTGGCCGACGACGAGCCGGACCGGCGCGGCCCGGCCAGGATCGTGCTGGACCTCAGACAGGCCCGGCGCTGGTCGGTGGAGGTGCTCGGCGGGGCGGGCTCCTGGGCCCGGGAGCTGAGTCCCCGGCACGCGGAGTTGCTGTACCTCCTGGCGGTCCACCGCTCCGGCCGCAGCGCCTCGGGCCTGGCCGGGGACCTGTTCGGCGACCCGGCCCGCACGGTGACGGTGCGTGCCGAGATGTCTCGGGTGCGGCGGTATCTGGGGGCGTTCCTGGAGCACCGTCCGTACCGGTTCGCCGATGCGGCCGAGATCGAGGTGCTGCTTCCGGACGACCCGCGGGATCTGCTGCCGCACTCGATGGCACCGGCGGTGAGCATGCGGCGCAGGTCCCCGGCGGCGCCCTGAGGTTCACGGCGCGTGGTGTACAAGCCGCCCCGAGGGGTGCATCTTTCGCATATTTGCAGGGTCTTCGTCCGCCGACCCCCTCATCTGCCGTAGCATCCCTCTACGGACCGCCCCACCTGCTTCTCCGTCAACGTGCGGATCAACAGGCGCAGTTGGTCCGTCTCGGGAGGACGTTATGAAGCATCGCGGCAGACACCGGCGGCGCAGGCGAGGCAGGGCGCTGCGCGCGACCCTGGCCGGGACGGCCCTCGCGCTCACCGCCGCCGCCACTCTGATCAGCGCCTCGCAGGCCACCGTCGCCGACGCCCCCGGGGCTCTGAAGCCGGTCGCCGCGTCCGACGAGGCGGGGCGGCTGCCGCTGGCCGAGCACCGGGTGCCCGGGCGGTGGCTGGACCGGCTCGCGTCGAAGATGGGCCGGCCCGTCGGCGTCGGCGCGGTGCTGGAGGGCGCCGATCTGCCGCTGCGGAACGCGGGCGACTGCTCGACGGCCGAGAAGGACAGCCTGCCGGTGGATCCGGCGGCCACGCGCGCGTACTGCTTCGGCGGCGCCGACACCCGGGGCTGGCGGGCCGGCGCGGTCACGACCTCGGGCGACGCGGACGACGACGGCCTCTGGGGCGGCAACCGCGTGATCCTCTCCGGCTGGACCCGGGGCGCCGCGGGCGGCTCCATGGACGGCCCGTCCCCCGAGCAGGGGCTGGCCAAGGTCGCCTTCGTCGACGCGAACGATCCCGGCGCGCTGCGCTACACCTGGGCCCTGCTGGCCGTGCCGGTGGACGGCGGGCGGGACTACCGGGGGCTGGTCTCCCCGCTGTCCGGCATGGTCTGGTACCAGGACAAGCTGCTGGTGACGACCCGCGAGGGCGACCGGGACGCGCTGTACGTGTACGACATGGACCGCATCCAGCGCGCCACCGTCGAGTCCGACGCGGTGGGCCGGGTCCGGGGCGGCTGGGCCGCGCACGGTCACCGGTTCGTGCTGCCCGCCGTCGGCTCGTACACCCTGCCCCGCGGGGGCGACACGCCCCGCCCGGCCACCGTCTCCCTGGACCGCAGCACCTCCCCCGACAGTCTGGTCGCCGGCGAGTGGGTGCCCGCGGACGGCGACCGGCACACCCGGCTGTGGCGTTACGCGCTGAGCCGGGATCCGGCCCGCTCCGGCCTGCTCACCACCGACTTCTCCGGCGAGGCGGCCCCGGTCGAGGCCTACGAGACGAAGACGGCCGACGTGCGCGGCGTGCTGTCCCGCCGCTCGGGCTGGTACCTGGACCGCGCGGCAGGCAGCCCGGGCGGGCACGGGACGCTGTGGCGCCAGGACACCGAGGGCGCGGGGGCCACGGAGTGCGGCACGGACGGGACACGGCACTGCTGGAGCGGCGGGTCGGGTTCCCTGTCCTACTGGGAGGCGACCGGAGAGGTCTGGTCCCAGTCGGGGCGGATGCTGTTCGCGCTGCCGCTGACGTCGATCGACCGGGCGCTGGACTGACCGGCGGCCCCGCGCACGGCCCGGGGCCGATCGACAGACCAGGTGGTCAGATGATTTTCTGGCCCGTATGACCACCATCGCCGTGACCACCTGGTCCCTGGAGCAGACCGCCCCGACCGACCTGCTGCCGGCCATCGCGCCGGACGGGGACGTCCGGGTCGTGCGCTCCGGGGTGCCCTCGCCCGAGTTCAGCCGGTTCCTGTACGCGTCGGTGGGCGGCGACATCCGCTGGACGGACCGGCTCGGCTGGTCGTACGCGCGGTGGGTGGAGCACCTGGAGCGGCCCGGCGTGGAGACGTGGGTGGCGTACGACCGGGGCACGCCCGCCGGGTTCGTGGAGCTGGAGGCGCAGGACGACGCGGTGGTGGAGATCGTCTACTTCGGGCTGCTGCCCGCCTTCCGGGGCCGGCGCATCGGCGGGCACCTGCTGTCGTACGGCGCGGCCCGGGCCTGGGACCTCGCCGACCGGTGGGCGGGGCTGACCCCGACGAAGCGGGTCTGGCTGCACACCTGCAGCAAGGACGGCGAGCACGCGATGGACAACTACCAGCGGCGGGGCTTCAAGCTGTTCGACACCAAGGTCGAGGAGGAGGCGGACGCCGCCGCTCCGGGACCGTGGCCTGGGGCGTTCCCTGTCTGACCTGGACGGACACCTCGGACATACGCGATGTGACCAACGACACCCTTGTCTTGCTCTGCGAGACAAGGGTGTCCGCATTTTGGACGAAGCTGGACTGTGTCCAGATCGCCGTGACACGCTTCCGTCATGTCTGGAACTGGAATTGCCTTGGTGAGTCGGCGGCACGTCGACCTCGGCCGCATGTCCAGCGCCATCTGTCCGGCGCACTGAGCGTACTCAGCCCGCGCCCGACATCTCCCTTTCCTGCCTCACCCCTGCGCAATGACGCGCCCTATGCCCATGCGCACGCATGCGCAGGTCAGAGCCGCATTTTCGCCTGTCCCGAAGGACGTATCAACCATGGCCGCCACCCCGCACAACCCTGCTGCCGCGACTCCCCGCCGCAAGGTGAGCCGTCACCGCGGTGAGGGTCAGTGGGCCGTGGGGCACCACACCCCGCTGAACGGCAACGAGCAGTTCAAGAAGGACGACGACGGTCTCAATGTGCGGACACGCATTGAGACGATCTACTCCAAGCGGGGCTTCGACTCGATCGACCCGAACGACCTGCGCGGCCGCATGCGCTGGTGGGGTCTGTACACCCAGCGCAAGCCCGGTATCGACGGCGGCAAGACGGCCGTCCTGGAGCCGGAGGAGCTGGACGACGAGTACTTCATGCTGCGCGTCCGGATCGACGGCGGGGCGCTGACCACACGGCAGCTGCGGGTCATCGGTGAGGTCTCGCAGGAGTTCGCGCGCGGCACCGCCGACATCACGGACCGGCAGAACGTCCAGTACCACTGGATCCGGATCGAGGACGTGCCCGAGATCTGGAACCGGCTGGAGGGCGTGGGCCTGTCGACGGTCACCGCCTGCGGCGACACCCCGCGTGTGATGATCGGCTCCCCGGTGGCGGGCATCGCCGAGGACGAGATCATCGACGCCACTCCGGCCCTGGAGGAGATGAAGCGCCGGGTGCTGAACAACCCGGCGTACTCGAACCTCCCCCGGAAGTTCAAGACCGCGATCTCGGGCTCGCCGGTGCTGGACGTGGTGCACGAGATCAACGACGTCGCGTTCGTCGGTGTCGTCCACCCCGAGCACGGTCCCGGCTTCGACGTGTGGGTCGGCGGCGGGCTGTCCACCAACCCCAAGCTGGGCGTGCGCCTGGGCAGCTGGGTGTCGATCGACGAGGTGCCGGACGTCTACGAGGGCGTCATCTCGATCTTCCGCGACTACGGCTACCGCCGGCTGCGCAACCGCGCCCGGCTGAAGTTCCTCGTCGCCGACTGGGGCCCGGAGAAGTTCCGGCAGGTGCTGGAGGACGAGTACCTGAAGCGCAAGCTGACCGACGGCCCGGCTCCCGAGCAGCCGTCCCAGCTGTGGCGCGACCACATCGGTGTGCACCGGCAGAAGGACGGCCGGTTCTACGTGGGCTTCGCCCCGCGCGTGGGACGCGTCGACGGCGCGACGATCACGAAGATCGCCGACCTCGCGGAGGCCCACGGCTCGGGCCGGGTGCGCACCACCGTCGAGCAGAAGATGATCGTCCTCGACGTGGCGGAGGACAAGGTCGAGTCGCTCGTCGAGGGCCTCGAGGCGCTCGACCTGACCGCCCGGCCCTCCTCGTTCCGGCGCGGCACCATGGCCTGCACCGGCATCGAGTTCTGCAAGCTGGCCATCGTCGAGACCAAGCAGCGCGGTTCGCAGCTGATCGACGAACTGGAGCGCCGCCTGCCCGACTTCGACGAGCCGCTCACCATCAACCTCAACGGCTGCCCGAACGCCTGCGCCCGTATCCAGGTCGCGGACATCGGTCTCAAGGGCCAGCTCATGCTCAACGACCAGGGTGAGCAGGTCGAGGGCTACCAGGTGCACCTGGGCGGCGCCCTGGGCCTGGAGGCCGGATTCGGCCGCAAGGTGCGCGGTCTGAAGGTCACCTCCGACGAACTGCCGGACTACATCGAGCGCGTCCTGAAGCGGTTCCAGGCCGAGCGCGAGGACGGCGAGCGGTTCGCCACCTGGGCGGCGCGGGCCGGCGAGGAGGCCCTGTCGTGAGCGAGCGCGCGGCACCGTTCTACTGCCCCTACTGCGGCGACGAGGACCTGCGTCCGAGCGAGGCCGCCGAGGGCAGGCACGGCGCGTGGGAATGCGCGGCGTGCAGCCGGGCCTTCTCGTTGAGGTTCCTCGGGCTGCTGGCCCAGGGCGTGAGCCAAGGGAGCGCGTCGGAGTCGAGTGGCCGAGCGCGCGGAGGCCCCGACGAAGGAGGGGCTGAGCACGGTCGGCTGCGCGACGCCGACTTCGGCGCTCCGGAGGCGAACGCCCTTCACCAGGGGAGCCTGAAGCGATCCGATTCCGGAGGGGCACAGATATGACGACCGCTCAGGAAGAGCGCACCACCGAGGACCTGAAGCAGCTCGCCGAGCAGGCGGGCCGCGATCTCGAGGACGCCTCCGCGCTGGAGATCCTCCAGTGGGCGGCGAAGACGTTCGGCAAGCAGTTCTGCGTGACCTCCTCGATGGAGGACGCGGTGGTCGCCCACCTCGCCGCCCGCGCCATGCCGGGCGTCGACGTGGTCTTCCTCGACACCGGTTACCACTTCGAGGAGACCATCGGCACCCGCGACGCGGTCGAGGCCGTGATGGACGTCAACCTCATCACGCTCACCCCGCGCCAGAGCGTCGCCGAGCAGGACGCGCAGTACGGCCCGAAGCTGCACGACCGCGACCCCGACCTGTGCTGCAAGCTGCGCAAGGTGCAGCCGCTGGAGCAGGGCCTGAAGGACTACCGGGCCTGGGCGACCGGTCTGCGCCGCGACGAGTCCCCGACCCGGGCGAACACCCCGGTGGTCGGCTGGGACGAGAAGCGGCAGAAGGTCAAGATCTCGCCGATCGCCCGCTGGACCCAGGACGACGTCGACGCGTACGTCACCGAGCACGGCGTCCTGACGAACCCGCTGCTGATGGACGGCTACGCGTCCGTCGGCTGCGCCCCCTGCACCCGCCGGGTCCTGGAGGGCGAGGACGCGCGCGCCGGGCGCTGGGCGGGCCGGAGCAAGACCGAGTGCGGACTGCACGGATGACGACGATTCAGGAGAGTGACGTGACGACCGGAGCCACCGTCTGGCTCACGGGTCTGCCGAGCGCCGGCAAGACCACGATCGCCTACGAACTGGCCGGCCGGCTCCGCGAGGAGGGCCACCGGGTCGAGGTGCTCGACGGCGACGAGATCCGCGAGTTCATCTCGGCGGGCCTCGGCTTCAGCCGCGAGGACCGGCACACCAACGTGCAGCGCATCGGCTTCGTCGCCGAACTGCTCGCCCGTAACGGCGTGCTGGCCCTCGTCCCGGTCATCGCGCCCTACCAGGACAGCCGGGATGCGGTGCGCAAGCGCCACCAGGCGAACGGCACCGCGTACGTCGAGGTGCATGTCGCGACGCCCGTCGAGGTGTGCAGCGAGCGGGACGTGAAGGGTCTGTACGCCAAGCAGGCCGCCGGTGAGCTGAGCGGGCTCACCGGGGTCGACGACCCGTACGAGGCGCCCGAGTCGCCCGATCTGCGCATCGAGTCGCAGAACCAGACCGTGCAGGAGTCCGCGGCTTCCGTGTTCGCCCTGCTGACCGAAAGGGGACTGGCATGACGACCGTCGCCACCGTTTCCGAGGAGACCGGCAGCCCGTACGCGCTGTCGCACCTCGACGCCCTCGAGTCCGAGGCGGTGCACATCTTCCGCGAGGTGGCGGGCGAGTTCGAGCGGCCGGTGATCCTCTTCTCCGGCGGCAAGGACTCCATCGTCATGCTGCACCTGGCGCTGAAGGCCTTCCGGCCGGCGTCGGTGCCGTTCTCGCTGCTGCACGTGGACACCGGGCACAACTTCCCCGAGGTCCTCGACTACCGCGACCGCACGGTCGAGCGGCACGGCCTGCGGCTGCACGTGGCCTCCGTGCAGGACTACATCGACCGCGGTGTCCTCAAGGAGCGCCCGGACGGCACCCGCAACCCGCTGCAGACGCTGCCGCTGACGGAGAAGATCCAGGCGGAGAAGTTCGACGCCGTCTTCGGCGGCGGGCGCCGCGACGAGGAGAAGGCCCGGGCCAAGGAGCGGGTGTTCTCCCTGCGCGACGAGTTCTCCCAGTGGGACCCGCGCCGGCAGCGCCCGGAGCTGTGGAACCTCTACAACGGCCGGCACGCGCCCGGTGAGCACGTGCGCGTGTTCCCGCTGTCCAACTGGACCGAGCTGGACGTGTGGCAGTACATCGCCCGCGAGGGCATCGAACTGCCGCAGATCTACTACGCGCACGAGCGCGAGGTGTTCTCCCGCAGCGGCATGTGGCTGACCGCCGGCGAGTGGGGCGGCCCGAAGGACGGCGAGACCGTCGAGAAGCGGCTCGTCCGCTACCGGACCGTGGGTGACATGTCCTGCACCGGCGCGGTGGACTCCGAGGCCGACACCATCGAGAAGGTGATCGTGGAGATCGCCGCCTCCCGGCTCACCGAGCGCGGCGCCACCCGCGCCGACGACAAGATGTCCGAGGCCGCGATGGAAGACCGCAAGCGCGAGGGGTACTTCTAGAGATGAGCACCATCACCACCGAGGAACTCGCGGAAACGACGCTTCTGCGGTTCGCCACCGCCGGCTCCGTCGACGACGGCAAGTCCACCCTCGTCGGGCGGCTGCTGCACGACTCCAAGTCGGTCCTCACCGACCAGCTGGAGGCCGTGGAGCGCGTCTCCGCGAGCCGCGGTCAGGAGGCCCCGGACCTCGCGCTGCTGACGGACGGCCTGCGCGCCGAGCGGGAGCAGGGCATCACGATCGACGTGGCGTACCGCTACTTCGCCACGCCCCGGCGGCGGTTCATCCTCGCCGACACCCCCGGCCATGTGCAGTACACGCGGAACATGGTCACCGGCGCCTCCACCGCCGAGCTGACGGTGATCCTCGTCGACGCCCGCAACGGCGTGGTCGAGCAGACCCGCCGGCACGCGGCCATCGCCGCCCTGCTGCGCGTGCCGCACGTGGTCCTCGCGGTCAACAAGATGGACCTCGCCGGCTACGAGGAGACGGTGTTCGCCGCCATCGCCGAGGAGTTCACGGCGTACGCGACCGAGCTGGGCGTCCCCGAGGTCACCGCGATCCCGATCTCGGCGCTCGTCGGCGACAACGTGGTGGAGCCCTCCGCCAACATGGACTGGTACGGCGGTCCGACCGTGCTGGAGCACCTGGAGACGGTCCCCGTCGCGCACGATCTGCGCCACTGCCACGCAAGGCTGCCCGTGCAGTACGTGATCCGGCCGCAGGGCCCGGACCACCCGGACTACCGGGGCTACGCCGGTCAGATCGCGGCGGGTTCCTTCCGCGTCGGCGAGTCCGTCACGGTACTGCCGTCGGGCCGCGCCTCGAAGATCTCCGGCATCGACCTGCTGGGCGAGCCGGTGGACGTGGCCTGGACGACGCAGTCGGTGACCCTCCTGCTGGAGGACGACATCGACATCTCGCGCGGCGACCTGATCGTGCCGAGCAAGGACGCGCCCGCGACCACGCAGGACATCGAGGCGACCGTCTGCCATGTCGCCGACGCCCCGCTGACGGTCGGGCACCGGGTGCTGCTCAAGCACGGCACCCGCACGGTCAAGGCGATCGTCAAGGACATCCCGTCCCGCCTCACGCTCGACGACCTGTCCCTGCACCCGCACCCGGGACAACTCGTCGCCAACGACATCGGCCGGGTGAAGATCCGTACCGCCGAGCCCCTGCCGGTCGACTCCTACGCCGACTCGCGCCGCACCGGCTCGTTCATCCTGATCGACCCGAACGACGGCACCACCCTCACCGCCGGCATGGTCGGCGAGTCCTTCGCGGCCCCCGAGCCGGTCAAGGACGAGTCCGAGGACGACGGGTGGGACTTCTGACATGACCTCCTCCGACTTCTACTCGATGTTCGCCAAGGAGGGCGGCCGCGTCGGCAGCAGTGCTCTCGGCTGGGGGTGCCCCCGAACGGAGTTTGGGCGAGGGCAGGGCGGAGTGGCGCGATGTGTGTGCTGACGTACGCGCACTGCCTGCGCGCCCTCACCCCCCACCGCCGTAGACGAAAACCTGCCGACCTCCCGGCCACGACCTGAGAGACCGTGACCGCCGGGCCTGGCGAGAGGACCACCTCCCGTGCCTGCTTCATCCGCTCTTCGCCGCGGTCTCGCGGTCATCGCCGCACTTCCCCTGCTCACGCTGGCCGCCTGCGGTTACGGCTCCCAGGCCAAGGACGACGACAGCGCCGCCAAGGTCGCCGCCGGGGCGAAGAAGATCGACGGACTCGACTCCGTCAAGATCGGCTACTTCGGCAATCTGACCCATGGCACCGCGCTGGTGGGTGTGCAGAAGGGCATCTTCCAGAAGGCGCTCGGCGCCACCGAGGTCAAGCCGGCCGTCTTCAACGCCGGTCCCTCGGAGATCGAGGCGCTCAACTCGAAGTCCATCGACATCGGCTGGATCGGCCCCTCCCCCGCCATCAACGGCTACACCAAGTCCGCCGGCAAGAACCTGCGCATCATCGGCGGTTCGGCCTCCGGCGGCGTGAAGCTCGTGGTGAACCCGGACAAGATCAAGTCGCTGAAGGACGTCAAGGGCAAGCGGATCGCGACCCCGCAGCTCGGCAACACGCAGGACGTGGCGTTCCTCAACTGGGCCGCGGAGCAGGGCTGGAAGGTCGACCCGCAGAGCGGCAAGGGTGACGTCACGGTCGTCCGCAGCGACAACAAGGTCACCCCGGACGCCTACAAGTCCGGTTCGGTCGACGGCGCGTGGGTGCCGGAGCCGACCGCGTCGAAGCTGGTCGCCGAGGGCGGCAAGGTGCTGCTCGACGAGTCGACGCTGTGGCCGGACAAGAAGTTCGTGATCACGAACATCATCGTGCGTCAGGACTTCCTGAAGGAGCACCCCAAGGTCGTCGAGGCCGTGCTCAAGGGCTCGGTCGAGACCAACAGGTGGATCAACGCCAACCCGGACGCGGCGAAGGCGGCGGCGAACAAGCAGCTGGAGGCGGACTCCGGCAAGGCGCTGCCGGCCGATGTGCTGGACCCGGCATGGAGGTCGATCCGGTTCACCGACGACCCGCTGGCCTCCACCCTCAACACCGAGGCGGAGCACGCGGTGAAGGCGGGCCTGCTGACGAAGCCGGACCTGAAGGGCATCTACGACCTCGCGCCGCTGAACAAGGTCCTCAAGGCCGAGGGCGAGCCCGCGGTCGACGACGCCGGTCTCGGCGTGAAGTAAGCCCGCATCCCGAAGCCGCATGAAGAGTTCCCAGGAGGTGACGACCATGGCCACGACCCTCGCCAAGGCCGCCGACGGCACCGAGTCGGCCACGTACGCCGCCCGGATCGAGCACGTGTCGAAGGCGTTCGCGGGCCCCGCCGGACAGCAGCTCGTCCTGGACGACATCACCCTCGATGTCGCGCCCGGAGAGTTCGTCACCCTCCTGGGGGCCTCGGGCTGCGGCAAGTCCACCCTGCTCAACCTGGTGGCGGGCCTGGACCGCCCCAGCGCCGGCGAGATCGCCACGGACGGACGGCCGGCGCTGATGTTCCAGGAGCACGCGCTGTTCCCGTGGCTGACCGCGGGCAAGAACATCGAACTCGCCCTGAAGCTTCGGGGCGTGCCGAAGGCCGAGCGCCGGGAGCGTGCCGAGGAGCTGCTCGAACTGGTGCGGCTGAAGGGCGCATACGGCAAGCGGGTGCACGAACTGTCGGGCGGCATGCGCCAGCGCGTCGCGCTGGCCCGTGCGCTCGCGCAGGAGAGCAAGCTGCTGCTGATGGACGAGCCGTTCGCGGCGCTGGACGCCATCACCCGGGACGTGCTGCACGACGAGCTGACCCGCATCTGGCGCGAGACGCAGGTGTCCGTCCTGTTCGTCACGCACAACGTGCGCGAGGCCGTGCGGCTCGCGCAGCGCGTGGTGCTGCTGTCGTCCCGTCCCGGGCGGATCGCTCGTGAGTGGACGGTCGGCATCCCGCATCCGCGCCGCATCGAGGACACCGCCGTGGCGGAACTGTCCGTCGAGATCACCGAAGAACTGCGTGGGGAGATCCGCCGTCATGGCCAGCACTGATTCGACGACCGTCGCCAAGGACGGCAACGATCTCGCCGGGCTGGAGGCGGGCCTCGACGCGCTGGAGACGCGGCAGACGAGCCGGACCCCGTTCCGGCAGACCTTCACCCAGAAGATCCTGCCGCCCGTCCTCGCCGTCGCCCTGGTCCTCGCGGTCTGGCAGGCACTCGTCTCGTTCAAGGTCGTCGACGACCCGACCAAGCTGCCCGCGCCGTCCGCGGTGTGGGACGTCGTGCACACGGCGTGGCTCCAGGGCGAGCTGCTCGGCTACATCTGGACCAGCGTCTCGCGCGGCCTGCTCGGGTTCCTCTTCGCCCTGCTGATCGGCACGCCGCTGGGCCTGATCGTCGCCCGCGTGAAGTTCATCCGCGCGGCGATCGGCCCGATCCTGTCGGGCCTGCAGTCCCTGCCGTCGGTCGCCTGGGTGCCGCCGGCGGTGATCTGGCTGGGGCTGAACAACTCGATGATGTACGCGGTGATCCTGCTCGGCGCGGTCCCCTCGATCGCCAACGGCCTGGTCTCGGGCGTCGACCAGGTGCCCCCGCTGTTCCTGCGCGCGGGCCGCACGCTCGGCGCCACGGGCCTGAAGGGCACCTGGCACATCGTCCTGCCCGCCGCCCTGCCCGGCTACGTGGCAGGCCTGAAGCAGGGCTGGGCCTTCTCCTGGCGCTCGCTGATGGCCGCCGAGATCATCGCGTCCTTCCCCGACCTCGGCGTCGGCCTCGGCCAGTTGCTGGAGAACGGCCGCAACGCCAGCGACATGGCGATGGTGTTCGAGGCCATCCTGCTCATCCTGATCGTCGGCATCGCCATCGACCTGCTGATCTTCAGCCCCCTGGAGCGGTGGGTGCTGCGCAGCCGCGGCCTGCTGGTGAAGAGCTGAGTCCCATGACGAACAAGCCCGTCCTCCTCGTCATCGCCCACGGCAGCCGCGACCCGCGCCATGCCGCGACGGTGCACGCCCTGGTGCGCCGGGTGCGCGCGACGCGCCCCGACGTACGGGTGGAGACGGGCTTCCTGGACTTCAACGTCCCCTCGGTACAAGGGGTCCTGGAGTCCCTGGCGGTGCAGGGCGTCCGCGACGTCGTCGCCCTGCCCCTCCTCCTCACCCGGGCCTTCCACGCGAAGGCGGACATCCCCGCGGTCCTCGCGGACGCGCCCCCGCAGCTGCGCGTCCACCAGGCGGACGTCCTCGGCCCCTCCCCGCTGCTCACGGCAGCGCTGGAACGGCGCCTGTACGAGGCGGGGCTGACCCCCGCCGACAAGTCCTCGACCGGGGTCGTCCTGGCCTCGGCGGGGTCCACCGACCCGGAGGCGATCGCAGTGATCGCAGAAATCGCGCGGGAGTGGCGGCACACCGGTTGGTGCGCCGTGCGGCCTGCGTTCGCCTCCGCATCCCTCCCCCGCACGGAGGACGCCGTCCGCGAACTCCGCGCCCTCGGCTGCTCCCGGGTCGCCGTCGCCCCCTACGTCCTGGCCCCCGGCTTCCTCCCGGACCGCATCGCCCGCGGCGCGGCGGAGGCGGATGTTCTGGCGGACGTCCTCGGACCGGCGCCGGAGGTGGCCCGGGTGGTGCTCCAGCGGTACGAGGCGGCCCGGATGCCGCTGCCGGCGGCCGTGAGCGCCTGACGGGTCACGCCGCCGTCTCCTCGTGCGGTTCCGGCTGGAGGGCGAAGGAGTACGGGGCCCACGGGCCGGTGATCTCCACGCGGAGGCCGGGGACGCCCTGGGCGGCCGTGAGGATGCCCGTGCGGAACGCGGTGACCCGGTCCTTCGGGACGAGGTAGGCGTCATTGCCGATGTTGGTGCCGGGGGCCGTGCCCGCCAGGCTGCCGCGTTCGGGGGTGTGGGTGACGCGGTCGACTGCGAGTGTCCCGGCCGTTTCGGTGAGGCGGGCGGCCGCTTGGGCGACCGTACGCCAGGCCTCCTCGTTCCTGCGCTGTCTGCGGCGGCGGATCACCTGGTAGGGACGCCCGACGCCGAAACCCGTGACCGGGTCCTGCCCGGGGTCGGTGTCGGCCTCGGGCGGGGTGATGTCCGGCGCGGCGTAGATCTTGACGCCGAGTTCGACGTGGCCCGTGAGGCGGTCGAGCAGGGAGAGGAAGTAGCCGCGGCGGGTGTCGAGGGCCTGCCGGGCGGTGTCCTCGTCGCGGTAGACGGTGGCGAGGCGCAGGGGCAGCACGGCGGCGCCGGAGGCCACCAGCGCGGCCACGACGGCGTGATGGGAGCGGACCGTGGACTCCAGCCAGTCCAGGTCGTCGAGGTGGGCCTGGAGGGGAGCGTCGTCGTAGTCGGCGGGCGGGACGGGGCCGACGGCGAAGGCGAGCGGCGGGCTGGTGACCGCCGGGTCGAGCAGGTGGATCGGCTCGCCGGCGACACCGCGCAGGTGGGCCGTGGCCGCAGCGGCCTCGGGGGTGCGGCGCAGGACCGCGTAGGCGTAGACGAGGTTCGTGTCGCTCATGACTGCGGGCTCCTGTCGGTGGCCGTGCGATTCCTCTCGCGAGACTCCGTTCTCGTGCCGTCCGTCGGTAGGTACGCAGCGGACGGCGGAGGTGTTCACGGAGGCGACCAGCGGGTTGGCCCGGCCCCGGAGGGCAGGGCCGGCATGACGTCCTGCACGCCATGCCCCGGGGACCGGCGCTACGTTGCCCGTTCGCTGAACGGGGTCGCCTGGTGGAAGTAGAGCAGCCAGCGGCCCTCCGTGCGCCGCCACAGCGAACTGCGGTGTGCGCGGCTGCCGTCGTACTCGGTGTCGTAGGTGAGGTGGACCAGGTCCGGGGCGAGCTGCACGCCCCTGAGGGCGGAGACGGCGACGGGCCGGGGGGCGCCGGTCTGGGTGGTCGCGGCCAGGGAGGCGATGATGGCCGCCCGGCTCCAGTGCCGGCCGGAGGCGCCGAACTCGTGGAAGTCGGGGTGCAGCAGTGCCCCGACCCGGTCGGGTGAACGGCGGACCTTCGGGGTGAGCAGGGCGAGTTCGCCCTCCATCGCGGACTCGACGGCCGGGTTGTGCTCAGGCACCGGTCATCTCCACGAGCTTGACGACCGTGTTCCAGTTGCGGGTGGTGGCGATCACGCCCTTGGTGATGCGCGGTTTCGACAGGTGTTCGGCCAGCTTGGAGCGGCCCAGGCCGTTCGGCGCGTACAGGTACAGGGCCCGGTCGCCGAGGCGGAACTCCTCGGGGTGGCAGGCCTCCTGGTCGATCTCCGCGAAGCGGTCGGGGGTGACGGGGGCGGAGAAGTAGGTGACGTGGAGCTGCTTGGGCTCCAGGTCGGCGGCCGGGAACGGGCAGGCGTCGGCGATGGCCCGCAGATAGGCGTGGTCGCGCACGATCACGTCGACGCCGAAGCCGAAGTGCTTCTCGATGGCTCGCGCGATCTCACCGGCCAGCGACTCCTGGTCGCCGTGGCCGGATGCGAACACGGCCTGGCCGCTCTGCAGGTATGTGCGGACGTCGTCGAGGCCGAGGTCCGCCAGGAGCGTGCGCAGGTCGGCCATGGGGACCTTCCTGCTGCCGCCCACGTTGATGCCGCGCAGCAGGGCCGCGTATGTCGTCGTCATCCGCTCACGATAAGGCGGCCGTCGTGCCCCGTGGGGGTGGGCACGACGGCCGCCGCGGGCAGTTGCCCGGCCCCGTAAATTACTCACCGGTCTTTGCGGGGCACAACCGTTTACTCAGGATCCACACACCCGGGGAGCCGGACATGTCCGGCGATAGGTGTAAGGGGCCACGGTCCGTTGAGGTCCTCCCCAGTGGGGAGAGGGCTCGCTCCATGGGGATGAGTTCCGGCTCCCCCACTTCACCGGGCAGCACGACGAGATGGCTTTATCCGGCCCATACCTTCGAGACGAAAGGGGGCGGCAGGGGGCCGCCACCGCATCACGAGGGGGCAAGCCCGTCATGGGGAACGGAGACATACGGGTGCGGGGCCTCGCCGCCCGGGCCGGCGGCTGGAGCGCCCGGCACCGATGGGCTGCCGTCGGCATCTGGGTGCTGTTCGTCGTCCTGGCGATGGGGCTCGGTTCGGCTGCGGGCCGGGTCGACGTCAAGGACAGCGACCAGCTGAAGGGCGAGACGCACACCGCCGCGCGGATCGTCGAGGACGCCGGCATCGACGAACCGGCCGGTGAGACCGTGCTGATCCAGGCCAGGGGCGGTGACCTGAAGGCGACGGACGCCGAGTTCCGGGACGCCGTGGAGGCGGTCGTGCGGGCCGTCGAGGGGACCGGCCGGGTCACCGAGGTGACCTCGCCGTACGAGACGAAGACGATCTCGAAGGACGGGCGCAGCGCGCTCGTGCAGTTCGACATGCGCGGCGGGTCGGACACCGCCGGCGAGCGGATCGAACCGGTGCTGAAGGCCGTCGAGGGCGTCCAGCAGACTCACGAGTCGCTGCGGATCGAGGAGATCGGCGGCGCCAGCATGATGAAGACGTTCGACGACGCGTTCGGCGACGACTTCAAGAAGGCCGAGTACTCCGCGGTGCCGGTGGCCTTCGGCATTCTGCTCATCGCCTTCGGTGCGCTGGTCGCGGCGCTGCTGCCGCTGGCGCTGGCGGTCACCGCCATCATGGCGACGATGGGCCTCATGGGCGTGGTCAGCCACGTCATGCCGATGAGCGAGTCCGCCAACTCCGTGATGCTGCTGGTCGGCATGGCGGTCGGTGTCGACTACTGCCTTTTCTACCTGCGCCGGGAGCGCGAGGAGCGCGAGGCCGGACGGGACGCGCAGACGGCCCTGCGGATCGCCGCCGCGACCAGTGGCCGTGCGATCGTGGTCTCGGGTGTCACGGTGTGCGTGGCGATGGCGGGCATGCTGTTCACGGGGCTCGCCGAGTTCGAGGCGATGGGCCTGGCCTCGCTGATGGTGGTGGCCGTGGCCATGGTGGGGTCCGTGACCGTGCTGCCCGCGCTGCTGTCGCTGCTGGGCGAGCGCGTCGAGAAGGGCCGTCTGCCGGTCCTGCGGCGGCGCAAGCGGAGCGGCGGCACTCAGGACAGCCGGTTCTGGACGGCCGTCCTGCGGCGCGTCCTGGCCAAGCCGGTGGTCGCCGTCGTCGTGGCGGCCGGTGCGCTGCTGGCCATCACGGCTCCCGCGCTCGGCATGAAGACGCAACAGCTGACCCTGGACCAGGAGTTCGGCGACTCGCTGCCCATCGTGCAGACGTACAACCGGCTCAACGACGCCTTCCCGGGCGGTTCCGAGCCGGCCGAGG
Organism: Streptomyces sp. AK010; assembly: GCF_014207295.1. Taxonomy (NCBI): domain Bacteria; kingdom Bacillati; phylum Actinomycetota; class Actinomycetes; order Kitasatosporales; family Streptomycetaceae; genus Streptomyces; species Streptomyces sp. AK010. The sequence goes on from NZ_JACHCX010000006.1 coordinate 201,861, forward strand.
TGATCGTCAAGGCGCACGACATCAACGCCCCGGAGGTGAAGTCCGCGCTCTCCGACTTCCGTGCGCGGGCGATCAGCTCGGGCGCCTCGCGGGGCCCGGTGGAGATCAAGCTGCACGACGCGAAGAACGTCGCGTTCGTCTACGTCCCGCTCGTGGGCGGTTCCGACCAGGACAAGGCGGGCGCGAGCCTGGACCTGCTGCGGGACGAGGTGCGTCCGGCCACGCTCGGCAAGGTCGACGGTCTCGAGGCGCCCATCACCGGGCAGGTGGCCGGGTCGAAGGACTTCAACGACCAGCTGGCGGGCGCGGTCGTCCCGGTGTTCGCGTTCGTCGTGGTCCTCGCCTTCGTCCTGATGCTGCTGTCGTTCCGTTCGCTGACCATCGCGGTCACGTCGATCGTGCTGAACCTGCTGTCGGTGGGCGCCGCGTACGGGATACTCGTCGCGGTCTTCCAGCACGGCTGGGGCGCGTCCCTGGTGGGCGCGGAGGGCGTCGGCGCGATCATCACCTGGCTGCCACTGTTCCTCTTCGTGATCCTGTTCGGCCTGTCGATGGACTACCACGTGTTCGTGGTCTCCCGGATCCGCGAGGCGCGGCTGCGGGGCCTGGCGACGAAGGACGCCATCCGGCACGGCGTGGTCACCACGGCCGGGGTGGTCACCAGTGCCGCGGTCATCATGGTCGCCGTGTTCGCGATCTTCGGAACGCTGTCCATGCAGTCCATGAAGCAGATGGGTGTCGGCCTCGCGGCGGCGGTGCTCATCGACGCGACGATCATCCGTGGTGTGCTGCTGCCGGCCGTGATGGCGCTGCTCGGCGAGGGCAACTGGTATCTGCCGAAGTGGCTGCACCGGCTGCCGGACCTCACGCACGACGAGACGCCGCAGGCGGTCGCCGCACCGGCGGCGCGGGACGACGAGGGTGAACCCCTCAAGGTCTGATCGCCGCGGGGGCGTGATGGGGCCCGTCGGTTGCCGGGACTGGCAACCGACGGGCCCTGCCACGAGCAGTCGTCGGCAGCTGTGCCGGAGTGCGGCGGCAGGCGGTCACCAGTGAGCGCTGCCACCAGGTAGGCGATGCCCACGAGGACGGCCAGGACCAGCGTGGGGATCGCCAGCCCCTTCGCGACCGAGGTCAGTGTCTGCGTACCGCTCGTCGCCTGCTTCGTGTAGTGCTCCGGCCGCGCGCCCAGATCGTGCCGGGCGAACGCGCCGACGACCAGGGCTGCCGCACCGGTGATCAGACAGCGAAGGGGGTGAAGCCTCGGTCACCGTTGTCACGGAATCAGCCCCTTTGCACGCTCTGCCGGCCTGGTCATGCTCGTGAAGGCCGTGTGCCTCGTCAAGGCACCGCGTACGCCGCCCGACCTGTGCCGATGCGACACTGACCGGTGGATGGCCGGAACCCGACGGTCGAAGCACGGACGACGGAGGCGGACGATGGACGAGGCGCGGGCGCGGGACGTACTGGCCGCGGCAGGGGTGCTGCCCGGTGCGGTCCGGGAGGCGCGGCTGCTCGCTCTGGGCGAGAACGCGGTGTTCGCCGCCGGTGACCTGGTCGTCAAGGTCGGCCGTGACGCCGAACTCCTGGACCGGGCGCGCCGCGAACTGGACATCGCGGTGTGGCTCGCCGAGGCGGGTGTGCCGGCGGTGCGTGCGGCCGAGCCGAAGGCGCTGCTGGTCGATGGGCATCCGGTGACGGTGTGGCATCGGCTGCCGGACGCCGTGCGGCCCGCCGAGCCGCGGGATGTGGCCGAACTGCTGCGGGTCGTGCATGCCACGCCCCTGCCTCCCTTCGCCCTCCCGGCCCGCGATCTGCTGGGCGGTGTGGAGCGGTGGCTGCGGCTCGCGGGGGATGCGATCGATCCCGCGGACGCCGCCTATCTGCGCCAGCGGCGGGACGGGTTCGCCGATCGGGCCGCCGCGCTCACGCCGCACCTGCCGCCGGGGCCGATCCACGGGGACGCGCTGCCGCGCAATGTGCACGTCGGACCCGACGGGCCCGTGCTGGTGGATCTGGAGACGGTGTCCGCGGACCTGCGCGAGCACGATCTCGTGGTGATGGCACTGTCCCACGACCGGTACGGGCTGCCGGACGAGGCGTACGCCTCGTTCACGGAGACCTACGGATGGGACGTACGCGGATGGGCCGGCTGCGGTGTGCTGCGCGGGGCCCGGGAGACGGCGAGCTGCGCCTGGGTCGCCCAGCACGCACCGAGCAACCCGAAGGCACTGGCCGAGTTCGAGCGGCGGGTGCGGTCGCTGAGGGACGGGGACGAGAGCGTGCGGTGGTATCCGTTCTGAGCGACCGGCCCGCCTGACGCCGGATCAGACCGGTTCGTCCGCCAACTCCCGCAGGGGCCACCTCCCGTCGATGGAGGCGGTCGGGTCGCCCTTGTCGCGCAGGAAGCTCTGGAAGTCCGCCGCCCACTGCGCGTACCACTCGATCTGGCGGTGGTGCAGGGCCGCCGGGCCGAGCATGGCGATCTTGGGGTGGCGGTCGGCTATCGCCCCGGCCAGCCGGGCCGCCGCCAGGGCGTCGGCCATGGCGTCGTGGGCGGTGTCGAGGACGACGCCGTACTCGGCGCAGACCGCTTCGAGGTTGCGTTTGCCGCGGCGGTAGCGGTCGATCCAGCGGTCGATGGTGTAGGGGTCGATGACGGGCGCCGGGTCCACGCCGCCCAGGCGGTCGCGCAGGGACGGCAGTCCGTGGCGCCGCAACTCCGCGGAGAGCAGGGTGAGGTCGAAGGTCGCATTGTAGGCGACGACCGGCACGCCCGTCTTCCAGTAGGAGGTGAGGACGTCGGCCAGGGCATCCGCCACCTGGTCGGCCGGTCTGCCCTCGGCCGCCGCGCGCTCATTGCTGATGCCGTGCACCGCCACCGCGCCCTCGGGGATCGGCACTCCCGGGTCGGCCAGCCACTCCCGGCACCCGATCGGCTCCCCGCCCCTGACCTCGATCACGGCTCCCGTGACGATGCGCGCCTCGCACGGATCCGTGCCCGTCGTCTCCAGGTCGAAGCCGACCAGCAGCTCCCGGTGCCAGCCCATGGGCGGTCCCCCTTCTTGTGGTGCGTTCCCCCAGTGGTCTCCACCTTCCCATGCACCACTGACAGTCGAAGGACCGCACTCCGCTTACTCCCGCCGTCGTTCCGCTCAGCCCCGGCGGCGGACCGGAGAACCACCGCTCACCGGAGCACAGTTCAGGACACCGGCCGCGAATCCGCCCACATCACCTCGAACTCCTCGCGGTACGTGGGGAAGAGGCCACTTTCGTCCGTCTCACCCGACTTGACCACCTTGGTGCCGTTGCGCAGCACGAACACCGGTGCCTCCATGCCGCGGGTGCGGCGCAGATGGCTCTGCACGACCGCGATGCCGTCCGCGCCGTCGCCGTCCACCAGGTACGCCGTGAAGCGGGGCGTCTCGTCGAAGACCTGGATCTCGAAGGCACCCGGGTCGCGCAGCCGGGCCCGCACCCGGCGCATGTGCAGGATGTTCATCTCGACGGCCCGGCTGAGCTCGCCCCGCTTGATGCCGAGCTCCCGCTCGCGGCGCTTGACCGCGCTGGAGGCCGGGTTGAGGAACAGCAGCCGGACCCGGCAGCCGGACTCGGCCAGCCGCACCAGACGCCGGCCGGAGAAGTTCTGCACGAGCAGGTTGAGGCCGATGCCGATGGCGTCGAGACGTCGGGCGCCGCCGAAGATGTCCTCGGCCGGGAACTGCCGCATCAGCCGCACCCGGTCCGGGTGGACGGCGACCACGTCGGCGTAGCGGTCACCGACCAGGTCCTCGACCGCGTCGACGGGCAGCCTGCGCGCCGAGGGCACGTCACCGCCCGCGCCGAGCATCTCCAGCAGCCGGGCCGAGGCCCGTTCGGCCTGGTTCAGCACGGCCTCGGACAGGGCCCGGTTGCGGGAGACGACGTTCCGGGTGACCTCCAGCTCGTCCAGGGCGAGCTCGACGTCCCGGCGGTCGTCGAAGTACGGTTCGAAGCAGGGCCAGTGCTGCACCATCAGCTCGCGCAGCTGCGGCAGGGTGAGGAAGGAGAGCACGTTGTCGTCGGCCGGGTCGAGCAGATAGCCCTTGCGGCGGCTGACCTCGCGGACCGCGACCGCGCGCTGCACCCACTCCTGGCCGGCCGGCCCGGCGGCGGCCACCACCCAGTCCTCGCCGTGCACGGGTTCGTAGACGGGCCGCAGCACGGCGGCGACGACCGCGCGCAGCCGCTGCTCGACGAGGTTCAGCCAGATGTAGGCGCGCCCGGCCCGCTGGGCGCGGGTGCGCACCTCGCGCCAGGCGTCGGCGTCCCAGTCCAGCTCCGGGCCGATCGAGCCCGTCGCGTCCATCGGCCGCGCCAGGGACACGGCACCGGTCGGGACGTCAGTGGAGTTCCCCTCGTGACCCTCGTCACCAGGGGGCAGCTCCAGCCCTCCCGAGCCCACCCGCGCACCGCCTTCCGCTCCCCGAGCACTCCCCTTGTCAACGATCAAGGAAGGGTACTCCGGGAGCGGTCGGCGGTGCAGCCGGATGGGCAGGGGAGTTCTCAACTCCGGGGCCGCCAGTGCCCGTTCTGCCAGCCGAGCTCGGCCGGAGTGAGCGGATTCATAGCGGTGACGTCGCGCGGGGCGATGGAGAAGCCCTGCCAGTGGACGGGCATGGGCTGCTGGTCCTCGTCCCGGGCTATGTGGTGGAAGCCGATGTTCATCCAGACCACCGGGTGGGTCAGGGTCTGGCCGTTGACCCACTTGTCGACGGATTTACCGGCTCCGGCCCCGCAGTTGCCGGGGTTGTGGCTGGCGAACAGCTCGCACGTGTTGTACTGCGTGACGTACAGGTCGTGCTTGGTGTAGCTGCGGCCCGGGTACTTGGTCGTGGGTCCGGGGACGATCTCGTAGGAGCGCGCGTGTCCGTCCTTGTTCTTGCCAATCGCGCTGACCATGCGCCACCAGCGGTAGGCCTTGCTGTCGCCGGCCAGTTCCTTGGTCACCTTGGTACGGGTGGTCTTGGTGGTGGGGGCGCGCCGGCCCCGGACGGGCGCGCTGACTTTGGAGTCGTACTGCTCGACCTTGTTCTTGGTGGAGCCGTCCAGGGCGAAGTCGAGCCGCCAGAAGGCGTTGTGGCTGTGGCTGGTGGCCTTGGCGCTCGCGCCCTTGCCGATGGGCCAGCCGCGGCCGTCGCCGGCGTCGTAGTCGTCCCAGGAGAGGCTGCCGGTGGCGCCGACGTTCATGGTGACGGTGCCGTCGTCCTGGAAGCGCCACTCGGTCATGTACTCGTACCAGCCGACCTGGTTGACCGTGTAGACGAGGAGGTCCTTGCCCTCGGTCTGGAAGACCTTGTTCGCGGTGTCGCCCTGCATGCGGTAGGCGTGGCCGCGGGAGCGGGTGGTGGTGCACAGGCCCTTGACGTTCGGGTCCTCGTTCCAGGAGTCCGGGACCTTGACCGTCTTGACGGTGCCGCCGGGGCACTCGCCCGGCGCCAGGTTCATCAGGCCCTGGGCGAAGTCGAAGCCGGTGAGGTCGTCGTACTCGATGTTGCCGTCGTCGTAGGGGACGTGGATCTGACCGAGGCGGGCGCTGTTGAGGACCCTGATCTGTTTGGGTTCGCCCTTGGGCTGGTACGAGATGTTCTCCAGCACGAGGCCGGCCTTGCCGTCGTAGCGCCAGCACATTCGCCAGGTGGTGCCGGTGGAGAGCTTCTGCTCGATGCGGTAGGCGGTGCTGCACTCGGCGGCCGCGGGCGCGGCGGGTGCGGCCTTCGGCTGGGCGGTGGCCGGTCCCGCGCCGGCTGTGGCGCCCGCGGCCAGCGCGGCCACGGTCAGGCCCACGGCGGCCCGGGTGCGGGCCTTGGTGTTGCTGTTCACGCGCATGACGAGATGACTCCCTGACGAGGAGGAGCGAGGTGGACGGGTGAGCGAGGAGGGCGGGTCAGCGGTCGAGCCGGGCGACCTTGCGGGCGCTCAGGTCGATCACCAGCGACCGGGCGTCGACCCACGGACCGTTCTTGACCTTCGGGAACAGCCGGACGCAGCGGTGCTCCCCGCACCGGTCGAGCACGGCGGGCTGGGCGCCCGGCGCGGCGCGGTAGACGGCGCCGCTGAGCTGGAGCTGGTACGGGCCGGTGAGCGCCTTGCCGGTGGCGTCCTCGTAGTCGGCCTTCAGGCCCGAGCCCAGCGGGTCGGCGATCAGGAGGGCGGCCGCCTCGGCCTTCTCCGCGCGGGTCAGCGGCGGCTGGACGCCGTGCTGGGTGTCGCTGTGCACCACCGTGCCGGTGTCCAGATCGACGGTCCGGGTCACGAGGGTGTCGTCCCGGTAGTCGTAGAACGTCACGTCGGCGCGCCGGGGCGCGTCCGGCCTGCCGACCTCGTCGGCCTCGGGTTCGGCGAGGTCGACGCCGAGCCGCTGCGGGCCGCGGTCCCCGTCGACGCTCTCGCCGCTGCGGAACAGCTGCTTGCTGAGGGCGGTCCTCTCGGCCCGCTTCAGTTCGTCGTCGGTCAGCGGGTCGCGGCCCTCGCCCTTCTGCCCCTCGGCGGGGGCCGCCTCCACGACGCCCGGCGACACGGCCCGGCCGCCCGCGCCCGCCGCCGCGCCGGCCTCCTGCGGGGCGGCCTGCCCCGCCCGGGTCCCGCTGTCGTCCGCCCCCGCCGTGCCCGGCAGGGTCACCGCCGCCATCACAGCCGTCCCGGCCACCGCGATGGCGGTACCGGCCACCACCTTCCCCAGGTGGCGGTGCACTGTCTTGCGCACGTCTTTCCCCCTACTCCCCCACAGCCCCGGGAGTATGTGATTGCCCCAATGGATTGGCATACCGCGTATGCACTGGTCACTCGGTAAGAGGGAGATAAGTCATAGGAGGTTCCCTCACTTTCGGGGAGACTCGGGACCAAGGCGTCCCCACCGGCGCCGCACACCTGAAAGAGTCGTATCCATGCAGGTCTGGCCTGGCGAGGCGTATCCACTCGGTGCCACGTACGACGGCGCCGGTACCAACTTCGCGGTCTTCACGGAGGCCGCGGACCGAGTAGAGCTGTGTCTGCTGCACGACGACGGCTCGGAGACGGCGATCGAGCTCCGGGAGAGCGACGCCTTCGTGCGGCACGCGTATGTGCCCGGCGTCATGCCGGGGCAGCGGTACGGGTTCCGCGTGCACGGCCCGTACGCGCCCGAGCGCGGGCTGCGCTGCAACTCCGCGAAACTGCTGCTCGACCCGTACGCGCGTGCGATCAGCGGTTCGATCCGCTGGGGCGAGGAGGTCTACGGCTACCACTTCGACGATCCCGACCGGCGCAACGATCTCGACTCGGCGCCGCACACCATGACGTCGGTCGTGGTCAACCCCTATTTCGACTGGGGCGACGACCGGCGCCCGCGCACCGAGTACCACCACACCGTCATCTACGAGGCCCACGTCAAGGGCCTCACCATGCGGCACCCGGGCCTCCCGGAGGAGCTGCGCGGCACGTACGCGGCCCTCGCGCACCCGGCGATCATCGAGCACCTCACCGAGCTCGGGGTCACCGCCCTGGAGCTGATGCCCGTACACCAGTTCGTGAACGATCACCGCCTGGTCGACATGGGCCTGAACAACTACTGGGGCTACAACACCATCGGCTTCTTCGCCCCGCACAACGCCTACGCGTCCTGGGGCGACCGGGGCCAGCAGGTGCTGGAGTTCAAGTCGGCGGTCAAGGCTCTGCACGAGGCCGGGATCGAGGTGATCCTCGACGTGGTCTACAACCACACCGCCGAGGGCAACCACCTGGGCCCGACGCTGTCCTTCAAGGGCCTGGACAACGCGCGCTACTACCGGCTCACCGACGACCCCCGCTACTACATGGACACGACAGGGACCGGGAACTCCCTGCTCATGCGGTCGCCGCACGTGCTCCAGCTGATCATGGACTCGCTGCGGTACTGGGTGACGGACATGCACGTCGACGGGTTCCGCTTCGACCTGGCCGCGACGCTGGCCCGGCAGTTCCACGAGGTGGACCGGCTGTCGTCGTTCTTCGACCTGGTGCAGCAGGACCCGGTGGTCTCGCAGGTGAAGCTGATCGCCGAGCCGTGGGACGTGGGCGAGGGCGGCTACCAGGTGGGCAACTTCCCGCCGCTGTGGACCGAGTGGAACGGCAAGTACCGGGACACCGTGCGCGACCTGTGGCGGGGCGAGCAGCGCACCCTCGCAGAGTTCGCCTCGCGGCTGACCGGCTCGTCCGATCTGTACCAGGACGACGGGCGCCGCCCGCTGGCCTCGATCAACTTCGTGACCTGCCACGACGGCTTCCCTCTGCACGACCTGGTGTCCTACAACGACAAGCACAACGAGGCCAACGGCGAGGACAACCGGGACGGCGAGAGCCACAACCGGTCCTGGAACTGCGGGGCCGAGGGCGAGACAGACGACCCGGACGTGCTGCGGCTGCGCGCCCGGCAGATGCGGAACTTCATCGCGACGCTGATGCTGTCCCAGGGCGTGCCCATGATCAGCCACGGCGACGAGTTCGCCCGCACCCAGCGCGGCAACAACAACGCCTACTGCCAGGACAACGAGCTGGCCTGGGTCGAGTGGCCGCAGGAGGAGGACGCCGAGGACGGGGATCCGGAGGACGAGGACGCGAAGGACGGGGACCCGCGGGGCGGGCCGAGCAAGGAGCTGCTGGGCTTCACGCGCGCGATGGTGTGGCTGCGCCGCAACCACCCGGTCTTCCGCCGGCGGCGCTTCTTCCACGGCCGGCCCGTGGAGGGCACCCACGACGACCTGTCCGACATCGCCTGGTTCACTCCGGACGGCCGGGAGATGACCCAGCGGGACTGGGACTCGGCGCAGGCGTCGGCGCTGACCGTGTTCCTCAACGGCAACGCGATCTCCGAGCCGGGCGCACGCGGGGAGCGCATCAGCGACGACTCGTTCCTGCTGATGTTCAACGCCTCGCCCAAGCCGCTGGAGTTCGTGGTTCCGGTCAATCACGGGCGGCAGTGGGAGGTCGTGGTCGACACGGCCCTCCCGACCGGCGTGCCCTCGGAGACCGGCCCGAAGGTGCAGGCCGGGGACCGGCTGACCCTGCCGGACCGCAGCATGACGGTGCTCCAGCGGCCCGTCTGACCGCCCGGCGCGTGCGCGTCGCCCGGAAGCCACTCGTCCGGGCGACGCGCGACGCACCTGGCGCGGGGGATGACACGAACGGCGGCAGGGCGGGTACGTACGTTCCATGACACCTGAGCGACTTGACCCGGTGGTGCCCACGGCCACGTACCGGCTGCAGTTGCAGCCCGAGTTCCCGTTCGGAGCAGCCGCGGCCGTCGTGCCGTACCTGGCCTCGCTCGGCGTCTCGCACCTGCATCTGTCCCCCGTCCTGGAGGCCGTACCGGGCTCGACACACGGCTACGACGTCGTCGACCACGCACGCGTGCGCGAGGAACTGGGCGGCGAGGAGGGGCTTCGGGCGCTGGCGCGCACCGCGCGCGAGCACGGGCTCGGCCTGGTGGTGGACATCGTCCCGAACCACATGGCCATGGCCCCGCGCCACAACCGCGCCCTGTGGGAGGTGCTCCGCGAGGGCCCGAAGTCGCCGTACGCCCGGTGGTTCGACATCGACTGGGAGGCGCAGGACGGCCAGGTGCTGCTGCCGGTCCTCGGCGGGCCGCTGGGCGAGGTGCTGGACGAGCTGCGCGTCGACGGTGACGTGCTGCGCTACTACGACCACGTCCTGCCGCTGCGCGAGGGCACCGAGGATCTGCCGCTGCCGCATCTGCTGGACGCGCAGTGGTACCGCCCGGTGTGGTGGCGGCTGGCCCGGACCGAGCTCAACTACCGGCGGTTCTTCAGCATCTCGGAGCTCATCGGGGTGCGGGTGGAGGACCCGGAGGTGTTCGAGGCCACCCACGGCAAGATCCTCGAGCTGCTGCACGAGGGCGTGATCGACGGGCTGCGCATCGACCACCCCGACGGGCTCGCGGATCCCGACGGCTACCTCGCCAGGCTGCACGAGGCGACCGGGGGCCGCTGGACGGTCGTGGAGAAGATCCTGGCCGACGGTGAGCACCTGCCGGCGTCCTGGCCCGCGGCGGGAACCACCGGGTACGACGCCCTGCGGCACGTGGACGGGGTCTTCACGGACCCCGCCGGGTTCGGGGAGCTGCTGGGGCAGTACCGGCGCTTCGCGGCCCCGCAGACGGACCGGGGCGGGCAGTGGGAGGCAACGGTGCGGCGGGCGGCGTACAAGGTCCTCACGCACGAGCTGGCCACCGAGACCGACCGGCTGACCCGGGTGGCGAGCCGGCTGTGCGCCACCTCCCCGGAGCCCGCCCTGCGCGACCGCGCCCCCTGGGCACTGCGCACGGCGCTCCAGGAGCTCCTCGTACGGATGGAGGTCTACCGGCCCTACGAGTCCGCCGATGCGGCGTCCGTGGTCACCGAGGAGGCCGCCGCCGAGGCCCGGCAGGCCTTCACCGTGCCCGAGGAGGCCGGTGCGGTGGACGTCGTACGGGACCTGGTGCTGGGGCGGTACGGCGACGGGCCGGCCCAGCTGGAGTTCCGGACGCGGTTCGCGCAGACCTCGTCGGCGCTGCGGGCCAAGTCCGTGGAGGACACGGCGTTCTACCGGTACGTGCCGCTGCTGTCGGCGACCGAGGTGGGCGGGAATCCGGGGGCTCCCGCGCTGTCGCCGGAGGAATTCCACGCGTACTGCGCGCGTGTGCAGCGCGACTGGCCGGTGACCGGCACGGTGGCCACCACGCACGACACCAAGCGCAGTGCGGACGTCCGGGCGGCGCTGCACGTGCTCACCGAGTGCCCGGACCGCTGGGCGGACGTGCTCGCGGAGGCGACCCGCACCGGGGAGGGGGTGCCGGACGCGCAGCTGGCGTGGGCGGCCTGGCAGACGGTGTTCGGACTGGGGCCGGCCTCCGGCGCGCGGGAGCGGGTGCAGGGGGCGCTGCTGAAGCACGTGCGTGAGGCGGGCCTGTACACCAGCTGGACCGAGCAGGAGCCGCCGTACGAGGAGGCGGTGGAGCGGTTCGTGGCGGCCGGGCCGTGCGGGGCGCCGGGTGAGCGGGTCGCCGCGTTCCGGGAGTCGCTGGCGCCGTACATCCGGGCCAATGTGCTGGGCACGGCTCTGGTGCAGCTGACGATGCCGGGCGTCCCGGACGTCTACCAGGGCACGGAGGCCGAGTACCGGGCGCTGGTCGACCCGGACAACCGGCGGGCGGTGGACTTCCCGCCCGCGGAGTTGGACGGCACCTCCGGGGAGAAGACGGCGGTGACGAAGGCGGCGCTGGGGCTGCGGGCCCGGCGGCCCGGCGCCTTCGGCGACACGGCGACGTACCAGGCGCTGCCGGCCGAGGGACCGGCGGCACAGCACTGCCTGGCGTTCGTCCGCTCCGGCGAGGTGCTGACGGCGGTGACCCGCCTGTCCCTGCGGCTCGCGGAGGCGGGCGGCTGGCAGGACACCCGCCTGCCGCTGCCACCGGGCCGCTGGGCCGACGCACTGGAACCGGGGCGGGACTTCACGGGCCACGCACGCGTGGCGGAGCTGTTCGCGGGGCGGCCGGTGGCGCTGCTGGAGAGGGCGGGTGACTGAGGGCGGGACAGCCGGTCGGAGGCGTGCGAGGCCCCGGTGGGACAGGGCCGCACCGGGTGTGGCGCCTGCCCCGGCGGTCCATGCTTCGGGGCGCCCCCTGGGGCCTCCCCCGTCGCGCCCTTGACACCGCACCATGGCCGTGGGGTACTGCGATGGCGAACTCGGGCGGATGTGACGGGGGTGAGTGTCCTGCCGGAGCTGCGCTACCCGACGGTGACCGAACAGGTTTCTGCTGCCCGGGCGTTGACCGCTCAGCGCCCCGGTGTGTGCACCCTGCGGCAGGTGGGTGCCTCACGCGCGGGCAGGCCTTTGCACCTGCTGTCCGTGGGCCGGGCCCGCCGTGCCGTACTGGTGGTCGCCGGCGCCCACGCCAATGAGCCGACCGGCTCCTGCACCCTGCTCGCGGTCGCCCGGCGGGTCCTGGAGCAGCGGGAGTTGCGCGACGGCATCTCCTGGCACTTCCTGCTGTGCGCGGATCCCGACGGGGCGAGCCTGCACGTCACGCCGGCGCCGCGCAGCCTCTTCGACTACCACCTCGGCTTCTTCCGGCCGGCGGGCCCGGAGCAGCCCGAGTGGGCGCCGTCCGTGCTGCCGCCGGACCGGCTTCCGCCCGAGACCCGGGCCCTGACGGGCGTCATCGACGAACTGCGCCCGTATCTGCAGGTCACCCTGCACGGCACGGACCTGGGCGGCAGCTGGGTGCAGCTGACGAGGGACGTGCCGGGGCTCGCCGAGCCGTTCGCCAAGTCAGCGGCCGAGCTGCACATCCCGGTGGAGACGGGGGCGTCGGACGCCGCGGGCTGGCCCGCCTCGGGGCCGGGCGTCCATGTCATGCCGGCGCCGGGGATCGGGCCGGCGTACCCGAGCCTGCCGGACGACGCGCGGCACAGCACCTGGTACCACGCCCACCGGTACGGCGGGCTGACCGCGGTCGTCGAGGTGCCGATGTGGGCGAGCGACCTGGTCGACGACCCGGCTCCTCATCCGGCTCCGGCGGCGGCGATCGGGCTGCTGGCGCGCCGGCTGCAACGGGACGCGCTGGAGGTGTCGCGCGTGCTCGACGGCGTGCTGCCCCGGCTGGCGGACCTGGACGGGCCGTTGCTGCGGGCCGTCCGGTGGGGGCTGGAGCTGGTGCCGGGCCTGGCCTCGGACCTGCTCCACACGCCGCCCGCCGACCGCACCCGGGCGTACGTCGGCAGCGTGGACGCGTTCGCGCGCCGGGTGCCGCTGCGGGCGGCGGCCATGCTGCTGCGGGTGCTGCGCGGGACCGACGACGCGGCGGCGAAACAGCTCGAGGAGCTCGTCTCGACCTGGAGCGACGCCTTCGCGGAACGGTTCCGCGCCCGCTGGGTGCCCTTGGAGCACCAGGTGGAGCACCAGTCCCGCACGGTCGTCGCGGCGGCGCTGCACGCGCGCGAGAGGGCGTCGTAGGCGGCCCTGCGTCTCAGCCCTGTGCCTCAGCCCTGCGTCTCAGCCCTGCGTCTCAGCCCTGTGTTGCGGCCCCGTGGGTCGGCCCGGTGTCTCGGCCCTGTGGGTGGCCCCGTGGGTCGGCCCGGTGTCTCGGCCCTGTGGGTGGCCCCGTGGGTCGGCCCCGTGTCTCGGCCCCGTGTCTCGGCCCTGAGGGTCGGCCCCGTGGGTCGGCCCCGTGGGTCGGCCCCGTGGGTCGGCCCCGTGTCTCGGCCCTCTGGGGCGGCCCCGTGTCTCAGTCCCGTTGCAGCGGCACCGGCTCGCCCGGAGCCGCACCCGAACCGGAGCACGCGCGCGTGTGCCGCCCCGCCAGCTCGAACGCGGCGAGCACCACCCGGGCCTGGTACTCCGCCTGGCGGGCCACCGGGATCCAGCGCGCCCCGCAGCCGTCGCGGTACTCGGCGCACCACTCGTCGATCAGGCGGTCCAGGTCCGGCAGTGTCCCGCCCGGGTCGCGGCCGGCGGCCCGGACGAGCTGGTGCAGCAGTCCCGCCGTGCGCAGCGCGAGCCGGCGCCCGGAGATGCGCAGGGCGACCAGGTGGGCGGTACTCAGGGCCGGAAGGGGGTGGCCCGGGCTGTCGCCGGTGTCGGGGTCCCAGGCGTCGGCGAGGCCGGGGCAGACCAGGAGGTAGTCGTCGACCGGGGCGAGCAGGCGGGCCGCGTCGGGCACGGTGGTGAGGTGCGGCCGGATCCGGGCCAGCAGGTGCCGCAGGAGGTCCGTGTCGTGGCGCAGGGTGCGGCTGACGGCCCGGAGCACGGCGTCCCGGTCCGCGGGCGGGGTGCCGTCCGCCACGGCCGTCACGCCCCACATGGGTGCCTCGACGACCGCGGTGACGGTGCCGTGCCGGTGAGGGTGGTACCACGTGGACTCGACGGCGGCCTCCGTCATGGCCGCGACCAGATCGGCCCGGCGCGGCGGCGGGATCCGGTAGACGGCGGGTCCGAGGCCGGGCCAGTACAGGGCGTCGTACGCGCCGAGTTCGCGGGGTATGCCGAGCCGGGCGGCGATGTGGGCGAGGCGCCGGTCGAGGCCGGGCAGGTCGTGGGTGAGTTCCACGAAGCCGCCGCCGATGTCGACGCCGTGCAGGGAGCACTGGAGGAACGGGCGCAGTTCGTCCTGGAGGTCGAGCAGGGCACGGGTCTCCGGCAGGGCGGCGCCGGCCGCGCCGTCGGGCAGCCATTCGGGCTGCTCCAGGAAGCCGGGCCGGAAGAAGTGCCGGACGTACCGGCCGAGCGTGTAGGGGCCGGGCAGCCAGCCCTCGTTGCGGCGCGAGCCGTCCGGGTCGAGGCACAGCAGCAGGTTCCAGGTGGCGTCCGCGCCCTCGGTGAGCCGCGGGTCGGCCAGGGCCCGCTCGGCCAGACGGAGCACGGTGGCGCCGCCCACCGGTTCGTTGGCGTGGGGGCCGGCGACGACCAGCGTTTGGCGGCTGCCGCGGCCGACGGAGAGCAGCCACAGGGGGGTGCCCGCGCGGGAGGTGCCGACCCGGCGCAGCCGGGCGTCGCGGGGGTGGCGGGCGACGAGGGCGGCGGCCCGGGCGCCCAGTTCGTCGACGGTCGGGTAGCGCAGCAGGGGCGGCAGGGCACACCTCCCCCATGCGGTGCCGTCGGTTCACCAGGTGTAGATGGCGTAAGCACAGTGAGTCACGACTTCAGGGGTACGTCAACACCGTGAACAGCAATGGGATTTCGGCCAACCCCCCGGGACCGGCATTCGGTAATCCCCAGGCCAGAGGTGAGGGGTGGCTCCGTTTCCGGTCAGCCGTCCGACAGCCGGAACGTCATCCGGCCGAAGCCCACCTGGTCGCCCTCGCGGACGACGGCGGCGCCGACGACGCGTCTGCCGTTCACCGTCGTGCCGTTGGTGGAGCCGAGGTCGCGCAGGACCCATATGCCACCCTGGTGACGGAGTTCGGCGTGCACGCGGGAGACCGTCTCGTGGTTGAGGCGCAGTCCGCTGGCGGGGTCGCGGCCTATGCGCAGCGGATGGCCGTGCGACGGACGGGGCAGTTGCAGCTTGGGCAGCCGCTCGGCCTGCCAGGCCCTGCGCAGCCGTACGGAGAATCCGGAGACGGCCTCGACGGTGCCGAACACCAGGCGCGAGAGGCGGCTCTCCGTGCGCAGGTCGGCGGTGAGCGCGGCGAGTTCGTCCGGGCGGCGGGCGGCGAGCGCCAGCTCCATGCGGTGGACGAACGTGTCGTGGGAGAGGCGGCCCACGGCGACGCCGTCCCGCAGCACCTTCAGCGCCCGGTCCCGCTCCGCGTCGGAAAGCCTCGCGGGGAACGTGTTGAACTCGAAGGACGACGTCACGCTGGTGATTGTCGGGCAGCGCGGCCGGGCTGTCCAGAAAACGGGAAACCGGCCGTGCCGCGCGCGTACCCGGGCAGACCCGCCGCAAATGAGTGGATGCACCAGCGGATTGATCTCTTTTGACGCACCATGGACGGGCTACATCACGGTGAGCAGACGAAGGGGAACCGTCCGTGCAGTTCGAGGTGTGGGCACCACAGGCCGGTCGTGTGACGCTCCGGTGCGACGACGTCACACATGCGTTGGAGCGTGATCCGGAACGGGCGGGGTGGTGGCGGGGCGAGGCCGAAGCGCGCGAGGGATCGCGGTACGGCTTCGCGGTGGACGACGGGCCCGTGCTGCCCGATCCGCGCTCGCGGCGGCAGCCGGACGGCCCGGACGGACTGAGCGCGGTCGTCGACCACGAGCGGTACGCGTGGCGCGCGCGATGGCGGGGGCGACCGCTGCCCGGAGCGGTGCTGTACGAGCTGCACGTGGGGACGTACACGCCCGAGGGCACCCTGGACGCGGCCGCCGAGCGGCTCGGCCATCTCGCCGGACTCGGCGTCACGCATGTGCAGCTGATGCCCCTGTGCCCCTTCCCGGGCACGCACGGCTGGGGCTACGAGGGTGTCTCGCTGTGGGCGGTGCACGAGCCCTACGGCGGCCCCGAGGCGCTGAAACGCTTCGTCGACCGGGCGCACGAACTCGGCCTGGGCGTGGTGCTCGACGTGGTGCACAACCACTTCGGGCCGTCCGGCAACTACCTGCCCGTCTTCGGCCCGTACCTCACGGACACCCACCACACGCCCTGGGGCGCCGCGGTCAATCTGGACGCGCCGGGCTCGGACGAGGTGCGCGCGTTCCTGATCGGCAGCGCGCTGGCCTGGCTGCGCGACTACCGGATCGACGGGCTGCGCCTGGACGCGGTGCACGCGCTGGTGGACACACGCGCGTACCACTTCCTGGAGGAGCTGTCGGAGGCCGTGGACGCCCTGTCCGCCGAAACGGACCGGCCGCTGTTCCTGGTCGCCGAATCGGATCTGAACGACCCTCGGCTCATCACCTCCCGCGCGGAGGGCGGCCTCGGGCTGCACGCGCAGTGGAACGACGACTTCCACCACGCCCTGCACACCACGCTGACCGGCGAGTCGCAGGGCTACTACGCCGACTTCGCGCGCGCTCGGCTCGGCGGGCTCGCCAAGACCCTGACGGGCGGCTACTTCCACGACGGGTCGTACTCCAGCTTCCGGGAGCGCCACCACGGGCGCCCGCTGGACCGCACGCGGGTGGCCGGGCACCGGCTGCTCGGCTACGGCCAGACCCATGACCAGGTCGGCAACCGCGCCCAGGGGGACCGGCTTTCGGCCCTTCTCTCCCCCGGTCTGCTGGCGTGCGCGGCCACGCTGATCCTGACGGCGCCCTTCACACCGATGCTCTTCATGGGCGAGGAGTGGGCGGCGGGCACACCCTGGCAGTTCTTCACCGACCACACCGACCCGGAGCTCGCGGACGCCGTACGGCGGGGCAGGCGGCGGGAGTTCGCCGCGCACGGCTGGAAGGAGGAGGACGTGCCCGACCCGCAGGACCCGGCGACCCGGGACCGCTCCTGCCTCGACTGGTCCGAGCCGGAGCGCGAGCCCCACGCGCGCATGCTGGCCTGGTACCGGCAGCTGCTCGCCCTGCGCCACGAGCAGCCGGACCTGACCGACCCCGACCTCGCCGACACCAAGGTGGCCTTCGACGAGGAGCGCCGCTGGATCGCCTTCCGGCGCGGGGACGTCCTGGTGGCGGTGAACCTGGCCGCCGAGCCGGCCGAGCTGCCGCTCGGCGTGCCCCACGCGCGCGTGCTGGCCGCATGGGAGCCGGTGGACAAGCCCGGGGCGGACGGGGTGGTGCGGCTGCCCGGGGAGTCGGCCGTGGTGCTCGCCCAGGACTGATCGGCTCGGGGCGTCAGCGGAGCTTCGCGTCCTGCGCCTGTGTCGAGGGCGCGGCGGCGCCGGTGCAGCCGGCCAGGCACGTGAGGGCGGCGGCGGTCAGCAGGGACACGGCCGCTGCGGTGCGCTTCATGGGCGGAAGGACAGCCGCACGCGAGGGCGCCGCCCGCCCCGCTACAGGGCGTCGTCCGCGTCCCCCAGGTCGGTCACCCGTTCCAGCAGGATCGGCTCCCAGGCGCGGCGCAGCCGGGTCCGCAGCAGGGTGACGTCCTTGCCGGTGAGGTCCTCGGCGAGGTGGACGACGGTGTCGCAGCGGGCGAGCCACAGGCCGCGCAGACAGGGGCGGGCGCCGTAGCCGGCGAGGGTGGCGGCGCGCACGGCGGCGGGTGAGCCGACGGCGAGCGCGAGGCCCGCGATGTCCTCGGCCGGGTCGCCGACGACCGCGCCCGCCCAGCCCAGCACGCCGCGCACCCGGCCGTCGGCGCTGACCACGAGATGCCCTCCCGTGAGGGTGTGGTGGGTGAGGACCGCCGAGGCGGGCTGGGCGGCGAGCTGGGACGCGGCGGGCGGGGTGAGCTGGTTCAGGCGTGTGGCGTCGAACTCGTCGGCTGCGGCGAGGTGTTCGGCGGCGCGTACGGCGGCCCGGCGCAGTGCCTCCAGGGAACGCGGCGCGGCGCGCGGCACGCCGAGCGTCTCGGCCTGCCGGACCGGCACCTCGCGCAGACCCGTGAGGAGCGCGGCGAGGTCGGCCTCGCCGACGGCGGACACGTCGTGCTCCTCCCCCGAGCCGCCGGGCACCTTGGTGTCGAGCGTGTAGCTCAGCCCGGGGGCCCACTCGCCGTGCGCGACGCTGGCGGGCACCGCCGCCGGGACGTGCGGGCGGACGAGGTCGCGCAGGCGCAGTTCGCGGCGCTGGCGCAGGGTGGCCTCGCGGTCGGGGGCGAGCCGCAGCACATGGCGGGTGCCGACCCACCAGGTGACGGGTTCGGCGCCCGGGGTGGCGGGCCGGACGTCGGGGCCGGAGCCGCTCCCGCCCCTCCGGGGCTCCTCGCCGCCGCGGCCCTCCCGGGCGCCCTCGGTGCCCTTGGAGTCCTTGGAGTCCTTGGAGTCCTTGGAGTTTTTGGAGTTTTTGGTGTCCTTTCCGCTCCTGCTTTCCTTGGCGTCTTTCAGGAGGGACAGGACCAGCCGGCGGACGGTGTCCGCGGTGGGTGTGGGTGCCTGGGTCATGGTCGCGCCGTTGCCGTTCGGGAGGCGAGCTGGGGACATCGGGACCTCACTCCACTATGACCAGCTCGCGCGCGGTGGTGTTCAGGCGCCGTCCGCCGTCCTCGGTGACGGTCACGATGTCCTCGATGCGGACCCCGAACCGGCCGGGCAGGTAGATGCCGGGTTCCACGGAGAAGCACATGCCGGGCACGAGGGGCCGCTCCTCGCCCTCGATCATGTACGGCGGCTCGTGGGTGGTGACGCCGATGCCGTGTCCGGTGCGGTGAATGAAGTACTCGCCGTAGCCGGCGGCGGCGATGACCTCGCGGGCGGCCCGGTCGACGTCCTGGCAGGCGGCGCCGGGGCGCACCGCGCGGAAGCCTGCCTCCTGGGCCTCGCGCACGATGTCGTGCACGCGGCGCTCCTCGTCGGTGGGCTCGCCGACGTGGACCGTGCGGGAGGTGTCGGAGCCGTAGCCGTCCCGCAGTCCGCCGAAGTCGAGGACGACCATGTCGCCCCGTGCGATGACGCGGTCGCCCGCCTCGTGGTGCGGGTTGGCGCCGTTCGGGCCCGAGGCGACGATGGTGAAGTCGACCTGCTCGTGGCCGTGCCGGCGCAAGCGCCGGTCGAGGTCCGCGGCCACCTCGGACTCCGGGCGCCCGGCGAAGGGGACGTCGCGGATCTCCTCGAACGTGGCGTCGGCGGCGGCTCCGGCGGCGGCCATGAGGTCCAGCTCGGCCGCGTCCTTGACGGCGCGCAGCATCGGCAGGGCCTCGGTGAGCGAGGCGTAGGAGCTGCCGGGCATGGCCTGCTGGAGGGCCAGCAGGTGCAGGGCCCAGGCGTTGTCGCTGATGCCGAACCGGCCCGTGGCGTCGAGAAGGGCGGCGGTGGCGGCGTAGGGGTCCTTGCCGTCGGTCCAGTCGCGCAGGGTCAGGGCGGCCGCGCCGGCGGCGCGGTGCGCGTCCGGGGCCTCCAGGGCGGGGACGACGAGGACGGGGTCCTGCCCGGCGGCGAGGATCAGCAGGGTGAGCCGCTCGGTGACCGCCGGGGGTGTGTAGCCGGTGAGCCACACCAGGTCCGGGCCCGGGGCCACCAGCAGACCCGCGAGACCGGCGTCGGCGGCCGTTCGCGCGGCGCGCTCCATGCGGGCCCGGTAGTCGTCGGCGGTGAAGGACGCGGCCGTGCTTCCGGTCATCCGGGCCTCCCAGGACGGGCGAAGGGCTACGGGCAGCATCCTGCCCGGCCGGAGGGGGCGGCGCGAGCCGTCTGCGGGCATTCACCCCGGCGACCTGCCTGACGGCAGCGGATTACCCAAGCGTTATACCTAATGCTCAGATGCGACTCTTCCATGAAGTGGTCGATCGAGGGGCGTACGACGGTGCTGGTACTCGCACACATCAGCGATCTGCATCTGGACGGGAGCGCGCGGGCGACGGAGCGCGCCGAACGGGTGCCCAACCGGCTGTGGGAGCTGCCGGGCCACGTGGACGCGCTGCTGGTGACCGGGGAGGGACATCGCGGACCACGGCACGTAGCCGGAGTACGGGGAGGCCGCCCGCATCCTGGGGCTGCGCACCGGCGACGCCTCGTTCCCGGTGCTGACCTGCCCGGGCAACCTCGACAGCCGTACGCCCTACCGCAAGGCGCTTCTGGACCGGCCCCGGGGGCGAGAGGCCGGTCAACAGCGTGCAGGTCTTCGACGACGGCGCGGTGCTGATGTGCGACTCCAGCATCCCCGGCAGCGACGACGGCTAACTGGACGAGGAGACGTACGGCTGGATCGAGACGACCCTCGGAGAACTCGACGGCGGTCTTCCGGCCCTGCTCGCCTTCCACCACCCGCCGGTGGCGCCGCACCACCCGCTGCCCGACTCCTACCAGCTGCGGCACCCCGGCCGGCTGGCGGACCTGCTGGCCCGCCGGCCCGAGATCGCCGGGCTGATCACCGGCCACGCCCACACCCCCGCCGCCGCCTCGTTCGCGGGGCGGCCCTGGTCGTCGGGCCCGGGGTGACGTGGACGCTGCGGCTGCCGTGGGAGGGCGAGCAGATCGCCGACCGGGAGGCGCCGCCCGGGCTCGCGTTCCACGTTCTGGACGGCTCGGGGCGGCTCACCGGCCACTTCCGCGTCGTGCCGTGAGGGCTCGCCTCACGCGGCGACGGCCGGTACAAGGGTCAGCTGCTCGTAGCCGCCGCTGCGGTGGCGGACCGTCAGCCTCACCTCGGAGCCCGGGCGGGCACGGGCGACGGCCCTGACGAGATCGGCGGCGGTGTCGATCCGGGTCGCGCCGAAGGCCAGGAGGACATCGCCGCGCACCAGACCGGCGGCCTGCGCCGGCCCGGGGACGTGCAGCCCCACGACCACGGCCCCCGGCTTGCGGGCGTCCATGACCTGCACGCCGAGCGTCGCGGCGGCGGGCGCGGAGGGTGCCGCGGCGGCGGGCGTGGGGGCGGGCGGCGAGGGAGTGTGCTGCCACCCTCGCGGGTCGAAGCGCCCGCCCTTGTCGAGCACCGCGGTGCCCATCGCCCCGAGGCCGATCCCGGAGAGCACCAGGACCGCACCGGTGAACCCGGCGAGCAGGACGTTCAGGAGCCGCCGCCCGCGACGCCGCGCGGCGTGCGGACGGGGCCGCGACGGGCCGGACCCCGTCACCGGCGCGGTCCCCTCGGGTTCCCGGCCCGGCATCGGCTTGGGTCGCAGCGCGGTCTGTTCCATGGCTCGCCTCCGGAAGGTGCCGATCGCCTCCGGCGGATCCCGGAACGATCACGGCAGGTGCTCTACCCGGCGCACCGTCGGCCGACGAGCCACGAACGAGTGAGACTGACCGGGGCCCGGCGCGGTCAGGGATCAGCCGGTGTGGCCCTCCCCGTGACCACCGTGCGCCCCGCCGTGGTCGCACTTCAGCACCTGCGCGGGCATCACGACGAACGGCCGCATCATGCCCATGTCCTCGTGCTCCAGCAGATGGCAGTTGTACATGAACCGGCGGTGCGCGCCGTCGAACTTCCCCATGACGCGCAGCATCTGGTTCCCGGGCACCCGGAAGACGTCCTTCCAGCCGCGCCCGTTGGGCGCGAGGGGGATGCCGGTGCCCGGGTCGTACCGGACCGGCGTACGCGTGCCGCCCACTGCCGGGTCGAAGCCCGACAGCGTGGGCAGCGCCTCGTCGAAGTCGACCGGGACCGGGCGCGGCAGCAGTCCGCCGTCGCTGCCGATCCGGTGCAGGACGCCCGGCACCGGGTTGTCCTCCTCGTCGACGAGGACGAGGTCATAGATCCGGCGCCAGTTCGGCCGGTGCGGCTGCCTGGGCCGGTGTTCCCGTCTCCATGGCGTCGGCCGGCTTTTCGATGATCTCGGTCACCGTGAATCCCCCGTGGTGCGTGGTGTGCTCCCCTCACCCGGGAAGAGCCCGGCGCACCATCGGGGGTTCCGTCGTGTCCCTTTCTGCGTCGGTCCGGCTGTAGATCTCCCCTTCAGCGCAGCGTGAGGACGGGCGCGGCCGGTGGGCGGTCCGGGAGGAAGCCGTGGGCGCGGCGGGACAGCCACTCGGCCTTGTAGCGGTCCACCGAGCGGTGCCAGTGGAGGATGCCGGACATCCAGTTCCGCAGGTCCGCCACGTACGTCGCCATCGCGGCGCGCGCCTGCTTCGTGAGCTGGAAGTCGTCGTACAGGACGGGCAGTTCGTGGTCGACGACGTGCTCGAACTGGCGCATGCGCTGGCTCATCAGGTCGTGCACGATGCCGAGCCCGGTCGGGTAGTCGCAGCCGAAGAAGGTCTGCACGACGAGGATCGCGTTGTGGATCTCGCCCTCGAACTCGATCTCCTTCTGGTACGAGAAGACGTCGTTGAGGAGGCACGCGAAGTCCATCGCGGCGTTCTCCAGGGAGCGGACCGGGCCGCTGCGGTAGACCTCGGGCGGGACGGCCGGGCCGTGTCCCATCCGGCACAGGCTCACGGTGAGGTCGGAACCGAAGGTGGCCCGGCGCATCTCCAGGTAGTCGACCGGGTCGGGCACGCGGTTCTGGATGTGGTTGGACAGCTCCCACACCCAGCTTTCGGTCATGACGTCGACGGCGCTCTTGAAAGTGCGCCGCGCCTCGGGCGTCATCCCCGCGGTGGTACGCACCCACAGGTCGGCCAGCCCGCGCTCCATGGCGTTGCCCGGGAGCGGCGGCTCCTCGCCGTCGACCGGCATGCAGGCGGACAGCCGGGCCGTGGTCAGCCGGGCGGCGGCGAGGTCACGGCGGTGGCCGTACACCAGGGGGTAGTAGTCGTCGCCGTAGGTGCCCCAGGCGAGCCACTGCGCGCTGAGGCCGAGAGCCTCGGGTGTGGCGTCCGGGTCGAGGCCGGCCGAGCAGAGGGCGAGGTCGTAGGCGCGGAGCTTGTCCTCGTCCCAGACACCCTCGGCGAGGATGCCCATCCGCTCCGCCCAGTCGCGCAGGCGGCTGCGGGCGTCGTCCAGGTGAGGGTTGAGCTGCACAGGGAACGGCATGCGGATGTCGGGGATCCGCGAAGGACCGACCTTCTGGTACGGCACGTGCGTGTGGGAGCGCAGCCGCTCGGCCCCGGCCGTCGCGAGCAGGGCGCGTACGTCGGCGGCCGAGGTGCCGATGCCGGTGCATCCCGGCCATGGGCTCCCGCCGCGCTGCGCGTTCTCGTTCATGTAGCGGCTGGAGCGCAGATGCCATTCGTGGCCGCCGGACTGCCAGTCCTGCAGTCCCTTCGTGTACGCCGCGACGGCCGCGACTTCGTCCGGCCGGAGCCCCTTCTCCAGGGCCACCGCGGGCACTTCCGTGAACGCCGTGTGCTCGAACTGGTGGAGGCGGGAGGTGAGGACGTCGTTGACGATGTCGGCGGCCTCCTGGGTGGTGCAGCCGAAGAAGGTCTCCAGGACGAGCACGCCGTTGCTGTTCTCCCCCTCGTCCTCGACCTCGCGCTGGTAGGAGAACAGGTCGTTGCGCAGGTGCACGGCGTCGGAGAACGTCTCCATCAGCACCCTGAGCGGCCTGGTCCCGGCGACGGCGGCGGGCACTTCGGCGGTCGCGTACTCCACGAGCCCCGCGGACCAGGGGGCGCCGCCGACCTTGCGGCGCATCTCGATGTACTCGACGGGGTTGGCGATCCGCCCCTCGTCGATGTTGGACAGCTCCCACATCGACTCGTTGAGGAGGTGCTCGGTGGCCGTGGCGAAGCGGCGGCGCCAGCCCTCGGACATCACCGGCACCGTGCGCGCCCACAGGTCGGCGAGGCCCGCCTCGACCGGGTTGTGCGGCTCCGGCACGGGAGTCGACAGGTCCAGCGGCATGAACAGCGGCAGCCGGTCCAGGTGCGCCTTGCCCGCGGCGCGGTCCTGGGTGCGCTTGTACATCTCCAGGAAGTGGTCGTCGAAGAAGAAGACCCACACGTACCAGTCGGTGATGAGGGAGAGGGCGGGGCCGTCGCAGTCGGGGTGGGTGTACGCGCAGAGCAGGCCGTAGTCATGGGCGTCCAGGTCGGCCTGCTCCCAGACGCCGGACCCCTCCAGCATGCCCATCTCGCGCGCCCACGCGGTCGAATGGGCCCGGGCCTCCTCGACATGCGGGTTCAGCCGCGCGGGGTGCGGCAGGTAGAAGTGCGGGAGTGTGAACGGCTGCGTCATGGCCGGGGCCCTACCCGGCGCCCCGCGGCGGCATCCGCGGGGCGGGACATGATCACACCATCGTGTGAATCGAACCTGAACGCAGGCGTGGTGGGGGTGACTTGACCTAGCCGGGGACCCTGACCTGGATCAGCGCGTGCGTGCCGCTGGTGCGCCAGCGCCGGCCCTCCGCCGCGTCCAGGGCGGCCTCGGTCTGCGCGTCGAGGCCGGTGATCACGTCGGACTTCAGGGTGCGCAGGGCGGCGACCGGGCCGGGGAAGTGGGCGGTGACGTCGGCGAACGGCGTGGTCGGAGCCCACAGCCGGTCGCCGGCCAGGCGGCGGTAGTTGAGGTCGCCCTTCACGATCGTGAGGGTGGCCGAGGCGCATTCGTCGCGCAGGTCGCCGGGCATCTCCTCGTAGGGCAGCGGGGCGCTGGAGAAGGGGTGGGCGCGCAGTGTGAGGCGGCCGTCGGCGAGGGCGGACCACAGCTGCCCGCCGTACGCGGCGGCCGCTCCCCCGGCACCGGTCAGCCGGCGCAGGGCGTCGACGACGTCGGCGGTGGTCGCGTCGGAGACGTAGTAGGGGTACGGCTTGACGTGCAGGACCGCCCGTCCGATGCGGCCGCTGTGCAGGAGGTGGGCGATGAGGAGGAGATCCGGGACGAGTTCGCGGCCCGCGTTGTCGGCGACCAGGCACAGCGTGCCGGTCCCCGGCCCGGTGGTGTCGAGCAGGGACCAGAGCCGGTCGCTGTCGTCGGCGACCAGACCGGGCGCGGCGTCCGCGGCCCGTGCGCCTTCGGCGGAGAGGCGGAAGCCGAGGTCGGCCCGGTTGCCCCAGAGGGAGCCGTGCAGCAGGGCCTGGGCCTGTTCGGCGGCGGGCCGGGTGGCGAGGTCGTCGAGGGCGGCGAGTTCCTCACCGGTCTCGGCGGAGTCGAGTTCGGCGAGCTTGAAGGGGCGGAAGGGGTCGATGCCCTGCCAGGGGCCCGGGCCGAAGTAGCCCACGGCCTGGAGCAGTCGGCGGTAGAACCAGCTCTCGGACCAGAGCCACGGCACGTCGAACCAGGACCGGCCGGTGTACTCGGGCAGCCCCCAGGTCTCCCAGAGGTCCCGGTCGTGCGCGTCGGCGGGGAGGGGTTCGATCTCGCCCTCGGTGCACTCGGCGAGCAGTTCGTCCAGGGCGCGGTGCTGCGCGGGTTCGTACGGGAAGGCCTCGCGGACCTGCTTGATGATCGCGGGGTGCCGCTCGGCCAGCACACTGTGGGGGAACGAGCCCGGCTGGTTGCCGAGGAGCAGGGGCGCGGAGGGGGTGTCGGGCATGGGCCACACCGTAACGCGCGTGCCCCTGGCACGGGCCGAGCCGCCCGCTCTCCGGTCACACGGGGGCGATCTCCCGCTCCAGACGCGCCGCCAGGCTCAGATAGCGGGCCCGGCGGGTCACCGGGACCAGGCCACGGATGAGTATGTTCCACATCTCGGCCGTCCGGCGGGGCTGGCGGGCGACGGGCTCGCGGGAGCGGCCCACGACGCGGGTGCCGACGAAGAAGCAGACCAACGAGTGGGCCACGACGTCGATGTCGATGTCCGGGTGGACGTCGGACTCCTTGACCGCGCCGACGAGCCGGGCCGTGACGATGTCCAGCCACTCGGTGAACGGGTGGCTCAGGGGCGGCCGGGGGCGGATCCCGCCGGTGGCGAGGCGCAGGCCGGCCCGCAGCACCGGGTCCTCGACGGACATGCGGGTGATGCCGAACGTGAGGCGCATCAGCGCCTCGAAGGAGGTGTGGCCGCGGTTGTCGGTCTCCGTCGCCAGCCGTCGAGCGGTGTGCGACTGGAGCTCGAGGATCGCGTGGGCGAGATCCTCCTTCGCCGCGAAGTGGAAGTACAGGGCGCCCTTGGTGACGTGCGCGTGTTCCACGATGTCGCTGAGACTGGTCGATTCGTAGCCGCGACGGTCGAACAGGTCAGCGGCGGCCGTGATGATCGTCGAGCGGGTCTGCTCGGCTCGCAACTGCCTCGCCATCGGCTGAACTCTCCCGGGACGGAAATGAACGGGTCATGCCGTTTGTTTTTACCCCCCGTACACGATAACTCACCCTGAGACGGCACTCATCACACCAGTGTGCCGGAGTGCGGGTGCACATCCGGCAAAACAAGCGCAACTGATGAAAGAAAACAGCGCGTTCGGTATCTATCCGTGGGGGATGTGGGGCCAGACGTAAAGGCGGGCCGGCCGGTGCCCCATCCGCACCGGCCGGCCCGCCCGCTTGTGGCCTGCCTCGTTCAGCGTTCCCGCAGGAGGATCAGAAGGTCAGCTTCCAGCCGTTGAGCGTGCCCGTGTCCTGGGCCGCGGTGTCCTGGACGCGCAGCTTCCAGGTGCCGTTGGCCGCCTCAGCGGAGGCGTTCACCGTGTAGGTGGTGTTCACGTTGTCGGCGGAGTCCGACGCGGCGGACTTCAGGCGGTACGTCGACCCGTCCGGGGCGACCAGGTCGATGACGAGGTCGCCGCGGTAGGTGTGGGTGATGTCGACGCCGACCTGGAGGGCCGAGGGGGCGTTGCCGCTGCGGCCGGTGACGCTGATCGGCGACTCGATCGCGGCGCCGTTGTCCGGGATGGCGACGGCGGTGGTGCTGGAGAACGTCGTGCCGGTGGACGTGCCGCCCTTCACGGCCTGGACCGTCTTGGCGGCGTCCGCGAGGCCCGCGCCGCAGCCGCCGGAGCAGGTGCCGGGCAGGGCACGGGCGTTGGCCTTGATGGCCGACTCGATCTGCGCCGGGGTGAGGGCGGAGTTGGCCGACTTCATCAGCGCGGCGAGGCCCGCGATGTGCGGGGTGGCCATGCTGGTGCCCTGGTAGTAGTCGTAGTTCTCGCTCGACGGCGTCTTCGTGCCGGAGTTCAGCGTGGAGAGGATGCCGTTGGCGGTGGAGGTGCGGGTCTCTCCGCCGGGGGCGGCGATGTCGACGAGCGAGCCGTAGTTGGAGTACGAGGCCCGGCTGCCGGAGCGGTTGGTAGCGGCGACCGCGATGACGTTGTTGCAGTTCGCCGGGGAGGCGTTCGAGACGTTCTGGTTCTCGTTGCCGGCCGCGACGACGACCGAGGTACCGCGGCTCACGGCGCCGTTGATGGCGCTCTGGGTGGCGGTGGAGCAGGCGCCGCCCCCGCCGAGGCTCATGTTGATGACCTTGGCGACGTTGGTGTTGGCGGGCACGCCGGAGACGCTGCCGCCGGACGCCCAGGTGATGGCGTCGATGATGTCGGAGTCGTAGCCGCCGCACTTGCCGAGGACGCGGACCGGGGAGATCTTCGCGCCGTGGGCGATACCGGCGACACCCTTGCCGTTGTTGGTGGCGGCGGCGATGGTGCCGGCCACGTGCGTGCCGTGCCAGGAGGAGTCGGAGGCCGGGATGCCCGCGCCGCACTCGTTGGCGTTGTACCAGTCGCCCGGGTCGGCCGGGTTGCTGTCACGGCCGTTGCCGTCGACGGAGACGGCGGTGTCGGAGATGAAGTCGTAGCCGCCGACGATGTTCGCGGCCAGGTCGGAGTGGGTGACGTAACCGGTGTCGATGACGGCGACGGTCACGCCGTTGCCGGTGGTGGTGTCCCAGGCGCCGGGGACGTTCATGCCCGCGGTCGACTCGAACAGGTCCCACTGCTTGCTGTACTCGGTGTCGTTCGGGGTGACGGCCGTCGGCTTGTTCAGGCGGTCCGGGACGACGTAGGCGACCTGCGGGTCGGCCTTGTACTGGGCGACGACGTCGGAGACGGAGGCACGGGTGGGGTCGGTGCCCAGCTCGACGAGGGCGGCGCCGGTGCCGAGGCGGCGCTGGAAGTGGATGTCCTCGCCGGTCTTCTCGGCCTTGGACTCGGCGTCGGCGGCCGCCGCCTTGTTGGACGTGGCCTCGGTGGCGCCGGACTTGTAGCCGACGATGAGGCGCTCGGCCTGGATGCCGGGGGCGGCTTCGGTCTGCGCGGCCGGCACGGCGGCCGGGCGGGGGGCGGCCTCCTGGGCGACGGCGACCGAGGCGGGGACCGCGGTCAGCAGGGCGGCGGAGACTGCGGCGACGGATATCAGCTTCCGTCTGAGCTCTGGGGAGGTACGCACGGTCGTTGCCTTTCGTGGCCGGACTCCGGGCTGCACGGAGCGGCGGTGGACTCGCTTCGTCGTCGAAGCGCAGGGGGGTGGTTCGAAAAGCGAAGAGCGACGCGATGGCCGGCCAGGCGTGGAGTGGGAGCGGACCCGTTCGGGGTTACCTGTGGGTCAGCAGTGCTCGAACGATAGGCAAAGGGAAGGTCAGCGGGATACGGGGGAAACCCTCGATCCGGCTGGAATCCCACCCTCTATGGCGGGCGGTTGAGCGCTCAATAACCCCTTTTCGAGCAGGTCGTGGCGTGATGAACGCGTCGGGCCGTTTTTCCGTACTGCACTACCGAACGTGCCGCCCCGGGCCGAGGAGAGCAGCCGGATGCCCCGTACGACCGCACACCGCGCCGCACTCGCGGCCGCCCTCGTGCCCCCCTTGCTGCTGCCGCTGTGGGCGGCGGGGCCGGCGCGGGCGCACGGGGCCCCGACGGACCCGGTGAGCCGGGTGGTGGCCTGTTCCCCGGAGGGTGGCGAGCGCGCGGGCACGGCCGCGTGCCGTGCGGCCGTCGCCGCGAACGGCGCGCCCTTCACGGCGTGGGACAACCTGCGGGTGGCCAACGTCGGCGGCCGGGACCGGGAGGTCGTCCCGGACGGGAAGCTGTGCAGCGGGGGACTGCCCGCCTACCGGGGCCTCGATCTCGCCCGCGCCGACTGGCCGTCGACCCGGATGACGCCCGGCGCGACACTGACGATGCGGTACGTCTCGACGATCCCGCACACCGGCACGTTCCGGATGTATCTGACGAAGCCCGGCTACGACCCGGCCGGGCCGCTGAACTGGTCCGACCTGCCCGAGAAGCCGTTCGCCACGGTGACGGACCCGGCACTGACGGGCGGCGCGTACCTGATCCGGGTCACGCTGCCGTCCGACCGGAGCGGGCGGCAGGTGCTGTACACGGTCTGGCAGAACAGCAGCACGCCGGACACCTATTACTCGTGTTCGGACGTGGTGTTCCCGGAGGCGAAGCAGGAGCAGCCCGAGGAGAAGGAGCCCGAGCGGGCGAAGGAGAAGGAGCCCGAGCGGAAGAAGCCCGAGCGGAAGGCCGAGCCGGAGAAGGAGGAGCCGGCGGCGAGCGCTGCCGTGGACGACTCCCCCGGCCCGCGGCCTCGGGGTGGCGACGAGACGCCCCTGGCCGGTACGTCCGGTCCGGCCTCCGGCCCGTCCGCGCCCGTGCTGGCGGGCGGCGCCGCGGCGGTGCTGCTGCTCACCGGCGGCGCCGCCCTGGCCGTACGACTACGGCGACGCTGAACTACCGTGCCTCAGCGACTAGTTGACGCTGACGGCGAGGCCGCCCTTGGTCACCGGGGCGTACTTGGCGGTGAAGAAGGCGCTGGCGAAGCAGAGCGACGAGCCGGACACCTTGGTGAACTGCTGGTTGGCGAAGGAGATGCTGTTGTCGGCGTTGCTCGCCGTGCCGCTCAGGCCGGGGGCCTGGTAGACGCAGGTGATGGTGCCGAGCAGGGTGCGCAGCTTGACCGTGGACTGGACGGTGGAGCCCGCCGCCGGGGTCACGGAGACGGTGCCGCCGGAGGACACGCTGGTGGTGTAGGGCAGGTTGTCGACGGTGATGCCGCTGACGCCGAGCACCCCGACGACGTTGGTGGTACAGCCGCTGGTGTCGAAGCTGTGCTTGGTCAGGGTCTCGGTGGCGGTGCCGGGGGCGGCCGGGTTGTCGGTGACGGTGGCGGAGAACGCCGACTTGGTGCAGGAGATGCCGCTGGTGCCGGTCGCGCTGGAGTAGAAGGTGGCGGCGGTGCCGCTCGCCAGGGACGCGTCGAGGACGTCGCCGACCGCGACTGCCGCGCCGTCGGTGGTGGTCAGGACGGGGGTGTCGGCCGCGGAGGCGGGGGCGGCGAGGCCCAGGGCGGCGACGGCGGCGGTGAGGGTGAGGAGGGTGCGCGTACGCATGCGGGTGTACCTCTTTCCATAGCGGGGGGGTGAGGGGGTGGGGGGTGCGCCGGGCGTCCGCCGTTGCGGCTCGTCACGCCTTCTCCGTAGGTGACGGGCCGGCAACGCCAGGCCGGCACCGGCCGGAGGCTCACACGGGAAGCGGCCTCCGGCCGGGCCGGGCGGGGGGTGGCTGGTGGCACGGCTCCGGGGAAGGCGGCCATGCCGCGCGGGGGGACTCTGGCGTGGAAAGCCCGTGCCGACGCACCGGGCGACGAGATGCCCGTACCGGGACGGGCGGGTCCGGGACGCATGGACGTGCCGCGTGGCGGATCCGGCGCCACGGATCCGGTGGGACGAGGAGAGTTGTAGACCTGCGCCTCCGTCAACGTCAAGCCTTCGCAAGGGAGTTGTGCGCGAGCTGAGCCTTTCGGGAGAGGGGCGACTCACCAGCGGCGCACAACGAACACTCTTTGTTCACACTTCCCTTGACCCTTCATGTAACCGCCGGTAACTTCACCGATGGCTACTGCGGCGTAACGAGAAAGCCCTTGCAACCGCCGGGAGTTGCGGGGAGACGTACGCACGCGGTCGATGTCCGCGCCAGGGCAACGTGCCACCGAAGTCCGATCCGCACCGACACCCACCTGGAGCCGACATGACCTCCTCCGCCGAGCACACCCCCGAAAGACCGGACGGCGCCGCCGCCCCGGACGCCGGCGCCGCTCCCGCGCGACGCGGGCGGGTCCGGGCGCGCCGGGCCGCGGTGATGGCGGTGCCGGCCACCCTGGCCGCCGCGGGCCTCGCGGTCCTCACCGCCCAGGGAGCGCTGGGCGTGCAGTTCGCCATCTCCGGCATGCCGTTCACGGTCACCGCCACCGAGCTGAACGGCACCGGCTTCGCACAGTTCGGCGGCCTGGACGAGATGGCCGAGGGCAGCCCCAACGCGGGTGACACCGGCGGTCAGGTGCTGGTCGTCACGTCCGTGATCAAGAACGCGACGCTCTCCAAGCTGTGCCAGAGCGTGGACCTGGGCGGCACGAACCTGGTCATCAGGGCGGGTGAGGGGTCGCAGAAGGTCCGCGCCAGCGACCTGACGACCGACTCGACCGAGCTGACCGGCGACGCCGCGTTCAACAACATCGAGATCGGCAACGACGCCAGCACGCTGGACAAGGCAGGGCCGAACGGCCGGGGGCCGAAGGGCGTGTTCAGTCAGCAGTCCGACACCGTGCACATCGCCAACCTGCGGCAGACCAACTACGCCACGACCGCCGGCGTGTTCAAGCTGCCGGGTCTGAAGCTGGGCTTCAGCGGATCGGGTTGCTGATGTCGCGCGGTCCGCGCGAGGGAGTCCGGCCCGCCTTCCGACAGTGGCGGGCCGGCCGCCCGTTCTGGGGCGGGCTGCTGCTCGCCCTCGGCGGAGTGGAGGTCCTGCTCACGCTGAAGGCGTCGCTGGACGTCATCCTGCACGTCGGCATGCAGGGACTGGCCGGCTATCTGCTGCCGGCCGTGATGCTGCTGTGCGGCGTGCTGATCCTCTTCAACCCCGCCCAGCGCCTGTTCTACTCGGTCATCGGGGTACTGGTCTCCCTGGGCACCTGGCTGACCTCCAACCTGGGCGGCTTCTTCATCGGCCTGCTCCTGGGCATGGCCGGCAGCTGCCTCGCCTTCGGCTGGCTCCCGGACCAGGAACCCCGCGTCAGCCGCAGGCGGCGCCGGAAGGAGGCCCAGGCCGCCAAGGCCGTGGCACGGCCTCTGGAGCGGGAGGCCGGCCGGACCGCCTGAATCAGGCCAGTGCCCCTTTGCCCCCCCCTGGCGCGGCCCGGTCGCGGCCACTTGGCTGGACGTGTCGCGCGCTCGCTCGCCGGGCGTCCGCGCGCTGTGCGAACGGCCGTCAGCCCAGGGAGAGTCCGATGCAGTTCAGCCGCCCGATGGTGATCGACCCGACCGGCCGCGACATCCACGGTGAGGCCGCCCAAATCCGTGAGCGCGGACCCGTCACGCCCGTCGAACTCCCCCACGGTGTCCCGGCCTGGGCGGTCAGCAGCGCGCCGCTTCTGAAGCGGCTGCTCACCGACCCGCGGGTGTCGAAGGACCCACGCCGGCACTGGCAGCGCTGGATCGACGGCGAGGTCTCACCGGACTGGCCGCTGTACACCTGGGTCGCGGTGCAGAACATGTTCACGGCGTACGGCACCGAGCACAAACGCCTGCGCGTCCTCGTCTCCAAGGCGTTCACCGCCCGCCGCACCGCCGCGCTGCGCCCTCGGATCGAGGAGATCACCGCGGCGCTCCTCGACCGCGTCGCCAAGGCGGGGGCCGACGGCCACGCGGTCGATCTGCGGGAGGAGTTCTGCTATCCGCTGCCCATCCAGGTCATCGGCGAACTGCTCGGACTGCCGCAGGAGTTGGGCGCCGAGCTGCGGGTCGTGGTGGACGGCGTCTTCCACACCTCGGCCGGCCCGGCCGAAGTCGCCGACAACTACGCGCGGTTCTACGCCGTCCTCGGCGAACTGGTCGCCGCGAAGCGGGCGGCGCCCGGTGACGACCTGACCTCCGCGCTGATCTCGGCCCGCGAGGAGGGCGGCGGCACACGGCTCAGCGAGCAGGAGCTGCTCGACACGCTGATACTCGTCATCAGCGCCGGTCACGAGACGACGGTCAACCTGCCCGACAACGCCGTCCACGCGCTGCTCGGCCATCCCGCCCAGCTCGCGCTCGTCCTCGGCGGGCAGGCCTCCTGGGACGACGTCATCGAGGAGACGCTGCGGGCCGAGGCGCCGGTGGCCAGCCTGCCGCTGCGGTACGCGGTCGAGGACCTGCCCCTCGGCGAACTGGGCGGGCCGGACGGTGTGGTGATCCGCAAGGGAGAGGCGATCCT
The DNA here is from genome assembly GCF_014207295.1 of Streptomyces sp. AK010. Lineage (NCBI taxonomy): Bacteria > Bacillati > Actinomycetota > Actinomycetes > Kitasatosporales > Streptomycetaceae > Streptomyces > Streptomyces sp. AK010. The sequence continues at coordinate 234,863 of NZ_JACHCX010000006.1, forward strand.
CGCCGCGTACGCCGCCGCCGGACGCGATCCGGAGCAGCACGGCCCGGACGCCGCCGTCTTCGACGTCACCCGGGCTTCGAAGGATCATCTGGCCTTCGGGTACGGCGTCCACCCTTGCCTGGGCGCCCCGCTCGGCCGGCTGGAGGCGCGGGTGGCCCTGCCCGCGCTCTTCGAACGGTTCCAAGGCCTGGCTCTAGCCGTGCCGGGTGAGAGGCTGCCGCCGGTGGACTCCTTCATCTCGCACGGCCATCGGTCGCTGGCGGTTCTGACGGGCTGACGGGCGGCGCGGCGGGCGCCGTGTGCCGGGAGTCCGGCTCCCCGGCGCCCTCCTCCTTCAGGGCCTTGGCCTCGCTCTTGAGGATCCGCATCGAGCGGCCCAGCGATCGCGCCGTGTCGGGCAGCTTCTTCGATCCGAACAGCACGATCACGACGATCGCCACGATCAGCAGATGCCAGGGCTCCAGTCCGTTGCGCAGCACGTCATGCCCTCCCTCTCGTCAACAGTTGCTACATTGCGCAACTGTACAACCCCCGGGCGAGAGGCAAGCAGACGCCGATGACGGTCACCAGCAATCGGAGGACGGACCCGCCGCGGCACCGGAGCGGGGGCGCCGCCCACGGCAGCAGAGGCGCGCCCCGGGCCCGCAGGCGCCGGCGCGAGCGCCGACGCGGCCGGGGCATACGCACCGCCCTCCTGGTCGGGCTCGCCCTGCTCGTGCTCGCCGCGGGCGGTGCCGGCTGGCTCTATCTGAAGCTGGACGGCGACATCAGCACCTTCGACTCCGGCGGGCTCTCCGACAACCGCCCCGACGCCGCCGCGTCGAAGGGCGAGAACGTCCTGGTCATCGGCTCCGACACCCGCACCGGCGGCAACAACGCGCTGGGCGGCGGCGAGAAGGACGACGTCGGCCGCTCCGACACCGCCTTCCTGCTGCACGTCTACGCCGACCACCGGCACGCGATCGCCGTCTCCATCCCCCGCGACACACTGGTGACCATCCCGCCCTGCAAGCTGCCCGACGGCACATGGACCACGGCGCAGCCCAACACGATGTTCAACGCGGCGTACTCGGTCGGCCGGACCACCGCGGGCAACCCGGCCTGCACCCAGAACACGGTCGAGCAGCTCTCCGGGCTGCGCGTCGACCACACCGTCGTCGTCGACTTCAAGGGCTTCGCGGAGCTGACGGACGTGGTGGGCGGGGTGAGGGTGTGCCTGCCGCAGAACGTCTACGAGAACGATCTCGACCCGCATCTCACCGCCCCGGGCAAGCTGCTCTTTCCCAAGGGCGAGCAGACCGTGTCGGGGCAGAAGGCGCTGGACTACGTCCGGATCCGGCACGGCATCGGCGACGGCTCCGACATCGGCCGGATCAAACGCCAGCAGGCCTTCGTGGCGAGCCTGTTGAAGGAGGTCAAGAGCAAGGGCCTCACTCCGACGCGGCTGTTGCCGCTGGCCGACGCCGCCACGAAGTCGCTCACCGTCGACCCCGGCCTCGGCTCCGCCGGCAAACTGATCTCCTTCGCGATGTCCCTGAAGGACATCGACCTGCACAACACCAAGTTCGTCACCCTGCCCTGGCGCTACGAGGGCTCCCGGGTGGCGATCGTCCAGCCGGACGCGGACGCCCTGTGGGCCGCGCTCAGGTCCGACCGCACGATCGACGGGGGGAACGCCGGCGGGAAGAAGAACGAAACCGCTGGTTCCGCAGCTTCCGCCTCCCCCACGCCCGTCTCCGGTGAGGGCATCGACGTCGCCGTGTACAACGGCACCGCCGTCCCCGGCCTTGCCACCCGCGCCGCCGCGACCCTCACCGGGGCCGGCTTCACCGTCACCGGCACGGCCACGGCGACCGACCAGGAGCACCCGACCACGCTCGTCGAGTACGGGCCGGGCCTGGAGGACCGCGCCAGGACCGCGGCACGGGCCTTCCCCGGGGCCGAGCTCCGGTCGGTGACCGGCGGTGGGATCAGCGTCGTGCTCGGGCAGGCCTACGCGGACGGCCCGGCCGCGTCCGCGTCCCCGGCGCCGACCGCCGTGCCGTCCGAGGTCGCCGACGGGGCCCGCTCCGCGGACGACGACCCCTGCTCGAACCTCACCTACGGCTGACGCCGCCGCTGCCGGGCCCGGGCCGCCGTCAGGGCCAGGGCGTACACGCCGAGGACGACGGCCGGCAGCAGGTAGTACGCGGCGGGCAGAGCGGTCATGCCGAGGGCCGAACCGAGGGGGCTCGGCGGCAGCAGCAGGCCGACGGCGGCGAGGCCGGCCGCCGCCAGGCCGACCGGGCCCGGCGCGCGGCCCGGTCCCTCGCGCCGGCCGGTGCGCAGGAGCAGCATGACCGCGGCCTGGGTGAGCAGGTTCTCGGTGAACCAGGCGGAGTGGAACACGGCCTCGTCGTCCACGGCGTCGGGGCCGTTCAGCGCGAGGGCGAGCACGGCGAAGGTGGCCAGGTCGGCGAGCGCGTTGAGCATCCCGAAACCGATGGCGAAACGGAGGAAGGAGCGCGGCCTCAGCACCGCGGGTCCGCGCAGGGCCGCCGCGCCGGGACGGTCGTGGGCGAAGGCGAGCTGGGCAGCGTCGAAGCACAGGTTCTGCGCGAGCACCTGGGCCGGGAGCATGGGCAGGAAGGGCAGGAGAAGTCCGGCGCCGAGCATGGCGACGACGTTGCCCAGGTTCGAGGAGAGCGTGACGCGCAGGTACGAGGCGATGTTGCCGCTCGCGTGCCGGCCGGCCGTGATCGCGTGGCCGATCGCCGTGAGGTCCTTGTCGGCGAGCACGACGTCGGCGCTCTCCCGGGCGACGCCGACGGCGGAGCGGGGCGCGATACCCACGTCGGCGGCGCGCAGCGCGGCCACGTCGTTCACACCGTCGCCGAGGAAGCCGACGGTGTGCCCGGCGGCGCGCAGGGCGGTGACGACGCGGGCCTTGTCCTCGGGGGTGCAGCGGGCGACGACCGCCGCCTCGCCGGGGCCGTCGGCCAGTTCGGCGGCGGTGCGCACCTCGCCCGGGTCCAGACCGAGATCCCGGCAGGCCCGGGCCGCCGTGGCGGGGTGGTCGCCGGTGAGGACCTTCACGGTGACGCCGCGGTCGGCCAGGGCGCGCAACGCCTCGGCGGCGGTGGGGGCGAGGGCGTCCCGGAAGGTCACCAGGCCCCGGAAGGCCAGGCCCCGGGCGTGGGACGTGCGGGCGCCGGCGGGACGGTCGGCGGTGGCGACGGCCAGGACCCGCAGACCGGCGTCCGCCTCCCGGGCGGCGAGCGCGAGCAGCCGGTCGTGTTCGCCGGGCGGCGTCGCGCAGCGTTCCAGGACGGACTCCGCGGCCCCGGTGACGACGACGGTGTGCCGCCCGAGTTCGCCTCGGACCACCGCCGTCGCGATCCGCCGCACGGGGTCGAACGGCACGGCGTCCACCCCGTCGTACTCCTCGCCCACCGCCCCGGCCGCCTCCAGCAGGGCCTCGTCAAGGGCGTCGGGGGCGGGCAGTTCGGCCAGCTGGAGGGTCCACCAGGCGCCGACGGCGGCCCAGCGCAGCACTTCGGGGTCGTCCCGGCCGTCCGGGCCGAGGGCCTTCTCGACGACCGGACGGTCCTGGGTGAGGGTGCCGGTCTTGTCGACGCACAGCACGTCGACCGCGCCCAGGTCGTGCAGCGCGGGCAGGCGCTTGACGATCACGGCGTGCGCGCGGGCGAGGAGGGTGGCGCCCCGGGCGAGGCAGGTCGTGACGATCACCGGCAGCATCTCGGGGGTCAGCCCGACGGCGACCGCGACGGCGAAGGGCAGTGTCTCCAGGCCGCGGTCGCGCAGGGTCGCGTTCGCCATCAGCACCAGCGGCGGCGTCAGCAGCATGAACCGGATCAGCACCCAGGAGATGCCGTGCACGGACCGGTCGAAGGCCCCGCCCGCCCGGGGCGCCTCGGGCACCCGGTGAGCGGCGGCGAACCGGGTGCCGGTCCCGGTCGCGACCACCACGGCGGTGGCACCGCCCGAGGCGACCGTGCTGCCCTGGAAGCAGAGCCGGTGCTCATCGGGGGCGTCGTCGTCGACCGCCCGCTTCGCCACCGGCGCCGACTCCCCGGTCAGCGCGCCCTGGTGCACCGTGAGCCCGCGGGCCCGCAGCAGCCGTACGTCCGCCGGGACCAGGTCGCCGGGGCCGAGCCGGAGTACGTCGCCGGGGACCAGTTCGGCGACCGGCACCTCCCGGGGCTCCGGCGGCTCGGCGGGGCCGGGGCGCCGCAGCACCGTGGCGGTGCCTGCGACCAGTTCGCGCAGGGCGGCCAGGGACCGGTCGGCCCGGTGCTCCCCGCTCGCCCGCAGCACACAGCTGACCGCGACCAGGGCGAGGATCACCATGGCGGTGCCCCAGGAGGCGACGGCGGCAGACACCAGGCCGAGGCAGAGCAGGACGGCGGTGAAGGGGTCGCGCAGGGCGCCCGCGCACCGGCGGGGCCAGGACGGGGTGCGGCGGTCCGGCAGCGTGTTCTCGCCGACGGCGGCGAGCCGGGTGGCGGCCTCCGATTCGGTCAGCCCCCGGGGACCCGACTCCAGCCGCCGCAGCACCTCCAGGGTGGTGCCTTCGGCGGTCTCAGAGGCCATGGAGGCGACGGCGCTGCGGTGCGGCGCGGTCGGTGAGCCGGTCGACGAGGAGCCGTACGACCTCGACGACGTCGGGGTCGTCGACGTAGTACACCTGGCGGCGGCCCTCGCGGCGGGAGCGCACGAGTCCGGCCAGCTTCAGCTTGGTGAGGTGCTGGCTGACCGCGGGCAGGGCGCCGCCGACCCGTTCGGCGAGCCCGGTCACGTCGCTCTCGCCCTGGGCCAGCGCCCAGACGATGTGCAGGCGGGCGGGCGAGGCCAGCAGGCCGAAGGCCGCGGCTGCCCGGGCGAGCACGTCCTCGGAGGGGTCCTCGAAACCACCGCCGGCTGCCGCCACCGTCACCGCCCCTTCCTTCGCCTGCCTCGCCCTGCGCGCCGCCCCAGTCTAGGCGGGCCCGAAGGGCCCCCCGCGGGGGGCATTTCCTCCGCCGTCGAGCCGGCCGGCGGGCACCGGCCGAACCGCACGGACGGTACGGAAAGCCGAGGTGAGAGTGTCCGCGACGCCCCGTTGTCCGACCGGCCGGACAGGTCATCACAATGCGGCAGCGCCAACTCACGGCATGTGGCTGCTCACTTGACGACCGGTGGTCACACACGATTGGCTCCGGGCCAGCGAGAGTCATGCGTCCGGTGCATCCTGCGCCCCCGCCTGCACTCTCACCCTGCTCTTGCTCGGCCGCACAGCGAGGTCCGCCCCTCATGAACACTTCTCCCCCGCCGCACATCTCCGTGAGACGCACCCGTGTCGCGGCGCTGGCCTTTGCCCTGTGCCTGCTGGTGTCCGGCTGCTCCGTGTTCGGAGCCGCCGACGACACGGCGGACGCGGCGGGCGGGTCCGGCGGCGGGATGAAGGTCACCCTGGTGACGCACGGCGGCAAGGGCGACGCCTTCTGGGACCTGGTGCGCAGGGGCGCCGAGGCGGCGGCCGCCAAGGACGGCATCGACCTGACGTACGTCGGTGACGCGGACCCGGCCGCGCAGGCCGATCTGGTGCGGGACGCGGTCCGCGACAAGGCCGACGGCATCGCGGTGACCCTGGCCAAGCCGGCGGCGATGCGCGGTCCGGTCGCCCAGGCCAAGGCGGCCGGCATTCCGGTCGTCGGGCTCAACTCCGGTATCGACGCCTGGCGCCCGACCGGGCTCCTGGAGTACTTCGGCCAGGACGAGTCCGTCGCGGGCCGGGCCGTCGGCGACAAGCTGGACGGCCTCAAGGCCGAGCACGCCCTGTGCGTGGTGCACGAGCGCGGCAACGTCGCGCTGGAGGCCCGCTGCGCGGGGGTGCGCAAGACCTTCCGCGGCGACACCGACAACCTGTACGTGGACGGCACCGACCCGGACGCGGTGACCGCCACGATCGCCGCCCGGCTGCGGCAGGACTCGAGCATCGACGAGGTCGTCACCAACGGCGCCCAGTTCGCGCTGAGCGCGGTCGAGGCCGTGCGGCGGTCCGGCAGCCGGGCGAAGGTCGCCACCTTCGACCTGAACAAGGACCTGGTCGAGGCGGTCAGGGACGGTGACGTGCAGTTCGCCGTGGACCAGCAGCCGTACCTGCAGGGCTACCTCGCCGTGGACGCCCTGTGGCTGTACCGGACCAACGGCAACGTCAGCGGCGGCGGAACGGCCCCGGTGCTCACCGGACCCGCCTTCGTGACGAGGTCGAACGTGTCCGCCGTGGCACGGTTCGCGGCCGCCGGAACCCGGTGACCGGAGACTTCCTGTGACGGTGTCGCCAAAGATTCGGTCAGGCCCGGTCCGCACGCCCACTTGTACGGATAACATCCTGCCCATCCCATCTGCCGTGCCGGGGACGGCACCACCCCCGCCCCCGTCCCCCACACCCCCCGACCGCTCCGCCTCCCCGCTCCTCACCCCCCGCTGATCGCCCTAGGACGACGATGTCTCGACGGACAGGTGCCCGGCGCCGTCTCGGTTCCATACGCCTCTCCCTGGTGCTCCTGGCCCTCGTGCCCAGCGTCACCCTCGCCGCGATGTGGGGCGTGACGACGATCCAGATGTTCTCGGAGGGCCTCAGGCTGCGCGACCAGACGGACCTCAGCCGGTCGACCGGCGCCATGGGCACCGATACGACGCTGGCGCTGCAGCGGGAGCGCAGCCTCTCGGCCGCCTGGCTGGCCACTCCGAAGGGCTCGCGGGCCGCCCTCGACACGCAGCGCGCTCAGACCGACAAGGCGGTCGCCGAGCTGGTCGGGCAGGCGGACGCGATCGAGAAGGCGCCCTCCCGCATATCCGACCGGCTGTACTCGGTGCTGGGCTCGGTGGGCAGCCTGGAGTACTACCGGGACCAGGTGGACAACCCGACCGACATCACCGCGCAGCAGGCGCTGGACCAGTACTCGTCGATCATCGACGACCAGATCCACGCCTTCCAGGAGCTGTCACAGGTCGACGACGGCGACCTCACCTCGCAGGCCGGCCCGCTGGTCGGTCTGGAGCACGCGGCGGAGCTGGTCTCCCAGGAGGACGCGCAGCTGACGCTGGCCTGGCCGACCGGGCACCTGGACGACAAGGCGTGGACGCAGTTCACGGAGCTGGTGAGCACCCGGCGCTGGCTGGTCCAGGACCAGGTCGTGCCGCAGCTTACGGGCGACGCCAAGGCGCAGACCGAGCGGATCCTGGCGAGCCGCGAGTGGCAGACGCTGCAGTCCGTCGAGGACAGAGTGCTGGCCTCGCGCAACGCGAGCGCCTCCGCCGACCGGATCGCCCTGCCGGACGCGCAGAAGCAGTGGTCCGCCGCCATGGACACGCTGTCCCAGCAGTACACGGGCCTCATCGAGCGGCAGACGGCGGACTTGCTGGAGCGCAGTGCCGACAACGCCGACGCCCTGCTGCTCAAGGCGGCGCTGCTGAGCACCGGCGGGCTGCTCGCGCTGCTGCTGTGCGTGGGCATGTCGTGGCGCATCACCCGCTCGCTGTCCCGGCGGCTGCGCGGCCTGCGCCGGGCCGCCGTCAGCCTCGCGCAGGAGCGGCTGCCCGACGTGGTGGCACGGCTGGACCGGGGCGAGACGGTCGACCCGGAGTCGGCGACGCCCGAGCTGGACTACGGCCATGACGAACTCGGCCAGGTGGCCCGGGCGTTCAACACCGCCCAGCGCACGGCCGTGCACACCGCGGTCGAACTCGCCGACACCCGGCGCGGCTTCCAGAAGATCATCCTGGGCATTGCCCGGCAGAGCCAGAACCTGGTCAACCTCCAGCTGAGCAAGCTCGACACGCTGGAGCGCGAGCACACCGACCCCGACATCCTCAAGGGCCTGTACGAACTGGACTCCACGGCCAGCCAGTTGCGCCGCTACGAGGAGAACCTCGTCATCGTCAGCGGCGAACGGCCCGGCCGCAGCTGGAGCGAGCCCGTCGCCCTCATGGACATCCTGCGCAGCGCGGTCGGGGAGGTCGCCGAGTACCAGCGGGTGGAGGTGCTCACCGAGGAGGAGGTGTACGTCGCGCCGCCCGCGGTCGCCGACGTCATCCACCTGCTGGCCGAGCTCATCGACAACGCGACCGCGTACTCCCCCGCCCCGAGCCCCGTCACGGTACGGGCCGGGATGGTGGCCAAGGGCCTGGCCGTCGAGGTCGAGGACCGCGGCCTCGGCATGTCGGAGGAGGACTACATGTCCTTCAACGAACAGCTGGCGGTGCCCCCGCAGTTCGACGTGGTGGCGCTCGCCGGCGACCTGCGCCTCGGCATGTTCGTGATCGGCCGGCTGGCCCACCGGCACGGCATCACCGTCACCCTGCGCTCGTCGCCGTACGGCGGGACCACGGCGATCGTGCTGATCCCGCACGAGATCGTGGTGCGGGAGAGCGCGGACGGCGGGGCGAAGGACGGCGACACCCCGGAGGGCGGGCTGGTGGCGGCGGACGGACGGGGTGCGCTGGACGCCGAGCCGAGCGGGTCGCCGGAGCGCGCCGACGCGCGGGGGACGACCGGAGAGAAGTCGGAAGGAGGACCCGAAGAACGCGCCGCCGGGTCCGCCCGCGAGCTCCGGCCCCTCGTCACGGCCCGCACCGCCTCCGCCGCCCCGTCCGCCCCGCGCGAGGTCGTCCCCCGCCGGGACGGTCTCGCCCCGCTCCCCCGCCGGGTGCCGCAGACCAGCCTGGTGGAGGAGTTGCGCGAGGAGTCCGCGCCCGCCGAGGACGACGGTTCCTTCGACGACTTCACCGCGGAGGCCGCCGCGTCCTCCCTGGCAGGCTTCCAGCGCGGCACGCTCCGGGCCCGTGACGACGACGCCGAGCCGCCCCACGACGAGGAGGTGGCCGCCGTACCCCGGCAGGCCGCCGGCCCCGTCCCCTCGACTCCGCCCGCAGACCGCTGACGAAGGACACCCCCATGACACGCCCCATCCCCGCCACGCACACCCAGCTCGACCAGTTGCTGACCGGTCTCGTGGAGCGCGTCGCCGACGTGCACCAGGCCGTGGTGCTCTCCGAGGACGGTCTGGTGGTCAGCAAGTCCACCGGCTTCCTGCGCGACGACGCCGAGCGGCTCGCGGCGACCGCGTCGGGGCTGATGAGCCTCAGCAAGGGCGTCAGCATGGACTTCCGGGGCGGTCCGGTGCGCCAGGCGCTCATCGAGATGGCCCACAGCTATCTGATCCTGACCTCCGCCGGTCCCGGTGCGCATCTGGTCGTGCTGACCGGGCCGGGCGCGGACGTCGGGGTGGTGGCGTACCAGATGAACATGCTGGTCAAGAAGATCGGCGAGCACCTGAGCGCGGCACCGCGGGGCATGGCCGGCCCCGTCGTCGATCCCGGCGTGTGAGGTGGAAGCAGGTGACCCGGCGGGGCGGCTCGTCAGGCCGTTCGCTCTGACCGGTGGTCGGACCCGGCCCAGCCGCGCCGACTTCACGCTCATCTCGACGGTCACGGCGGTCGATCCGCCGCCCGTCACGGCGGCCCGGTGCCAGCCCGAGCACTCCCGGATCCTCCGGCTGTGCGCGGAGCCCGTCGCCGTGGCGGAGCTGGCCGCCCGGCTCGACCTGCCGGTGAGTGTGGTCGTCATCCTGCTGTGCGACCTGCTGGAGGCGGGCCGCATCACCGTCCGCCCGCCGCGCCTCGTCTCCCGTACGACTCCGGACCTGGACCTGCTGCAGAAAGTGAGGGACGGCCTTGGCCGGCTCTGACCTTGCCACTGACGCGTCTTCGGCACCCGACGCGGTCAAGATCCTCATCGCCGGGGGCTTCGGCGTCGGCAAGACCACCATGGTCGGGTCGGTCAGCGAGATCGTCCCGCTGCGCACCGAGGAACCCCTGACCATGGCCGGTCTGGGCGTCGACGACCTCGACGGCATCGAGGAGAAGCGGTCCACCACGGTGGCCCTGGACTTCGGCCGGATCACCATCAGCCGGGAACTGGTGCTGTACCTGTTCGGCACGCCGGGGCAGCAGCGGTTCTGGTTCATGTGGAACGACCTGGCGCTCGGCGCGCTCGGCGCGGTGGTCCTGGTCGACGTGCGCCGGCCCGAGTCCAGCTTCGCGGCGATCGACTTCTTCGAGCGCCGGGGCATCCCGTTCGTCGTCGGGGTCAACGGCTTCCACGGCGAACACCCGTACCCGCCGGAGGACATCAGGGAGGCGCTCGCGGTGCCGGAGCACGTGCGGGTGCTGCTGTGCGACGCCCGGGACCGGGAGTCGTGCCGGGACGTGCTGATCGCCCTGATCGACCAGCTGATCGCGTCGGCGGTGCAGGCGTAGGGGCCGCCGCCGCCGATACCGGCCCGGGCGGTTCCCGCCGCCCGGGTCCGGTGGTCAGCGGCCCGTCAGTTCAGGCCCGCCGACTTCAGCCACGCCGTCGCCACGTCCAGCGGGTCCTTCTTCTCCAGCTGCACCTGCGCGTCGAGTTCCAGGAGCGTCTCGGTGTCCAGCTTGGCGGAGACCGCGTCGAGTGCGTCGACGCCCTTCTGCGGGAGGCCGCTCTTGTTGACCAGCGGCGTCACGTTGGCGAACCCGAAGAGGTTCTCCGGGTCCTTCAGGACGACGAACTTCTCCTTCACGATGGTCGGGTCCGTGGTGAAGATGTCCGCGGCCTGGACGGTGTTCCTGGTCAGCGCCGCCTGGGTCAGCGGGCCGCCCGCGTCGAGCGCCTTGAAGGACTTGAACTCCAGGCCGTACACGGACTTCAGGCCCTTGAGGCCCTGCTGCCGGGTCTGGAACTCGGGGGAACCGCCGATCACCAGGTCCGGGGCGGCCTCCTTGAGGTCCGCGAGGGTGGAGGAGGAGGTGAGCTTGTACTTCTTCGCGGTCTCGGCGTTGACGCTGACCGAGTCCTTGTCCTCGGCCGGCGACGACTGGAGCAGGGTCAGCTTCTTGTCCAGCTTGGCCTTGACGGCCGTGTTCACCGCCTCGGCGGACTTCTGCTCGGCCTTGGGGTCCAAGTAGGCGAGCAGCGAGCCGTTGTACTCCGGCAGCACGGTGACGGAGCCGTTCTTCATCAGCCCGTACGTCGTCTCACGGCTGCCTATGTTGTGCTTGTACGAGACCTTGAGGCCCTTGGCCTTGAGTGCCTCGCCGTAGATGTCGGCGAGCAGGGTGCTTTCGGCGAAGTTGTTGGAGCCGACGACGACGGTGCCGGCCTTCGCCTTCTCGCCCGCCAGGGGGTTGTCGGAGGGGTCGCCGGACGAACAGCCCGCGAGCAGCGCCGCAGCGGCGGTGAGCGCGACGGCCGCCGCGCTGGTGTGCCTCGTCCTGGACCTGCTGCTCTTCGCGGTAGAAGTCATTCAACGATCCAATCCAGCGGCTTTGTGATCAGTCAAGAGCGTGCTGATCACGGTTTGTCACAGACCCGGGCCGGGTCTCAGCGTCTGCGTACCCCCGGCGACACGGCCACCCTGCCCGCCGCCCAGAACAGCGCCAGTGTGACGAGGGCCAGGACGGCCACCAGGGTGGCGCCGCCGACGACCTTCTCGTAGTCGCGCTGGTAGAGCCCGTCGACGATGTAGCGGCCGAGGCCGCCCAGGCTGACGTACGCGGCGATGGTGGCCGTCGAGACGATCTGGATGGCCGCCGAGCGCAGTCCGCTCAGGATCAGCGGCAGCGCGACCGGCAGTTCGACCCGGAAGAGGATCCGCGACTCGTGCATGCCCATGCCGCGCGCGGCGTCCACCGGGGACGGGTCGACGGTGCGGACCGCTTCGTAGGTCGTGACCAGGATCGGCGGCACGGCGAGGACGACCAGGGGGATCATCACGGGCAGCAGGCCGAAGCCCATCATGATGACGATCAGCACCAGCAGGCCGAAACTGGGCAGCGCGCGGGCGGCGGTTGCGATGAACGCCAGGGCGTTGCCGCCCTTGCCGGTGTGTCCGGTCAGCAGGCCGACGGGCAGGCCGATCGCGGCGGCCAGGGCCAGGGCCAGGGCCGAGTACTGGACGTGTTCGAGCAGGCGTTGCGGAATGCCGTCATAGCCGTGCCAGTGGGCGCTGTCGCTGAAGAAGGCGTCGACGAAGTTCAGTACGTTCACCGGGTCACGTCCTGGGGGGCGGGCAGCTGCCGGCGCGTGCTCGGCTTCGGGCGCCTGCGGGTGCCGTTCGGCATCCACGGGGTCAGCACGACGCGGAGCAGCACCAGCAGGGCGTCGCACAGGATGGCCAGGACGGCGGTCGTGATCACGGAGTTCACGGCCAGCTCGGGGCGGTCGTACTTCTGCGCGTCGGCGAGCAGGTTGCCGAGGGCGCCCTGGTTGCCGATGAGGGTGCCGACGCTGACCAGGGAGATGCTGGAGACGGTGGCGACCCGGAGCCCGGCGATGATGGCGGGCACGGCGATCGGCAACTGCACCTGCGCGTAACGGCGTACGGGCCCGAACCCCATGGCGGTGGCCGCGGCCAGGGTCTCCTGCGGCACGGACCGCACCCCGTCGACGATGGCCGGGACGAGCACCACGAGGCTGTAGACGGCCAGCGGGATCATCACGGTCAGCTCGGTCTGGCCGGTGTAGTCGATGAGGACCACGAAAAAGGCCAGCGACGGGACGGCGTAGAGGATGGTGGTCGCGCCGAGCACCGGCGGGTACAGCCAGCGGAAGCGGACACAGAGCTGGGCGAGCGGCAGCGCGAGCAGCAGCCCGGCCAGGACGGGCAGCAGGGCCTCGCGCAGATGCAGTCCGATCAGGCCGGCGTAGCTGTGCTGGAGGTCGCTCGGGATGTCGAAGAAGTCGTTCACGACGCGACCTTGGCTGCGTCGGTGTGGCCGGCGGCGTGGGCGCTGCGGATGGCCTCGCCGATGGTCTGCTGCGCGACCACGCCCGTCACCCGGCCGGTGTCGTCCACGGCGACGGCCCAGCCGGACGGGGAGAGCACGGCGCAGTCGAGGGCGGCCCGCAGGGAGTCGGTGCCGGGGACGAAGGGCCGGCCGTGCGGCCGGAGCCTGCCGGGGTCGATGGCGCCCGCCGTCAGCTCCTCCGGCTCGGCCCAGCCGAGGGGCCGTCCCCCGGCGTCGGTCACCAGGAGCCAGTCGGCGCCGGAGGCGGTGATCTGCTCGGCGGTGGCGTCCACCGGGATCACCGGGCCGGTCGTCAGCAGGAGTTCGGCGGAGGGGAAGAACGACAGCCGCCGGATGCCTCGGTCGGCTCCGAGGAAGTCCTCGACGAAGGCGTCGGCTGGGTTGGACAGCAGCTCGGCCGGGGGCGCGTACTGGGCGAGGCGACCGCCCTCGCGCATCACGGCGACCATCGTGCCGAGTTTGATCGCCTCGTCGATGTCGTGGGTGACGAAGACGATGATCTTGCCCAACTCGCCCTGGATGCGCAGCAGTTCGTCCTGGAGTCCCTTGCGCACCACCGGGTCGACCGCGGAGAACGGTTCGTCCATGAGCAGCACGGGCGGGTCGGCCGCGAGCGCCCGGGCCACACCGACGCGCTGCTGCTGGCCGCCGGAGAGTTGGTACGGGTACCGCTTGGCGAGCGCGGCGTCGAGGCCGACGCGCTCCATCAGCTCGGCCGCCCGGGCCCGGGCCTTCTGCTTGCCCCAGCCGAGCACGCGGGGCACGGTGGCGATGTTGTCGAGGATCGTGCGGTGCTGGAAGAGGCCGGCGTTCTGGATGACGTACCCCATGGACCGGCGCAGGGTGGTGACGGGGCGGCGCTGGATGTCCTCGCCGTCGAGGAGGATCGTTCCCTCACTCGGTTCGACCATCCTGTTGATCATCCGCAGGGTGGTGGTCTTGCCGCAGCCCGAGGGTCCGACGAGGACGGTGATCGAGCGGTCGGGTATCTCCAGGGACAGCCGGTCGACAGCCACCGTGCCGTCCGGGTAGCGCTTGGTGACTGATTCGATCCGTATCAAGGCGCCGGAGCCCTTCGGGTTGGCGGAAGCGATGGCCATGGTCGTACGGGCTGTGTCCGGACGATTCTAGGGGGCGCCTTTCACCGGTCCGCAGGGCGTACGTCGTTCACGGGCAGGCGCACGGTGAACACCGTCGCTCCCGGCGTGCTGGTCAGCTCGATGCGGCCGCCGTGGGCGCGGACCAGCGACTGGGCGACCGCGAGACCGAGCCCGCTGCCGCCGCGGTCGCGGCTGCGGGCCTTGTCGACGCGGTAGAAGCGGTCGAAGACCCGGTCTTGGTCGTCGGGCGGGATGCCCGGCCCGGTGTCGGCGACCCGCACCTCGGCGGCGCCGGGCACGACGGCCACCTCCAGCGACACCTTCGTGCCGGCCGGGGTGTGCACCGCGGCGTTGGTCAGGAGGTTGTCGACGACCTGCCGGATGCGCAGCGGGTCCATCGGCAGCCGCACCGGCCCCGGACCCGCGAGGACCGTCAGCGGATGGTCCGGGCGGCCCGCGCGGAAGGCGTCCGCGGCCTGGCCCACGAGCTCCACCAGGTCGGCGTCCTGCAGCCGCAGCGGCGCCTCCACCTCCGCCGCGTCCAGCCGGGCGAGCAGCAGCAGGTCGTCCAGGAGGATGCCCATGCGGGCGGCCTCGGCGCGCAGCCGGGCCAGGTGCCGGTCGCGTTCCTCGGGGGCGTTGGCGGCGGCGTACTGGAAGAGGTCGGCGTAACCGCGCACCGACATCAGCGGGGTGCGCAGTTCGTGCGAGGCGTCGGCGACGAAGCGGCGCAGCCGCTGCTCGGCCTCGGCGCGCACGGCGAGGGAGTCGTCGATGTGCTCCAGCATCGTGTTGAAGGCGGTGCGCAGTTCGTCCACCTCGGGCCCGCCGTCCCGGCCGTCGGCGCGCAGCGGCAGCCGGGCCGCCGACTCGGTCAGGTCGTGCGAGGCGATGCCGTGCGCGGTGGACGCCATGTCGCTGAGCGGCTTCAGGCCGCGGCGCAGCATCCGGCGGCCGAGCACCACCAGGGCGAGCAGCGCGAGCGCGAACGTGACGACCTGGAGGGTGATCAGCTGCTCGACGGTGTCCTCGATGTCCTCCAGCGGCGCGGCGCTGACCAGGACCACACCGGGCTCGACCTGACAGGCGCGCAACCGGTAGGAGCCCGCGCCCCTGAGGTGCTCGGTGCGCAGGAGTTCGGTGTGTGCCGCGGTCTGCGCCCGGGCCAGGGAGGTGAAGTCGTCGACGTCCTTGGGCAGGTCGGCCGGGTCCTCGGGCCTGCGGAGCTCGGGCGTGCCGTCCGAGACGTCGTACACGGCGTAGAACCAGCTGTAGTACTTCTTGCCCGAGAGGGTGCCGTAGTCCGCGATGCTCTTGGACTGGGCGATCTGGGCCTGGGCGAGCTGGGTGTCGAGCTGGGCCGACAGGTAGTCCCGCATGTACGTGGTCAGGGCCGTGCCGACGACGGCGAACACGACCAGGGACAGGGCGCCGAGGCCGAGGGCCAGCCGGGTGCCGAGCCGCATGCGGCGGTAGGCCCGGCGCAGCCGGGCGATCACTCGGCGGCCTGCCGCAGCACGTACCCGAAGCCGCGCACGGTGTGGATCAGGGGCGCGCCGCCGTCGTCGGTCTCGTCGAGCTTGCGGCGCAGCCGGCTGACGACCAGCTCGACGACGTTGGAGCGGCCGCCGAAGCCGTACTCCCACACGTGGTCGAGGATCTGCGCCTTGGTGAGCACGGTGGGCGACTTGCGCATGAGGTAGCGCAGCACCTCGTACTCGGTCGGGGTCAGTGACAGCAACCTCGCGCCGCGCCGCACCTCCCGGGTGTCCTCGTCCATCGAGAGGTCGCCGACCCGGAGCACGGAACGCTGGAAGGCGGGCCCGGCGCTGCGCCGCAGCACGGTCCGCAACCGGGCCATCAGCTCCTCCACGGCGAACGGCTTGACCAGGTAGTCGTCGCCGCCCCGGGTGAGGCCGGCGACCCGGTCGGCGACGCCGTCGCGCGCGGTGAGGAACACCACCGGCACCATCGTGCCGGAGGCGCGCAGCCGGTCCAGGACGCCGAAGCCGTCCACGCCGGGCAGCATCAGGTCCAGCACCACGATGTCCGGGTGGAACTCGGCGGCCCGCTCCAGCGCGTCCTCGCCGGTGTACGCCGTGACCGCCTCCCAGCCCTCGTAGCGGGCGACGGTCGCGACGAGATCGGCGATGGGCGGGTCGTCGTCGACGACGAGAAGTCGTACTTTTTCCACGAGCTCATAGTGCTGCACAGCTCCCGTGCCGCCATAGCCGCGTGCCTCCTCGCCGCGGGATCGATAAAGACTCGAAAGTCGAGCGACAGCTTCCCGACAGCTCCCCCGCGCCAAGCTCGGTGCCCCAGGAGCCGATCAAGGAGCTGCCGGCCGTGACGACACTCCGCCCCCCGTGGCGACCCGCCCGGGCGTGCGCTCCGAAGTGGTGGGCCGCATCGGCCTGTACGCGGTGCTTCTGGCGAACGCCGGCGTGGTGACCGTGTTCTTCGCGCAGGCCGGTTTCACCTCGAACGCGCTGATCGTGCTGGGCCGGCTGACCGGCCTGTACGCGGCGCTGCTCATGGCGTTCCAGCTGCTGCTGGTGGCGCGGCTGCCGTGGTTCGAGGCTTCTCCGGGGGTGGCGGCTGACAGCACGGACTACGCCGTCACCCGATCCTCACGGGGAGAAAGAGCTTGCTCGACTACGGGGTCAGGCCAGTGCGGGGATCCGGGCGGGCGGCGTCAATGACCGGGACGGAACAGGATTTCGTGCGTCACCCACTCCCACAACATCCGCACGGGTTAACCTCGTAGGTCGCCGAAGGTCAACGGGGGTTACCCATGGTGAACGCCGAACGCACGCCGCCGGACTGCCCTGGGGGCCATGACGGCATGCCGGAGAGCGACGCCGGGCGCCATCTGCAGAACCAGCTCGAGATCCTCATCCAGGACTTCCGCAGGAGCACCGAACCGCCGATGCCGGTGTTCGTCGTGCACGCGCAGGAGAGCCGGGACGACGACGCCGTGGCCGGGCTGGTCCGGCAGCTGCACGCGGGCCAGGAGGCGCACGGCACACGCTGCGCGGTGACCCAGGACGCCTACGAGGGCTCCACGGAGGTGCGCCGGGCCGCGGCCCTGGTGCGGGCCCTGAGCGACCCGCGCAAATGGGGCGGCCCGAAAGCGCTCTACCGGCGCTACGCGTTCCCCCGGCTGCGGCTGGTGCACGCCATCGACGACGCGGTCGCGGCACTCGGCGACAGCTGGCCCTCGCCCGCCCCGGGCAGTCCCGAGGCCGGGCAGGACCAGCATCGGCGACTGCTGGACGAGCTGGCGCAGCAGCGCTGGCGGCCGAAGAACACCGCGCGCTGGCGCTCGGGCCTGCCGCTGTTCGACATGGCCCACATCCTCCCGGCGAGCCTCGTGACCGTCCTCGCCGCGCTGCTGGCCCGCAGCGAGTGGTACGTCGCGGTCGGCGCCGGTCTCGTCTTCCTGCTGCTGCTGACCGTCCTCAACTACGCCCTGCCGGGGCGGGCGCCGATCTTCCTGTGGCTGCGCCGCGAGAGCCGCTGGTTCCTGACGACGACCTTCCTGAGGGCGGCGGACCAGGATGAGTCCACCGAGGTGTCGCTGCTGCGGCCGGTGCGCTCCTGGAAGGCGATCGCGGCCCGCGCCTACGACGTGGCCGAGGCGCTCAGGGCGGGCGGCGACTTCCACCTCCAGCTGTGCGTGCTGGCGCTGCGCGAGGACCTGCGGGACAACCACCGGCGCTGGAGCTGGGACTTGCGCGGCTTCAAACGGCCGCGCCCGCCGATGCTGTTCCTGCCCCACGCGGACGACCGCAACGGCGGCATCGAGCTGATCCGGGCCATCAGCGACGTCCGCAGCCGGCGCAGCGAGCTCGACCCGCTGCTCGTGGTCGCGGCGGTGCGCGCCCACGACGTGCCGCGCCTGGAGCGCAGTGTCGTCCAGACGGCGCCCGCCCCGGACGCGACACCGCCCACGTTCGGCGTACGGCTGCGCACCTGGTACCGGGAGTGGGGCCGCAACCTGCGCGCCGAGCAGTCGCCCAGCCGGGAGCGGTCCGTCCTGCCGTGGGCGATGAAGATCCCGCTGCCGCACGACCAGTTGGGTCCTCTGGAGGAGGGCCGCCACCATCTGCGGGCCTCCGCCCGGCCGACGCTCGCCCGGCTGGTGTGGGCCCTGCACAGCCTGGTCCTGGTGATCGCCCTGCTGTCCGCGGCCACCGTGATGCGGGCCGACGCCCTGCACGACCGGTACTGCTCGGCGTCCGTGCTGACCGCCAACCGGGACACCCGGCGCGAGCAGGCACCCGACGGCCGCACCGAGTGCATCGGCATAGCGACGGACGGACTCCGGTTCGCCGACTGGCTGCCCGCGCCCGAGCCGGGCGACGACGTCGAGGCGCTCACGGCCGACGAGACGCCCTGGACGGTGGCCGACCTGGAGGACCGCATCGCCCGGCAGAACGCGAAGGTCCTCGACGGCCACGCCGGCACGTACGTCACCGTCGTCTACGCCGGGCCGCTCAGCGCCGACCTCTCGGCCGGCTCCTCCCTCGTGAAGGGCGCCGAGGAACTGGCCGGCGTGTATCTGGCCCAGGCCGTCAACAACGAGAACTCCAGCGTGAAGCTGCGCGTCCTGATCGCCAACGGCGGTGTGGACCTGGGGCACCAGGAGGAGATGGCCGAGGCGATCGCCGCGTACGCCGCCCACGACCCGACCGTGGTCGGGGTCGTCGGTACCGGCCGCGACCTGAAGTCGAGCCGGGCGACGACCCGCATCCTGATGGAGGCCGGCCTGCCGGTCGTCTCGGGCACGAACTCCGCGACGTATCTGCCCCGCGAGTTCGCCAACTGGTTCAGCCTGGCCGCCACGGACGAGTGGCAGACCCGACAACTCGGGCTGATCGCCGCCCAGTTGCGCACTCCGGACCGGCGGCAGTACGCCCTCGTCCTGGCCCGCGACACGGCGAGGACCGACGACCTCTACACCGACGAACAGGCGCGCTACGGCCAGGCGATGCTGCGAAGACAGGGCTTCACCCCGCTCCCACAGCGCCGCTACACCCTGACTGGCGGCAAGCCCGAACTCCGCTCGCACGCCCAGGAGATCTGCCGGGGCAGCCGGGTCCCCTCCGTCATCTACTTCGCGGGCCGGGTGGAGGACATCGATCCCCTGATGACCCAGCTGGGCACCGAACCGGGGTGTGCCGGGAGGCCTCTGGCCATCCTCACCGGCGACGACCTGTCCAAGGCCGACTTCGCCGGCGGCGGCCAGTCCGTCGCGCCGAAGGTCACGCTGTACCACGCGGCCCTCGCGGAGCTGCGCAAGGCCGCCGGCGGAACGGCCTTCTACCTGGACGCCGCCAGGCACCTGCCCGGACTGCGGGACCACCGTCTGCGCCACGACAGCCCCGCCCTGGCCAGCGGCCAGACCGCCCTCGCCCATGACGCGACCCGTGCCCTGTTCTGGGCGGCCACCCGGGGCGACCGGCCGCAGAGCCGTGCCTCGACCTGGGTGAACCTGCGCAGCGTCAAGATCGAGGGCATGGCCACCGGCACCATCGACTTCACCGGCGCCCCGCTGTACGGCGACCGCACCGGGCACAGCATCGTCCTCAAGGAGGTCCGCCGCGGCACAGACGGCACCTCCGTCACGCACGAGCTGTGCAGGCGCACCGCGGGGGACACGAAGCGCCTCACACAGCAGGAGTGCCGGATCCGCCGCTGAGCGCGGCCCTCACGCGATCCGGACTCGGACGTCCTCGCCGACGGAACCCCGCGAGCAGATCAGGGGGCTCCTCCGGGGCGTCCGCCCGGAGGAACCGCCGGACCCGTTCAGTTCGCGTCGGGCGTGAGCCGCACCGCGATCGAGTTGATGCAGTACCGCTGGTCCGTGGGCGTCGGGTACCCCTCGCCCTCGAAGACGTGCCCGAGGTGCGAGCCGCACCGGGCGCACCGCACCTCGACCCGCACCATGCCGTGCGACCGGTCCTCGATCAGCTCCACCGCGTCGGTGTCCTTGGGGTCGAAGAAGGACGGCCAGCCGCAGTGGGACTCGAACTTCGTGTCCGAGGTGAACAGGTCCGCGCCGCAGGCGCGGCAGGAGTAGACGCCCCGGGTCTTGGTGTCGGTGTACTCGCCGGTGAAGGCGGGCTCGGTGGCCGCCTGCCGCAGGACCGCGTACTCGCCCGGGGTCAGTTCCGCGCGCCACTGCTCGTCCGGCTTCTCCACGTCGTACGGCATGAGCCTCCAGCCCCTCAGTTCGACAGACGGTCCAGGATGTGCGGGCCGAGGTCGGTGACGTCGCCCGCTCCCATGGTGAGAACGAGATCACCCGGCTTCGCCATTCCCCCGACGACCGACGGGACGTCCGCCTTGTCGTGCACCGGCGTCACGTCGGCGCCCGCGGCGCGGCCCGCCTCGATGATCAGCTCGCTCGTGACGCCCGGGATCGGGTCCTCGCGCGCCGGGTAGATGTCCAGCACGACCGAGGCGTCCGCGAGGGCGAGGGACTGCCCCATCTCCTTGCCGAGCTCCTGGGTCCGCGAGAAGAGGTGCGGCTGGAAGACGACCAGGATCCGGGCGTCACCGGCCGCGGCGCGCATGGCCTCCAGGTCGGCGGTCATCTCGGTGGGGTGGTGCGCGTAGGAGTCGATGACCTGGACGCCCGCGGCCTCGCCCTTCAGCTGGAGCCGGCGCTTCACGCCCGTGTACGCGGCGATCGCCGGGGCCAGGTCGGCCGCCGGGATCCCGACGGCCACGCCCGCCGCCAGCGCGGCGACCGCGTTGTGCGCGTAGTGCCGGCCGGGGACGGAGACCGCGAAGGTCAGCTCCTGCCCCTCCAGCACCACGGTGACCTCGCTCTTGAGCCCCTGCGGCACGACCGACAGGACGCGCACGTCGGCGTCGTCGGACTCGCCGTACGTCACCACGGTCACGTCGCGTGCCCGGACGCGGCGGGTCAGTTCCCGGGCGCCCTCGTGGTCGGCGGCGATCACCAGCGTGCCGCCGTCGGTGATCCGGTCCACGAACGTCTCGAACGACGCGTAGATCTCGTCCATCGAGGCGTAGTTGGCGTGGTGGTCGAGTTCGACGTTGAGGACGACGGCGACCTCGGGGGCGTACTTGTGGAAGCTGCGGTCCGACTCGTCGGCCTCGGCGACGAAGATCTCGCCCTCGCCGTGCAGCGCGTTGGAGCCGGGCGCGTCCAGGTCTCCGCCGATCGCGTACGAGGGCTTCAGGTCCAGCTCGCTCAGTGCCACGGCCAGCATCGACGTCGTGGTCGTCTTGCCGTGCGTACCGGCGACGGCGATCGGCCGCAGCCCGTCCATCAGGGCGGCGAGCGCGTCGGACCGGTGCACGACGGGGATGCCGAGCTCGGCCGCGCGGGCCAGCTCGGGGTTGTCCTGCCGGATCGCCGACGACACCACCACACAGCTGGCGTCGTCGGCGAGGTGCTCGGCGGCGTGCCCGATGTGCACGGTCGCCCCCAGCGCCCGCAGCGCCTCGGCCGTGGCCGACTCCTTGGCGTCACTGCCCGCCACGACGGCACCGCGCTGCGCGAGGATCTTCGCGATCCCCGACATGCCGGCCCCACCGATCCCGATGAAGTGCGGTCGGTCCATGGCGGGAGGAAGGCCGGCTGCCATGCGTGTCTCCAAGTTCGGGTGACGAGAGTGAGCGCCCCCACCCTATTTCAGGAGCGCGCAGGGCCGCGCCAGGCCCGCAGAGCCCCGCCCCTAGGCCTTGCTGTGCGAGAACAGCTTCAGCACCGGCACGCCCACCTTGTGCCGGGCCCGGGAGGCCCAGTCGCGGTGGAAGAACTCCTCCACGTAGTGGGGATCGGTCAGCACGATGACCTCGTCCGCCCCGGCTTCCTCCACCAGGGACTTCAGCGCGTCCAGCGGATGGTCCTCGATCAGCCGTCCCTCCGCGGGGCTGCCCGAGGTGCGCAACGCGGCGAGTGACACCTCCAGCGCCCGCTGCCCCACGCTCAGGGCCTCCTCCCCCTCCGGCGTCTCCCCCTCGCGCACGGCCTCGTCGAGCTCGCCGAGCGCCACGTCGTCGATGGCCCGCAGCAGGCGGTCCGCCTGCTCACCGCGCGGCTGGAGCAGCACCTGGAAGGAGACCTGCTCCTCACCGTGCAAGGTGGTGACGAACTCCACGTCGGCCGACGTCAGCGCCTTCTCGATCATCAAAACGCTTGTGAACACCAGGCGCCCCTTCTGCTCCGGGGGCCCGTGGCCCCCACTCCTCCGCGGGCCGCAACGGGCCTGCGGAAACCATCCTGCCCCGTGCTCGCACGGGTACTGCCGGATCCAGTGTGCCCTCCGAAAACCAAACAGAACGGCATATTCCGCTGATTAACGGACTGACAGTGAGGTTCACCCCCGCTTCCGGATGAACCGGTCGGCCGGACTCTCCGACCGACCGCCGACACCTCCTACCCCGGGCCCGGCGTTTCAGTACGCCTCCCGGACCCGCCCGTACCGCGTGAACAGGAAGCCGTCCTCCTCCAGCATCGACACCAGCCCGAAGCGGTGCGGGACCGTGACCGCCGGCCCGCCGGCGATGCGCTGGGCCTCGCCCGCCGTGAGCATCGGGGAGACGGTCAGGCACAGCTCGTCGAGCGCGCCCGCCGCGACCATCTGCCCGAGCAGCCGCGGGCCGCCCTCGGTGAGGAGCCGGGTGTGGCCGAGGTCGCCGAGGGCGCGGACGGCACGGACGGGGTCGACGCCGATGCCGTCCCCGGCGGTCACCACCCTGGCGCCCGCCTTCTCGGCGGTGGCGATGCGGTCCGGGGCGGCCGCGGCTCCCGTGAGGACCAGGGTGGGCACCAGGGGCGAGGTGAACAGCGGGAGCGAGAAGTCCAGGTCGAGACTGGCGGTGACCACCGCGATCGCGGGTGCGGGCTGCTGCCCGGCCGCCTGCCGCATCGCCGCGAAGTCCTCCCGCGCGCGGGCCGGCCGGTACCCCTCCTTGCGTACCGTCTCCGCGCCGACGACCACGACGTCCGCGAGCGCCCGCAACGTGCCGAAGATCCGCATGTCGGTGGCGCTGGAGATGGGCTGCGAACGGCCGTCGTGCTGGGCGGCCCCGTCCAGCGTGGACACCATGTTGGCGCGCAGCCACGGCACCGGCCCGCCGGGCCCCGGCTCGGGATAGGCGTACGCGGCGGCCAGCTCCGCCAGGCTCCACTCCCGCCCGGCGCCCTCACCGGACCCGCCACCCGGCGCCGGAGCTGCTGTTTCATCGGTCACAGGGAACAGACGTCGCATGCCGTGCAGTGTTCCACGCGCCGTAGCATGGTGAACCGTGTCTTCTCCCCTGGCCCCCTCCGGATCCGGCCCCATAACCGACCCGGCCCCGCTGTCCCTGTGCGCCCGCGAGCCGCATGTCCCCGCGGACCGGCTGGTCGCCGAGATGGTGCCGCCGCCGCGGTTCGACTCGGTCCGTTTCAGCACGTACATCCCCGACCCGAACCAGCCCAGCCAGACGGAGGCCGTCCGGGTCCTGGAGGGCTTCGCGGCGGGCCTCGGCCCGGGCGGGGCCGCGGGATCCGGCAAGCGGCGGCTGTTCGGCTTCGGCAAGGCGCCGAAGAAGACCCCCGCGGGGCCGCGCGGCGTCTACCTCGACGGCGGGTACGGCGTCGGCAAGACGCACCTGCTGGCGTCCCTGTGGCACGCGACCCCGGCCGAGCCCGAGCTGAAGGCGTTCGGCACGTTCGTGGAGCTGACCAACCTGGTCGGCGCACTCGGCTTCCAGCAGACCGTCCGGACCCTGTCCGGCCACCGCCTGCTGTGCATCGACGAGTTCGAGCTCGACGACCCGGGCGACACCGTCCTGGTCTCCACCCTGCTCGGCAAGCTGGTCGACGCGGGCGTGGCGCTCGCCGCCACCTCCAACACGCTGCCCGGCAAGCTCGGCGAGGGCCGGTTCGCCTCGGCCGACTTCCTGCGCGAGATCCAGGGCCTGTCGGCCCACTTCCAAGCCCTGCGCATCGACGGCGAGGACTACCGTCACCGCGGTCTGCCCGAGGCCCCGGCGCCGTACTCCGACGAACAGGTCACCGACGCCGCGCACGCCACCGAGGGCGCCTCCCTCGACGCGTTCTCGCCCCTCCTGGAGCATCTGGCCCGGGTTCACCCCAGCCGGTACGGCGCTCTGACCGACGGCATCAAGGCGGTCTGCCTCACCGGTGTGCGGCCGGTTCCGGACCAGTCGACGGCCCTCAGGCTCGTCGTCCTCGCGGACCGGCTCTACGACCGCGAGGTGCCCGTGCTGGCCTCGGGACTGCCCTTCGACCAGCTGTTCAGTGACGAGATGCTGAACGGCGGCTATCGAAAGAAGTACTTCCGGGCCATCTCCCGGCTCACCGCGCTGGCTCGCGACGCGAGCAAGCTCGTGGACCCCCGGTGATTACAACTCCATTACCGCGCCAACCACCCGATGGGTAGGGCTTGTTCAAGCCATTCCACCTGCGTTTTTCAGGCTCTCTTCAGCTTGAAACGTTAAGTTAACCCTGCAAACGACCTTGCAGGGTTAACGTGTTTCTTGACCAGTCGTTGACCAAGTGTTGGTCCGCGCTAGAAGCAGGAAATGAACGAGAGGGGGGCGCATGTACCGAGGCAGCACGGCACGGACCGTGGTCGCGGTCCTCGCCGCCGCCCTGCTCGCCCTCCAGCTCTTCGCACCGACCGCGTCCTTCGCAACCGCGTATACGCACAGTCAAGCCAAGGCCAAGGCTCAGCCCGGGACAAAACCCTCGGGCACGTCAACGCGTCCCGGACACAAGTCCTCCGGGAAGGCTCTACGTGATGAGACGGCCACCTGCCGCGCCGGCGGACACCACGGGGACCCGACCGGTCCCCTGCGGACCCGCGACCGGTCCCACACCGCCGACTCCGCGCCCTCGGCGCCGGAGCGGCCCCTGCGGAGGGACCTCCGGCCGGCGGTGCCCGAACCGGTCAGACCCGGCTCCGCGCACCACCACGCGTCGAGATCCTCGACGTCGCACACGCCGGCAGCCCTGCAGGTCTTCCGCTGCTGAGCGGTACGGCAGTTCCCCCCACCCCCTGTCATGCCCGTCCGACGCGCCCCCACTGCGCGCCAGGAGGAGTCACCACACTCATGCAACCCCTCATCGACAACGCCCGCAGCTTCGGACAGCGCCCTGAGGAGTTCGCCCACCTCGCCGAGGGCCAGTCCCCCGACGTCCTGTTCATCACCTGCTCCGACTCCAGGGTCGTCCCGGCCCTGATCACGGGCGCCCGCCCCGGCGAGCTCTTCGAGCTGCGCACCGCGGGCAACGTCGTTCCCCCGCACTCCTTCGAGCACCCCACGTCGGAGGCGGCCACGATCGAGTACGCCGTGGAGGTCCTCGGCGTCAAGGAGATCGTGGTCTGCGGCCACTCGCACTGCGGCGCCGTGGGCGCGGTGGTACGCGGCGACGACCTCGCCGCCGTACCGGCGGTGCGCGACTGGCTCGCACGCGCCGCCGACGAGCCCGCATGCAAGGACCCCGCCGACCCGACCGTCGCCGAGGCCGTGCAGAACCACGTCCTCGCCCAGGTCCTGCGCCTGCGGTCGTACCCCTGTGTCGAGCGCGGGCTGGCGGAAGGGCGGCTCGGCCTGCGCGCCTGGTTCTACGAAGTGCACACCGGCGTCGTGCGCGAGCACCGCGCGGACACCGACTCCTTCGAGAAGCTGTGAGGGGAGCCATGACCAAGTTCCCCTATCTCAGGCAGGACTTCACCGCCTCGCTCGTCGTGTTCCTGGTCGCGCTCCCGCTGTGCGTGGGCGTGGCCGTCGCCTCCGGCGTCCCGGCCGAACTCGGCCTGGTCACCGGCATCGTGGGCGGAATCGTCACCGGACTCCTGCCCGGCAGCAGCCTGCAAGTGTCCGGACCGGCCGCCGGCCTGACCGTGCTGGTCTTCGAGGCCGTCGACACCTACGGGCTGCCCGCGCTCGGCGTCATCGTGCTGGCCGCCGGCCTGCTCCAGCTCGTCATGGGCGCGCTCAAGCTCGGCCGCTGGTTCCGCGCGATATCCGTCTCGGTCGTCGAGGGCATGCTGGCCGGAATCGGTCTGGTCCTCATAGCCGGCCAGCTGTATGCGACGGCCGGGCTGAAGGCACCCGCCTCCGGCATCGACAAGATCCTGGGCCTGCCCGGTGCCGCCGTCGACGCGGCCGGCAGCACAGCGGCGCTCACCTCCCTCGCGCTCGGCGCGGCCACCATCGCGGTGATGGTGCTGTGGAAGAAGCTGCCGACGAACGCACAGGCCGTACCCGGCGCGCTCGCCGCGGTGATCCTGGCCATCGCCGCCAACGCCGTCTTCGACCTGCCGGTCGCCACGGTCGAGGTGAAGGGCCTGCTGGACTCCATCCAGCCGCCCGGCCTGGATGCCTTCGGCAGCGTGGGCATCGGCGTCATCGGCACGATCGTCGCCTTCACCCTGATCGCCTCCGCCGAGAGCCTGTTCAGCGCCGCCGCGGTGGACCGGCTGCACGACGGCCCGCGCACCCAGTACGACAAGGAGCTCATGGCGCAGGGCGCGGGCAACACCGTCTGCGGTGTGCTCGGCGCACTGCCGATGACCGCGGTCATCGTCCGCAGTTCCGCCAACGTCAGCGCGGGCGCCAGGACCAAGGCCTCGCGGGTGATGCACGGTGTGTGGCTCCTGCTGTTCGCCGCGCTGCTCCCCTCCACGCTGGCCCTGATCCCGCTGCCCGCCCTCGCCGGCATCCTGGTCCACGCGGGCTGGAAACTGATCCCGTTCGCCAAGATCGTGCCGCTGTGGAAAGAGCACCGGGGCGAGGCGGTCATCCTGGTCGTCACCGCCGTGTCGATCGTCGCGGTGAACATGTTCGAGGGCGTGCTCATCGGACTGGCCCTGTCGGTCGTCAAGACCGCCTGGGAGGCCTCGCACATCAAGCTCGAGATCATCGACAAGGGCGCCGGCCCGATCCAGGCGCACCTGTCCGGCAACGCGACCTTCCTGCGGCTGCCGAAGATCCTCGAGGACCTGGAGAGCCTGCCGCAGGACCGCCCGGTCGAGCTGAACCTCTCGGGCCTGCACCACCTCGACCACGCCTGCCGCACGGCCCTGGAGAACTGGGCCGCCCGCCACAGCGCGACGGGTACGGAGCCGGTGAAGGTCACGGAACCCGAGGAGGCCCCGACGAAGAAGGTCACCGCCGTCTAGCCACGATCGGATCATCCGGGCACAGGTCCGGGGCGCGCCGGCTGCGCGCCCCGGACCACGTGTGTCCGCCCCCGTTCCGGCCCGGGCACCGGGCATGGCCCCGCGCCCCGATTCGGGCATATCGTTACAGAAGCAGACGGATTCGGACCTCTGAACGGGGAGGTCGGCATGGTCGAAGAGGTGCTCGGCGTGGTGGCCGCGGTCGGGGCCGGTGCGCTGGTGTATCTGGCCTCCGCGGCGCGGGTCGTCAAGCAGTACGAGCGGGGGCTCGTCTTCCGGCTCGGGCGTCTGCACGGGGACGTGCGACGGCCCGGCTTCAACCTGATCGTTCCGGGGGTGGAGCGGCTCCGCAAGGTCAACATGCAGATCGTGACCATGCCCGTGCCCGCCCAGGAGGGCATCACCCGCGACAACGTGACCGTGCGGGTCGACGCGGTGGTGTACTTCAAGGTCGTGGACCCGGGGGCCGCGATCGTCAACGTCGAGGACTACCGCTTCGCCGTCTCGCAGATGGCGCAGACCTCGCTGCGCTCGATCATCGGCAAGAGCGAGCTGGACGATCTGCTGTCCAACCGCGAGAAGCTGAACCAGGGCCTGGAGCTCATGATCGACAGCCCCGCCGTGGAGTGGGGTGTGACCATCGACCGCGTGGAGATCAAGGACGTCTCCCTGCCGGACACCATGAAGCGCTCCATGGCCCGCCAGGCCGAGGCCGACCGGGAGCGGCGGGCCCGGCTCATCAACGCCGACGCCGAGTACCAGGCCTCCAAGAAGCTGGCCCAGGCCGCTCGCCAGATGGCCGACACGCCCTCGGCGCTCCAGCTCCGGCTGCTGCAGACCGTCATGGCGGTGGCGGCAGAGAAGAACTCCACCCTCGTCCTGCCCATTCCGGTGGAACTCCTGCGGTTCCTGGAGCGGGGCGGGCAGCCTCCTCCCGCGGAGAGCTCCGGACAGGCGCAGACCCCGGGCCACGAGGAAGCACCGGGACACGCGGGGACCGCGGAGCGCGCGGAGATCGGGGAGCGCGCCGTCGACCTCACTGGGCAGCCCCGAGAGGCCATGGAGCAGTTGCGGCGCGCGGTGGAGAAGTGACCCGCGCTACGCGCGTGGTTCCCGTTGCCCGCACCAGGTGATAGACACAGCGGGATCACAGTTCCTGTCCGCCAGCAGGAAGGTTTCCCCATGACCGAATCCGGTCGCTCCGCCACACGACGTCAGATGCTCGCCGGAACGGGCGCCCTGGGCGTCGGGATCGCGTTCTCCGGCGCCCTGTCCGAACTCTTCACCGGTACCGCCGCCGCACAGGGCATGGGCCGCACCGGCTACGGCCCGCTCGTCCCCGACCCGAAGGGCGTCCTCGACCTGCCGGAGGGGTTCGGCTACCGGATCCTCTCCCGCGAAGGGGACCGACTCCGTTCCGGCGAGGGCAAGGTGCCCTCCAACCACGACGGCATGTCGGCCTTCCCGGGCAGCGGCGGCCGGGTCCACCTGGTCCGCAACCACGAGAACCGCGCCGACGGCAAGGTCCCGGTCCCCACCGTGGAGGGCCTCACCTACGACCCGGCCGCCAAGGGCGGCTGTACCGCGCTGACGCTGGACTCCCGGGGCAGGGTGCAGTCGGAGCGCGTCGGAATCGCCGGCACGGCGGTGAACTGCGCGGGCGGGCCCACTCCTTGGGACACCTGGCTGACCTGCGAGGAGACCGAGGACAAGGCCGGCACCAACGGCTACACCAAGGACCACGGCTTCATCTTCGAGGTCGACCCGGCCGACCCGCACCGCACCGGGGCCGTGCCGCTGACCGCGATGGGCCGCTTCGCGCACGAGGCGATCGCCGTCGACCCCCGGCGGGGCGTGGTGTACGAGACCGAGGACGCCTTCGAGAAGCCCTTCGGGCTCTTCTACCGCTTCCTGCCGGACCGGCCGCTGGGCGGCAGGGGTTCGCTGCGCGCGGGCGGGCGGCTCCAGGCCATGCGCGTGCCCGGGGTGCCGGACCTGTCGTCCATCCAAAAC
This sequence comes from Streptomyces sp. AK010, assembly GCF_014207295.1. Taxonomy (NCBI): domain Bacteria; kingdom Bacillati; phylum Actinomycetota; class Actinomycetes; order Kitasatosporales; family Streptomycetaceae; genus Streptomyces; species Streptomyces sp. AK010. Next base: position 263,988 of record NZ_JACHCX010000006.1, read on the forward strand.
GTCGGCGCCGAGTTCGACCACATCGAGTGGGTCGACGTCCCGGACCCGCAGGCCGCGCAGACGCCGATCCGGTTCCAGGACTTCGGCCGCAAGGGCATCACGCACGCGCAGAAGCTGGAGGGCTGCTACTGGGGCGGCCGTTCGGTGTACTTCGTGTCGTCCTTCGCGCGCCGGTCGGACGGTTCGGCCGCCGACCACTTCGGGCAGGTCTGGCGCTACGACCCGGAGCGCCACCGGCTCACCCTGGTGATCGTCTTCGGCCCGGACACCGATGTGCAGCTGCCGGGCGAGTCGCCGGACAACATCTGTCTGGCGCCCAGCGGCGGCCTCATGGTCTGCGAGGACGGCAACGGCGCCCAGCACGTCTTCGGCGTCACCAGGCGCGGCCAGGTCTACGCGATGGCCCGCAACCGGCAGAACATCGGCACCCCTCAGGAGCCCGAGTGGGGTGAGTTCGCCGGGGTGACCTTCTCCCCGGACGGCGAGACGATGTACGTCAACTGCTACACGCCCGGCACCACGTTCGCGGTGACGGGCCCCTGGCGCCGGTAGCCGGCGCTCCGGACCGGACCGGGGCGCCGGGTGCGAAACCCGACGCCCCGCCGGACCACCGGGGCACAGGACCGCGAGGGGGCCCGGTGACACACCGGGACCCGGTGACACTCGACGTGGACGAGCGCCGACAACGGCCGCCGGGGCAGTCCTGAGCGCTCCGTCAGGCGGCCAGCAGGGCGTCGATCTGGCCGACGGCCTCCTTCAGGCCCTCCTCCATGCCCATGGAGACCATCTGCTCCATCTGTTCGCGGGAGCCGAACAGGGAGCGCATCTCTATGCGCGTGCCGCCGTCGCGGGCGCTGAGCCGCACCGTCACGGACATGGTCGGCATGTCGTCCTTGGGCTTGCCGCCGTCGTCGGCGAAGCCGTCGGTGAACTCCAGGGCCGTCGGCTCGCTGACCGAGGTGATCCGCCACCAGCCGCGGTACCGGTCGCCCTCCGGGCCGGTCATGAAGTAGGTGACCTCTCCGCCGGGGGTGAGGTCGTGCTCCTCCACGGTCGCCGGGTAGGCCGGCGGACCCCACCAGCGCTCCAGCTGCCGGGGGTCGGCCCACAGCCGCCACACCCGCTCGACCGGGGCGGCGAAGTCGGCGATCAGGGTGAGGGTGAGGGTGTCGAGGTCCTTGTCGACACTGGTGACACTCATCGCTCGGGTCCTTCCGTCGTGTCGTTCTCGTCGGTCCCGGGGTCCTCGGCGAGGAGCCGGGCCATCCGGTCCACCCGCCCGCGCCACGCCGACTCGAGTTCGTCCAGGGCCTGGCGCGCGCGGCCCACCGCGTCGGGGTCGGTGCGCACGCGCTGCTCCCGTCCGCTGCGCTGCTTGGTGACCAGACCCGCCCGCTCCAGCACCGCGACGTGCTTCTGCACCGCGGCGAAGCTCATCGGGTAGGCCTCGGCCAGCCGGGACACGGACAGCTCTTCCCGCACGCAGCGGCGCAGTATGTCCCGGCGCGTGGTGTCGGCCAGGGCGTGGAACAGCAGGTCCACCGTCTCGTCGCTCGGCTTATCTACAACCATTTGGTTGTACGTTAGTCCTGCCCGCCCCCGCTGTAAAGCGACCCGCCCGACACTGAAGCGCACGCACGGGGGTACTCGCCGGCCATGGGCGAAGAACACCAGGTCAGCAGCTCGTACTGGCTCGAGACCGCACCGGACGGCCACCACCCGGCACTGGACGGGGATCTGGACGTCGACGTGGCCGTGATCGGCGCCGGGATCGCCGGCCTGAGCACGGCGTGGGAGCTGACGCGGGCCGGGCGGAGCGTGGCCGTGCTGGAGGCCGGGCGGGTCGCGGCCGGCGTCACCGGGCACACCACCGCCAAGGTCACCGCGCTGCACACACTCGTCTACGACAAGCTGCGGCGCACCCGCGGCCCCGAGGGCGCTCGGCTCTACGCCCGTTCCCAGTCCGAGGCGATCGGGCGCGCGGCCCGGATCGCGGAGGAACTGGGCGTCGACTGCGAGTGGGAGACGAGGAGCGCCTACACCTACGCGCGCGACCCGGGCCGGGTGGCGGAACTGCGCGCCGAGGCGGAGGCCGCGGCCGAGGCCGGGCTGCCCGCCTCGTTCGTGACGGAGACCGGGCTGCCCTTCCCCGTGGCGGGCGCGGTCGAGGTCACCGGCCAGGCCCAGTTCCATCCGCGCAAGTACCTGCTGGCCCTCGCCGCCGACCTGGTCGAACGCGGCGGGCGGATCTTCGAGGACACCACCGTCCTCGGCCTGGACGAGGGCGAGCCGTGCAGGCTGTCGACCGCGACCGGCGCGACCGTCCGGGCCCGGGACGTCGTCGTCGCGACGCACTACCCGATCTTCGACCGGGCCCTGCTGTTCGCCCGTCTGTCCACGCGTCGCGAACTGGTCGTCGCCGGGACGATCCCCGTCGGCCAGGACCCGGACGGCATGTTCATCACGCCCGACGAGGACACCCGCTCGGTGCGCACCGCGCCCCTCGAGGGCGACCGGCGGTTGCTCATCGTCACCGGTGAGCACTTCACGCCGGGCACCTCCGACCCGCGGGCCCGTCTCGAACGTCTCACCGCCTGGGCCACCGGCCACTTCCCGGACCTGGAGGTCACCCACCGGTGGGCCACGCAGGACACCGAGCCCACGGACACCGTGCCGATGGTCGGCCCGCTGCACCCCGGTGCCCGGCACGCGTACGTCGCCACCGGCTTCGGCGGCTGGGGCATGACCGGCGGCATCATGGCCGGCCGGCTGCTGACCGCGCAGATCACGGGCGAGGAGTGCGAGTGGAGCGGGCTGTACGATCCGCGCCGGCTGAAGACCGCGGTGCGTGAGGCGCCGGCGTTGCTCAAGACGCAGGCCAAGGTCGCCGGGCACTTCGTGGGCGACCGGCTGCGGCCCTCCCCGCCGGTTGAGTCCCTGCCGCCCGGCGAGGGCGCCGTGGTCCGGGCCGACGGCCACCGGGTCGCGGTGTACCGGGACGAGGACGGCGGCTTCCACGCCGTCTCCGCCCGCTGCACCCACCTGGGCTGCCTGGTCGACTTCAACGCCGCCGAACGCGCCTGGGAATGCCCCTGCCACGGCTCCCGCTTCGACACCGACGGCAAGGTGATCCAGGGCCCGGCGACCAAACCCCTGGAACAGCGGGACCTCTGACGGCACGCCCCGGACCCACGCCGGACGTATGAGCGACGACGACTCCTGCCTGATCGACGCGACCAGGCCGCCCCTGGCGGACGGCCCGCCGTACGCGATGGGGCCCCCGCCCGAGCGCAGCCGAGAGTGGGGGAGCGTGCTGTGCCGGGAGCCGACGGAGCACCCCGAGTCGTACAAGGGCATCACGCTCTGCCCCTTCTGCGAGTGGCAGGAGGCGCAGCGCACCGCCTGTTCATGGTGATCCGCGGGTGACCGGCGCATCGCACGCGGCCGTCCCGCACGATCTCCCGGCTGGCACACTGGGTTTCGTGAGCGAAGACCCGACGCCCGTGAGCGGCAGTCCCTTCCGGTCCGAACCCTCGGCGCGCGACGAGGCACCGCAGTTCGTGCTGCCGCTGGTCGTGCGGATCGAGAAGGCGCAGCCGCCGGCGCGCACGGACGCGCTGGAGACGTCCGCTCGGGCCGTGCTGACGATCCTGGCCGACGAGCGGTCGGCCGGTGAGGGCGAGTGGGCCGGGGCGATGCGGGACTGGCAGGACGCCAGGATCCGCAAGGTGGTGCGGCGGGCACGGGGCGCGGAGTGGCGGCGTGCCGAGGCGCTGCCCGGCATCACGGTCACCGGCAAGTCGGCCGAGGTGCGGGTCTTCCCGCCCGTCCCGCTGGACGGCTGGCCCAAGGACCTGGCCAAACTCCAGGTGTCCGGCACCGACCTCGACGACCCGGAGCCGCCGGTGGACGCGCACCCCGCCGCCCCCGTGCTGTGGCTGAACCCCGACCTCGGCATGTCGGCCGGCAAGGCCATGGCCCAGGCCGGTCACGCCGCACAACTGGCCTGGTGGGAGCTGTCCGACGAGGAGCGGACCGCTTGGCGCGACGCGGGGTTCCCGCTCGCCGTCCGGACGGCCGAGGCGACCCGCTGGTCCGAACTGACCGGCACCGGGCTTCCGTTGGTGCGCGACGCGGGGTTCACGGAGATCGCGCCCGGCTCGTGCACGGTCGTCGCGGACCACCCGGCGCTGCGCCGGGAGCCGCACGGGTCCGGCCGCGCGGCGTCCACCCGTTCGGAGTAGTCACAAGCGCGCCGGTCCCGGACGAGTGCTCCAGTGGGGTTACCAGCAGACCCGACCCCGGAGGCAGCCATGACCAGCGCCGCACCCCCTCCCCCCGCCCCGCCCACCCCCGGTGACCGGACGCCCGACGGCTCCGGCGGGGGCGATTCCGGCGACTGGGCGGCCGGGGGTCTCGTCCTCGGGGGCGTCCTGATGGTCGTCTACGGCCTCTTCGCGGTGCTCCAGGGCATCGCGGCGATCGCGGGCGACGAGGTGTACACGAGCTTCGGCCAGTACTCCTTCGAGTTCGACCTGACCGCGTGGGGCTGGATCCACCTCATCGTCGGCGTGCTCGTGGTGGTGGCCGGGCTGGGCCTGTTCACCGGAGCCGACTGGGCCCGGGTCGCGAGCGCCGTCGTGGTCGGCCTGGCGCTGATCGCGAACTTCCTCTGGCTGCCGTACCAGCCGTTCTGGTCGATCATCATGATCGTGACCGGCCTGTTCGTCCTCTGGTCGGTGTTCAACTACCGCGGCTCCCGCCCCGTGTAAGAACCTGCCGGTCAGGACGGCGGCGGGCGCCGGTCGCGCGCGGCGACCACGCTGTGCGGCCGGCGGGACAGCGCGGTGGCCGCCGCCGTGAGGAAGACGAACGTGTACACGACCTGAGTGACGGTCACCAGCCGGGCCTCCTGCCCGCGCGGGGTGACGTCGCCGTAGCCGACGGTCGCGGGGGTGACGACGGTGAAGTACAGCGCGTCGACCCGCGGGTGACGACGGTGAAGTACAGCGCGTCGACCCGCGGGTGACGACGGTGCAGTACAGCGCGTCGACCCGGGTGTGCAAACCGGTGAACTGGCCCGGCTGCCGGGCCAGTGCGTAGGAGCCGGACGAGAACACCAGCACCGCCAGGCACATCAGCATCGAGATCATGATGCCCGAGCGGGCCTGCGGCCTCTCCAGCACGACGTCGCGCACCTGGCGCAGCAGCAGCGCGGCGACGAGCGCCAGGCAGATCACGAGCAGCGGCCGGCCGAGCCAGGGCCGGTCGGCGCCGAGCCCTTCCAGCGGCAGCAGGAAGTGGGCCGTGCCGCCACCACGAGCAGGGCTCCGGCCCCGATCCGCAGCCGGCGCACACCGGCCGACCCCGATGCCGGTTCCCGCTTCCGCGCGCGGTGGTGGGGCTGCTCGCTGCCTTCGGGCATGGGTCCGGTCCACGTCGAATCGGGGCGGGCCGCGACCGTGTACGTCCGTCGGTGGAACGGGGAGCGGGACCCGCAAACCTCAAATGTTGCTCTGAAGGAGGGCCGGGCGCGGTTCGGGGGCCGGCGGCTGGGCCATACCCCCCTCACGTTCGAGGAACGGGCCGGGTGGAGGAGGGGACGATGGAGCGACTGGGGACGGGCATCGGGTGGCGGCCGGAGATCGCGGACGCCGTGGAGCGGATGCCGGGGATCGACTGGGTCGAGGCGGTGGCCGAGAACGTCTGCCCCGGGCACCTGCCCGACTCGCTGCGGCGGCTGCGCGAGCGCGGCGTCACCGTGGTGCCGCACGGCGTCTCGCTCGGCCTCGGGGGCGCGGACCGGCCCGACGCGGGACGGCTGACCGCGCTGGCCGAGCGCGCGGAGGCGCTGGGCTCCCCGCTGATCACCGAACACATCGCGTTCGTACGGGCGGGTGGGCCGCTGACGGCGTCCCCGCGCCTGGAGGCGGGCCATCTGCTGCCCGTCCCGCGGACCCGGGACGCCCTGGACGTCCTGTGCGAGAACGTACGGATCGCGCAGGACGCGCTGCCGGTGCCGCTGGCCGTCGAGAACATCGCCGCGCTGATCTGCTGGCCGGGCGAGGAGATGACGGAGGGCCAGTTCCTCTACGACCTCGCCGACCGCACGGGCGTCCGCCTCCTCATCGACGTGGCCAACCTGCACACCAACCACGTCAACCGCGGCGAGGACCCGTCCAAGGCCCTCGCGGAGCTCCCGTTGGAGGCCATCGCCTACGTCCATGTCGCGGGCGGTGTCGAACGCGACGGCGTCTGGCACGACAGCCACGCCCACCCGGTCCCCCGGCCGGTCCTCGACATCCTGACGGACCTCGCCTCGCGCGTCTCGCCTCCGGGTGTCCTCCTGGAACGGGACGAGGACTTCCCGGAACCGGCGGAGCTGGAGAACGAGCTGGGCACGATCCGCCGGGCATGGGAGGCCGGCGCTGTCGAACGCGTGAAGACGGAACTCCGCTCGGCCGCCGCCGGGGCGGCCGCCCTCGGACGGCCGGGCGAGGCCCGGGGCGGCGACGGTGAGCCGCTCGTCGGGGTCCGGGCCACGCGGCGGGAGGGTGCCCGCGGCGAGGCACCGGCAGGGGCCGGCGCCGCACGGCGGGGCGATGAGACCGGGGCGGCCGGGGCGACACGGGGCGCCTTCGGCCTGCCCCCTCAAGAGGGTGCCGACGAGGCCCGGCAGCGGCTCGGGCTGGCGCAGGCGGCGCTGCTGTCGGCGCTGGTCGCGGGGACGCCCGTGCCCGAGGGGTTCGACCGGGCGCGGGTCGGTGTGCAGGCCCGGGCGCTCGCGGCCAAGCGGGCGGACGTCGTGGCGAAGGTCGCCCCCGAACTGCCGGTGATCCTCGGGGCGGAGTACCGCAGTGCGTTCCTCGGTTACGCCCAGAGCCACCCGATGACCGACGGCTACCGGCGCGACGCCCTCACCTTCGCCGAGCACCTGCTGTCCACCGGGCGCCCCGGGGACACGCGCGCGCGGCGGGAGCTGCGGCAGTGGTGGCTGGAGCGGTCGGGCCCGAGGCCGCGCTCCCGCCGCCCGGCCGACCGGCTGGCTCGCGCCACGCGCAGGGTCCTGCTGCGGCGGTGAGGGCCCCGGCCAGGCCGCGGTCGGCACGTCAGCCGGTCACTTCGCCTCTGTCTCTCCGGAAGCAGAGAGCTGCTTCTCCGGTACGGCGTCACCGGCCAGCGCTTCGCCCCGGCCGTAGTGGTGCGTCGTGAGCATGTAGATGAGACCCGTTCCGACCACCACGCCGCCGCACAACAGGACGATCCAGTTCTCCCACCAGGACTTCTCCGGGGTGCGGGCCCAGCAGATGTTGATGATGGCGAGGATGCCGTAGGCCAGCGCGGCGATGTTCACCGTGAGGCCCCAGCGGCCCAGGGTGAACTCCCCCGCCGGTTTCCAGCCCTTGAGCCGGGCGCGCAGTGCGGCCAGGACCACCATCTGGAACGAGCCGTAGATGCCGAGGATCGCGAACGAGACGATGTTGGTGAGGGCGTCCTCGGAGAGCAGTGAGGCGAAGGCGATGAGCAGCGGCACCGCCGCGGACACGAACAGCGCCCAGCTCGGCACCGCACGGGCGTGGACGAACCGCCGCAGCAGCCGGTGTCCGACGATCATCTCGTCCCGGGCGTAGGAGTAGATGAGCCGCCCGGCCGCGGCCTGGAGGCTGATCGTGCAGGACAGGAAGGAGATCAGCACCACGGCCATCACCAGCCGGGCCCCGGTCTCGCCCATGGCGTCGTACAGCACGTCCACCACCGGGTCGGCCACCTCGCCCGAGATGATCGCGTTGAAGTCCGTGACCGACAGCAGCAGCGACATGCAGGTGAACGTGGCCGCCGCGCCGCCGATGTAGATGGTGCGGCGCATCGCGCGGGGGATGACCCGGCCCGGGTGGGCGACCTCCTCGGCGGTGTCACCGCACGCCTCGAAGCCGTAGTACTGGTAGAGGCCGATGATGGCGGCCGCCAGGAACGCCGGCAGGTAGGAGCCGTCTCCCTCGACCCCGTAGGTGTCGAAGATGACGCCGAGGCCGTGGTGCCGGTGGGTGACCAGCAGGTAGACGCCGACGACGAGGGCTCCGATGAGCTCGCCGGCGAAACCGATGAGCGCCGCCGCCGACAGCGCCTTGGTGCCCATGTAGTTGATGAGGATGGCGACGACGATGAGCACGGCGGTGCACAGCACGGTGGTGTGCACGGTGGCGTCGAAGCCGAAGAGGATGGCGATGTAGGGGCCGGCGCCGTACGCGACGGAGGTGATGGTCACCAGCAGCGCCCACATGTACACCCAGCCGGTCATCCACGCCCAGCGCTTGCCCCACAGCCGACGGGCCCAGGGGTAGACACCGCCCGCGATCGGGTACTGGGCGACGATCTCGCCGAAGATCAGCGCGACGAGGAACTGGCCGCAGCCGGCCAGCACGAACGCCCAGATCATCGGCGGCCCGCCGTCGACGATCGCGATGCCGAAGAGGGTGTAGGTGCTGACCACCGGGGAGAGGTAGGTGAAGCCGAGGGCGAAGTTGGCCCAGGGGCCCATGTCCTTGCGGAACTCGGAGCCCTGCTCCCCCGAGGGGGCGCCGGACGCCGGTGCGGGGGGCTGCGTACCGGTCATCGTCGTGCCCCTCGTTCCGCGGTGATCAGGTCGGCGGCCCGCTCGGCGGCGAGCAGCACGGTCACCATCGGGTTGATGGTGGGCATCGTCGGGAACACCGACGCGTCGACGATCCGCACGCCCTCGAAACCGCGCAGTCTCAGCTCGGGGTCACAGACGGCCCCCGGGTCGTCCGCCGCGCCCATCCGGCAGGTGCCGGCCGGGTGGTAGACGGTGTGGGCCGCGCGGCGGCCGTACTCCGACAGGTCGGCGTCGGAGACGACGTCCGGGCCGGGTGCGACCTCGCGGACGAGCCAGTCGCGCAGCGGGTCGGTCGCGGCGACCTCGCGGGCCACCTTGAGGCCGTCGACGATGGTGCGCTCGTCGTGGCCCTCGGGGTCGGTGAAGTACCGGAAGTCCAGGGCGGGGTGCTCGGCGGGGTTGTTGCTGCGCAGCCACATGCGGCCGGTGGAGCGGGCCCGCGGCACGTTCGGCGTCATGCACACCCCGTGCCGCGGTACGGGGTAGCCCAGGCGTTCGGTGTTGACGGTGAACGGCACCTGGTAGAAGTGGAACATCAGGTCGGGGCGCGGCTGACCCTTGTCGCGGCGCAGGAACAGGCCGGCGTCGGAGTCCATCGCGGAGTTGGGCGGCAGCGGCCCGGCGGTCTCCCAGACGATCACGGACTCGGGGTGGTCCAGCAGGTTCTCCCCGACGCCGGGCAGGTCGGCCCGTACCTCGATGCCCAGGGCGCGCAGGTCGTCGGCCGGGCCGATGCCGGAGAGCATCAGCAGGCGCGGGGTGTCGATGGCGCCCGCGCAGAGGAGGAGTTCGCGCTCGGCGCGCACGGTGGCGGGTTCGCCGTCGGCGCCCCGGACGGCGACCCGGGTGAGCCGGCCCGACGCGTCGGGGATCAGCCGGTGGGCCCAGGTCTCCAGCCTCAGCGTGAGGTTGGGCCGGTCGAGCACCGGGTGGAGGTAGGCCACGGACGCGGAGGAGCGCAGGTTGCCCTCCGGCTGGTAGGCCAGCGAGAAGAAGCCGGTGCCGTCGGCGAAGGGTTCGGCGTTGAAGTCGTCGACGACGGGGACGCCGAGGGAGCGGGAGGCGGCGGTGACGAAGTCCTTGGCGATGGGATTGCGGTCGGCCTCGGCCACCGGGACGATCTGCGTGAGCAGCCGGTCGCGGTAGGGCAGGATCGTCGCCGGGTCCCAGCCGGTGCAGCCGTGCTTCACCCAGTCGTCGAGGTCCTGCGGCAGCGGCAGGAAGCTGATCAGGGTGTTGTGCGAGGAGCAGCCGCCGAGCACCCGGGCCCGGGAGTGCAGGATGTGCGAGTTGCCGCGCGGCTGCTCGACGGTGGTGTAGCCGTAGTCGAACTCCGAGCCGAGCAGGTTGATCCAGTTGCGCAGGCGCAGGATGCGCTCGTCGCCGACATCGCTGGGGCCGCCCTCGATGACGCAGACGCGACAGTCGGGGTCCTCGCTGAGCCGGGCGGCGAGCACACAGCCGGCGGTGCCGCCGCCGACGATGACGTAGTCGTAGGCGGACTCGGCGCCGTGCGCGGGGGTGGTGGCCATGCGGTGCCTTTCTTCGGTGGTCGTCGTGCCTCGGGCGGACGGTGGGGTGTGTCCGGTCAGCCCTTGAACCAGCCGGAGGGGGCGGGGGCGAGGTTCTGGTAGATGTGCTTGGCCTCCTGGTACTCGCGCAGTCCCGTCGGGCCGAGCTCGCGTCCGACGCCGGAGCGGCCGAAGCCGCCCCACTCGGCCTGCGGTACGTAGGGGTGGAAGTCGTTGATCCACACGGTGCCGTGCCGCAGCCGCTGGGCGACGCGCTGGGCACGGCTGGCGTCGGAGGTCCACACGCCGCCGGCGAGGCCGTAGCGGGTGTCGTTGGCCAGTTCCACCGCCTCGTCCTCGGTGCGGAAGCGTTCGACGGTGACGACCGGGCCGAAGACCTCCTCCTGGACGATGCGCATGGAGCGGTCGCAGTCGGCGAAGATCGTCGGCAGCAGGAAGAAGCCGTGGGCGAGGGCGGGGTCGTCGGGGCGGGTGCCTCCGGTGACGAGCCGGGCGCCTTCCTCCTTGGCGACGGCGATGTAGCCCTCGACCTTCTCGCGGTGCTCGGCGGAGCTGAGCGGGCCGCTCTCGGTGCCCTCCTCCAGGCCGTTGCCGAGCCGGATCGCCCGGGCGCGCTCGGCGTAGGCCTCGACGAACCGGTCGTGCAGGGAGTCCTCGACGAGCAGGCGTGAACCGGCCGAGCAGACCTGCCCGGAGTGCAGGAAGGCGGCGTCGAGGGCGTAGTCGACGGCGGCGTCGAAGTCGGCGTCGGCGAAGACGATGTTGGGGTTCTTGCCGCCCAGTTCCAGGGCGATGTTCCGCGGCCCCTCGGCGGCGGCGGCCATGATGGCCCGGCCGGTGTTCAGGCCGCCGGTGAAGGAGACCAGGTCGACGTCGGGGTGGCCGGTCAGGGCCGCGCCCACGGTCGCCCCGGAGCCGAGCACGAGGTTGGCGACGCCGGGCGGGGCGCCGGCCTCCTCGATGAGCCGGATCATGGTGATGGTGGTGAGCGGGGTGGTCTCGCTGGGCTTGAGGACGAAGGTGTTGCCGGCGGCCAGCGCCGGGGCGACCTTCCAGGAGGCCTGGAGCAGCGGGTAGTTCCACGGGGCGATGAGCGCGCACACGCCGACCGGCTGATAGACGACCCGGCTGAGGACGTCCGGGCCGACATCGACGACCCGGCCGCCGTCCTTGCCCGCGAGTTCGGCGAAGTAGCGGAAGGCGTTCGCCACGTCCTCCACGTCGATGCGGGCCTCGGTGAGCGTCTTGCCGGTGTCGAGCGTCTCCGTGCGGGCGATGTCCTCGCGGTCGCGCAGCAGCAGGTCGTGGACGCGCATCAGCAGGTCGGCGCGGCGGCGGGAGGGGGCGCCCGCCCAGTCCTCCTCGGCGAAGGCGCGCCGGGCTGCGCGCACGGCGCGGTCGACGTCGGCGGCGTCGGCCTCGTCGACGGTGGTGACGACCGAGGCGTCGTAGGGGTTGACCACCTCGCGCCGGCCACCGGCCGCCGCCTGTGTCCACTCGCCGTCGATGTACAGCTCACCCACCGCGGGGCCTCCTTCGCGTCCGGCCGGAGCCCGATCGGCTCGACGGTCAGCAACATGGCCCATCGGGCGGGCGGCGGCCACGGGGCACACCGCCGCGACGGTGTCCGGGCCGCCCAGAGGACCCGGGTGGGCTAGTCGCGCGGCCCCGGCGCGCGCGCCCGAGTGTGCCGGGGCCAACACCCGGATGACGTGCGAGGCATGAGGTGGAGGAATTCCTCCTCTTTGCGCCAGTACGTCTCTCATATCGTGTCTCGCATTTGCCCCCGCTCACCCCCGAACCAACCATTCCTCCCTGTACGGCAGTTGACGTAGACCCGGAAGTAACGTGTCAACCCGGCACCCGGAGCGCACTGGCCTGCGGTGCCGTATCAGGAGGTACCACGCTTCGACCGCGACCTCCCGTCAAGGGCCGAGGCGTCTTCAGCGGCACAGGGCTCATCGTCACGTGCCTGGCGGCGACGCTCGCCGCGCCGGCCTTCCCGCTCTGGTCGTACACGGACCAGCCGGAGGCCGCGCCGAACGCACTGAGCGCCCACATCCTGCAGACGAGCCACGGCCCGCTCTCCGCGCTCGACCAGGACTTCCTCACGAAGGAGCGGCCGGCCGGGTTGTGGGAGCTGCCGGCAGGGCGGCAGGCGCAGGCGAAGGGGACCATGCCGGCCGTGCGGACGGCGGGCCGGCACCTCGTCGAGGGGCACCGATTCCTGGGCGAGCGGGTCCGCGACGTCGCCGCCCGGCTCGGCCTCCCCCTGCCCGACGAGCCCAGCGAGCAGCAGAAGCAGCGGCTGGACCGCCTCGACGCGGCACAGGGCGAGGACTACGACCGCGAGTTCGCCACCATCCCGCGGCTGGCGCACGGCAAGGTGTTCCCGGTCGTCGCCCAGGTCCGCGCGAGCACCCGCAACTCGCCGGTGCGCGAGCTCGCCGACGAGGCCAACACGACCGCCCTCGACCACATCAAGGTCCTGGAGACCACGGGTCACGTCGACTTCGACGCCCTGGCCGGCGGCAGCGCTCCCCCGGCCGCCGGCCCGGGGACGGTCGTGCCGCCGCCGTCGTCGCCCTCGCCGGACTACACGCTCCCGCCACCCGCCTACAGCCCGCCACCGGACCAAAACGGAACGTCACGTACCGACAACACTCCGTCCGGATTGTGAACGAGGCATGGTGTTTTCGGGACCGTGTCACATACAAACAACATATGCTCTGGGTTCTTTTCCTGCTGGCGGCCTGGGCCGTGGCCGGCACGGCGTGCACGCGCCTGTGTCTGGCCGCCGTGCGCGCGGCGGCCGTGGACGCGGACACCGGCCGGGGGCGTGAACTCACGCTGTACGAGGCGGCGTTCCTTTCCGGCGGCCCCCGGCGGGTCGCCGACGTGACCCTGGTCGCCATGGCCCGCCAGCGCCGGCTGCTCCTGGCCCACACCGGCTGGGCGACCGTCGTCGACCCGCGCGGGCGGGACGAGATGGAGCGGTCGGTGATAGGAGCCATCGGTCCCGAGGGGCAGTGCCGTATCGCGCCGGTGCGGGCCACGGCCGCCGCGGCGGACCCGGTGCGCGGGATCGCCGAGGGGCTGGTGCGCGCGGGGCTCGCCGTGCCGGACAGTGCCCGCACGACGGTCGCCACGGCCGTCCGGCAGGTGCGCGTCGCGGCCGTCGCCGTCCTCGGGCTGGGCGTGGCCGCGCTGCTGACGCCGCTTCCGCCGGACATGCCCCGGCACCTGGTCGCCCTGTGGTTCGCGCTGCCGCTCGCCCTGAACCTGAGCTGCCTGGCCGTCGCCCGGGTCGAGATCCACCCCTACTCGCGCTGGGCCTCCCCGGCCGGCCGGCGGCTGCTCGGCGCGCTGACCCACACCGCGGACGGCGCCGCCGACGACCGTACGTACCTCACCTCGGTGGCCGTACGAGGCGTGCGCGCGATCGGCGAACCGGACCTGCGCGCCGCGTTCGCGCACCGCGAGGCGCACGACTGACCGACCGGGGGCGCTCGGGGGCCTGGGGCCCGACACCGGCCGACGGTGCTTGCCTTCCCCTCCGCCCGAACGAAACATCCCTTTCGTCGCCACCGTGCACCGAAGGGATACGCGATGAGAGCCGCCCTCCTCTGTTCGGCCGCGGGGTCCTTGCTGCTGAGCGCCCTCACCGGGGCCCCGGACGCCGAGGACCGGACGGGCGCGGCCGAGCTACGCGGCACCGCCGTGGCCGCCGCGCGCGCGAAGGCGGCCGGTGTCGACTTCGGCCCGTGCCCCGACGCGCAGGACCTGCCGGGCCGCATGCAGTGCGGCACGGTGAGCGTCCCGCTCGACTACGCCCGCCCGGACGGCCGGCAGATCGAACTGTCCGTCAGCAGGGCCCGGGCCACGCGGAAGGACCCGCAGAACGACAAGCACGAGGTCCTCCGGCAGGGCGCCCTCGTCCACAACCCGGGCGGTCCCGGTGCCACCGGCCTGTACTTCCCGCTCACCGGCCTGCTCCCCGAGTGGAAGCGGATCGCCGCCGCGTACGACCTCGTCGGCTACGCCCCGCGCGGGGTCGGCCGTTCGGCACCGCTGTCGTGCAAGGACCCGAAGCAGTTCTTCACCGGGCCCTCGCAGGCGCCGGCCCACCCCTCGGAGGCGTACAAGAGGGAGCGCATCGCGAAGGCCAGGGCGTACGCGCGAGGCTGCGCCGAGCGGAACGGCGACGCGCTGCGGCACTACCACTCGCTGAACAACGCCCGCGACCTCGACGTGCTGCGCGCCGCGCTCGGCGAGGAGCGGCTGACCTCCATGGGCTCGTCGTACGGCACCTACTTCGGTGCCCTGTACGCGACGCTGTTCCCCGCGCACGTCCGGCGGATGGTGTTCGACTCGGTGGTCCACCCCGGTCCCGGGCGGATCTGGTACCGCAACAACCTGGCCCAGTCGGCGGCGTTCGAGGACCGCTGGCGGGACGTCCGGGAGTGGATCGCCCGGCACGACGACGTGTACGGTCTGGGCGCGACGGAGCGGGAGGTGCTGCGCAGTTACGAGCGGGCGAGCGCGAGGCTGGCCGCCGAGCCGGCGGGCGGAAAGGTCGGGCCGGGGCAGTTGCACGGAGCGTTCCTGCAGGCCGCCTCCTACGACGACCAGTGGCCGCACCGCGCGCACGCGCTGTCGGCGTACCTCAAGGGTGATCCGAAGCCCCTGATCGAGCAGATGGAGCAGCACCCGGAAGCGGCGGCCGAGGCGGAGAACTCCCGCGCGGTCTATGTGGCCGTCGAGTGCAACGACGCCCCCTGGCCCACGGAGTGGAAGGTGTGGGACCGGGACAACACCCGGCTCGCGCGGGTGGCCCCCTTCGAGACCTGGGACAACGTGTGGGCGAACCTGCCGTGCGCCTACTGGCGGGCCCCCCGGCAGCGACCGCTCGACGTCGGCGCCGGGCCGGGCGAACTGCCGCCGACCCTCATCCTGGCCGCCGAGCGCGACGCCGCCACACCGTACGACGGCGCCCTCGAACTCCACGACCGCCTGGCGGGCTCGGTGCTGGTGACGGAGCGGGACGCCGGCGCCCACGGGCTGGTGGGCGGCCCGAACGCCTGCGTCAACGGGCACATGGAGGCGTATCTGCTGGAGGGCCGGCTGCCGGGACGCAGCGCGCAGTGCGCCCCGCACGCCGAGCCGAAGCCGACGGCCCCGGACCGGTCCGGGGCCGGGCGACGCATCCGCTGATCAGGCCAGGGAGGCGACCAGCTCGGCGATGTCCTTGCGGCGGCCCGTGTAGAACGGCACCTCCTCGCGGACGTGCATCCGGGCCTCCGAGGCGCGCAGGTGACGCATGAGGTCGACGATGCGGTACAGCTCGTCGGCCTCGAAGGCGAGGATCCACTCGTAGTCGCCGAGGGAGAACGAGGCGACGGTGTTGGCGCGCACGTCCGGGTAGCCGCGGGCCATCTTGCCGTGGTCGGCGAGCATGCGGCGGCGGTCCTCGTCGGGCAGCAGGTACCAGTCGTAGGACCGCACGAAGGGGTAGACGCTCACGTAGTTGCGGGGCGTCTCGTCGGCGAGGAACGCCGGGATGTGCGAGCGGTTGAACTCGGCGGGGCGGTGCAGCGCCATGTTCGACCAGACGGGCTCCAGGGCGCGGCCCAGCTTCGTCCGGCGGAAGAGGTTGTACGCCTCCTGCAGCGCGTCGCTGGTCTCCGCGTGCCACCAGATCATGAGGTCGGCGTCGGCGCGCAGGCCCGAGACGTCGTAGGTGCCGCGGATGGTCACATCCTTGGCGGCGAGCTGGTCGAACAGCTCCTGGACCTCGTCGGCGTACCCGGCGCGGTCCTCGGGGAGGACGTCCTTCAGCTTGAAGACGGACCAGAGCGTGTAGCGGATGACCTCGTTGAGGTCCTTGGCCAGCTTGCCCTTGTTCGCGATGCGGTCGGGCGCGGCGCTGGAGGCCGTGGTGGAGGCGTCGTCACTCATGCTTGTCATTCTCCCGCCCCGCCGTGCAGGCTCTGCACCGGGTGGGCGGTGAGCTCCTCCACACCGCCCGTGTGTCCGCGGACCTGGTCCACGGCCGCGTACGCACTGGCGATGCAGGCCGGGATGCCGACGCCGTCGTACGGGGCGCCGCAGACGGCGAGGCCGGGGAGCCGGGCGATGTGCTCGCGGATGCGGGCGACGCGGGCGTGATGGCCGACGGGGTACTGGGGCAGGCCGCCGTCCCAGCGGGTGACGCGGGTGGCGACGGGCGTGGCGTCCAGGCCGGTCGCCGCCTTCAGGTCGTGCCGGGAGACCTCGACCAGCTCGCTGTCGTCGCGCCGGAGGATCTCCGTCTCGCCGTACCGTCCGACGGAGGTGCGAAGGACGACCAGGTCCGGGTTGTCGTCGGCGATCCAGCCCCATTTCTGCGAGGCGAACGTGGACGCCTTGATGGTGCGCCCGTCGACCGGCGGCACGAGGAAGCCGCTGCCGTCGGGCAGGGCCGTCTCGTCGCGGCGGTAGGCGAGGGTGACCAGGGACATGGAGGCGTACTCGACGGCGTCGAGCTCGGCGGCGGCCCCGGGGGTCTCGGCGCGCAGCAGCCGGGCGGCGACCGGGGCGGGGACGGCGACGACCACGGCGTCCGCCCGCCACTCGCGCTCGCCGGAACCGACCCGCCAGCCGCCCTCGGGCGTGCGACGCAGCTCCGTCACCGGCGTCCGGGTGAGGATCTCGCCCCCGCGTGCCCGGACCGAGTCGGCCACCGCGAGGGGCAGGGTGCCGATGCCACCCCGGATGCCCATGAACACCGGGCCGGTCTGCTGCGCGGCGGCCGCCTTGGCCTGGAGCTCGCGGACCCCTTCCGTCAGGGAGGTGTGGGTCCGGGCCACCTGGAAGAGCTGCGGGACGGCCGAGCGCATGGAGATGCGGTACGCGTCGCCCGCGTACACCCCGCCCAGCATGGGCTCCAGCAGGCGGTCGACGACCTCGCGGCCGAGGCGCTCCGCCACGTACTCCCCCACCGCCACGTCGTCGCCGACCTCGGTGCGGGGCAGTTCGGCGTCCCGCTCGATGCGGGCGAGGCCCTCCTCGGACAGCACACCGGCCAGGGCCGACGCGGTGCCGGGCACGCCCATCACATGCCCCTTGGGGAAGGGGCGCAGGGCGCCGCGGGTCCAGAGGGAGGCCGTGGCGGTCGCGGGGGGCTGCAGGCGGTCGGCGAGGCCCACCGCGCGGGCCAGCGCCACCGCCTCGGGGCGGCGGGCCAGCATCGACTCGGCGCCGAGGTCCACGCGCGCCCCCGCGACCTCCCCGGGCAGCAGCTTGCCGCCGACGCGGTCGGACGCCTCCAGCACGGTCACCCGCGCCCCGCGCTCCAGCAGCCGGTGTGCGGCGGCCAGTCCCGCGATGCCCGCCCCGATGACGACGACCTGCCCTTGAACTTCGCGCATGCCCCCAGCCTCTCAGACCCCACCGGCAGCGCCGCCGCGCCCCGGTGTCCGCCACGAGTCCCGACCGTGACCGCATCGGAACCGTCCCGGCCAAACGATCGGCGCCGTCCGGGCGTCGAAGAAGCGTCAGCAGAATCGACCCCGGGGGATGCCCGCATGCGCACACGACGATCCGTACGACGCCCCGCCCCGGCCCTGGCCGCGCTCCTGCTGGCCGCCGCCCTCGCACTCACGGGGTGCAGCGCCGGGGACGACGCCCCGGGCGGCAGCAGAGCCGCCGCCGACCACGGGGCGGACGACAAGGGCGTCTCGAGCGAGGCCGCCCCGGGCGGCACCGGCAGCGGCGCCAGGGCCACGGCGCCGCCGAAGCTCGCCGCGAGCCACATCATCCGCACGGCCTCCCTGACCGTGCGGGTCAAGGACGTCCCCAAGGCCCTGGACCAGGCCCGCACCGGCGTGGAGAACGCGGGCGGCTACGTCGGGAACGAGACGACCACCCGGGACGCCGAGGGCCACGAACGCACCCGGGTCGTGCTGCGCGTGCCCGTCGAGAAGTACGACGAGGTCCTCACCGATCTGGAGGGCTCCGGCAAGCTCCTCGACCGCAGCGCGAAGGCCGAGGACGTCACCGACCAGGTCGTGGACGTGGAGAGCCGCATCACCACGCAGCGCGCCAGCGTGGCCCGGATCCGCGAGCTGATGGACCGGGCCACGAAGCTCAGCGACGTGGTGACCCTGGAGGGCGAGCTGAGCACCCGCCAGGCCGACCTGGAGTCGCTGCTCGCCCGGCAGAAGTCCCTGAAGGACCGCACCAGCCTGGCCACCATCACCCTGTCGCTGTCCGAGACCCCGGTGCAGAAGGCGGCCGAGGACGACGACCCGGGCTTCGTGGACGCGCTCGCGGGTGGCTGGAGCGCCTTCGTGACGATGCTGCGCTGGCTCGCCGTCGCCTTCGGCGCGGTCCTGCCGTTCGCGGCGGTGGCCGCACTGATCGTCCTGCTGTGGCTGCGCGTCGTACGCCCTCGCCTGCCGCGCCGCCCCGCTCCCGCGCCCACGGCGACCGCCCTGGGTCCGCTGCCGACGGCCCGTCCGGCCCCGGAGGCGACGCAGCCGCGAACCCCGGGTGAGAGGGACTGAAATGCCCTGCTCCCGTAGCGTGTTCGCATGAACATGAGCCGTACACGGGAGCGACTGGTCGTCATCGGCGGCGACGCCGCGGGCATGTCCGCGGCGTCGCAGGCCCGCCGCTTGAAGGGCCCCGACGAGCTGGAGATCGTGGCGTTCGAACGGGGCCACTTCACGTCGTACTCGGCGTGCGGCATCCCCTACTGGGTCGGCGGCGACGTCAGCGAACGGGACGAGCTCATCGCCCGCACCCCCGAGGAGCACCGTGCCCGGGGCATCGACCTGCGGCTGCGCACCGAGGTCACGGAACTCGACCCCGACGGGCAGCGCGTCCGCGCGCGTGACCTGGAGTCCGGCGAGGAGTCCTGGACGTCGTACGACCGACTCGTGATCGCGACCGGCGCCCGGCCGATCCGGCCGGACATGCCCGGGGTCGACGCGGCCGGTGTGCACGGCGTGCAGACGCTGGACGACGGGCAGGCGCTCCTCGACACGCTGGAGGGCACGCGGGGCCGGCGCGCGGTGGTCGTCGGGGCCGGTTACATCGGCGTGGAGATGGCCGAGGCGCTGATCAACCGCGGCTACGAGGTGACGGTCGTCAACCGGGGCAGCGAGCCCATGTCGACCCTCGACCCCGACATGGGCCGCCTGGTGCACGAGGCCATGGAGGGCCTGGGCATCACGATGGTGAACGACGCCGAGGTCACGAAGATCCTGACCGGCGAGGACGGGCGGGTGCGGGCCGTGGTCACGCGGGACCGCGAGTTCCCGGCGGACGTCGTCGTGCTCGGCATCGGCGTCCGCCCCGAGACGGCCCTCGCGAATGCCGCCGGCCTCCCCCTCGGCCCGCACGGCGGTCTCCTCACGGACCGCTCGATGCGGGTGCGCGGCCACGAGGACATCTGGTCCGGCGGCGACTGCGTCGAGGTCCTCGACCTGGTCTCGGGCCAGGAGCGGCACATCCCGCTCGGCACCCACGCCAACAAGCACGGCCAGGTCATCGGGACCAACGTCGGCGGCGGCTACGCGACCTTCCCGGGCGTGGTCGGCACGGCGGTCAGCAAGGTCTGCGACCTGGAGATCGCCCGCACGGGCCTGCGGGAGAAGGACGCCCACCGGGTGGGCCTGCGCTTCGAGGCGGTCACCATCGAGTCGACCAGCCGCGCGGGCTACTACCCGAACGCCTCCGCCATGACGGTCAAGATGCTCGCCGAACACCGCACGGGCCGCCTCCTCGGCGTGCAGATCGTCGGCCGGGAGGGCGCGGGCAAACGCGTCGACATCGCGGCGGTCGCCCTCACGGCGGGCATGACGGTGGAACAGATGACGGCCCTGGACCTCGGCTACGCCCCGCCGTTCTCCCCGGTCTGGGACCCGGTCCTGGTGGCGGCCCGCAAGGCGGCGGCGAAGGTGCGCGGTTCGTCGTAGAGGTGCGTGGCGGAGGGGCGGGCAAGTACCCCGCCCCTCCACGGCGAAGCCCTACGCCGTCCCGGCCGTACCGTTGATCCGGTCGATCGCCTGCCGGGCCTGCTCCGCCGGCGGCCGGGACGGCAACGACGACACCGACGCCGGAGCGGCCGTCACCGCCGGCGGCTGCTCCCCCGCCGGCTTCGCGTGCGAGGCCACCCGGGTCGACCGCAACCGGTGGCTCACCGCCTCCTCCAGCGTCACGGGCCGCCGCAACTGCGTGGCCAGCCGCCCTGCATCCTGCCCCAGGCGGGCCACGTCCTCCCAGGGCAGCCGCACCACCAGCGTCAGCTCCGCCTCACCGTCGGGCAGTGCGTGCATCGCGGGAGTAACTCGGTCGTTCATCGCCTGTTCCTCACGTCGGCCCCGCGACCCGCCTTCCCCGCGCCGCGGGCGGTTGCCGACACATACGCACGCGCGTACGGCCGCGTTCAGCGGACCGGCCGATCGGACCCCGCGTCAGCGCGCGGTCTGCGTGTGCACGTGCTCCACGAGCCGCGTCAGCGCGTCCGGGTCCGTGGACGGCATGACGCCGTGGCCGAGGTTGAAGATGTGGCCCTCGAGGTCCTTCGCCGAGTCCAGGACCTCGAGCGTCTTCGCCTCGACGGCCTCCGTCGAGGCGAACAGCACGGTCGGGTCGAGGTTGCCCTGGAGCGCCTTGCCGGGGCCGACGCGGCGGGCGGCCTCGTCCATCGGGACGCGCCAGTCGACGCCGACGACGTCCGCGCCGGCCTCGCCCATGAGACCCAGCAGCTCGCCGGTGCCGACACCGAAGTGGATGCGCGGCACGCCGTACCCGGCCACGGCCTGGAAGACCTTCGCCGACGCGGGCAGCACCGAGCGCCGGTAGTCGACGGGGGCCAGCGCACCGGCCCAGGAGTCGAACAGCTGGACCGCCGAGGCGCCCGCCTCGATCTGCACCTTCAGGAACGCGGCGGTGATGTCCGCGAGGCGGTCGAGCAGGTCGGCCCACAGCTCGGGGTCGCCGTACATCATCGCCTTGGCGTTCTCGTACGTGCGCGACGGGCCGCCCTCGACCAGGTAGCTGGCGAGGGTGAAGGGCGCGCCGGCGAAGCCGATGAGGGGCGTGGCGCCGAGCTCGCCGGTGAGCAGGCCGATGGCCTCGGTGACGTAGGAGACGTCGTCGGGGGTGAGGTCGCGCAGCTGCGCGAGGTCCTCGCGGGTGCGGATCGGGCGCTCGACGACCGGGCCGACGCCGGGCTTGATGTCGAGGTCGATGCCGATGGCCTTGAGCGGGACGACGATGTCGCTGAAGTAGATCGCCGCGTCCACGCCGTGCCGGCGCACCGGCTGGAGCGTGATCTCGGTGACCAGTTCCGGACGCATGCAGGACTCGAGCATCGGGATGCCCTCGCGCACCTTGCGGTACTCCGGCAGGGAGCGCCCGGCCTGCCGCATGAACCACACCGGCGTGTGCGGCACGGGCTCGCGCCGGCAGGCCTTGAGGAAGGCGGAGTCGTGCGGGGCGGACGGCTGCTGGACCCGGGGGGCGTCGTTGGCACTCACGGGCCAAGTTTCGCACGCCGTCGGACGGCACTGTTCAGCCCCGGGAGAGGGGCGGGGTGTCTAGCCCGGCACCCGGGCTCCGGTCCCCGTAATCTTCCCGCATGGCTGCGGCTCAGGGACCACTGTCGGACGGCGCTGGCGGAATGGACGAAGCGAAGGACACCGAGAACGACCGGCGGGAGGCGGACTCCGCCCCGCCGGCCTTCCAGGCCGCCGTCGACGCGCTCAAGGCGGCGCGGCTGCGGCCCCAGATCGAGGTCGAGCCGACGCCACCGCCGAGGCGGCTCGCTCCTCACAGCTATGCGCTGGAGGCCGCGGTCGTCGACGGCGACCAGGACCTGGCCGACGGCCGGCTGGTGCTGCTGCACGACCCGGCCGGGCACGACGCCTGGCGGGGCACCTTCCGGCTGGTGACGCTGGTGCGCGCGGAGCTGGAGCCGGAGATGGCGGCGGACCCGCTGCTGCCGGAGGTGTGCTGGTCCTGGCTGACCGGTGCGCTGCAGACCCGCGGGCTGACGTACGGGGAGCCGAGCGGCACCGTCACGCGCGCGAGCTCCCACTACTTCGGCGGGCTGTCCGCGCGCCCGGCCGCCTCGCAGATCGAGATCCGTGCGTCCTGGACGCCGCGCGAGGGTCCGGGCGGAGCCCCGGACACGGCCGCGCATCTGGCGGCCTGGTGCGACCTGCTGGCCCAGATCGCGGGGCTGCCCCCGGCCGGCCCCGGGGACGCGTCCGTGGTGACACTCCCCCAGCGACGAGGACCGCAGCCCCGCTGATCGAACCCCCTGAACGACCTCTGATCGACCCCCGACCGCCCCGCACTGATCGACCTTGTGCGGGGCGGTCAACCATGTCCGGTCGACGATCACACCTGCGTACCCCTCTTGGCCGAATCACTTTGTCGATACGGCCACTTTCGGCCGCGTACCGACGCAGACCGAAACCGTCCCGCCTTCGAATGATCGACCGCGTGTCCGAATTGCACGGATTGTTATCACCGAATCGTGATCATTCTCTAAAGGCGGACGGGTTCGGTGCCGAAGACGAATGTGACCTTGAAAGCACGGTTCGTCCCGGCTTCACCCCCACGAGCCGGCCCCGTCCCGCACCCCAGGAGGCCTGGTGTCCGTTCTCCTCGAGCAGCCCGCAAGCCTGGTCGCCTACCGCCCGAACAAGCCGACCGCCATGGTGGTCGTGGCCGACCCGCGCGTCCGCTCCACCGTCACCCGCCATCTGTGGGCGCTCGGTGTGCGCGACGTCATCGAGGCCTCGTCCATCGCGGAGGCTCGTCCCCGCATCGGCAACCCCCGCGACATCTGTGTCGCCGACGTCCACCTGCCGGACGGCTCCGGCCTCACCCTGCTGTCGGAGACCCGCGCCGCGGGCTGGCCCAACGGGCTCGCCCTCTCCGCCGCCGACGACATCGGCGCCGTGCGCAACGCACTCGCCGGCGGAGTGAAGGGTTACGTCGTCACCGGCACGCGCACCAACATCGGGCTCCCCACCCGGCCGGGCGCCGCCCCCATCGGCGCCGCCGCCGCGCGACTGCACCGCCGCCCCCCGGGTGCCCCTAGCCACCCGGGCGGCTACCGCGAACTGTCCGGCCGCGAGGTCGAGGTGCTGCGGCTGGTCGCGGAAGGCCAGTCGAACAAGGCGATCGGCGTCTCGATGGGCCTGTCCGCTCTGACCGTCAAGAGCCACCTCGCCCGCATCGCCCGCAAGCTCGGCACGGGCGACCGTGCCGGCATGGTCGCGGTGGCGCTGCGGACCGGGATCATCCACTGACCCGGTCCGCCGTGACCCCTCGTGATCATTCATTCACGTGAACGGGGTCGGCCGCCGACCCCGTTCACGTCACTCACGGTTCGTGAACCCGCCGCTTCCCCGACATGACTGGTTTGCGACCCTCGGGCGCCCGTCGACGGAACGTTCCGTCGGCGGGCGCTGTCCATACATGGATACCCTTGACAGGTGACCGACGCCCACGACACCGCAGCAGACAGCTCACTGCGCACCACCGGAGGCGCCCCTCCGGACGACGGCGGATCTTCTGCTACGGAGGCGCCGATCCCTCTGCTGGAACCGCGTGAGGGCATTCCGCCCGTCATCGCGGACGAGACCGCCCTGGCCCGGGTGATCGCCGCCTTCGAGGCGGGGTCCGGGCCCGTGGCCGTCGACGCCGAGCGCGCGTCCGGCTACCGCTACGGGCAGCGCGCCTACCTCGTGCAGCTGCGCCGCGAGGGCGCCGGAACGGCCCTCATCGACCCCGTGGCCTGCCCCGACCTGTCCGCCCTCGGCGACGCCCTGTCCGGCGCCGAGTGGGTGCTGCACGCCGCCACCCAGGACCTGCCGTGCCTGCGCGAGATAGGCATGGTGCCGACGCGGCTGTTCGACACGGAGCTGGCCGGGCGGCTCGCCGGGTTCCCCCGGGTCGGCCTCGGCGCGATGGTCGAGAGCGTGCTGGGCTTCGTCCTGGAGAAGGGGCACTCCGCCGTCGACTGGTCGACCCGGCCGCTGCCCGAGCCCTGGCTGCGCTACGCGGCGCTGGACGTCGAGCTGCTCGTCGACCTGCGCGACGCGCTGGAGAAGGAGCTGGAGCGGCAGGGCAAGCTGGACTGGGCCCGCCAGGAGTTCGACGCGATCGCCTCGGCCCCGCCGCCCGAGCCCCGCAAGGACCCGTGGCGGCGTACCTCCGGCATGCACAAGGTGCGCCGGCGGCGGCAGCTGGCCGTCGTAC
Source organism: Streptomyces sp. AK010 (assembly GCF_014207295.1). Taxonomy (NCBI): domain Bacteria; kingdom Bacillati; phylum Actinomycetota; class Actinomycetes; order Kitasatosporales; family Streptomycetaceae; genus Streptomyces; species Streptomyces sp. AK010. The sequence goes on from NZ_JACHCX010000006.1 coordinate 288,420, forward strand.
GGGAGCTGTGGCAGACCCGGGACCGGATCGCGCAGCGCCGGGACGTGTCGCCGGGCAAGGTGCTCGGGGACGCGGCCATCGTGGAGGCCGCGCTGGCGCTTCCGGCCCATGTGAACGCGCTGGCCGCGCTGAACGGTTTCGGCCACCGCGTGGGCAGGCGGCAGCTGGAGCAGTGGCAGGCGGCGGTGGACCGGGCCAAGGAGCTGAGCGAGGCGCAGCTGCCGCAGCCCGGCCAGCCGGTGACCGGGCCTCCGCCGCCGCGTGCCTGGGCCGACAAGGACCCCGTGGCCGCGGCGCGGTTGTCCGCGGCCCGGGCCGGGGTGTCGGCGCTGGCCGAGCGGCTGAGCATGCCGCAGGAGAATCTGATCACGCCGGACACCGTGCGACGGGTGTGCTGGGAGCCGCCGGCGGTGGTGGACGCCGAGTCGGTGGCCGCCGCCCTGGCCGGGCACGGTGCGCGGCCGTGGCAGGTGGAGCAGGTGACGCCGGTGCTGGTGGAGGCGCTGTCCGCGAAGGACGCCTGAAGCCGGTGAAGGACGCCCGAGAAGGGCGGCCGGCTACTTCGTGGCCCCCCGGGTGAAACCGTTGTAGATGAACCGCTGGAGGAACAGGAAGACGGCCAGGGTGGGGACGATCACCAGGATCGCCCCGGCCGAGATCGTCTCCCAGTGGGCGCCGAACGGCCCCTTGAAACGGAACAGCGACGTCGAGATCACGCCAAGATCTTCGGAGGGCATGTAGAGGAACGGGATGTAGAAGTCGTTGTAGACGGTGATCCCCTTCACGATCACGACCGTCGCGATCGCCGGTTTCAGCAGCGGGAAGATGACCTTGCGGTAGACCGTGAAGGCGTTGGCGCCGTCGATGCGGGCCGACTCGTCCAGGGAGACCGGGATCGAGCGGACGAACTGCAGGAAGATGTAGATCGAGACGATGTCGGTGCCCATGTAGAGGGCGATCGGCGCCCAGAGGCTGTCGAACATGCCGAAGCTGTTGACGATCTGGAAGGTGGCCACCTGGGTGGTCACACCGGGGACCAGCGCGGCGACCAGGAACAGGGCCAGCACCGGCGTACGGAACCGGAACCGGAAGCGGTCGATGGCGTAGGCCGTCATCGAACCGATGAGGACCGTGCCGCCGATGGCGACGACCAGGATGATCGCGGTGTTGGCGAACGCCGAGAGCATCCGGCCGTCCCGGAACGCCGTCACGTAGTTGTCGAAGTTGAACGGGTCGCCGGGCAGCGCGAGCGCTCCGCTGCCGGCCGCCATCTCCTTCTCGGTCTTCAGCGAGGTCAGGAACACGGCGGCCAGCGGGAGCAGCACCACCGCGGTCGCCGCGATCAGCGACAGGTACACGAGGACGCGGGTCACCGCGCGGCGCGTCATACGAGGTCCACCTTGTCGTCGGGGGCGAGGCGCCGCTGCACCCAGGTCACCGCCAGGACGATCAGCAGCAGCACGACCGCGGCCGCCGAGGCGAGGCCCGTCTTGTTGAACTGGAACGCCAGCTTCACGGTCTGGATGACGAACGTCTCGGTGCCGGTCGCGCCGCCGGTCATGATGTACGGGATCTCGAAGACCGACAGGGAGCCCGAGATCGAGAGGATCACGGTGAGGGACAGGACCGGCTTGATGCCCGGCGAGATGATGTGGCGGAACTGGTGCCAGCGGTTCGCGCCGTCCAGCTCGGCCGCCTCGTACAGTTCCCCGGGGATCGACTGGATCGCGCCGAGGAACAGGACGAAGTTCAGGCCCAGGTAGCGCCAGACGGAGACGGCGGCCAGGGAGGTGTTCGCCGATGCCGGGGTGCCCAGCCAGGCGCGGTCCGTCTGCACGCCGAGCAGGCTCAGCACGGAGTCGAGGGTGCCGCCGTCCTGGAAGAAGTAGAGGAAGACGAACCCGATCGCCACGCCGTTGACCAGGTACGGGAAGAACAGCACGCCCTTGAAGAAGTTCCGCAAGCGGACGTTGAAGCTGAGGATCGTGGCGAAGTAGAGCGCGGCCACGATCTGGATCACCGACGCCGCCAGGTAGTAGCCGCTGACCCAGAAGACCTCGAACAGCTCCGGGCGCGTGAAGAGCTCGGCGTAGTTCCCGGTGCCCGTCCAGCGCAGCTCGGGGCTCACCCCGTCCCAGTCGGTGAAGCTGTACGCGACCATGTTGGCGATCGGCGCGTAGGTGAAGACGATCAGGAGAGCCAGCGGGGCGAGCAGGAAGAGCCAGGGGGTGGCCCCGCGCCACAGGCGTGCCGGGCGCGGGGCGGGTGCCGGGGCCGGGGCGGTGGCCGCCCCCGCGGCCGCCTTGACGGCCGCCGTCTCGGTCGTGCCCGTCATCAGTACCCCAGCGACTTCTGGGTCTCGGTCCACTTCTCGCCGAGGCCGTCCAGGAAGTCGTCCGGGTCGCCCTTCCTGGCGCCGCGGGCCATGTCGACGAGTTCTTTGCGGTAGTCCGGCTTGTTGATGCCGACCTCGGACTGGTTCTCGAGGGTCTTCAGCTCGGCGCCCTTGCTGTCGTCGAGGTCGAGGAGCTTGACGCCCGCCTCCTCGTACGGCTTGAGCATGTCGGGCAGTGGGGCGTCCTTGAGCGGGGACAGCGCCAGGTTGTCCTGCGCGTAGCCGGACTTGTCGGTGAACCAGTCGATCCAGGCGCGGGCGGCCCCCTTGTGCGAGGAGTGGATGTTGACGGCCTGGTTGTAGTCCGGCGACGTCACCGCGCAGAACGTGCCGTCCTTCTGGGCGGGGAAGGGCATGAACCCGATGTCGTCCGGGTCGGTGCCGGCCTGCTTCGCCGCGCCCTGCATCTGGATGACCGCCCAGGAGCCGAGCCACATGGTGGCGATCTCGCCCTTGGCCAGTTGGGGTTTGGAGGCCTCCCAGTTGGTGGTGGTCGGGTCCTTCTCGACGAGTCCCTCGTGCACGATGTCGTACAGCAGGCTGTCCGCCACGCGCAGTTCGCCGCCCTCGGCCCAGGGGTTGCCCTCGGCCCACCTGGTGGTGGCCTGCTCGTCGCAGCTGACCGAGCCTCTCACCCCCGTCCACTGGCTGAGCGGCCAGCCGTCCTTGAAGTTGGTGTAGTAGGGGACCGCGTCGGTCTTCGACTTGACCGCCTTGAGGCCGGCGAGGAACTCGTCCGGGGTCGTGGGCCAGTCGGTGACCCCCGCCTGACTCCACACCCTCTTGTTGTAGATGAACCCGGGGACCGCGCCGAGCGGACTCTGGCCGTAGACCTTGCCGACGACGGATGTGTAGTCGGTGAAGCGGTACTTCTCGCTCCGCTTCTCCTTGCCGCCCAGGGAGGCGAAGAACTTCGGGTAGTCCTTCTTCTCGATCACCGCGGGGATCATGAGGACGTCGCCGTAGTTCTCCGTGTTCATACGGATCTTGACTTCGCCCTCGTAGTCGGTGATGCCGTCGAACTCGACCTTCACCTTCGGATACGTCTTGTTGAACTCGGCGGCGTACTTCTTCATCGTCCCGTCCTGCACGAGGTCGGTCCGGTGGGTGAGGACGGTGATGGTCCCCTCGGCCTTGGAGGGATCGTCGGGCGCCTCGGCGTCGGCGCCCTTGGCGGAGCCTGTGGTGCCGGTGCAGCCGGAGGCCAGCAGGGCTGCGCCCACGGCGAGGGCGAGGAGGGTACGGCGGTTCATGTGCATCAGCTCCGTTCGCGGAGGGGAACTCGGGACGGACGAGCACGTGCGGTATGGCTGGTTCGGAACTCTGGCAGCGCTCACTCAACCGGTAAAGTCCCAATCGCGCCAACGATGCGAAACCTTCATACGACTCTTCACTGAACCGGTTAAGGGAGTGCGCATGCTGGAGGCCACACCGCTCGGCGACGGCTGGATCCTGCGGCACGACTCGGACACGCTCCCGGCCACGGTGCCGGGGTGCGTGCACACCGACCTGATGGCCGCCGGGGTGATTCCGGACCCGTTCCTCGGCCAGGGCGAGACCGAGGTGGCGTGGGTGGGGCGCCGGGAGTGGACGTACGAGCGGCAGATCGGCGGCCCGTGGGGGCAGGAGCAGACCGACCTGGTCTTCGACGGGCTCGACACCGTCGCCGAGATCTCCCTGGACGGGCGGCCGCTGGGGACGGTGCGCAACATGCACCGCTCGTACCGGTTCGACGTGACGGGCCTGTCCGGGCGGCTGTCCGTGCGGTTCGTCTCCGCCTACGCGGAGGCCGAGGCGGTGCGGGGCCGGGTGGGCGAACGGCCCGCCGCCTACGCCGAGCCCTACCCGTACCTGCGCAAGATGGCCTGCTCCTTCGGCTGGGACTGGGGGCCGACCCTGGTGACGGCCGGGATCTGGCGGCCCGTGCGCCTGGAGCACTGGTCGACGGCCCGGATCGCCCGGGTGCGTCCGCTGGTCACCGTCGAGGACGGCACGGGCGTCGTCGAGCTGGCCGTCGACGTCGAGCGGACCCGCGTCGAGGCACCGCTCGCCGTGGAGGCGACCGTCGCGGGGGTGCGGGCGCGGGCGGAGATCGAGGGGTCGGGCGGGACCGTACGCCTGCGGGTGCCGGACGCGCGGCTGTGGTGGCCGCGCGGGTACGGCGAACAGCCGCTGTACGAAATTGAGTTGAAGCTGCTGCACGGCGAGGACACGCTGGACGTGTGGCGGCGGCGGGTCGGCTTCCGGACCGTGGAGCTGGACCGGCGGCCCGATGCGCACGGCACCGGTTTCACCCTCGTCGTCAACGGCGAGCGGCTCTTCGCCCGGGGCGTCAACTGGATCCCCGACGACGTCTTCCCGTCCCGGATCACCCGCGAGCGCTACCGGGAGCGGCTGGAGCAGGCGGCCGGCGCGGGCGTCGATCTCGTCCGGATCTGGGGCGGCGGGATCTACGAGAGCGAGGACTTCTACGACGCCTGCGACGAACTGGGCCTGCTGGTCTGGCAGGACTTCCCGTTCGCCTGCGCCGCCTATCCGGAGGAGCAGCCGCTGCGCGGCGAGGTGGAGGCCGAGGCGCGGGAGAACGTCGCACGGCTGATGCCGCACCCGTCGCTCGTGCTGTGGAACGGCAACAACGAGAACCTGTGGGGTTTCCGGGACTGGGAGTGGGAGCCGCGGCTGGCCGGGGACTCCTGGGGGGAGGGCTACTACCTGGGCGTGCTGCCGCGCGTGGTGGCCGAGTTGGACCCGACCCGGCCGTACACGGCGGGCAGCCCGTGGTCCGGGTCCTGGGAGCACCACCCGAACGACCCGGCGCACGGCACCCACCACTCGTGGGAGGTGTGGAACCGGGAGGACTACGCGGACTACCGGCTGAGCGTGCCGCGGTTCGTCGCCGAGTTCGGCTGGCAGGCGCCGCCCGCGTACACCACGCTGCGCCGGGCGCTGCCCGGGGAGGAGCTCGCGCCGGACTCCCCCGGCATGCTGCACCACCAGAAGGCGGACGACGGCAACGGCAAGCTGGAGCGGGGACTCGAGCGGCATTTCGCCGTGCCGGACGGGGACTTCGACCGCTGGCACTACCTGATGCAGCTCAACCAGGCGCGGGCGGTCGCCGCCGGGATCGAGCACTGGCGCTCCCACTGGCCGGTGTGCGCGGGCACCATCGTCTGGCAGCTCAACGACTGCTGGCCGGTGACGTCCTGGGCGGCGATCGACGGGGACGGCCGGGAGAAGCCGCTGTATTACGAGCTGCGGCGGCTGTACGCGGACCGGTTGCTGACGCTCCGGGAGCGGGACGGCCGGCTCGTGCTGGCCACCGTGAACCAGGCGGCCGGGGACTGGACGGGGGCGCTGACCCTGCGGCGGATGTCCGTCGAGGGCGAGGTGCTGGGGCAGGCGGATGTGGAGCTGGCGGCCAGGGCGCGGAGCGTGGCCCGGGTGGACGTGCCGCGCGAGCTGACGCCCCTCGGGCCGAAGGAGTTCCTGGTGGCGGACACGGACGCCGGCGCGGGCGCGGAGGGGCTGCGGGCGCTGCACTTCCCCGTACCGGACCGTGAAGTCCCCTACCCGGCCCCGCGGTTCGAGGTCGGGCTCACCCCGGGAGGCATCACGGTGAGAGCCCGCACCCTGGTCCGGGACCTGCTGCTCCAGGCCGACCGGCTGGAACCGGGGGCACGGGCCGACCGGGGGCTGGTCACACTGCTGCCGGGCGAAGAGGTGACCATCGGGGTGCGCGGCTGGAAGACTCCAAACGCGCAGACCGCTCGTTCGGCCCTGTACTGCGTGGAGCCCACCCGATGACGGCAACGCCGACCCCTCGCGTCACCATCAAGGACGTCGCCGCGCGCGCCGGTGTGTCCAAGGGTGCCGTGTCCCTCGCCTTCAACCACAAGCCCGGGCTGTCGGAGGCCACCCGGGACCGGATCTTCCGCGCGGCGCGGGAGCTGGGCTGGTCGCCGAGCCTCACGGCGCGGACGCTGGCCGGATCGCGGGTGGACGTGGTCGGTCTCGCCGTGTGCCGTCCGGCGCGGGTGCTCGGCCTCGAGCCCTGGTACATGGAGTTCGTCTCCGGCGTGGAGAGCGTGCTGGCCGAGCATTCCAGCTCGCTGCTGCTGCGGCTCGTACGGAACATGGACGAGGAGGTGGGCGTCCAGGAGGCGTGGTGGCGGGGCCGGCAGACCGGCGGGTCGATCCTCGTCGACTTCCGCGCGGACGATCCGCGGGTGGCCATGACGGAGCGGCTCGGGATGCCGGTGGTCGCCGTCGGGCATCCCTCACTGACCGGGGGGCTCACCTCGGTGTGGACGGACGACGCCACGGCCGTTACGGAGGCGGTGCGGTATCTGGCCGCGCTCGGGCACCGGCGGATCGCCCGGGTCGGCGGGGCGGCGGACCTCGGGCACACGTCGATCCGGACGGCGGCGTTCGACGAGACGGCGGGGGCACTCGCGCTGGCCGGGGCGTGGCAGGTGGCGACGGACTTCTCCGGGGACGCGGGGGCGCGGGCGACCCGGTCGCTGCTGACCGCGGCGCCGGCCGACCGGCCGACGGCGATCGTGTACGACAACGACATCATGGCGGTGGCGGGGCTGTCGGTGGCGGCGGAGATGGGCCTTCGGGTGCCGGAGGACGTGTCGTTGCTGGCCTGGGACGACTCGCAGCTGTGCCGGCTGACGCATCCGACGCTGTCGGCGATGAGTCATGACGTGCACGGTTTTGGAGCGGAGGTGGCCAGGACGTTGTTCTCGGTGATCACCGAGGGTGAGGGCGAGTCACACCCGGTGCCGACCCCTGTGCTGACGCCTCGGGGGTCCACCGCACCGCCTCGGTGAGCGCCGCAGGGGAGTGCGGGTGCGTTGCGGCTGGTCGCGCAGTTCCCCGCGCCCCCAAGGGCACCGCACCACCCGGAGATGAGATGTGACCTTCACCGCTCCCCCTGTCAGGACTGTGCAGCCACGTTACTCATAAGTAGCATGGGCCTGAGCGCGCGCTCAGCGCATCGCAGCAGCAATGCAGATCCTGACCCTGGAGGAGAGCCATCGTGCCTCGTACCGTCAGGGACGTCGTCTTCGTCGACGGCGTCCGCACCCCGTTCGGCAAGGCGGGCCCGAAGGGCATCTACCACGAGACCCGTGCCGACGACCTCGTCGTGAAGGCGATCCGGGAGCTGCTGCGCCGCAACCCCGGACTCGACCCGAAGAAGATCGACGAGGTCGCCATCGCCGCGACCACGCAGATCGGTGACCAGGGCCTGACCATCGGCCGCACCGCCGGGATCCTCGCGGGTCTCCCGCAGTCCGTGCCGGGCTACTCCATCGACCGCATGTGCGCCGGCGCCCTGACGGCCGTCACCTCGGTCGCCGGTTCCGTCGCCTTCGGCGCCTACGACATCGCCATCGCGGGCGGTGTCGAGCACATGGGCCGCCACCCCATGGGCGAGGGCGTCGACCCGAACCCGCGGTTCGTCTCCGAGAAGCTGGTCGACGAGTCGGCCCTGTTCATGGGCATGACCGCGGAGAACCTGCACGACCGCTACCCGCAGATCACCAAGCAGCGCGCCGACGAGTACGCCGTGCGCTCCCAGGAGAAGGCCGCCAAGGCGTACGCCAACGGCAAGATCCAGGCCGACCTGGTGCCGGTCTCGGTACGCCGCACCTCCCCCGAGGCCGGTGAGACGGGCTGGGGCCTGGTCACCGCCGACGAGCCGATGCGCCCGGGCACGACCCTGGAGAATCTCTCCGGCCTGAAGACCCCGTTCCGTGTGCACGGCCGGGTCACCGCCGGTAACGCGGCCGGTCTGAACGACGGCGCCACCGCCTCGCTCATCGCCTCCGAGGACTTCGCGCGGGAGCACGACCTCCCGGTGAAGATGCGCCTGGTCTCCTACTCCTTCGCGGGCGTGGAGCCGGAGGTCATGGGCTACGGCCCGATCCCGGCGACGGAGAAGGCGCTGGCCCAGGCGGGTCTGTCGATCTCCGACATCGGCCTGTTCGAGATCAACGAGGCCTTCGCTGTCCAGGTCCTGGCCTTCCTGGACCACTACGGCATCGCCGACGACGACGAGCGCGTCAACCAGTACGGCGGCGCCATCGCCTTCGGCCACCCGCTGGCCTCCTCCGGCGTCCGTCTGATGACGCAGCTGGCGCGCCAGTTCGAGGAGCAGCCGCACGTCCGCTACGGCCTGACGACCATGTGCGTCGGCTTCGGCATGGGCGCGACGGTCATCTGGGAGAACCCGCACTTCGAGGGGGACAAGTGAGCACCACCGCCGAGCTTCTCAAGCAGGCTTCCGAGCTGTTCCCGGACGAGGTCGTCACAGTTGCGCACGTACGCCACTTCGACCTGCCGCTGGGTGCCGGGCGCTTCGCGCTGATCACGCTGGACAACGGGCACGACCACACCAAGCCGACCACCTTCGGCCCGGCCTCGCTGGCGAACCTGAACGCCGCCATCGACCAGGTCGAGAAGGAGGCGGCGGACGGCGAGATCGTCGGCGTCGGCCTCACCGGCAAGCCGTTCATCTTCGCGGTCGGCGCCGACCTCAAGGGCGTGGAGATCCTCAAGGAGTACGAGCACGCCCTCGCCATCGGCAAGGGCGGCCACGAGGTCTTCAAGCGGCTGGCCAAGCTGGCCGTGCCGACCTTCGCGTACTACAACGGCGCCGCGATGGGCGGCGGTGTCGAGGTCGGTCTGCACTGCACCTACCGGACCGTCTCCGCGGCCCTCCCGGCGTTCTCGCTCCCCGAGGTCTTCCTCGGCCTGGTTCCCGGCTGGGGCGGCTGCGCCCTGCTGCCGAACCTGATCGGCCCCGAGAAGGCCGTCTCGGTGATCATCGAGAACAGCCTCAACCAGAACAAGCAGCTCAAGGGCAAGCAGGTCTTCGAGCTCGGCATCGCCGACGCGATCTTCGAGGGCGCGGACTTCCTGGAGCAGTCGCTGATCTGGACCGCGGCCGTCCTCAAGGGCGAGCTGGAGATCGAGCGCCCGGTCATCGACCGCGGCGAGGCCTGGGACCAGGCCGTCGCCAAGGGCCGCTTCATCGCGGACTCCAAGGTGCACGGCGCGGCCCCGGCCGCCTACCGCGCCCTGGACATCATCGCCGCCGCCAAGAACGGCGACCTCCAGCAGGGCTTCGACGCCGAGGACAAGGCCCTCGCCGACCTCATCATGGGCGGTGAACTGCGCGCCGGCATCTACGCCTTCAACCTGGTGCAGAAGCGCGGCAAGCGCCCCGCCGGCGCCCCGGACAAGTCCCTGGCCCGCCCGGTCACCAAGGTCGGTGTCGTCGGCGCCGGTCTGATGGCCAGCCAGCTCGCGCTGCTCTTCCTGCGCCGTCTGGAGGTGCCGGTCGTGCTGACCGACATCGACCAGGAGCGCGTCGACAAGGGTGTTGCTTACGTCCACGCCGAGATCGACAAGCTGCTCGGCAAGGGCCGTATCAACCAGGACAAGGCCAACCGCCTCAAGGCGCTGGTGTCCGGTGTGCTGGACAAGGCCGAGGGCTTCGCGGACGCCGACTTCGTCATCGAGGCGGTCTTCGAGGAGATCGGCGTCAAGCAGCAGGTGTTCGCGGAGGTCGAGGCGGTCGCCCCGGCGCACGCCATCTTCGCGACGAACACCTCCTCGCTGTCGGTCTCCGAGATGGCGTCTCAGCTCAAGAACCCCGAGCGGGTCGTGGGCTTCCACTTCTTCAACCCGGTGGCGGTCCTCCCGCTGCTGGAGATCGTCCGCGGCGAGAAGACCGACGACGCCTCCCTGGCCACGGCCTTCGCCGTCGCCAAGAAGCTGAAGAAGACCGCGGTCCTCACCAAGGACGCCCCGGCATTCGTCGTGAACCGCATCCTGACCCGCTTCATGGGCGAGATCCAGAACATCATCGACGAGGGCACCCCCGTCGAGGTCGCCGAGAAGGGCGTCGAGCCGCTCGGTCTGCCGATGTCGCCGCTGGTCCTGCTGGAACTGGTCGGCCCGGCGATCGGTCTGCACGTCTCGGAGACCCTCCACCGGGCCTTCCCGGACCGCTTCACGGTCTCCCCGAACCTCGCGGCCGTCGTCAAGGCGGGCAAGCGCGGCTTCTACGTCTACGACTCCGGCAAGCCGGAGCTGGACCCCGAGGTCGCCGCGCTGCTGAAGCAGGGCGACACCGTCCTGACGGAGGAGCAGGTCCGCGACCGCGTGCTCGACGCGGTGGCGCAGGAGATCGGCATCATGCTCGACGAGGGCGTCGTCGCCGAGGCGCAGGACATCGACCTGTGCCTCATCACGGGCGCCGGCTGGCCCTTCCACCTGGGCGGCATCACGCCGTACCTGGACCGCGAGGGTGTCTCCGAGCGTGTGAACGGCAAGAGGTTCCTGGCGCAGGGCGTCGCGAGCGTCCCGGCGTAACGCGTTACCCCTGAGGGGGGTGGGGCGTACGGTAACAATCCGTGCACCCGCCCCCCTTTCTGTATGCCGCCACAGATAGGATCCTCACACAATCCGACCATTGTTTACCTGACTCTGACGGTCTCCACCGCGGACCGCCGGGTGTCCTCGAAGGAGTCCTGCGTGGCGTCCCCTCGTCGCCGAACACCCCGACGCCGGGTCTGGCCCAGGATCAGGCTCCTGCTCCTCGTGGCGGTGGTCGCCGCAGGCGGCACGGCTCTGTATCCCGTGTGGAAGGCGGCGAATCCGGATCCGCCGGAGCTGAAGATCCGCTACCGGACCGACACCCCGGCGACGGCCACGGCGGCCAAGCCGTCGTTCGAAATCTTCAACGACACGGACAAGGCAGTCCCGTTGAGCGATGTGACGCTCCGGTACTGGTTCACGGCCGACGGCGCGGCGGGCGCCTCCTCGTACGCCTTCAACTGTGTCAACGTCGTCTTCGGCTGCTCGAACGTGGCCGGGCGGATCGTCGCGATGGACAAGGCCACCGACACCGCCGACCACTATCTGGAGGTCCGGTTCACGGCCGCCGCGGGCAGCCTGAAGCCCGGCGCCAACAGCAAGGGCATAGACCTCCAGCTGTTCCGCACCGACCACAAGAAGCTGAAGCAATCCGACGACCGCTCCTTCGACGCGGAGATGACCAGCTACAAGGAGGCGGAGAAGGTCACCGCCTACAAGCGGGGCGTCCTCGCCTGGGGCGAGGAGCCCGACGGCACCAAGGCGAGCGACGAGAAGAAGTCGACGGCGAAGGCCGTCGCTCCCGACCGGGTGCCGGCCCCTCCGTCCGGGGTGCTGTTCGACGACTTCAGCTACCTGGGCCCCAAGGACCCGGCCCTGTTCAAGCACGGCTGGCTGGTCCGCACCAGCAAGGGCGGCCCGGGCGTCGAGAACACCTGGTCCGCGAGCGGCGTCAGCTTCCCCACCGCCGAGGGCTCCCACGCCGACGGCCAGGTGCTCAACCTGCGGGCGAGCACGGACGGCACCAAGGCCGGGACGAAGCAGGCGAGCCTCGGCACGGCCGCGAGCAAGTTCCGCGACGGCACCTACGCGGCCCGGATCCACTTCAGCGACGGGCCGGCCACCGGGGACTCCGGCGACCACGTCAACCAGACCTTCTACACCATCGGCGGCACGGGCTCGAAGTACAGCGAGCTGGACAACGAGTACATGCCGAACGGCGGCTGGGGCCGTCCCGGTCCCAAGCTCGACACCGTGACCTGGTTCGACCACAAGACGAACGACCGGGTCTACGAGACCACCAACAAGAGCCTCGACACCTGGCACACCGTGCTGATCCGGGTGAAGGACGGCGTCGTCGCCTACTGGCTCGACGGCAAGAAGCTCTTCCTCAGCAACGGCAAGTACGCCCCCCGTGCGGACATGTCCGTGAACTTCAACCACTGGTTCATCGATCTGCCGTTCAAGGGCGACCGCGCCTGGGACATGAAGGTGGACTGGCTCTACTACAACGCGAACGACACCCTCTCGGCGAAGCAGGTGCAGTCCGCTGTCGACGGCTTCACCGACGAGGGCATGAACTACTTCGACACGGTACGGGAGTCCCGGTGAGGAAGAGGCGGTCCGGCGCCCACAGGCACGCTGCCGAGGCAAGGGAGGACAAGCCGGTGGTGAGCAGGCGCTCCGCGCTGCTGATGGGCGGTACGGGGGGCGTCGCCATGGCCGGCGGCGGCGCGTGGCTGGGCAAGGTGGTGGCGCGGCCCGCCGCCGCCCCGGCCGCCGCGGGAGGCATCGGAGGCCTCACCACGCCTCCCCTCTACGCCCCCTCCGGCCGCCGCCCCAAGTACCGCCGGGCCACGTGGTCCCAGCAGTTCCAGGCCGGCCACGGCTGGACGCCCGGGGGCGCGGGCACCGCGTCGGCCGAGGCGAACGACAAGTCCGTCTTCGTGCGCGGCACCCAGTCGGTCCGGGTGACCACGGGCGGCACCGGCAAGCAGAGCTACGTCCGCAAGACGGGCCTGCCGGCGATGAGCCTGACGGGCAAGATGATCCGGCTGGTCTTCCGCGTGGACGACGTGACGAACCTGGCCAAGCTCGTCTTCTACCTGGGCAGCGGTTCCCTCGCGAACCACTTCGCCTGGACGCACCACGTCCACTCCAAGACGTCGGCGAACTACGTCCAGTCCGGGGAGTGGGTGACCGTCCACCTCCAGTGGGCGGATGTGGCCGCGGCGGCCGGCACGTACTCCATCGGCGCCGACGGCAAGCCGTCCACCAAGACCGGCTTCACCGACATGTCGTTCGCCGTGTACGACGACGCGGGCGGTCCGGTGACCTACCGGCTGCAGGCGGTCGAGCTGATACCGGACACCGTCTCGGTCTTCCCCAAGGGCGTCGTCTCCATCACCTTCGACGACTCCCACAAGTCGATCCACGACCTGGCCCGGCCGGTCATGGACCGCTTCGGCTTCCCCGGCACGGTCTACAACATCGCCGACGCCATCGGTACGGGCAGCTTCCTGACGCTCAACCAGATGCGGTCGATGCAGGACTTCTCCGGCTGGGAGATGGGGGGCCACTCGTACGCGAACGCCGTCCACACGGCCAGCTACCCCAAGCTCACCGCCGAGCAGGCCGACGACGACTTCCGCAAGCTGCGCGAGTGGCTGGTGTCCAACGGCTTCACCAGCGAGCACTTCGCCTATCCGCACGGCGCGTTCCAGAAGACCTCCGACGGAGTCCCGGTCGACCAGATCGCGAGCCGGCACTTCACCACGGCCCGGTCGATCATCTCCGAGACGATCGAGTCGTTCGCGCCGGCGATGCCGTACCGCCTCAAGGCGCTGACGGGCATCAACGACGGCACGGGGATCGGCGGTACGGCCCTGTCGAAGCTGACGGGCGCGGGTGGCCGGCTCGACCGGTGCGTCAACAGCGGCGACTGGCTGATCCTCTGCCTGCACAAGGTCACCGAAGGCGCCCCGGCCACGAGCACCGAGATCGGCAAGGCGGGTCTGGAGACGCTGATGAAGGCGATCGACGACCGGGACATCCCGGTGCTGACGGTCGAGGAGGCCATGGCCTCCTACACCTGAGGCCCGGGCGTTGCGCCCGGACACACAAGAGAGGGGCGCCCCCGGCCACCCCTCTCTTCGTTCTCCTGCGGCTCTACCAGCCGCCCTGCCCGTAACCCTGGCCCTGTCCCCGGCCCTGCTGCCACGACGGGTCCTGGGGCGGATATCCGCCCTGCCCGTAGCCCTGGCCGGGGTACTGCTGCTGGTACGGGTCCTGGTGACCGGGGTGTCCGCCCTGCCACTGCTGCTGACCGGCCGGGGCCGGCGCCCCCCAGCTCACGCGCTGCTGCGGGACGCCCGCATGGTGCTCCTCGTCGTAGCCGGGGATCGGCTGCGGCTGGGAGGGGATGCCGCCGGCCGGTCGGGGCCGGGTGCGCAGCGCCACGCCTTCCAGACGCATCAACTGGAGCGTCTCGGTGACCTTCTTGTCGGAGTACGGGTCCTCTTCCTCGAAGATCTCCGTCACATCGCTCTCGTGGTCCCCGGCCACGGACACCTCGACGCCGCCCTGGCGGGTGCCCCAACTGCCCTTGTGGAGGGTGAACAGGGCGTAGAACCGCAGCGGGGTCAGCAGCGTCAGCTGGATCACGCCGTAGATCGGCGCGAGCAGGAACATGCCGAAACGCTTGATGAAGCCCATCCCGCGCCGCGGGAAGTCGAGGTAGCGCACATTGCGCAGATAGCCCATCAGCACCATGAAGACCAGGTAGTCGCCGATGTGGTTGACGAACTGCTGGGGCTTCATGATGGGCAGGATGACCATCGAGTAGAACATCGCCGAGCCGAAGACCAGCCACAGGGCGAGTTCCATGCAGGTCAGCCAGAAGGCCGGCCGGTACTTCTTCTGGTGCCGGAACGCCCAGAGCGACTCGCGGAAGAAGGACTTGTTCCAGCGCACCTGCTGGCGCAGGAAGTGCGGCAGCTTCTCGGGGACCGCCGTGTAGCCGACGGCGGTCTCCTGGAAGACGACCTGGCCCTCCATCAGGCAGTAGTTGGTCATACGGCGGTCGTCACCGAAGACGGCCGGCTTGCCCAGGAACTGCTGGTTGAGGAAGTCCGGCAGGTACTTGCGCACCAGCGTGCCACGGTACGCGGAGAGCGCGCCGCAGCAGCACAGCACCGACTTCAGCCGCGAGTAGGCGGCCCTCTCGAACAGGAACGAGTTGCCGTATCGCAGGTCCTGGAGGCGGGTGAAGATGTTGCTGTCGTGGTTGAGCGCCAGCACCATGCCGGTGGAGGCCATGATCTTCTCGTCGGCCAGCGGCAGCAGCAGCTCGCGCACGGTGTCCCGGGACAGCACGGTGTCCGAGTCGACGCACAGGAAGATGTCGGAGTAGGGCGCCGCCTCGAAGCCGAGCGCCAGCGCCTCGCGCTTGCCCTTGTTCTCGGGCTGGACGCTGACGGTGTACTTGACGCCCTTGGCCTCGAACTCCCGGCGCATCTTCTTCGCGGCCCTGATGCCGGAGTCGTTGGCGCTGGCGTCGTCGATGATGTGGATCTCGTTCGGCAGGCGGCTCTGCGCGAGGAGGCTGCGCATGCCCTGCTCGAACATCACCGGGTCCTCGTTGTAGATCGGGATGACCGCGGTGACCCAGGTGTTCTCCAGGTACTCCAGCTCCTCCCGCCCTGCCTTGGCCGGACGGTAGAAGAGGGCGCCGAACATCTTCAGGGCGAGCAGGCCCATGGCACCCATGGAGTACAGGTGCAGGGAGCCTGCGTCGAGCCGGGTGGCGATCAGTGCGGCCAGGCCCAGGAAGACGAAGTACGAGACCTTCAGGTGCCGCCGCTTGCGGTGGGCCCGACGGCCACCGGAGTCGACGGCTCCCGGTATGTACGTATCGTCGGCAGTCACAGCTTGACCACCCGCGGGTGGTCGGCGGATTTGCCCCGGGTGTCGAAGAGCGCCCGGGCGCGGTCGGCCAGCCCGTCGAGGTCTATCTCGCGGTGCGGCTGGAGCAGGATCGTCAGGTCGGCGGCCTCGGCGGCGGCGAGGTAGTCCTCGGCCCGCTCGACGGGGGCACCGGCGACGCGCCAGTCCTCGACCCGCGGGTCGAAGTAGACGAGCTCGGCACCGCGCGCGAGGAGGTTCTCCGCGACGGCCAGGGCCGGGCTCTCGCGCTGGTCGGAGATGTCCGGCTTGTAGGTCACACCGAGCAGCAGGATGCGGGAGCCGCGCACGGCCTTGCCCTGGTCGTTGAGCAGATCGGCGGCCCGGTTCACCACGTGCACGGGCATGCGCTGGTTGATCTCCTGCGCCAGCTCCACGAACCGGAACGGGATGCCCAGCGAACGCACCTTGTACGACAGGTAGTTGGGGTCGATCGGAATGCAGTGCCCGCCGACGCCGGGCCCCGGGTAGAACGGCGCGAACCCGAACGGCTTGGTGGACGCGCACCGGATGGCGTCCCACAGATCGACGTCGATCTCGCGGCAGAACATCGACATCTCGTTGACGAGCGCGATGTTGACGTGCCGGTACGTGTTCTCCAGCAGCTTGGCCATCTCGGCCTCGCGGGTGCCCTTGGCCTCGACGACCCGGTTCACGAACCGCTCGTAGAGGGCGCGGGCGGCCTTGGTGCAGTCGGCCGTGACGCCGCCGACGACCTTGGGGGTGTTCTCCAGGCCGAAGGAGGGGTTGCCCGGGTCGATGCGCTCGGGCGAGAAGGCGAGGTGGAAGTCGATGCCGACGCGCAGGCCCCCGGCCTCCAGACGCGGCCGGACGACCTCGTCGGTCGTGCCCGGGTACGTCGTCGACTCCAGGACCACGAGCGTGCCGGCGGTGAGGTGGGCGGCGATGTCGTCCACGGCGGCGTGCACGGCACCGAGGTCCGGGGCCCCGTGCTCGGTGAGCGGCGTGGGAACGCACACCACGACCGCGGCGGCTCCGGCGATCACGTCGGCCCGGTCGACGGCCTCGAAGCCCTGCTCGCGCATGGCGCGCACTTCGGCGTCGGAGATGTCGTCGACATGCGAACGGCCGGCGTTCAGTCCCTCGACCACCCGTCGGCTGCGGTCGAGACCGACCACCTTCAGGCCCGCGGCGGCGGCGGACCTGGCCAACGGCAGCCCCACGTAACCGAGTCCGACAACGACAAGATCCGCCGTGGAGGATCTGCTCACGAATTCATCCCCAACCCCGTTGCCACGGCGTCGGCCAGACGCAGTAGCAACCGGCCCCCCGAGCAAAATCGAACAAGTCCGAGGAGGTTAACAAGACCTTCACTTTTTGAGCATGTTCACCCTAGGTGCGCCTTGTCACGCACACATCTGTACAACCCTTGACACATCTCATGTGTCTGGTGCGTCAAGAGCCTCAAGATGAAGGGATCAGTTCCGCTTCTTGGAGGCGGTCAGATCTCCCGCCAGACCTCCAGCGCGAGCCCCTGCTCGCCCTTGCGACGGGTGAGCAACACGGTCCCGGTCGACGGTGACAGGCAGGCGGCGACGACCTCGTCGTGCTCGTCGAGCGCCGCCGACACCATGGCGTCGGCGGGCAGCCGGGGCCCGGACTCGGTCCACCAGGCACCGGCCGACTCCTCCTCGGTCGGATACGCGGCGAAGGCGACCCGGCCACTCGCCGACCGCTGAGCGAGCACGGTGCAGTCGTGCCCCTCGATGACACACCGCACCGCGGAGACCGGCCCCGGCCCGGCCGACGCCAGCAGGGTCACCGGCTTCTCACCCGGACGCCAGGCGCACAGGTCGCCGGACAGGTTCGTGAAGAACAGGGTGGTGTGTTCGGCGGACGTGGCGAGCGCGCGCAGGGTCCCGGGACGGACGGGGGCGTCGACGCCTTCGGCTTGCACCGGCTTCTTCCCGTCCCCCTCCTGCCGCCAGCGCAGGATCCCGCCGGGCACGCAGGCGTACAGCTCCACGAGCCCGGACTCCGCCGTCACGGCGGCCAGGTCCCCCTCGACGTCGTGCCCTCCGAGGTTCAGCCAGCCGCCCCAGCCGCCCTTGACCTTCTGGTTGCGCAGGCTCACCCCGCCGCCCTTGTTCCGGACGAAGACGTACCCGCGCCCCGCGCCGTCGACGGCGACCGCCGGCGCGCCCGTCCGGTCGCCCTTCTGGTCCGGGTGCCCGATCGGGACCCAGTCCAGGGCCGCGAGCCCGGGCCGGAAATGCGTCGAGTGCACGAGCCCCGACTCCCCCGCCACGGTGGGCCGCCAGGCGGCCAGGTGCGCGTACCCGTCGCGCCCCTGGCCGACCGCCGCGCCGGGGTGCAGCTTCTGACTGCCGCCGACGGTGCGCGGAGCGTCCTCCCAGGGACCTGCGGGGCTGCGTTCCGCACGGCACAGGACGGCGTCGTCGGAGGGCAGATAGACAGTGAGGCGGCCGTCGCGGCCGCGGATGAGCCAGTCGCCGTTCACGTGTTCACTTTATGCGGCCGACCGGGCCCGGTGCGCCCGCCCACCCCTGCCTCGCGCCCATCTGGCGTGCGACCCTGGCCACATGAACGCCACCGTGCCTGTCCTGGTCGTCGTCGACGCGGCGAACGTCGTCGGTTCAGTGCCGGACGGGTGGTGGCGGGACCGCCGGGGCGCGGCGGAGCGGTTGCGTGACCGGTTGGCGTCGGAGGGGGTTCCGGCCGTCTCCGGCCCGGTGGAGATCGTCCTGGTCGTGGAGGGGGCGGCGTGCGGGGTGGAGTCCGTGCCGGGGGTACGGGTGTCGTCCGCCGCGGGCAGCGGAGACGACCACATCGTCGAGGTGGTGGCCTCGGCCGGCGACCGTCCCGCCCTGGTGATCACGGCGGACCGGGAGCTGCGGAGGCGGGTCGCGGAGCTGGGGGCGGACGTGGCGGGACCGCGATCTGTACGTCGTTAGGGTGCCCGGGGTTGCCGCTCGGGTCGGGTGGGTCCGCAGCGGGCGTAGCGGAGTACTCGGCGGTGGTGCTGGGGCCGGGTGGGACCGCAGCCCGGCGTAGCGGAGTACTCGGCGGTGGTGCTGGGGCCGGGTGGGACCGCAGCCCGGCGTAGCGGGGTGCCGCCGCGCCCACCCGTGCCGCCCTAGCGGCACGCATGCCCGCAGCTAAGCGCTCCCGCACCCGCCGGACCACGTAAGGGGCCGTGTCGGGGGGTGTCCGCCCGCAGCGGTCGGCTCGTCAACGGACAGTCAGCCGGTATGAAGGTCCATCGCGCCGTTCCGAGGACGGACACCCCCCGACACGGTCCTGACCCACACCCCACGGTCAGGCGGAGCCTAAGGGGTCCTTTCACTATGCCCGTCCGGGTCGCGCGGCCTGGCACCGCACCTCGCCGCGTTGCCGAAAAGCCCTAGTAGCTCCGCTACGAGGGCTTCCCGGCGCCTTGCGACGCACGGCACCAGACCACGCGCCCTGATCGGACGCTCATAGTGAAAGGACCCCTAAGCCGTGCCGCCGCCCGCGCTCGGCTGCTCCTCGCCCGCTTCGCGGCGTGCGAGAAGGCTGTGCCTACGGCCGTACACGAAGTAGAGGAGGAAGCCTGCGGCCATCCAGAGGGCGAAGCGGACCCACGTCTCGGCGGGCAGGTTGATCATCAGCCACAGGGAGGCGCACACCGACAGGATCGGGATGACCGGCACCCACGGCGTGCGGAACGCCCGGGGCAGGTCGGGGCGGCTCTTGCGCAGGATGATCACACCGATGGCGACGACAACGAACGCGAACAGCGTGCCGATGTTCACCAGCGCCGCCAGCTCCGTCAGCGGCGTGAACCCGGCGAGGACCGCGATGATCACGCCGAGCAGGATCGTCGGCCGGTGCGGCGTCTTGAACCGCGGGTGGACGCGCGAGAAGAACCGCGGCAGCAGCCCGTCCCGGCTCATCGCGAAGAACACCCGGGTCTGCCCCAGCAGCAGGATCATGCACACCGTCGTCAGGCCGACCGCGGCGCCGAAGCTGATGAAGCCCGCGAACCACGGATGCCCCGTCGCCTTGAACGCGTCGGCCAGCGGCGCGTCGACCGACAGCTGGCTGTAGTGCTGCATGCCGGTGACGACGATCGACACGAGGACGTACAACGTCGTGCAGATCACGAGGGAGCCGAGGATGCCGCGCGGCATGTCGCGCTGCGGGTTCTTGGTCTCCTCCGCGGCCGTGGCCACGACGTCGAAGCCGATGAAGGCGAAGAACACGACCGAGGCGGCGGTGAAGATGCCCATCACGCCGAAGTTGGAGGGCGCCCAGCCGAACATCAACTGGATCAGTGGTGAGTCGAGGCTCGCCCCCGCCTCCACCGGCTTCTCCTTCGGGATGAACGGGTCGTAGTTCTTCCCCTCGATGAGGAACGCACCGGCGACGATCACCACGAGGACGACCGTCACCTTGATGGCGACGACGACCGACGTGATCCGCGCGGACAGCTTCATGCCGATCACGAGGATGGCGGTGAGGACGAGGACGAGCGCGGCGGCGAGGATGTCGAAGCCGAAGGTGTCGGCCCCCTCCCGGCTGCCCAGCCCCGCGGGCATCGTCCAGCCCGCGTTCTCCAGGAGCGACTGGATGTAGCCGGACCAGCCGACGGCCACCACCGCCGTCCCCAGCGCGAACTCCAGGACCAGGTCCCAGCCGATGATCCAGGCGGGAAGCTCCCCGAGCGAGGCGTACGAGAACGTGTAGGCGGACCCGGCGACCGGAACCGTGGAGGCGAACTCGGCGTAACAGAGCGCGGCCAGCGCACAGGCGACGCCGGCCGCCACGAACGCCAGAGCCGTCGCGGGCCCGGCGTTGTCCTTGGCGACTGTGCCGGTGAGAACGAAGATGCCGGTACCGATGATCACACCGACGCCGAAGACGGTCAGATCCAGCGCGGACAACGACTTCTTGAGCGCGTGCTCTGGTTCCTCGGTGTCGAGGATGGACTGCTCGACCTTCTTCGTCCGGAAGAGGGTACTGCTCACGGGGTTACCTCCCACGCTCGTCGTCCTCGACATGATCGAGAGGTGGCACCATCCGTATGCCCCGGCCCGGACGGATTCACGCCAATGGGCCGGTTTCCCCACCCTCATGGTGGGGAAACCGGCCCATTTCGAACCCGTTCGGCCGTGCGGCCGCATCGGCCGCGTCAGTCGCGCGCGCTCTCCACCGTCTCCACGGCACCGCGCTCGGTGGGGGTACCCCCGCTCGAGCGAAGCCGAGAGTGGGGGAGTCCGTCCAGCTTGGCGACCAACCCGGTCACCTGCCGGGCGATGTCCGGCGCGGTGAGACCGATCTCGGCCAGGACCTCGGCACGCGAGGCGTGGTCGAGGAAGCGCGGCGGGATGCCGAAGTCGCGCAGTGGAACGTCCACACCCGCGTCACGCAGCGCCTGCGCGATCGCCGAGCCGACACCACCGACCCGGCTGTTGTCCTCCACGGTGACGACCACGCGGTGCTGCTCGGCGAGCGGGGCCATGGCCTCGTCGACGGGCTTGACCCAGCGCGGGTCGACGACGGTCGCGGAGATGCCCTGCCTGTCGAGCAGGCCGGCGATCTCCAGGCACATCGGCGCGAGGGCGCCCACGGAGACCAGCAGGACGTCCGGCCGGTCGGTGCCCGGCTCGCGCAGGACGTCCATGCCGCCGACGCGCCGCACGGCGGGCACGGCGGGGCCGACGGCGCCCTTGGAGAAGCGGACCACGGTCGGCGCGTCGTCGACGGCGACGGCCTCACGCAGCTGGGCGCGGACCTGGTCGGCGTCACGCGGTGCGGCCAGCCGCAGTCCGGGCACGACCTGGAGGATCGACATGTCCCACATGCCGTTGTGGGAGGCGCCGTCGGTGCCGGTGACCCCGGCCCGGTCGAGCACGAAGGTGACGCCGCACTTGTGCAGGGCCACGTCCATCAGCACCTGGTCGAAGGCGCGGTTGAGGAAGGTGGCGTAGACGGCGAACACCGGGTGCACGCCGCCCGTGGCCAGGCCGGCCGCGGAGACGGCGCCGTGCTGCTCGGCGATGCCGACGTCGTAGACCCGCTTGGGGAAGCGCTTGGCGAACTTGTCCAGGCCCACGGGCTGGAGCATGGCGGCCGTGATGGCCACGATGTCCTCGCGCTCCTCGCCGAGCTTGACCATCTCCTCGCCGAAGACGGAGGTCCAGTCGGCGCCGGAGCTGGCGATCGGCAGGCCCGTGTCGGGGTGGATCTTGCCGACGGCGTGGAAGCGGTCCGCCTCGTCCTGGAGGGCGGGCTGGTAGCCGCGGCCCTTCTCGGTGAGGCAGTGCACGATGACCGGCCCGCCGAACCGCTTGGCCTTGGCGAGCGCGGACTCCAGGGCCTCCAGGTCGTGTCCGTCGATCGGCCCGACGTACTTCAGGCCGAGGTCCTCGAACATGCCCTGCGGGGCGATGAAGTCCTTCAGGCCCTTCTTGGCGCCGTGCAGGGTGTCGTAGAGCGGCCGTCCGACGACGGGCGTGCGCTCGAGGACCTCCTTGGTGCGGGCGAGGAAACGCTCGTAGCCGTCCGTCGTCCGCAGCGTCGCGAGGTGGTTGGCGAGGCCGCCGATGGTCGGCGCGTAGGAGCGCTCGTTGTCGTTGACGACGATGACGAGCGGGCGGTCCTTGGCGTCGGCGATGTTGTTCAGCGCCTCCCAGGCCATGCCGCCGGTCAGCGCGCCGTCCCCGATCACGGCCACGACGTGGTCGTCGCGCTCCATGATCTGGTTGGCCTTGGCGATGCCGTCGGCCCAGCCGAGGACGGTCGAGGCGTGCGAGTTCTCGATGACGTCGTGCTCGGACTCGGCCTGCGAGGGGTAGCCGGACAGGCCGCCCTTCATCTTCAGCTTCGAGAAGTCCTGGCGGCCGGTGAGCAGCTTGTGGACGTAGGACTGGTGGCCGGTGTCCCAGAGCACCTTGTCCCGGGGCGAGTCGAAGACCCGGTGCAGGGCGATGGTGAGCTCCACCACGCCGAGGTTGGGGCCGAGGTGACCGCCGGTCTTGGAGACCGCTTCGACGAGGAAGCTCCGGATCTCCTCCGCCAGCTGGTTCAGCTCCTCCAGGTTGAGCCGGTCCAGATCGCGCGGTCCCCTGATACGGGTCAGCAGCGGCACCCGTGCCTCCTTGCAGTAGAGCTGTTGCCGGGCTTGTCGAGTCTAATGTTCCGCCTTGGCGGGCGGCGCCGTGGCCTTGCGTCGTACGTCACGCGTTCGGCTGTACCCATCTTGTGCCACACCTACGACACAGCTGTGCCCGGTACCTGGGAGGTACCGGGCACACGCGGGTTCTCGGGCGTTACGCGCGCCCGGCCGTCTTCTGCGTCTTGCGGGTGACGGCGTCGATGACGACCGTGGCCAACAGCACACCACCGGTGATCATGTACTGCACCGGGGAGGCGATGCCCTCGAGGGCGAGGCCGTACTGGATGGACACGATCACCAGCACACCGAGCAGGGCGTTCCAGGTGCGTCCGCGGCCGCCGAACAGCGACGTGCCGCCGATCACCGCCGCGGCGATCGCGTTCATCAGCAGGTCACCGCCACCGGCTCCCTGGTTGGCCGCGGCGATCTTGGAGGCGATGAACAGGCCGCCCACCGCGGCGAAGGTGCCGGAGATCGCGAACACCGAGATCCGGACCATCTCCACGTTGATACCGGCACGGCGGGACGCCTCGACACTGCCGCCGAGCGCGAACACCTTCCGGCCGTACGACGTGCGGCGCAGCACGAAGTCCGTGACCAGCAGCACCACCATGAAGATCACCACGGCGAGCGGCAGGCCCTTGTACTGGTTGAAGACGATGGCGACGGCGAACGCCAGGACCCCCAGCAGCACCGTCCGCACGAGGGTCTCGCTCAGCGGCCTCGACGGCACACCCGCGGCCTCGCGGCGCCGGTTCTCGAAGAAGGAGCTGAGGAAGAACCCCGCGGTCACCACCGCGGCCAGCGCGTACGCGGCGGCCACGTCGGAGAAGTAGTAGCTGGTCAGCTGGGCCACGACCCCGTCCGGGTCGAGGTTGATCGTGCCGTTGTCGCCGAGGATCTGGAGCATGAGGCCGTTCCAGAACAGCAGACCGGCCAGGGTGACGGCGAACGCGGGGACGCCGACCTTCGCGAAGAAGAAGCCGTGCAGCACACCGGCGACCGTGCCGGTGACGATGGCCAGCACGAAGGCGAGCCACTCGTTCATGCCGTTGGTGACGTTCAGCACCGCGAACGACGCACCCGCCACACCGGACACCGAGCCGACCGACAGGTCGATCTCGCCGAGCAGCAGCACGAACACGATGCCGACGGCGATCATGCCCGTACCGACCATGGCGACGGACATGTCGGACAGGTTGCCCGCGGTGAGGAAGTTGGAGTTCAGGCTCGTGAAGATGAGCCAGATGATCGCCAGACCGATGACGACCGGGATGGAACCCAGGTCACCGGACTTCATCTTCCGCTTGTACTCGGTGACGTAGCCCTTGAGGCCCTGCTCGCGCACCAGCAGCCGGGGGTCGACGACCGTGACGGCGGCCTTGGCCGCCTCGGGGTTCTCCACGACGTGCTCGTCCGGAGCCGCGGAGGTCTTGTCGATGCTCACTTGGAACCCTCCCCGTTCGTGCGCGCCGCACGGCGGGTCACGGCGTTGTCGGTGGCGCCGGTGATGGCGGAGATGATCTCTTCCTGCGAGGTCGACTTGACCTCGAAGACGCCGTTGTTGCGCCCGAGGCGCAGCACGGCGACCTTGTCCGCGACGGCCTTCACATCGGCCATGTTGTGGCTGATGAGGATCACGGCGTGGCCGCGCTCGCGCAGCCGCTCGACCAGGTCGAGGACCTGTGCGGTCTGCTCGACGCCGAGGGCGGCGGTGGGCTCGTCGAGGATGACCAGCTTGGGCTCGCCGAGCATGGAACGGGCGATGGCCACGGTCTGGCGCTGACCGCCGGAGAGCGAGGCGATCGGGATGCGCACGCTGGGGATGCGGATCGACAGGGTGTCGAGCAGCTCGCGGGAGCGGCGCTCCATCTCCACCTCGTCCAGGATGCCGCGCTTGCGGAGCTCCCGGCCCAGGTAGAGGTTGCCGACGACGTCGATGTTGTCGCAGAGCGCGAGGTCCTGGTAGACCGTCGCGATGCCCAGGTTCTGGGCGTCGTGCGGCTTGTTGATCTGGACGGACCTGCCGTCCCATTCGATGACGCCCTCATCGATGGGGTGCACGCCGGCGATCGTCTTGACCAGCGTGGACTTTCCGGCTCCGTTGTCGCCGACCAGGGCGACCACCTCACCGGCGTGGACCTCAAGCTCTACGTCGGTGAGCGCCTGAACGGCACCGAACCGCTTGGAGACCCCGCGCAACGCCAGCACGGGCGTAGCGGACACGTGAACCATCTCCTTCGCCGCCTGACCCGGCGGGAGGTTGTGCAGAAGTGTGGGAGGGGTGATCCGTCCGGCGCCCCGCGGAGCTTGCGGGGCTGATGTGGCGGGGCGCCGGAGGAACTCGGGGGCAACCGGTCCCCCGCACGGGTCACGGGAGTCCGGCTCGGACTCCCGTGTTCCGCAGGGGACTTGGCGGTTGCTTACTTGAGACCGATCTTGTCGCAGGCGGCCTTGTACTTGCCCGCGCAGATCTCGTTCACGGTGTAGATGCCGTCCTTGATGACGGTGTCGTTGATGTTGTCCTTCGTCAGCGAGACGACCGGGACGAGGACGGAGGGGACGGCCTTGGTGGTCGGGCTGTCGACCTTGTCCTTGGCGATCGAGTCGAGCGACTTGCCCTGGGCGAGGGCGACGGCCATCTCGGCCGCGACGTCCGCCTCCTGCGGGTAGGGCTTGTAGACGCTCATGTACTGCTCACCGGTGACGATGCGCTGCACACCGGCGAGTTCGGCGTCCTGGCCGGTGACGGGGATGTCGGCGATGCCGGCGGCCTTCAGGGCGGTGATGATGCCGCCCGCCATGCCGTCGTTGGCGGAGTAGACGCCGACGATCTTGTCCTTGCCGAGGGCGGAGATGGCGCCCTCCATGTTGGCGTTGGCGTTCTCCGGCTTCCACTCCTTGGTGTCGTACTCGCGGCCGACCTTCACCT
Source organism: Streptomyces sp. AK010 (assembly GCF_014207295.1). Taxonomy (NCBI): domain Bacteria; kingdom Bacillati; phylum Actinomycetota; class Actinomycetes; order Kitasatosporales; family Streptomycetaceae; genus Streptomyces; species Streptomyces sp. AK010. Next base: position 314,241 of record NZ_JACHCX010000006.1, read on the forward strand.
TGCCGTCGAGCACCTCATGGGCGCCCTTCTTGAACTGGGCGGCGTTCGGGTCGGTGGAGGACCCGTTCATCATGACGATCTGGCCGTCCTTGGCCTTGCCGCCGAGGGCCTTCAGCAGGGCCTCGCCCTGGGTCTTGCCGACGGTGACGTTGTCGAACGAGGTGTAGGCGTCGATCGGGCCCTCGGCCAGACGGTCGTAGGCGACGACGGGGATGCCCGCGTCCTTGGCCTTCTTCACCGAGCCGGCGATGGCCTTGGAGTCCACGGCGTCCACGATCAGCACGTCGACCTTGTTCGACACCATGGTGTCGACCTGCTGGTTCTGCTTGGCGGCGTCCTGGTTGGCGTTGGCGTAGACGACCTCGCCCTTGTCGCCGGTGAGTTCCTTGACCTTCTTCTCGATGAGCGGCCGGTCGAACTTCTCGTAACGGGCGGTCGCGTTCTCCGGAAGGAGCAGGCCGACCTTGATGTCGTCGCCCTTCTTGGCGGACCCGGTGGAGTCGGCGTTGTCGCCCGACTCCTTGGCGCTGCCACAGGCAGCAAGCGAAACGGCCATCGCACCGGCGGCAATAGCAACAGCGGCGCGACGCATACGCGTGTTCACTTCAGAAACCTCCCTGACGAGGCCGCGACATTGCGGCCGAGGTGGCTGGAAGTCAACTCGGCCACACGTGCGACGTCAAGAAGTAAATCCTTAACGAGATGGCAACGGTGCCATCCGTTCTCTAAGTGAAGGCAGGGGTGACTGCCTGGAGTGCGCCGGGAGCAGTCCCGTCCAAAAGGGTCGAATCACCCATCTCGCTGAGGGCGAGGGCGAGCGCTCCGAGCACCTCCGCACGGCCGCCGAGGGCACCGGGGAGAACGGACAACTGGCGTGCGGCGCTGGGGATGGCGTAGCGGCCGACGGACTCCCGGATCGGCCCGAGGACCAGCTCACCGGCCTCGGCGAGATCACCGCCGAGGACCACGCGGCTCGGGTTCAGCAGATTGCAGAGGTTGGCCACTCCACTGCCGATGTGGCGGCCGACGTCGGCGATCACCCGACGGCAGCCCGGATCTCCGTCCCGAGCGAGCCGTACGACGCCCTCCATGGTCAGATCGGTGCCGTGACTGGACTGGAGGAGCGGGAGCACGTAGCGCGCGGCCGCGAAGGTCTCCAGGCAGCCGCGGTTTCCGCATCGGCAGACCGGGCCGGATTCGTCGAGTGTAATATGTCCGATTTCTCCGGCGGTGCCGCCGGGGCCTCGGTAGATCTTTCCGCTGATCACGAGGCCGGCGCCGACGCCGCTGGCGACCTTGATGTAGGCCAGGTCGCGGACGCCTCGGCCGCTGCCCCAGACCATCTCGCCCAGGGCGCCGAGGTTGGCGTCGTTGTCCACGTGCACGGGGACGCCGAGGCGGCCGCGCAGCTCCTCGGCGGGCTTGGTGCCGGTCCAGCCGGGGAGGATGGCGGTCGAACCGAGGGTGCCGGACTCGACGTCGATGGGGCCGGGGACGCCGAGGCCGACACCGGCGATCTTGGAGCGGTCCACGCCGGTGGCCTCGATCAGGCGGGTGACCAGCTGTTCCGCGCGGTCGAAGCCCTGGGTGGACGAGGCGTCCACGTCCAGGGGCTCGGACTCCTCGGCGAGGACCTGGTGGGCGAGGTTGCCGATGGCGACGCGGAGGTGGGTGTGACCGAAGTCGACGCCGATGACGATGCCGGCGTCGCCGCTCAGCGACACGCTGCGGGCGCGACGGCCGCCGGCGGAGGTCGGTGTGACCTCGACGGTGCCGCCGTCCTTCAGTTCCCGGACGATGTTGGAGACCGTCGCGGCGGACAGACCCGTCGTCCGGGCGATCTCGGCCTGGGTGAGGGAGCCCGCCAGGCGCACGGCTCGTACGACACGCTCCAGGTTGGCTCGGTGCAGCGATGACTGCGACCCCGGAGTCTCCACGACGACCTCCTGCGCGCGGGGCCGCTTCGATGAGGCCCCGTCTATGTCCAACTAGTGAACTCTAAGCTGAGCCGTTCGGGTCGCCTCCCGTCAAGAGGTTGAACTGATTCCGAGGGGTGTGCGGGTGGTTGCGCAGGGCTACGTGGTGGTTCGCGCTTTCTGTCGGTGCGGCTTGGGCTCCGCCTGACCGTGGGGGGTGGGTCGGGGCCGCGCCGGGGGGTGTCCGTCCTCGGAACGGCGCGATGGGCCTTCATACCGACTGACTGGCGTTGACGCGCCAACCGCTGCGGGCGGGACACCCCCCGACACGGCCCCTTCTCGCCGTACGCGGGTGCGAGCCGCCCCCGCTGCGGGCATGCGTGCCGCTGGGGGCGATGGGGGTCCCCCCTGCTCGAGCGGAGCCGAGAGCTTGGGGGAGGGTGGGCGCGGCGGCACCCCGCTGCGCCGGGCCGCGGACCCACCCGGCCAGGCTGAGACGCCGAGTCGTGCGGACCGGCAGTGCCGTGGCCCTGCCGCGCTACTTCAGCGCACCCGCCGTCAAGCCCTGCACCACCTGTCGCTGGAAGATGATGTACGCCGCCAGCACCGGCAGCATCGCCATCACGAGGCCCGCGAACAGGCCCGACCAGTCGCCCTTGTAGCCCTGGCTGACCGCCAGCTGGACCAGGCCCTGGGTGAGGACCCGCTTGTCGGGGTCGGTGTTGAGGACCGTGGGGAGCATGTACTGGTTCCACTGGCCCAGGAAGTTGAAGATGCCGACGCTGATCAGGCCCGGCTTGGCCATGGGCAGCATGATCTGGAAGAACGTGCGGCTGTGGGACGCGCCGTCCACGAAGGCCGCTTCCGCGATGGACGTCGGCAGGGTGCGGAAGAACGCCGTGAGGAAGAACACCGTGAACGGCAGCGAGTAGGCGATGTAGACCAGGATCAGGCCGTGGATGGTGTTCAGCAGGCCCATGTTGTTCACGACGTAGAACAGCGGGACCAGGGCGAGCATGATCGGGAAGCTCATGCCGCCGATGAACAGGAAGTAGATGAAGCGGTTGCCCGGGAAGTCGAAACGGGCCAGGACGTAGGCCGCCATGGAGCCCAGGACCAGCGTTCCGATGAGCGAACCGCCGACCACGAGGACCGTGTTGAGGAAGTAGTCGCTCATGTTGGCCTGGGTCCACGCCCGCGACCAGTTGTCGAAGTGCAGGGAGTCCGGGAGCGACCAGGGGGAGCTGAAGATGGAGCGGTCGTCCTTGAAGGACGTCATGACCGCCCAGAGCAGCGGCAGGACCACCATGAACGCCCAGATGACCAGGACTCCGTGGGAGAAGACGTTGAGGACGGTGCCCTCCTTCTTCTCCTTGGGGGGCGCGGGCGGCGGGACGTCCGCCTTGGTGATCGGTGCGCCGGACTCGGCCGGCAGCGGCGCGGGGGTTTCGGTCGTCTTCATCGGTCAGTACTCCAGCCGCTCGCGACGGCCCAGCCGCATCACCACGGCGGCGAAGGCCAGCGTGACGACGAGCAGGGCGACACCGATGGTGGTGGCGTAGGCGGCCTGCCCGTCACGGAACGCCTTCTGGTACACGTACAGGACCATGACGGTGGTCGAGTAGTCGGGCCCCCCCGGCCCGGTCGTCATGATCTGCACGACCGCGAACGACTCGGCGCCCAGGGCGAGGATGCCCATGTAGACCCAGCCGGACTGCACCGTGTCCCAGAGGAGGGGCAGGGTGACCCGGAAGAACGTGGTGACGCGGTTCGCGCCGTCCAGGAGCGCGGCCTCGTACATCTCCGCCGGGATGGAGGCCATGCCGGCGGAGAAGAGGACCACGAAGAAGCCGACCGTGGACCAGACGAGGACCCCCATCACCGCCCAGAGGGCCAGATCAGGGTCGCCCAGCCAGAGGGGCTGGACGTCGTCCAGGCCGATGCCGCGCAGGAGCGAGTTGATCGCGCCGCTGTCCGGGTTGTACGCGAACGCGAACAGCAGCGCGACGATGGCGATCGAGAGGACCTGCGGGAAGAAGTAGACGATCTTGTAGAAGCCGGAGCCGCGGACGCCGGTGATGACGGGCCCGTTTCTCCGTTTTCTGCCGCCTACGTTGATCATGAAGGCGAAGAACAGCGCGAGGCCGATCGTCACCAACGGCAGCAGGAGGGCGAACAGCAGGCTGTGCTGCAACGACTTCCAGAAGATGTCGTCGTCGAGCATCCGGCTGTAGTTGTCGAAACCGACCATCGTGAATTCGGGGCTCAGGCCGGTCCAGTCCGTGAACGAGTAGTAGATGGACTGGATGAACGGCCAGACCACGAAGAGCGCGTACAGTCCCAGGGGCAGCGCTAGGAAGCCCACGATGAACCGGTACTTGCCGTGCTGCATCGCCACTCCGGTGCCGTTGCGGACATTGGGTTTCCGTTGCTGCTACTGGTGCTTGTAGTGCTTGATGGAGTCGTCCTTGGCCGCCTCGTCGGCGAAGCCCTGGATCTTCTTGATGGCCTCGGCCGGGGTGAGGCGGCCGGCCATCATCTCGCCCAGACCGGACACACCGATCTTCTCCTTCTGCAACTGCACGTACCAGTCCTGCAGACGGGGATTCACCACGTTCTCGCCCGCCTTGTCCAGCGCCGCGACGCCGGATGTGAGGCCGGGAGTGAGGGAGATGCCGTCGGTGCCGCCGTTGTACGCGGTCAGTGATTTCACCTTGCCGGTGAAGTTCTTGGACGACGCCTCACTGAGCATGATGCGCAGCTGCTCCATGCCGCCGGCCGCGTTCTTGGCCTTGGCCGGGACGATGAAGGGCTCGCCGCCGGAGGCCCAGATGGTGCCGAAGGGCATCTTGTCGGAGGAGTCGATGCCGGTGGGCGCGGAGACGGCCAGGTTGAAGTCGTCGGGGATGACGTTGGCCGACTCGTTCTCCACCCAGGAGCCGTTCGGGATGAACAGCGCCTTGCCCTCGGCCCAGGCGGTCTGCGACTGGATGTGGTCCAGGCCCGGGGTGCCCTTGAGGACGTAGCCCTTCTTGTACAGCTCGTAGTACGCCTCGAAGCAGGCCTTGACGGCCGGGTGCTTCCAGGCGTTCGGCTCCAGGTTGTCGATCGCGTCGAGGACCTCGCGGCCGCCGACCTTGCCGATCATCGGGTAGAGCGAGAAGGGGATGTAATACGGGTACTTGCCCGCGTATGTCCAGCCCGCCATGCCCTTCTTCTTGGCCTTCGCGCAGACCGCGAGCATCTGGTCCCAGGTCTCCGGGTACTGCTCGTCGAGCGAGTCCAGGGCCTTCTGCGAGTACCAGACGCCGTACACCGTGTAGGCGTAGTACAGGATCCAGACCTTCTCGCCGTCGAACTGGCCCATCTCCACGATGCCGGGGCGCAGCGTGTCGCGGACCTTCCTGTTCGGGTCGTCGTAGGAGGGCGCGTCGAGCAGCGGGGTGAGGTCGGCGAGCTGGTTCTTGCCGACCAGGACGCCCATGTCCATCTGCTCGGCGCCGGAGTTGTCGATGAGGTCCGGCGGGGTGCCCTGGTTGAAGCGGGGCTGGAGCGTGGACTGGATCTTCTGGGTGGCGGAGAACTTCACCTTCACCTTGGGGAAGTTCTTCTCGTAGATCTTCACGGCGTCCTCGGCGTACTCCTTGCCGAAGCCGCCGTCGAACAGGACGAATTCCATGCCGGCCGTGTCGTTGACGGCGAGCGGGTTCTTCGCGGTCTTCTTGCCGGCCTTGGCCTTGTCGCCACTGTCGTCGCCGCCACTGCTGGCGCAGGCGGACAGGAAGCTCATGGTGGGGACGGAGATCAGCCCGAGCGCGGCAGACCTTTTGATCAGATCACGGCGGCCGACACCTTCGGTGCCGTGGTTCTCGGCGGAAGTGGATCCCATGCTCAAGTCCTCGCCTTCTCCAGGACTCAGGCGGTGAACCGGATCCTTCCCGGCACCGCGATCGGGTCAAGCTGGGTCGTGCAGGAAAGTGCGGGTGGTGATGTGCGGATCGGGTGAAGCGTGCGACAGGTATAGTCCACTTCCCGCCAGCGGATCAACATCGAACACAGGGTTGGCCCTGGGTCTTATCCGAGTTGAGACCTCGCGGAAGTATGAGTGACCTGTGGGCGCTCCGCCGGAAATATCCCGGTCACCACGCCCGGATTCCACAGGCAACACCCTTGACACTCCCGGCCACTTGGGCAACTACTGGTCCTTGCGCATCGAAGGTGACAACGTTGTCCACTGCGCAGGGAGGGTACCCGTTGATGCAACGGAAAGCTCGGCACAGATGGGGTTCGGCGGTCGTGTCGGCGACCGCCTTCGCATTGACCCTGAGTTCACAGGGCGTTGCGGTCGCACGGCCCGAAGCCCCCGAGAGCCCCGACCGGGAGTTCGCGTCCTCCTTTGAGGCGGACGACCCGGTTCCGGACTGGCTGAACAGCGTCGACACCACCCCCGACGGCGGCAAGCGGGCCTCGGGAGTCGACGGCGGCTACAGCAGCGGCATACCGGGCAATGTGACCGACCAGGTCACCGATGTCCGGGCCGGTGCCGAGAACACGGGCGGCGGCGAGGTGAAGGAGAACCTGGTCGACGGCGAGCCGAGCACCAAGTGGCTCACCTTCGAGCCCACCGGCTGGGTCGAGTTCGATTTGGATAAACCAGTCAAACTCGCCCGTTACGCGCTGACGTCGGCCAATGATCACGATGAGCGTGACCCGAAGGACTGGACCCTGAAGGGCTCCGCCGACGGGAAGGAGTGGAAGACGCTCGACACCCGCACCGGCGAGTCCTTCTCCGAGCGTTTCCAGACGAAGACGTACGACCTCGCCGAACCCGGCGAGTACCGGCACTTCCGGCTGGACGTCACCCGGAACAACGGCGGCGGCATCCTCCAGATCGCCGACCTCCAGCTGTCCACCGGCGGCGCCGACGGGCCCGTCCCGCAGGACATGCTCTCGCTCGTCGACCGCGGCCCCAACGGCTCCCCCACCGCGAAGGCGGGCGCCGGGTTCACCGGAAAGCGCGCCCTGCGTTACGCCGGCCGGCACACCACCGAGGGCCGGGCGTACTCGTACAACAGGGTCTTCGACGTGAACGTGGCCGTCGGCCGCAACACGCGGCTGGCCTACCGCATCTTCCCGTCCATGGCGGACGGTGACCTCGACTACGACGCGACGAACGTCTCCGTGGACCTCGCCTTCACCGACGGCACCCACCTGAGCGACCTGCGCGCCACCGACCAGCACGGCTTCGCACTGACCCCGCAGGGGCAGGGCGCGGCGAAGATCCTCTACGTCAACCAGTGGAACGACGTGGCCTCGAGGATCGGGTCGGTCGCGGCCGGGAAGACCGTGGACCGGATCCTGGTGGCCTACGACTCCCCCAAGGGCCCGGCGAAGTTCCGGGGCTGGCTGGACGACGTGAGCATCGAGTCCGTCGCCCCCGAGCGGCCGAAGGCGCATCTGTCGGACTACGCCGTGACGACCCGGGGCACCAACTCCAGCGGCGGCTTCTCCCGGGGCAACAACTTCCCGGCGACGGCGGTGCCGCACGGCTTCAACTTCTGGACGCCGGTCACCAACGCGGGCTCGCTGAGCTGGCTGTACGACTACGCACGTGCGAACAACGCGGACAACCTGCCGACGATCCAGGCGTTCAGCGCGAGCCACGAGCCGAGTCCCTGGATGGGCGACCGGCAGACCTTCCAGGTGATGCCGTCCCTCGCCTCCGGCACTCCGGATCTCGGCCGCGAGGCCCGGGAGCTGGCCTTCCGGCACGAGAACGAGACCGCGCGGCCGTACTACTACGGGGTGCGGTTCGAGAACGGGCTGAAGGCCGAGATGGCGCCGACGGACCATGCGGCGGCGCTGCGCTTCACCTACCCCGGCGACGACGCGAGCGTCCTCTTCGACAATGTGACCGACCAGGCGGGGCTGACCCTGGACAAGGAGAACGGGGTCGTCACCGGCTACTCGGACGTGAAGTCCGGGCTGTCGACGGGGGCGACCCGGCTGTTCGTCTACGGCGAGTTCGACAAGCCGGTGAGCGAGGGTTCGTCGGCCGGCGTGAAGGGCCATCTGCGCTTCGAGGCCGACGACCGGACCGTCACCCTGCGCCTGGCGACCTCGCTGATCAGCCTCGACCAGGCGAAGGACAACCTCCGCCAGGAGATTCCGGAGGGCAGGTCGTTCGAGGCCGTCAAGAAGAGCGCCCAGCGGCAGTGGGACCGGCTGCTCGGCAAGGTGGAGGTCGAGGGCGCGACCCCCGACCAGCTGACGACGCTGTACTCCAGCCTGTACCGGCTCTACCTGTACCCGAACTCCGGCTTCGAGAAGGTCGGCGGCAGGCACAAGTACGCCTCGCCCTTCTCCCCCATGCCGAACCCGGACACCCCGACGCACACCGGCGCGAAGATCGTCGACGGCAAGGTGTACGTGAACAACGGTTTCTGGGACACCTACCGGACGACCTGGCCGGCGTACTCGTTCCTCACTCCGTCCCGGGCGGGTGAGCTGGTCGACGGGTTCGTGCAGCAGTACAAGGACGGCGGCTGGACCTCGCGCTGGTCCTCCCCCGGCTACGCGGACCTCATGACGGGCACCTCGTCGGACGTGGCGTTCGCGGACGCGTACGTCAAGGGCGTCGACTTCGACGCGAAGGCGGCCTACGAGGCGGCGGTGAAGAACGCCACGGTCGTACCGCCGAACTCGGGCGTCGGCCGCAAGGGCATGGCCACCTCCCCCTTCCTCGGCTACACCGGCACCGAGACCCACGAGGGCCTCTCCTGGGCGCTGGAGGGCTACCTCAACGACTACGGCATCTCCCGCATGGGCCAAAAGCTCTACGAGGAGACCGGCGAGCGGCGCTACAAGGAGGAGTCGGAGTACTTCCTGAACCGCGCCCGGGACTATGTGAACCTCTTCGACGCGAAGGCCGGGTTCTTCCAGGGCCGGAACGCCAAGGGCGACTGGCGGGTGGAGTCCTCGAAGTACGACCCGCGCGTGTGGGGCCACGACTACACCGAGACCAACGGGTACGGCTACGCATTCACCGCCCCGCAGGACAGCCGGGGCCTGGCGAACCTGTACGGCGGCCGGAAGGGGTTGGGAGACAAGCTCGACGACTACTTCTCCACGCCAGAGACGGCCTCCCCCGAGTTCGTCGGCTCGTACGGCGGTGTCATCCACGAGATGACCGAGGCGCGCGATGTCCGGATGGGCATGTACGGGCACTCCAACCAGGTCGCCCACCACGCGATCTACATGTACGACGCGGCCGGGCAGCCCTGGAAGGCCCAGAAGAACGTCCGCGAGGTGCTGTCCCGGCTGTACACGGGCAGCGAGATCGGGCAGGGCTACCACGGTGACGAGGACAACGGCGAGCAGTCGGCCTGGTTCCTGTTCTCCTCGCTCGGCTTCTACCCGCTGGTGATGGGCAGCGGCGAGTACGCGATCGGCTCACCCCTGTTCACCAAGGCGACCGTGCACCTGGAGAACGGGCGCGAGCTGGTGGTGAAGGCGCCCCGGAACAGCGCGAGGAACGTCTACGTGCAGGGGCTGAAGGTCAACGGCCGGACCTGGACGAAGACCTCGCTGCCGCACTCGCTGATCGCCAAGGGCGGTGTCCTGGAGTTCGACATGGGCTCACGGCCGTCGTCCTGGGGCACGGGCGAGAACGCCGCGCCCGTGTCGATCACCCGGGACGACGAGGTGCCGACGCCCCGTGCGGACGTGCTGAAGGGTGACGGCGCCCTGTTCGACGACACATCGGCGACGGACGCCTCGGTGACCTCCGTGGACCTGCCGGTCCGGAAGGGCGCCGAGGCCGTCCAGTACACGCTGACCTCGTCGGCGGACCGGGCGAAGGCACCGGCCGGATGGACGCTCCAGGGCTCCTCCGACGGCACCACCTGGCGAACGCTGGACCGGCGTTCCGGGGAGTCCTTCGCCTGGGACCGGCAGACCCGAGCGTTCTCCGTGAGGTCGCCGGGTACGTACGAGAAGTACCGCCTGGTCCTCGACGGCGAGGCAACCCTGGCGGAGGTCGAACTGCTCTCCTGAGCACCCGAGTTGGGGGTCCGATGCCACTTCCTGTGCCCGTCCTGCCCGAGGGTGTCGACCCGGCCTGGCTGCCGCCCGCCGCCTTCCGGGCGGTCGGCGGCCGGCGGACCCTGATCCGGGGATCGGGCCCACTGGTGGAGACGGTGCACGGGGAGGTGGCCGAGGCCTGCCGGCAGTTCGGGGGCCGGGTCGTACGGGACGCCGTGCCCGACGGCGCGTACGACCTGGTCCTCGACCTCGGCGGCGACGACCTCGGCGACGAGGGCTTCGCCTTCGCGCGCGAGGACGGCACGACGACCGTCACCGCCTCCGGTGGACCCGGCCTGCTCTACGGCCTGTTCCACGTCGTCCGGCGCGGCGAGTCGGCCTTCACCGGGGCGTGGGCGCGGGAGATCCACCGCCCCGCGCTCGCCCTGCGCATGCTGGACCACTGGGACAACGTGGCCGTCCACCCGGTCATGGGCCAGGTGGAGCGCGGGTACGCGGGCGGCTCGCTGTTCTGGCAGGACGGGAGCGCGCGGCGCGAACTGGAGCGCGTGCGGGCGTACGGCAGGCTGCTCGCGGCGTGCGGGATCAACGCGATCTCCGTGAACAACGTCAATGTGCACGCGACCGAGGCGCGTCTGCTGACCGACCGCATCGGTGAAGTCGCCGAGATCGCCGCGGCGTTGCGCCCCTACGGCGTCCGCACCCACCTGTCGGTCTCCTTCGCCGCGCCGATCACGCTCGGCGGGCTGCCCACGGCCGATCCGCTGGACGAGTCCGTGCGCGACTGGTGGGCGGAGGCGACCCGGCGGGTGTACGAGGCGATCCCCGACTTCGGCGGGTACGTGGTGAAGGCCGACTCGGAGGGGCAGCCGGGGCCGTTCGCGTACGGCCGCAGTCACGCCGAGGGCGCGAACCTGCTGGCGGCGGCGCTGGAGCCGTTCGGCGGCACCGTGCACTGGCGGGCGTTCGTCTACGACCACCGCCAGGACTGGCGGGACCGCACGACGGACCGGGCCCGGGCCTCGTACGACCATTTCCTGCCGCTGGACGGGGAGTTCGCGGCCGACGCCGTGCTCCAGGTGAAGCACGGGCCGATGGACTTCCAGGTCCGGGAGCCGGTGTCGCCGCTGCTCGGGGCCATGCCGCGGACCCGCCTTGCGGTGGAGCTGCAGGTCACCCAGGAGTACACCGGGCAGCAGCGGCACGTGTGCTGGCTGGGGCCGATGTGGAGCGAGGTGCTGCGGTTCCGGCCCGAGGACACCGGTGTCGGCGGCCTCGCCCGGGGCGGTCTCGTGGCCGTGTCGAACGTCGGTGACGACCCGTTCTGGACGGGGCATCCGCTGGCGCAGGCCAACCTCTACACCTTCGGGCGGCTGGCCTGGCAGCCGGACGCCGAGCCGGGCGCGGTGCTCGACGAGTGGATCGGGCTCGGCTTCCCGGACGCCCCGGCGGAGCTCACCCGTGGGCTGCACGCCGTGCTCGACGGTTCGTGGCGGACGTACGAGAAGTACACCGCTCCCCTGGGGGTGGGTTTCATGGTGCAGCCGGGGCACCATTACGGGCCGAGCGTGGACGGCTACGAGTACAGCCCGTGGGGGACGTACCACTTCGCCGACCGGGACGGCATCGGCGTCGACCGCAGTGCGGCGAGCGGCACGGGGTACGCCGGGCAGTACGGCAAGCCGTGGGCCGAGCTGTACGAGTCGCCGGACACCTGCCCGGACGAGCTGCTGCTGTTCTTCCACCATGTGCCGTACGGACATGTGCTGAAGAGCGGGAAGACCGTGATCCAGCACATCTACGACACCCACTTCGAGGGTGTCGAGGAGGTGGAGGAGGCCCGGGCGGTGTGGGATTCGCTGGCCGGCCTGGTGGACCCGGCGCGCCACGCCCGGGTGGCCGAGCGCTACGAGGAGCAGCTCCGCAGTGCCCGCGAGTGGCGCGACCAGGTCAACAGCTACTTCTTTCGCAAGTCCGGGGTGCCGGACGGGCGGGGGCGGCGCATCCACTGAAGGATCGCCACGCCGAAGGGGTCGAGAACCAGGGGTTCGCCCTGGTCCACCCGCTTGCCGGTGAGCAGGTCGGTGGTGGTGGTGTGGGTGATCAGGCGGGCCGGTTCCGGGGAGTGGCCGAGGAGGAAGAGCAGGCGGGTGCCGTCGGGGGCGACACGGGTGGCCGTCTCCACCGCCGGGCGGTCCGCGTACGGGCCGGGCAGGTCGTGGCGGGTCAGGATCCGGCGGACGACCTCGTCGACGCCCGGCTGGTCGAGGGCGGTGACGACGTACCAGCCCTCGCCGTCGCCGTACCGGTGGCGGGTGACGGCCGGGGTGCCCGCGTAGAAGTCGGTGCCGTAGGTGGCGACCGGTACCGCGCCGCGCGGGAGCACGATCTCGAAGACGAGGCGGGCCCCGGTGCCCAGTTCGGGCACGGGCTGGGCGAACTCCGGCGGCAGGGCGTCCCATTCGTCGACGCGGACGCCCATGAGGGGGCGAATGGGCCGGGGACGTCGGTCAGGATGGCGCGGTCGTGCTCGTCGACGCGGCCGGAGAGGAAGGTCGCCAGGACCGTGCCGCCGCGGGCGGCCGCGGCTTATAGGCGGGTGGCGAGATCACCCTTGACCAGGTGCAGGGCGGGCGCGAGGACCACCTCCCGCGGCCACTGCTCGGGGCTGTGGCCGCCGCCGTAGCGGATCTTGTACGTCATGCGGTGAAGTCCTTCCGCGTCTCGCCGATCACGGACCGGCTGCCGTGCAGCAGGGACAGCAGCAGCGGGGCGGCCAGCAGGGCGGGCAGGGCCTCGGTCAGCAGGGCGGCCGACGCGGCCGTCAGGACCAGCAGGGAGGCGGCGGCGAGGGTGGCGCGGCCGTGCCGGAACAGGAAGTGGGCGGCGAGGCGGGCGGTGTCCCGGGTTCGGAAGGCGAAGAGGGAGGTGAGGACGAGGGCGTGCGCGCCCCAGAGGAGGGAGCCCACGCCGATCACCCCGAGCAGCAGTGCCCACCAGCCGGGCAGGCCGGTGGCGGAGAAGTGCGTGAGGGTGAAGGCGATGACCGTCAGCCAGACCAGCAGGGGTGTCCACAGCTTCAGTGCCGGTCCGGCGTTGAGCCGCCAGCCGCGTAGGTAGGCGCGGGCCGGGTGCAGTTCGGTGAGGTCGCGGCTGCGGTGGTGGAGGGCGTAGAGCGCGGCGGACAGGGCCGGTCCGAGGGGCAGCAGGCAGAGGGCCGCGAGGGGCAGGTTCGCCGGCTCGGGGCCGAGCAGGAGCAGTCCGGCCAGGCCCGGGGAGGCGGCGAGCAGGAGCAGTGCTTCGACGGTCAGGAGGGTGTGGATGAGGGCGGAGGCGCGGGAGAGGGGGCCGGTGCCGAAGCCGGAGGTGCGCGCGGCACTGTTGTGGGGCCCTTCCCGCCGAACGGTCGCCGTCCGGCCGCCCGGGGTCATCCGTTCTCCTTCCTGAACCGCTCGTACGCCTTGTTGTGCAGGTCGACGAGTTGCTGCATGTTCTTCGACTTCAGCTCGGCGACATGGGCGTTCCAGTCGGACATCGGGCGCTTGCCGAGGACGAACTGGAGGGTGTTCTGGATGGCGGTGTCCTTGAGCGGGGTGTCCCAGAGGGTCGCCTGCTCCTGCTCGAAGGACTGGAGCGGGTGCGCCGGGTCGACGGGGAGTTCCCTGCGCTGGGACATCACGTCCTGGAACTTCTTCTCGTCCGGGCTGAAGTGGGAGGACACGAGCTCCCAGCTGCCGCCGTAGGTGAACACGCCGTTGAAGAAGCCGTAGTCCTTCTGGAGGTCCTTCGGGGCGTCCGGGTCGGAGCCCATGAGGGAGATTCCGGGCTCCAGCGTGTACGTGGCGCCGGACTCGGTGTACGTGACGCCCTCCACGCCCCACTTGCAGAACTTCTGGCCCTCGTCGGAGTACCACAGCCAGTCCACGAACTGCATCATCGCGACGAAGGTGTCGCTCTTGAGGGCCTTGCTGGAGATCATGACGCCGTTCTCCAGCCGGATACCGCTCAGCAGGACCGGCCCCGCCGGGCCGAGGGGCACCGGGACCATCTCGATCTTCGCGCCCTTGACCTGCTTGGACAGGTTGTAGCGGTAGCTCTGCACCAGCTCCTGGGGGTTGGCGCTGATCACGTACGACTTCTCCGCGAGGAGCTTCTGCACGGCCTGGTCGTCCTGCTGGGTGAAGCTCTCCGGGTCCAGGAGCTTCTCGGAGACCAGTCTGCGCAGATACGCGACCACGTCCCGGTAGGCGTCCTGGGCGGCGGTGAAGACGAACGTCTGCGCCTTGGTGTCGAAGCTGATGTTGTCGTACGCCCAGCCGGCCTTCACCCCGTACGCCTGACCGAGGTACTGGAACAACGCGCCACAGGGGAACGGGGTGTTGGTGCTCCAGCGGTCGGTCCACGGGTACTTGTCCGGGTACTCCGCCTTGAGCGCCGTGAGGACGTCGTACACCTCGTCCCACGTCGTGGGCAGGGTGAGTCCGTGCTTGTCGAGGATGTCCGTGCGGAAGGACAGGGAGTAGCCGGACTTGGGCTTCTCGTGCAGGCCCGGCAGCAGGTAGTACTTGCCGTCGGACTGGCGGATGGAGTCCAGCTCGGGCTCCAGCTTCCACTTCCTCACCTTGTCGCGGAAGTTGGGCATCAGGTCGACGTATTCGCTGACCGGCAGAATCGCCCCCGAGGACACGAAGGCGACCTCGCCGGGGTGGTACGTCTTCGGGATGATGAAGGGGGCGTCGCCGGAGCCGATGAGGACGCTGCGTTTCTTCTCGTAGTCGGCCAGCGGGACGTCGAGGGGCTTGAGGGTGATCCCGGTGCGCTTGGTGACCTCCTTCCAGAACAGCCAGCCGTTCTTCATCGGATACACCGGGTTGTTGTTGTGCAGCACCGGGAAGGACAGCGGCCGGGATGCCTTGAACTGCTGGCCGGCCCGGTAGTTCTTCATGGCCCCGTCCTGCTTCTTCGACAGGTCCTTGCCGTCGCCGCCGTCGTCCCCGCCGCCGCAGCCGGTGACCGTGGCGAGGCCGATGAAGCCGGCCGCGGCGAGCATCTGGCGCCGCGACAGCTGTCCTGCGTTCTTCACGGGAACCCCCTTGTTCCGTAAGCGAGTTGAGGAAGGGTGCGGCGGTCAGCCCTTGACCGCGCCGAGCATCACGCCCGAGACGAAGTAGCGCTGGACGAACGGGTACACGCAGAGGATCGGCAGGGCGGTGAGGACGATGGTCACCGACTGGATGTTCGCGCCGACCTGGCTGAGCTGCTCGGTTCCGGCACCGGCGTTGCCGCCACCGGTGGCGCCCTGGATGAGGTTGCGGAGGTAGACCGTGACCGGCATCAGCTCGGTCCGGTCCATGTAGAGGAACGCGCTGAACCAGGAGTTCCAGAAGGACACCGAGTAGAACAGCACCATCGTCGCCACGACCGCCTTGGACAGCGGCAGCACGATCCTCAGCAGGACGCCGTAGGTGCTCAGGCCGTCGATCTGCGCGGCCTCCTCCAGCTCCGTCGGCAGGTTCTCGAAGAAGGCCTTCATCACGAGCAGGTTGAAGACGCTGATCGCGTTGGGCAGGGCGATCGCCCACACGCTGTTCTTCAGGCCGAGGCTGGTGACCAGGATGTAGTTCGGGATCAGGCCGCCGGTGAAGAACATGGTGAACACGGCGACGCCGACGAGCAGGCCGCGGCCCTTGAGGTGCTTCTTCGACAGGACGTAGGCGTAGCAGGTCGTCAGGACCATCGCGACCGCTGTCGCCACGACCGTGTAGAGCACGGTGTTGCCGTAGTTCCGCCAGAACATCGCGTCCTGGAACACGATCTCGTACGTGGTGAGGTTGAACCCCTTGGGCAGCAGGGTCACCTCTCCGGCCCGGATCTGCCGCTCCCCGCTGAAGGACCGCGCGAGGATGTTGACGAACGGGTAGAGGGTGACCAGCACGACGAGCGTGAGGACCACCCCGTTGACGCCCTGGAAGACCCGGTACGCGCGGCTCGGCTTCACCACAGGCTCGTCCCCACTGTGCGGCGTGAGAGCTGGTTGGCGGACGTGATGAGGACCAGGCCGATGATCGCCTCGAACAGCCCGATGGCGGCGGCGTAACTGAAGCTGTTGGACTCGACGCCGGAGCGGTAGACGTACGTCGAGATCACGTCCGCGGTCGGATACGTCAGCGGGTTGTACAGCAGCAGCACCTTCTCGAAGCCGACCGCCATGAACGTGCCGACGTTGAGGATCAGCAGCGTGATCATGGTGGGGCGGATGCCGGGCAGGGTGACGTGCCAGATCTGCTGCCAGCGGTTGGCACCGTCGATGCGGGCGGCTTCGTACAGATCCTCGTCGATCGTGGTGAGCGCGGCGAGGTAGAGGATCGTGCCCCAGCCGGCGGACTGCCAGACCTCCGAGCCGACGTAGAGGGCGCGGAACCACTCCGGTTCCTGGACGAAGCGGACCGGGTCGTGGCCGAGCAGGCCGAGGACGTGGTTGACCGGGCCGTCGCTGGCCAGCATCTGCAGGGTGATGCCCGCGACGATCACGATCGACAGGAAGTGCGGGAGGTACGACACCGACTGCACGAACCGCTTCAGGGAGCGCCGGCGCACCTCGTTCAGCAGCAGCGCCAGCACGACGGGGATCGGGAAGCAGAAGACGAGGGTGAGCCCGCCCAGCCAGAGGGTGTTGCGGAACACCTGCCAGAAGGTGGGGTCGCCGAGGAACATCCGCACATAGCGCAGCCCCACCCATTCCTCGCCGAAGAGCGAACCGCCGGGCTCGAAGCGCCGGAAGGCGATGATGTTGCCGATCATCGGCAGATAGCGGAAGACCAGGAAGAACAGCAGCGGCAGGATCGCCAGCGAGTACAACTGCCAGTCGCGGCGCAGCGCCCGCCGCCAACCGGTCCGGGTGTCCGTCCGCTTGCCGCGCCGTGGGGCGGCCCGGGCCGGGGGCTGGTCCTGGGTGCCCGGCGGGGCCGATGTGGTGGACGTGCTCATTGCTCGGGCCTCCCGTGGGCGTGGGACGCGGAACCGAAACTTTCGAGCTTCTACCGGTAACTTCGCGGCAACCTAAGGGCACCAGAAAGCGCTGTCAATGGGTACTGCTACAGCCGGACGGGACGCCTGGGACGCGTTGGAACAGCGTCGAAGCTGGGTATGCCCATGAGCCAAAGGCTTCTGCCGTCCCGCAAGTTTCTGGATGACCACCGACTCCTGCGAGGTGCCGCCGTGCCCGCGTTCGACCTGCCGCTGTCAGAACTGGAGCGCCACCGCCCGGACATCGAGGAGCCCGCCGACTTCGACGCGTTCTGGCGGGACACCCTGACGTCGGCCGGGGAGACGGACCCGCTGATGGCGGTGCGACCGGTGGAGACGGGCCTCCGGCTGACGCGGACCTGGGACGTGACGTTCCGGGGGTTCGGGGGTGACCCGGTACGGGCGTGGTTCAGCCGGCCGGTGGGGGTGGGGGGAGGTGTGCGGGTAGGTGGAGGCGATGAAGTGCTGCCCGCCGGTGTGGGTGGACGCGGCGAAGTGCTGCCCGCCGCTGTGGGTGGACGCGGCGAAACACTGCAGGCCGGTGTGAGTGGAGCCGGCGAAACACTGCCCGCCGTGGTCGAGTTCGCCGGGTACGGGCGCGGGCGCGGGCTGCCGCACGAGCGCCTGACGTGGGTCAACGCCGGGTACGCTCATCTGCTCATGGACAACCGCGGCCAGGGCGACCAGTACGGGTGCGGCGGAGACACACCCGATCCGCACGCCGCCGCGGCGGGCGGACCAGGGCCGGCGGTGCGGGGGCTGCTCGCCGCCGAGGACTATCACTACCGGCGCCTGATCACGGACGCGGTGCGCGCGGTCGCGGCGGTACGGGCGCTGCCCGGCGTCGCCCCGGAGCGGACCGTGGCGGTCGGCAACAGCCAGGGCGGCGGGCTGGCCCTGGCGGTCGCGGGGCTCGTCCCGGACCTGGCGGCCTTGCTGGTCACCGCCCCGCTCCTGTGCGGCATCCGGCGCGCCCTGGACCTCACCGACGCGGGCCCGTACGGCGAGATCGCCGCCTACCTCGCCGTCCACCGGGGCGCCGAGGACGCGGCCTGTCGCACCCTCTCCTACGTCGAGGGTGTCTCCTTCGCCCGGCGGGCGCAGGCCCCGGCGCACTTCGGGGTGGGGCTGCGCGACACGGTGTGTCCGCCGAGCGGGGTGTACGCCGCGTTCAACCGCTATGCGGAACTGACGGGTAAGGGTCCGCGCAAGGAGATCCACGCGTATCCGTTCAACGGGCACGAGGGGGGTGAGGCGGTACAGGTGCGGCGACAACTGGAGTGGCTGCGAGCGGTGTTGGACGAGGTGAGTGACGACGCCGGCAGGGGTGTGCGGTAGCCGTCCCGGGGCGTGTCGGCTTCACGGCGAGGTGTCTCGCCACGAGAGGGCCCCGGTCCCCTACGACCGAAAACGCTCAGGCCACTACGACCGGGAACGCTCAGGTCCCCTACGACCGAAGACGCTCAGGCCACTACGACCGGAGACGCTCAGGTCCACGGAAGACGGCGCAAGGTCCGCCGACACGCCGATGGCGCGGCCAACAGGCTGCGCCACCCCCTGCCGGGCCTCCCGGGGGGGGCCTTCGCCGGCTTCCTCCTGGGCGCCCTGTACGGCGCCGCCCCGGTCGTCACCCGACGAGCATCACTCTGCGATCGGGGACTGCGCAGTGCAGCCGCCGGCGGTCACCAGACCCTCGGCACTCTGCTCCTCCAGCACCTTGCCCTTGTAGATGATCCTGCACGTGACCTGGGCGCCTTCGGGATCCGTGGCGACCGGCATGACGGCCGCGGGCATGATGCCGCGCAGCGTGACCGTCTTCTTCCAGGGCAGCTCGGGCTTCGACACCGACTCGATCTTCGGCTCCATGGCCTTGCCACCGCCGCCGTGGAAGTCGACCGAGTCGATGTTCTTCCCCGTGACCTCGTAGGTGACCTCATACGTCTCGTTCACCGCCTTGTCGACCTGGTCGACCGCCTCGGAGCAGGAGCTGAGGCCGAGCGCGAGACCGCCGGCCGCGACGGAGCAGACGACAGCACGAAGTATGCGGTTCACGTGGATCCCCCGGATCTTGATGGTCGGATCCGCAGCCAATCGCAAAGGGAAGGTAAAGTCAACTCGCTCTGCCCGGCGGCCTCATGGGCCGGAGACGGGCGATGACACCCGCCTACTCCGGCGCCTCTTCCCACATGAGGCATTCGGTGCAGTCGAAGTTCCACTTCAGGCAGAGCTGCATCCTGATCACCGACTTCCGCTCCTCGAATTCGGTGATGATCTTGCGGCCTTCGATCCGGGAGACTGCGACCTCCTTGTCGACGTCGACCCTCCTCCGGCGTTCCAGCGCGAGACTGGACAGCGCGTACTTGCCCTGCGTCTCCGGATACCCGCGGAAGACCTCCTTGACGGCGTCGTGAAAGTCGACATCCCCGGTCGGCATGCACGCCATGACCGCCTCCCGCTTCCCACTTGACGAGCCGTCCAGTCATCCGCAGTCTGCGAGCACCTCGGACGCACGCGGGCGCTGTCGCATCACCCGAACGACCCCCGCACCACCCGGCGGGCGGGTCATCGTCACCGGTCGCCGCTCCCCCGGCCCCCACCCTTTCGCCCGAGCCGTTTACATCTCCGCCGCCGGGCGCTAACTTCCGCAACAGGCGGGGTGGGAGCGCTCCCATCGTGGTGGACCGGAACCCGCCCCAGAAGTCGCTCCCATCCCGCACATCCAGGCACACACATCCGCAGGCCCGACACCCCCACGAACGGATGAGGCTGTCATGATCCTGACAAGCAAGCCGGGAGGTTCCACGATGCCCCGATCAGCGCTCCCCACCCGGGCCAGAGCCCTCTTCCTCGTGCTGCTCTCCCTCCTCGTCACCGTCCCGGCCCTCGGCCTGGTCATGACGGCCGGTGGTGAGGCGGAGGCGCACGGCACGCCCATGAAGCCCGGCAGCCGCACGTTCCTGTGCTGGCAGGACGGGCTGACCGGCACCGGTGAGATCAAGCCGGTCAACCCCGCGTGCCGCGGTGCGCAGCAGGTCAGCGGTACCACACCGTTCTACAACTGGTTCTCGGTGCTCCGCTCGGACGGTGCCGGCCGCACCCGGGGCTTCGTGCCGGACGGCGAGCTGTGCAGCGGCGGCAACACCAACTTCACCGGGTTCAACACGCCCAGCAAGGACTGGCCGCTGACCCACCTCACCTCGGGGGCGACGGTCGACTTCTCGTACAACGCCTGGGCGGCGCACCCGGGTTGGTTCTACGTCTACATCACCAAGGACGGCTTCGACCCGACCAAGACGCTCACCTGGAACGACATGGAGGCCCAGCCCTTCCTCTCGGTCGACCACCCGCCGCTGAACGGCTCCCCGGGGACGGTCGAGGCCAACTACTCCTGGACCGGCAAGCTCCCGGCCGCCAAGTCGGGCCGCCACATCATCTACATGGTCTGGCAGCGCTCCGACAGCCAGGAGACCTTCTACTCCTGCTCCGACGTCGTCTTCGACGGCGGCAACGGCGAGGTGACCGGCATCAAGGAGCCCGGCAACCCGTCCGAGCCGGTGCCCGGCACCTGCACGGCCACCCGCAGGACGACCGGCACCTGGAACGGCGGCTACCAGTCCGAGGTGACCGTCACCAACAGCGGCACCGTCCCGATGCTCGGCTGGATGGTCGACTGGACACTCCCGGCGGGCCAGAAGGTCGAGAGCCTGTGGAGCGGCAGCGCGACCTACAACGGCCAGGCGGTGATGGTCCACAACGCCAACTGGAACGGCTCCCTGGCCCCGGGCAAGAGCACGACGTTCGGCTACGTCGTCTCCGGTTCGGGGGCTGAAAGCACGAGCAGTCCGCCCTGCCGGGTGGGCTGAACCGTCGTACGGGGCGGGCCCGGTGGCCCGAAGGCGGTGATCACCGGGCCCGTCGTGCCGTGCGGGCCGGTGACCAGGGTCGACCCAGCGCCGGAGCTGCGTGTTTCGGGACCCCACCGCGGTGATCTCGATCTCCGTGCGGGCCGTTTCGGCCGTGCCGCGTCGGTTCGGCCGAGCGGCGTCCCGGGTCGTCGGGGTGCGTCCCGGGTCGTCGGGGTGCGTCCCGGGTCGTCGGGGTGCGTGAGCGGAACCCGTCGGAGACGTCGGCCGAGCCGGCCAGGGTGCCCCATATGTCGCAGTTATCCAGGTGTGCGAAGCTGTTGGTGGGTGCCCTGCCGCTCATGAGCGGCGTGGATCCGCCATGGGAGGCGCGACCCCGCGCCGCCGGTCCCGTGCCCGCGTCGTCGTCGCCTGAGTTCCGGGGACTCCCACCTGCCGGTGGCTGCGGCATGGACGGGAGGTGGATGCGGACATGCCCCATCACGGCGATGCCCGGGCCGCGGTCCCCGGTCTTCGGGCGCCGGGGAACGGGGGTACCGATCCGCCTCGTCCCGCTCCGGAGACGGCCGCGCGAGCGCGGCTGCTGGCGTTCGCCGGGGTGACGCTGGCGGCGGTCTACGTGCGCAGTGAGGACGGCGCGGAGCTCTGCCTGGTGGAGTCGGCCGGGGCCGAGTCCGAGCAGCGGTACCAGTTGCCGGGGCGGGTGGCGGTCTCGGATTCCGCGGGAGCACCGGGCACGCGGCCGAGCGCCTCTCCCGGGGCGGACTCCCCTGCCGCTCCGCAGGGCGCTCCCACCTCGGCGCCGTCGGGCCCGACCGGGTTTGGGGGCGGTTGTCCGGCCGTCGTCGAGGCGTTTCTCCGCGGGCGGGCCGTGTGGCTCGCGGGTGTGGTGCTTCCCGGGCGAGAGGAGACCGCGGCCGCAGCCGTCCCGCTGGGAGCGCTGCCGCTGGGGGCCGCGGGCGGGTGGCTGGGCTGTCTCGTCGTGGTGGGAGAGGCCGCGGAAGGGTTCGGCACCGAACAGCGGGAGTTCCTGGAGCGGTACGCCGAAGCCGTCGCCGAGCGGCTGCGCGGCGAGGCCGACCGGTCGGCGCCCGCACCGCTGCTGGATTCGGCCCTGCGCGCCTTGGGGGTCGGCTCCTTCGCCCTGTCGCCCGGCACCGGTCTGGTCGAGACGGATCCGGCCCTCCTCGAACTCGTCGGCATCCCCGAGGGCGGTTTCGACGGCAAGACCGACACCCTGCTCTCCTGCAGCGTCCCGGAGGACGTCCCCGCGCTGATGTCGGTGATCGAGCCGTCCGCGCAGACCCCGGGCCGCCGTGAGCTGGAGTTCCGTATCCGCCGGCCGACCGGGGAACTGTGCTGGCTGCGGCTGAACTGCCGCGTGCTGAAGAGGCCCGACGGCACCCCGGAGCGGGTGCTGGGCGTGGTGAGCGCGGCTCCGGTGCTGCGCCGCAGCGCCAGTGACGTCGCCCGGATCCAGTGGCTGACGGCCGCGCTCGACGACGCCACGACCGTGCGGGACGTCAGCCGCGTGGTGGTCGCCGCGCTGCGCGAGCCGCTGGGTGCCGACCGGGTGGCGCTCGCCGAACTGCTGGAGGACCGGCTGGCGGTCACCATGCTCGATCCGCCGAGTGCCGGTGCCTGGCCGGAGCTGTGGCGGCGCGAGTGGCGCTCGGAGTGGCCCGACGCGCCGGTCACCGCCCTGCCCACGCTCCAGGCGGCGCTGCGGGACGGGCGGATGAGCCTGTGGCCGGAGGGTTCCGTGCTGGAACCCGGGCTCGCGGGGATCGGCCCCGGCGGTCTCGCGGTGCTGCCGCTGCCGGCCAAGAGCGGGGTGGCCGGGGTGTGCCTGGTCGGCTGGGACACCCCTCACGAGTTCGCCCCCGAGGAGCGGGCCCTGCTGACCGCGACCGCGGGACTCGTCGGGCAGGCCCTGAAGCGCGCGCACGCCTACGACGCCGAGCAGGAACTCGCGACGATGCTCCAGCGCAGCCTGCTGCCGCGCCGGCTCCCCCGGCTGCCCGGGGGCACCGCGGTGGCCCGCTATCTGCCGGCCCGGCGCGGGCTCCAGGTGGGCGGCGACTGGTACGACGTGATCGCGTTGTCGGAGAGCAAGGTGGCCCTGGTCATCGGGGATGTGCAGGGGCACAGCGCCGGCGCCGCGACGATCATGGGCCAGATGCGTACGGCGGTCAGGGCCTACGCCGTCGAGGGGCATCCGCCGGACGTGGTCGTCGCGCACGCCAACCGGCTGCTCGTCGGCATGGAGACGGACCTGTTCGCCACCTGCTGCTACGTCGAGCTCGACATGGAGGAGGGCAACGCGCTGTTCGTAAGGGCCGGGCACCTGGCCCCGCTCGTACGGCATCCCGACGGCAGCACCGCGGAGATCGCCGTCGAGGGCGGGCTCCCCCTGGGTGTCCTGGCGGACGCGGAGTTCCCGCTGACGGCACTGGCGCTCGCCCCGGGCTCGGTGCTCGCGCTGGTGACGGACGGTCTGGTCGAGTCGGCGGACCTCCAGGTGGACGAGGGCATGCGGCTCGTCCGTCTGGCGCTCGCCGCGGCCGATCCCGCCGACCCCGGGCGGATGGCCGACGCGCTGCTCGGCGAGGACGGGCGCCGTGAGGACGACGTGGCGATCCTGCTGCTGCGCTACGACGGGATGCGGGTACGGCCGGTGCGGGCGGGCTGGGTGGTGTGGCGGCTGCCGGACGCGGTGATGCACGCCCGCAGGTTCAGTGCGCGCACGCTGCGTTCGTGGGGCATCGCGGAGGAGGCCGACACCGTCCTGCTGGTGGTGTCGGAGCTGGTCACCAACGCGCTGGTGCACACGCAGGGCGCGGTCCGGGTGGAGCTGACCCTGGCGGCGGACCGGCTGCGGGTGACCGTGAGCGACTCCTCGCCCCGGGCGCCGGCCAAGCCGGTGGTCGTGGACTGGGAGTCGACGGGCGGCCGGGGACTCTTCCTGGTCGAGGCGGTGTCGGCGGCCTGGGGGTCGGTGCCGGTGGGCGGCGGCAAGCAGGTGTGGAGCGAGATCGTCGTCACCCGCTCGGAACGGGAGACGGAGGACGGCGAGGAGCCGGACGAGGTGCCCGAGCCGGAGGAGGATCCGGAGGAGGAGCGTAGGCCGGGCCGCGGCTGGGGCCTGGGCCGCGACCGGAACTGGGGGCTGGGCCGGAACCGGGACCGCCGCAGGGCCCGCGCCCAGGGCCGGCACCGTGACGACGACCGGGCGGCGGAGCGCGACGGCGGGTCAGCGGCTCACCACGACGACGACCACGCAACGGACCACGACGGCGGATCAGCTGCCGACCACGCCGACGACCGCGCAACCGACCACGACAGCAGCTCAGCGGCTCACCACGACGACGACCACGCAACCGACCACGACGGCGGGTCAGCGGCTCACCACGACGACGACCACGCAACCGACCACGACAGCAGCTCAGCGGCTCACCACGACGACGACCACGCAACCGACCACGACAGCAGCTCAGCGGCTCACCACGACGACGACCACGCAACGGACCGCGACGGCGACCGCGAGCGAGCGCCGGGCCGCACCGGCGAGCGGGAGGCAGGTCGTACCGGCGAGCGGGAGGCAGGCCGCAGGGGCGAGCAGGCCGTGGGGCTCGACCGGGCCATGGAGCACATCGGCGACGGCGCCGCGGACCCTCCCCCGTCCTCGCGCCGGGCCCGGTCCCACGAGGGAGGTCCCTGATGCGTGGCGTCGGCCTGCGCGGCGTCGCCGGGCTGCTGGCGGTCCTCCTGGCCGTCTCCCTCGCCGGGTGTACCGACAGCGGCGGGGAGGGCGAGGGCGAGCTGGTCATCGGGCTGCTGCTGCCGAGCCGGGCCGTGCCCCGCTGGGAGAAGTCCGACAAGCCGCTGATCGAGAAGCGGGTGAAGGAGCTGTGCGCCGACTGCACGGTCGTGTACGCCAACGCCGAGAACGACGCGGCGAGCCAGCGGCAGCAGATGACCTCCATGATCACCCGGGGGGTCTCGGTCCTGATGCTGGACGTCGTCGACCCCAAGGCCCTGCGCTCCTCGGTCCGCGCGGCACACCACGAGGGCATCCCGGTCGTCGCCTACGACCGGCTCGCCGAAGGGCCGATCTCGGGCTTCGTCAGTTTCGACGGCGCCCAGGTCGGCAGGCTCCAGGGCCAGGCGCTCCTGGAGGGCATGGGCGCCAGGGCCGACGGCGGCGGAGTCGTCATGATGAACGGCGACCCCTCCAGCCCCAACACCGCCTGGTACGAGGACGGGGCCCGGTCCGTCCTCCAGGACGAGGTGCGGATCCTGAAGTCGTACAACACCCTGGGGTGGCGCACGGAGAACGCGCACGACCACATGTCCGCCGCGATCAGCGACCTCGGCCCGAGCCGGATCGACGGGGTGCTCGCGGCCAACGACTCGATCGCGGCCGGTGTCGTCTCGGCCCTCAAGAGCGACCGTGTCTCGCCCCTGCCCCCGGTCACCGGGCAGGACGCCGACCTCGACGCCGTACAGCGCATCGTCAAGGGCGAGCAGTACATGACCGTCTACAAGCCGTTCCGGCTGGAGGCCGAGGCGGCCGCCGCGATGGCCGTCGCCCTGGCGCGCGGCAACGACATCGACGCCCTGGTCACGACGAAGGTGGACAGCCCCACGACCGAGGACGTCCCGGCGATCCTGCTCACCCCGACCGCCGTGACGCGCGAGACGATCGGCCGGACGCTCGTGCGGGACGGCGTCTACACGATCGACCAGATCTGCACCCCGAAGCTCCGCGCGGCCTGCGACCGGGCCGGGCTCACCCGGTGAGCGAGGTGGTCCCCGTGGCCCGTCCCCCCGTACTGGCGTTGCGCGGCATCACCAAGCGCTTCGGCGGCGTCCAGGCGCTCGTGGACGTCGACCTCCAGGTCCGGGCCGGGGAGGTCGTGGCCCTGGCGGGCGACAACGGGGCCGGCAAGTCCACGCTGGTCAAGGTGATCTCCGGGGTCAGCCCCGCCGACCGGGGCATCATCGAGTGGGAGGGGCGCCTGGTGCAGATCAAGCGCCCGCACGACGCCCACGCCCTGGGCATCGCGACCGTCTACCAGGACCTCGCCATGTGCGACAACCTGGACGTCGTCGGCAACCTCTTCCTCGGCCGCGAGATCGACCGGGTGGGCGTCCTCGACGAGGTCGAGATGGAGCGCCGGGCCCGCGATCTGATGCGTGCCCTGTCGATCCGCATCCCCGACGTGCGGATGCCGGTGGCCGCGCTGTCGGCCGGGCAGCGGCAGGCCGTGGCGATCTCCCGCTCGCTGATGGGCGCTCCCAAGGTGCTGCTGCTCGACGAGCCGACCGCCGCCCTGGGCGTGGAGCAGACCAGTCATCTGCTCGACCTGATCGAGGGCGTGCGCGACCGCGGGATGGCGATCATCCTCATCAGCCACAACATGGGCGACATCAAGGCCGTCGCCGACCGCGTCGCGGTGCTGCGGCTGGGCCGCAACAACGGTCTGTTCGACGTGAGCACCGTGACCCAGGAGCAGATCATCTCCTCGGTCACCGGGGCGGCGGACAACGCCGTGGCCCACCGTTCGAAGGGCGACGAGGAGGCGTGGCCGTGAGCCGCGGCGGGCCGCACGGGGACGGCGGGCCGGCCGGGCCCGGCAGTGCCGGGCCGGTCACCACCGGCCGCGAGCGAGGCGCCGCCCGCGGCTGGCAGGACAGCGTGCGGGAGTACGTACGGGACCTGCGCGGTGGTGTGCGCGACGGCGAGCGGGGGCCGCTGCTGGTCATCTCCGGGCTGATCGTGATCTGGATCGTCTTCCAGGGGCTGGACGACAAGTTCCTCTCGCCGCGCAACCTGTCCAACCTCAGCGTGGACATCGTCGGGACCGGGCTGGTCGCCGTCGGCATCGTGTTCGTGCTGCTGATCCGGGAGATCGATCTGTCGGTCGGCTCGGTCAGCGGCCTGGCGGGGGCGGCGTTCGCCGTGCTGAACGTGAACCACGGGGTGCCGGAGTGGCTGGCGGTGATCGTGGCGGTGGCCGCGGGCACGGCGGTGGGCGCCTTCCACGGGTTCTTCCACGCCTGGCTCGGCGTGCCCGCCTTCGTGGTGACGCTGGCAGGGCTGCTGATCTGGAACGGTCTGACGCTCTACCTGCTGGGGGCGAGCGGCACGATCAACATCGACGAGGAGGGCCTGGTCGCCTCACTGACCAGCCGGCACTTCGCCAACGACGTGGCGGCGTACGCGGTCGCGGCGCTCGGCACAGGCGGGTACTTCCTGGCCGCCCGCCGCCGGCTGAGCCGCCACCGGGCGACCGGGATGCCCTACCGGCCCGGGGGCGAGATCTGGTTGCGCACCGGGCTCCTCGCGGTGGTGGCCTTCGCCGGGGCCCACACCCTCAACCGGTTTCAGGGACTGCCGCTCGCGCTGCTGATCTTCCTGGTGGTCCTGGTCGTCTCGGACTACGTGCTGCGCCGCACCCGCTACGGGCGGCGGGTGTACGCGCTCGGCGGCGGGGTCGAGGCGGCGCGGCGGGCCGGCATCGGGGTGGAGCGGGTGCGGGTCGCCATGTTCATGGTGTCGGGGACGCTGGCCGCGTTCGGCGGGCTGTTCGTGGCGTCGGGGCTGACCTCGGCGAGCCCCACGACGGCGCGTGCCGCCGGTTCGGGGATGCTGCTGATCAACGCGATCGCGGCGGCCGTCATCGGCGGGACGAGTCTGTTCGGCGGGCGGGGCTCGCCCTGGTCGGTGCTGCTCGGTGTGGTGGTCATCCAGTCGATCGCCTCGGGCATGGGGCTGCTGGGGGTGCAGGACGCCGTGCAGTTCATGATCACCGGCGGGGTGCTGCTGGCCGCCGTGGCGGCGGACGCGCTGTCCCGGCGCGCTCAGGCCAGACGCGGCCGGCCTTGAGCACAGGCATGCCGGAAACCCACTTGTTAATCCGCTTCTTACGAAATGTCTAACAAATGGCAAAGGTGGGTAGGGGCCGAAATGTCATGAAACGCAGCCGCCTCACCCAGGCGGCCGTGGCCCTCACGGCCGCCGCCGGTCTGGTCCTCGCCGGGTGCGGCGACGCCGATCTGTCCGGCGGCGAGGAGCAGGCCGACCTCCGTGTGCTCGCGACGGACGTGCCGCAGATCCAGACCCTCAAGAAGCTCACCAAGAAGCACTTCACGGCGGAGACCGGAATCACCGTCGACTACACGATGCTGCCGGAGAACGAGGCGCGGGAGAAGATGAACCGCGAGTTCGCGACCCAGGCCGGCACCTACGACGTGGCGAGCGTCAGCGCGTACGAGGTGCCGATTTACGCGGACAACGGCTGGCTCGCCCCGCTGGACCCCTACGTGAAGGCCGACCCGGACTTCGACCAGGACGACGTCTTCCCGAACCTGGCGTCCTCGCTGACCGGGGAGGACGGCAAGCTCTACGCCGAACCCTTCTACGGCGAGGGCTCCTTCCTGATGTACCGCAAGGACCTCTTCCGCAAGGACGGGCTGACCATGCCGCCGGACCCGACCTGGGAGCAGGTCGCCGACCTCGCGGCCCGGGTCGACGGCTCCGAGAGCGCGAGCGGCATCTGCCTGCGCGGCCTGCCCGGCTGGGGCCAGAACCTCGCCCCGATCAACACGGTCGTCAACACCTTCGGCGGCGCCTGGTACGACATGGACTGGAACGCCCGCCTGACCTCACCGGAGTTCAAGAAGGCCGTCGGGTTCTACGTCGACCTGCTCCGCACCCACGGCCAGCCCGGCGCCGAGCGGATGGGCGTGCTGGAGATCCTGGACCGCTTCGTCGAGGGCAAGTGCGCCATGATGTACGACGCCACGTCGCTGGCCTCGTCGATCGAGGCCGACAGTTCCTCGGTCAAGGGCAAGGTGGGCTACGTCCCGGCCCCGCACGACAGGACCGACAAGGCCGGCTGGCTGTGGACCTGGGCCTGGGGCGTCCAGCAGGCCTCCGAGAACAAGGACGCCGCCTGGGAGTTCATCTCCTGGGCCTCCTCCAAGGAGTTCCAGGAGCTGGTCGGCCAGGAGGTGGGCTGGACCTCGGCGCCCGCCGGTAACCGCATGTCGCTCTACGAGAATCCCGAGTACCAGCAGGCCGCCAGTGCCTGGTACCGGCAGGAGTTCACGGCGGCGACGGAATCCGCCGACCCGAAGAACCCGGGCGTCGGCCCCCGCCCCTACGACGGCATCGGCTTCCTGGGCATCCCCGAGTTCGCCGTGCTGGGGACGGCGGTCTCCGAGCAGATCGCCGCGGCCATCGCCGGGCAGCAGTCGGTGGACGCGGCCCTGGACAAGTCCCAGGACCTGGCCCAGGCCGCGGCGGCGAAGTACCGGGGCGGGTGACCCGCCCGCGCCGTGAGAGGGCGCGGGCCGCGTGAACGGCGCGGGCCGCGCCCCCGGTCACCCGGGAACGCGGCCCTCGAACTGCCCTGGCGGTCCGCCTACTTGCGGATCAGGCTGCGCAGCACGTACTGCATGATGCCGCCGTTGCGGTAGTAGTCCGCCTCGCCGGGGGTGTCGATGCGGACGACCGCGTCGAACTCGACGCCGGTGTCGGTGGTGACCTTCACCGTGCGGGGGGTGGTGCCGTTGTTGAGCTCCTCGACGCCGGTGAAGTCGAAGGTCTCCTCACCGGTGAGGCCGAGGGACGCGGCCGACTGGCCCTCCGGGAACTGGAGCGGGAGCACGCCCATGCCGATGAGGTTCGAGCGGTGGATGCGCTCGTAGGACTCGGCGATGACGGCCTTGACGCCGAGGAGCGCGGTGCCCTTGGCGGCCCAGTCGCGGGACGATCCGGAGCCGTACTCCTTGCCGGCCAGGACGACCAGCGGGATGCCGGCGGCCTGGTAGTTCTGCGAGGCGTCGTAGATGAACGACACCGGCGCGTCGGCCTGGGTGAAGTCGCGGGTGTAGCCGCCCTCGGTGCCCGGCGCGATCTGGTTGCGCAGGCGGATGTTGGCGAACGTGCCGCGGATCATGACCTCGTGGTTGCCTCGGCGCGAGCCGTAGGAGTTGAAGTCACGACGCTCCACACCGTGCTCGGTGAGGTACTTGCCGGCCGGGGTGTCGGCCTTGATGGCGCCGGCCGGGGAGATGTGGTCGGTGGTGACCGAGTCGCCCAGCTTGGCGAGCACGCGGGCGCCGGAGATGTTCTCCACCGGGGCCGGCTCGTGGGCCATGCCCTCGAAGTACGGGGGCTTGCGGACGTAGGTGGACTCGGCGTCCCACTCGAAGGTGTTGCCGGTCGGGATCGGAAGGGCCTGCCACTGGGCGTCGCCCGCGAAGACGTCGCTGTAGGACTTGGCGAACATGTCCTCGCCGATGGCGTTGGCGACGACGTCGTTCACCTCGGCCTCGGAGGGCCAGATGTCCTTCAGGAAGACCGGGTTGCCGTCCTGGTCGGCGCCCAGGGCGTCCCGGGTGATGTCGACCTTCATGGAGCCGGCGAGCGCGTAGGCCACGACCAGCGGCGGGGACGCCAGGTAGTTCATCTTGACGTCGGGGTTGATACGGCCCTCGAAGTTCCGGTTGCCGGAGAGGACCGAGGTGACCGCGAGGTCGTGGTCGTTGACGGCCTTGGAGACCTCCTCCGGCAGCGGGCCGGAGTTGCCGATGCAGGTGGTGCAGCCGTAGCCGACGAGGTTGAAGCCGACCTTGTCGAGGTAGGGGGTCAGGCCCGCCTTCTCGAAGTAGTCGGTGACGACCTTGGAGCCCGGGGCGAGGGTGGTCTTGACCCACGGCTTGCGGGTCAGGCCCTTCTCCACCGCCTTCTTGGCCACCAGCGCGGCGGCGACCATGACGTACGGGTTGGAGGTGTTGGTGCAGGAGGTGATGGCCGCGACCGTGACCGCGCCGTGGTCGATCTCGTACGACGTGCCGTCGGGGGCGGTCACGGTGACCGGGTTGGACGGAGCGCCGTTCGGCGCGACGGCCGGGGCGTCGGAGGCCGGGAAGGACTCCTGGCCGGCCTCGTCCACGGTGTCGACGTAGTTGCGTACGTCCGCCTTGAACTGCTCGGCCGCGTTCGCGAGGACGATGCGGTCCTGCGGGCGCTTCGGACCGGCGATGGACGGGACGACCGTCGCCAGGTCGAGCTCGAGCTTCTCGGAGAAGTCGGGCTCGGCGGCCGGGTCGAGCCAGAGGCCCTGCTCCTTGGCGTAGGCCTCGACCAGCGCGAGCTGCTGCTCGCTGCGGCCGGTGAGCCGCATGTACTTGATGGTCTCGTCGTCGATCGGGAAGATCGCGGCGGTGGAGCCGAACTCCGGCGACATGTTGCCGATGGTGGCGCGGTTGGCCAGCGAGGTGGCGGCGACGCCCTCGCCGTAGAACTCGACGAACTTGCCGACGACGCCGTGCTTGCGCAGCATCTCGGTGATCGTGAGGACGAGGTCGGTGGCGGTGGTGCCGGCCTGGAGCTCACCGGTCAGCTTGAAACCGACGACGCGCGGGATGAGCATGGAGACCGGCTGGCCGAGCATGGCGGCCTCGGCCTCGATGCCGCCGACGCCCCAGCCGAGCACGCCGAGGCCGTTGACCATGGTGGTGTGCGAGTCGGTGCCGACCAGGGTGTCCGGGTAGGCCTTGCCGTCGCGGACCATCACGACACGGGCCAGGTGCTCGATGTTCACCTGGTGGACGATGCCGGTGCCGGGCGGGACGACCTTGAACTCGTCGAAGGCGGTCTGGCCCCAGCGCAGGAACTGGTAGCGCTCCTTGTTGCGGCCGTACTCCAGGTCGACGTTCTGCTTGAAGGCGTCGTTCGTGCCGAACTTGTCGGCGATGACGGAGTGGTCGATGACCAGCTCGGCCGGCGCCAGCGGGTTGATCTTCGCCGGGTCGCCGCCCAGCTCCTTGACGGCCTCACGCATGGTCGCGAGGTCCACGACACAGGGAACGCCGGTGAAGTCCTGCATGATCACGCGGGCCGGCGTGAACTGGATCTCCTGGCTGGGCCGGGCCTGCGAGTCCCATCCCCCGAGGGCACGGATGTGGTCGGCGGTGATGTTCGCGCCGTCCTCCGTGCGGAGCAGGTTCTCCAGCAGGACCTTGAGGCTGTAGGGCAGGCGGGCCGAGCCCTCCACCTTGTCCAGCCGGAAGATCTCGTACGACTCGTCGCCCACCTGCAGCGTGCTGCGGGCGTCGAAGCTGTTCGCCGACACGACAGTCTCCTTCATTGATGTGCGCGTACCACCACGATCCTGCCGCCACGGCATCTTGGCCGATCCGCTAAGGTAAGGCTAACTTAGGTAACCCTTACCAGGGTGGCGACTGGAGTGCTCTCTCGGCAGATATCTCGATGTCGAGATAACTCTAGTACACGAGCGCCGGATGGTCATGCCCCGGCGCCCACCCTGCGGTCATGCGCGCCCATTTCCCGGGTATCCGAACCGGGTACCCACGCACGACCGAGGAGGAGACAGGCATGCCGCTCACGTTCCGCAAGAGTTTCCGGATCCTTCCGGGGGTGCGCCTGAACATCAACAAACGCTCCTGGTCCATCACCACCGGCGGCGGAAAGAACGGCCCCCGCTACACCCGCAGCAGCACAGGACGTCGCACGACATCGATGGATCTGCCCGGACCCTTCGGATGGCGGCGCACGACGAAGGCGCGTCGGCACTGAGCCCTCCGGGCGCGCTTGACGTCCCGTCACCCGTTCAGACCCCCCGGTCGGGTGACATCTCATATCTGAGATAACCTCAGTCCCATGGCAGACGACTACCTCGTACGCATCGGCAAGCTCATCCGTGACGCCCGGCAGCACCGGGGCTGGACTCAGTCGCAGCTGGCGGAGGCGCTCGGCACCAGCCAGAGCGCCGTCAACCGGATCGAGCGCGGCAACCAGAACATCAGCCTTGAGATGATCGCGCGCATCGGGGAAGCCCTCGACAGCGAGATCGTGTCCCTCGGCTACGCCGGTCCGATGCATCTGCGGGTGGTCGGCGGGCGCCGGCTGTCGGGTGCCATCGACGTGAAGACGAGCAAGAACGCGTGCGTGGCACTGCTGTGCGCCTCACTGCTCAACGAGGGGCGCACGGTGCTGCGCCGCGTCGCCCGCATCGAGGAGGTGTACCGCCTCCTCGAGGTGCTGGGCTCCATCGGTGTGCGCACCCGGTGGATCAACGACGGTGTCGACCTGGAGATCGTGCCGCCGGCCGAGCTCGACCTCGAGGCGATCGACGCGGACGCGGCCCGCCGCACCCGCTCCATCATCATGTTCCTCGGCCCGCTGCTGCACCGCATGGACGCGTTCAAGCTGCCGTACGCGGGCGGCTGCGACCTCGGTACGCGCACGATCGAGCCGCACATGATCGCGCTGCGCCGGTTCGGTCTGGACATCGCCGCCACCGAGGGCCAGTACCACGCCCAGGTGGACCGCGCGGTGAGCCCGGACCGCCCGATCGTCCTGACCGAGCGCGGCGACACGGTGACCGAGAACGCGCTGCTCGCGGCCGCCCGGCACGACGGCATCACCGTCATCCGCAACGCCTCCTCCAACTACATGGTCCAGGACCTCTGCTTCTTCCTCGAGGCGCTCGGCGTCAAGGTCGACGGCATCGGCACCACCACCCTCACCGTGCACGGCGTGCCCACCATCGACGTCGACGTGGACTACTCCCCCTCCGAGGACCCCGTCGAGGCGATGAGCCTGGTCGCGGCGGCCGTGGTCACCGAGTCGGAGCTGACGGTACGCCGGGTGCCGATCGAGTTCCTGGAGATCGAGCTGGCGGTCCTGGAGGAGATGGGCCTCGACCACGACCGCACACCCGAGTACTTCGCCGACAACGGCCGCACCCGACTGGTGGACCTCACCGTTAGGCCCTCCAAGCTGGAGGCGCCGATCGACAAGATCCACCCCATGCCGTTCCCCGGCCTGAACATCGACAACGTCCCGTTCTTCGCCGCCATCGCGGCGGTCGCCCAGGGCCAGTCCCTCATCCACGACTGGGTCTACGACAACCGCGCCATCTACCTGACCGACCTGAACCGCCTCGGCGGCCGGCTCCAGCTCCTCGACCCCCACCGCGTCCTGGTCGAGGGCCCGACCCGCTGGCGCGCCGCCGAGATGATGTGCCCGCCGGCGCTTCGCCCGGCGGTGGTCGTCCTGCTGGCGATGATGGCGGCCGAGGGCACGTCGGTGCTGCGCAACGTGTACGTCATCAACCGGGGTTACGAGGAGCTGGCGGAGCGGCTGAACTCGGTGGGGGCGCAGATCGAGACGTTCCGGGACATCTGAGGCCGCCCCGGGGCAAGCCTTCGTCGAGCCGGGCATATCCGGGCGCGGCCCGGACGCTGCGGTGACACGCACGCCCGTCCCTCGTTGTGCCTCTTCGGCACGGAGCCGAAAGCGATGGTGTCGGCTGGACGAGTGGGTCAAGTTCCGGCAGCTTGGGACCTGGCCTGTGGGTTGGGAGAGGGGATACATCGTGCGGGACCTGGCGTCGACGCTGGACCACGTCCGGACGGCGGACGGGAGGCGACTGCGGGTCGAGTGCTCCGGGGACCCGCGGGGGCGACCCGTGTTCCTGCTCCACGGCACTCCCGGCAGCCGGGTCGGCCCCAGACCACGCCCCATGTACCTGTATCAGCGCGGAGTTCTACTGATCAGCTACGACCGTCCCGGATACGGAGGGTCCGACCGCAAGCCCGGCCGCCGTGTCGTGGATGTCGTGCAGGACGTGACCGCTGTGGCCGACGCCCTGGGCATGGACCGCTTCGCGGTCGTCGGCCGCTCCGGCGGCGCCCCGCACGCCCTGGCCTGCGCGGCCCGGCTGCCGCACCGGGTGACCCGTGCGGCAGCCCTCGTCACCCTCGCCCCCCGGGACGCGAAGGGCCTCGACTGGTTCGCCGGGATGGCCCCTTCCAACATCGACGAGTACAGCACGGCGCTCACCGATCCCGAGGAGTTCGAGGCCCGGCTCATCCCCCGCACCGACTCCATCCGCTCCGACCCCGCGCGGCTGCTGGAGGAACTGCGCGCGGAGATGACCGACGACGACCGGAAGATCATCTCCGACAACGGCGTCCGCTCGATGTTGCTGCGCAACTACTGTGAGGCGCTGCGCAGTTCGCCGTACGGCTGGATCGACGACTCGTTCGCCCTGACCGAACCCTGGGGATTCGACCCGACCTGTATCCAGGTGCCCGTCCTGCTGTGGCACGGTGCCCGCGACGCCTTCTCACCGGTGGCCCACTCGTCTTGGCTCGCGGAGCGCATCCCACGGGCCACGTCCGTGATCGAGCCGTCCGCGGCCCACTTCGGAGCCCTGCGCGTGCTGCCGGACGTGCTGAGATGGTCGCTCATCGACGCCTCGCCGAGCGAGGCGCTCCCGTTCCAGGAGGGCCGGCCCACCGGGGCGCGCTACACGGCCAGCGGTTCCAGGTCGCGGTAGAGACGTCGTTCGTGCCGCACGGAACGCATGTTCATGACCTCGTCGCCGAGCAGTCGCCTCAACTCGCCGAGGCTCTCCTCGCGCAGGCGGTCCGCCTCGGGGCTGCCCAGTGAGCTCAGCGTCAGTGCCGAGTTGGCGACCGCGGTCAGGGTGTCCGGGTGCTGCCGCCCCAGCACCGCGCCGAGGCCGGAGGCGGCCTTGCTCTCCAGGTCGTACGCCTCTTCGAAACGGCCCTGGTCGGCGAGCACGTTGGCGAAGTTGAGGCCGGAGATCAGCGTGTGCGGGTGATCCTTGCCCAGCATGTCCTTCAGGCGCGGCAGGACCCGCCGGAACACCTCTTCGGCCTCTGCCAGGTCCCCACAGCCCCAGTGGAAGATACCGAGGTTGTTGAGGGCGCCCTGGGTGTAGGGATGGGCCTCGCCCGGGACCTTCATGTACCCGGCCAGCGCTTGGCGGGCGACCTCCCGGGCCTGCTCCTTCTCGTCGGCGGCGTACAGGTCCGAGGCGAGGTTCAGGTCGCAGGCCAGCCAGTCCGGATTCGGCGACGAGTACTGCTCGCGGTACCTCGCCAGGGTCGCGGTCGTCAGCCGCAGCGCGTCCTCCACCCGTCCCACTCTGCGCAGTGAAACGGCGAGCGACTTGGCACAGCTGAGGGTGGAGGGGAAGTGCTCGCCCAGGATGCGCTTGTGGTCCTCGTAAACGCGGGAAAGGATCTCCACGGCCTCGTCGTAGCGGCCGATCTCCCGCAGGTCGCGGCCGAGGCTGGAGGCCGAGCCGAGGGTGTAGGGGTGTGTGGGGCCGAGAACGACCAAGCGGCGGTCGTAGACGTCCTGGTCCACGGCGCGGGCGTCGTCGTAGCGGCCGACCATGCGCAGCGCGAGTGCGAGGTTGTTGGCCGCGCTGAGGGTCCGCTGGTGCGACTCGTGGAAGATGTCGCGGAATCCCCGGTGCGCGGCCTCGGCCAGCTCCACGGCCGAGCGGTACTCGCCGAGTGCGGCCAGGTCGCTCGCCAGGCTGGACGCGGTGATGTAGGTGTGCGGATGGTTGGAGCCCAGGACCTCGCGCTGCCGCTCCAGCAGTTCCTCGTCGATCTTGCGGGCTTCCAGGTAGCGCCCCTGCGAGCGGAGCACGTTGGCGAGCTGACAGCGCAGGTAGAGGCATTGCATGTCGTTCTCACCGAGGCGCTCGATCCAGCGCTCCAGCACTTCCTCCGCAAGCTGGCGGGCGCTCGGCAGGTCACCGCGCTTCCACAGGTACCGCACCCGGTCGATGAGCAGTCGCCGGGGTTCGGGTTCTGAGCAGTCCTGGATGCCCGAGGCCAGCAGGTGTGACCAAATGGAGTCGAAGAGCGGCCAGGTCGACGGGTCGTCGGTGGGCTCGTCCCCGTCGGGCCGGGCGCTGGCGAGAACGGTGTGCACCACGTGCCGCGCCTCTTCCCGTTCCGCCTCCGAAAGCTGTGAGCGGATGACGGCCTGGACCAGCCGGTGGACCTGGATGCTGCCGCTGCTCTGGTCGACCTTGGCCAGGGCGAAACGCCCGATCTCGCGGATCACCCGGCCCAGGAGCAGACTCTCCTGCAGCGAGGGGTCCCACTCCCGCAGAGCGTCCAGCATCTCCTTGTTGTAGAGCACGCGCACGGAGATCGGTTCCGGCGCCATGAAGGCGCACAGTTGGAGGAGCCGTACCGACGCCGGTGACCGTTCTTTGAGGCGGGCGATGGAGATGTTCCAGGTGGCGGCCACCGGCTGCGGGTAGTCCTTGGGGTGGTTGAGACCCAGCACAGCGGTGGTCTGTTCGGTCAGTTGCCGCAGGTACTCGTCGGTGGGCGTGGCTGTCTCCGCGAGCCAGGCGGCGGCCTGTTCGACGGCCAGCGGCAGGTCGCCCACGGCGTCGGCCACCCGGTCCGCCTCGTCGACGGTCAGGCCGGGGGCCTGCCGGGTGAGGTGCTCGATGCTCTCCTCACGTGGGAACACGTCGACGGACAGGGACGCGCCCTGCTGTGCCCACGCCTGGTTCCGGGAAGTGACCAGGATGTGCCCGCCGCCGGCCGGGAAGTATCGCTTGAGCGTCTCGGGGTCGTCCGCGTTGTCGAAGACGAGCAGCCAGCGGGTGGTCGGCGCACCGGATGCCAGCATCTGCACCACCTCGGCGCTGGCCAGTGCCATGTCGTCGCCTCCGGAGGCACCGATCCTCGAACCGAGTTCGGCGAGGGAGGCGATGATGGCGTCCTTGTGCTCCGCGGAGATCCACCACACCAGGTCGTAGTCGGCGACGAAGCGGTGCACGTACTCCAGGACGATCTGGGTCTTGCCCACGCCGCCGAGACCGAAGAGCGTCTGCGGCTGGGGCAGCACCACGGAGATGCCTTCGCCAAGCTGCGAGCGCAACTGTTCGAGCACTGCGGCCCGGCCCGTGAAGAGGGTGTTGCGGCTCGGGGCGTTGAAGATCCTCGGCCAGTTGCCCGGGAATCGAGGGCTCGCCGTACCGGTGGGCACCAGATCGGTCGTCAGGTTCAGCGCCTTGAAGACCCTCTGGACGCACTCGGCCTCATCCGCCCGGTGGAGGTCCACCGAGGTGTACTCCACGTCGGCGCCGGGCATCTGCGCACGGTCCAGTCGCAGGCGTGTCACCTGGAGAGCCGGCAGGCCCGGAGCGGAGTCGGTCAGGGCCCGCCACGCGGCCCGTCCGTGTCTGGCCTGCAGGAAGGCGTCCGACGTGAGGATCAGCGCGCGCGTGGCCGGGTCCGGGCGCTCCGGAACGCGGATGGCCACGTCGTGCAGCGTCACCCGCGAGCAGTACGGCTTGAGGGTCCCCTCCAGCCACTCGGCCCACATGCGGTCCTCGCCCGTGAACACCACGAAGACGTCCGCGGCCAGGGTCGTCGGCCTGCGCCGCGTGTAGGCGGCCAGACAGCGCTGCCGTACCGGTTCGGGGATCGGCGGCAGCCGGGTCACCTCTCCGTCGGAGATGACCTCCGTGAGGCGCTCGAAGGCGGACAGCAGTGAGCTCGACACCCCGCTCTGGTCGCCGATGGCCGCGAGCAACTCCTCGTAGGCGTAGTACGGGCGGTACGGGATCTCGACGGCGCCCCAGTACTCGTTCAGCTGCGCCGGGTCCAGCGGTTCGCCGTCCTTCCCCTTGGGCAATCCGTCGAATTTGAGCCGGGCCAGCGCCCGTCCGGCGTCGGCCTTCTCCTTCTCGCCCTCGTCGACCCGCATCGGCACGGGGAGCACCCGGATGCGCCGGTCGCGGTAGTCGGCCTCGACGGTCCGGGCCACGGCGGCACCGCCGTCCAGCGCCTGGTCGCTGAGCGTGAAGCAGTCGACGAGGACGTCGGGCATCTGGATGGTGCAGATGTCCGCGCTGTCCGACAGACCGGTGCGGCTGTCGATGAGGACGTAGTCGTACGACGCCTTCATGTCCTCGCGCAGGGCGTCCAGGAAGATGCCGCCGCCGAGTCGGTCGTAGAAGTTGTCCCATTCGAAGGAGGAGACGGTGGCCGAGTACGCGCGGTTCTGCTGACCGGCGGACAGGAAGTCGAGCGAGCCTCCGTCGGAGAACGACAGTCCGAGGGCTTTCGGATTGAGGGAGACCGCGTGCCGGCCGGCGCGTGCGTACTGCCGGTGCCAAGTGCCGGAACGGTGGCTCCCGCTGGTCGCCGCCCACGAGTACTCGCTGATCATGTCGATCACGCCGGGTGTGGCCTCGAGTGTGCTGGGGTCGAGGAACGGATGGAAGAAGCGGTGCAGTCCGGGGGCTTCGAGGTCCCAGTCGACGGCCAGCACACGCGCGCCGTTGGCGGCGAGGATCCACGCCGTGTTCGCCAAGGCCATGGTGCGGCCCGTACCGCCCTTGTAAGAGTAGAACGTGATGATACGTCCACTCCGGCGCGCCATCATGCTTTTCCTCCGTTGTCGACCCCTGGTACGTAGGCAGGGAGTTGGCGGGCTCGATGGGACGAGGCCGGGGTGGGGGCACCCGTCCGCGTCTCCGAGAGACTGCGGAATCGTGCGCACGTCGGTCGCGGGGAGAACGCCCACCTGAGTATTCCCCACAACGGCCCGGCTTCGGAGACCGCGACCGCGGCTCGCCACCGCGGGTTGACGCGGCCCGAGGGGGGACAGGGGTGGTGAGCACTGATCCGATGTCGCATCTCCACACGTCCCCCTGCCGGTCGAAGCCCCGGGAAGTCACCCGACGGCGTCATGTGGCCGGAATCAACACTGTGCCCCACCCGCCTGTCCGACGGGCGGTTCGTTTTACGCCGTTCTCCACCTGTATCCGGACATCTGACGCTGAGCAGCGTCCACAGTGTCCCGCATCTCCACGAGGGTGACCGCCTTTCCGGCGTATTCGCCTCTGGTCAGGAGTTCGTGCGGGATCCGGGCTCCGATCGCGGCGAAGTCGCTGTCGTCGAGCACGATGTCCTCGTAGGAGATCCACGCTCCGCCGCCCACCACACAGCGGTATGTCCGCGTCGGAGGCTGCGGTGTCATGCGGTACTCGGCGAGATGGAGTGCGCTGCACGCCTCGAATCCCACTCGGAACAGCAGGATCTGCGCGTGGAGTTGGTACAGCCGCGCCAAAGGGGACCGTTCTCCCAGATGGCAGTCCGGCTCGTGGCCGGTGAGCAGGTCGCGGGCCCGGGGGCCGATCGCGGCGAACGAGGTCTGCGGATGCGCGCTGCGCACCGCGCCGGGGGTGGCCCTCACACAGTCGGCCAGTGCGCCGACCGCCGGGCACGGGGTGACGTCCGGATCGAACGCCGGCATGCCCGCCCGGTAGACCTCCTTCTGCTGTTCGGTCAGCCCTGCGGTGAGCGCACGATGACAGTCGGAGGTGTCGGAGTTCTCGGGGGTGAAGGCCGGTGTGACCAGCGTGCCCGCCGGGCCGAGAGCGGCAAGAAGGGCATTTCGCACCACGGCGGGAGGCAGGCCGGTACCCCTCAGGGAGGCGTGCACCAGCAGAATGCCGCCGCGCCGGACGCCCAACTCGCTCAGCAACCGGACCAGTCGGGTGCCGTCAGTCACGGAGAGTCGTCCATTCCGCTCGCAGCTCGTCGGCCACGTAGGCGCCGTTCTCCGTGAGTTCACGCGGGGGAAGGTCGGCCAACTCGCGCAGGGCCCGGTCCGCCAGGATGCGTGCCGGACCGGCTTCCGGCGACGGACGGGCTGCTCTGCCGACGTACTCGCTGGCCAGATCGAGGAGGCGTCCTGCCGGGCTGCCCGGCAGGTGAAGGTCGACGACCTCGCGCAGCGCGGCGAGCCTTCCCTTCCGGCCGAGGCGGGGCAACTCGCGGACGAATTCCTCCGGTGCAATGTCGATCGCCACCCCCAGCGCGCCGCTGCCGCAGGCTCCCAGGCACACTCCGGCACCTGCGGTGAGCGGGGTGATCGTCGTCGTGGCGGGAGCGCTGACACTCTGCCACCAACCGGGCTCACGCTGGTCCAGAAGGCCGTACGCGTCCCGCAGCCGGTTGCGGAACGCGGCCAGGGCACCGGGGTCGAGCAGGGGGGTGACGACCGCGGCGAAACAGTCACGGCCCGGGTCGGCATCGTCGATCAGCAGCCGCGGGCCGTGGCCGAGAGCCAACGATGCCAACGGCCGCCAGCTGCGCAGGGCAAGCGGGGAGGCGTCGGTCCCCGCCGAGTGTTGCCCGCCGCGTACGCGCAAATCACCCTGGCCGACGTGGAATTCCACCTGCCCGGGCTGTGACAGCCGAACGGTGCCGAGGGTCGGGAGATGGACCAGCGGGCTCGGCTGCTCCCAACGCAAGGTCGCTTCGACGCCCGCGCGCAGCGCCGCGGCCGTCGCGACCGCCATGAAGTGCGGCAGATCCGCCGTGCCGTCCCAGGAGCGGATCAGGGAGGGCCTGAGATAGGGATGGGAGATGACCGCGTCGAGGTGGGGAGCTGTGGTTTTGTCGGAGTCCATGCGGACCAGGAGGCTCCAGGCCTCGTCCCAGCAGGCACGGCCGGCGAGCTTGGCGTTCACTCCTGCGAGCAGCGCGCGGTCCAGCCGTAGCCGCGCCCGCTTGAGTTCGCCGACGCTCGTCACCGCCGGAGCCAGCGAGCGGTCCGTGATCCGTTCGGCGATTCCCTCGATCAGGGCACGCAGGTCC
The DNA here is from genome assembly GCF_014207295.1 of Streptomyces sp. AK010. NCBI lineage: Bacteria > Bacillati > Actinomycetota > Actinomycetes > Kitasatosporales > Streptomycetaceae > Streptomyces > Streptomyces sp. AK010. The sequence goes on from NZ_JACHCX010000006.1 coordinate 355,594, forward strand.
GCGCAGTACACCGACGGGTTGTCAAAGTCCCGGCCGGTGCTGTAGCGATGTGCGACCAGCCCCCCGCCACACGTGGCGAGGACGGGGCACCGCCGGCAGGTCTCGCTGAGCCCGCTGCGGCGGACGGGCCCCTCCGCGCGTTCGGTGAACTCCCGGAAACCGTGTCGGAAGACGTCGTATCCGGTGGCGGGTGCGCCGTCATAAGCGACCTTGAGTGAGTCGGAGCGTGTGAGGGTGCCGTCCGTGTCGACGACCGCGATGCTGTCGTCGGCGGCTCCCAGCGCCTCCGTGAGCGGGGGGCCACCGCGCAGCGTGCTGAGGATCGAGTCGAAGGTCCGTACGGGAACCGGGCGCCCCTGCTCCTCCCACCGGTCGAAGACCCTGAGAAGCCAGTCGGCGTAGGGCGTGGACGCTTCCGGCCGGCCTGGAGGGGGTGGTGCGTCCCAGGTGGCGTGGGGCAGGAGGTAGTCGATCCGCGGCGGGTCCAGGTCGATCAGCGCATCGTGCACGAGGACCGGATCACCGGCCACGTCGACCGTGCACAACAGCCCCTGGAAGAGATGCCGGTACTCGGGGAGCCGCAGCAACTCCAGCCCACGCAGCACCCGTTCGTAACTGCTGCGACCCCGATGGTCGAGCCGATGCCGGTCGTTCGCAGCCCGGTCACCGTCCAGGGAGAGGCCCACTTTGACTTCGAATTCCCTGAACACCTCCAGGTGCGCCCGGCTCAACCGCACACCGTTGGTGTGGATGTGCAGATCGAGGTCGGTCGTCGGAGCCAGCGCACGGGTGAGCTCCGCGCAGATCGACCGCAACCGGGCCGGACCCGCCAGCAGTGGCTCGCCACCGTGCAGGATGACCGCGAGCTGCGGGAGCCGCTCCTCGTGGACATACTCGGAGAGCCGGCGGGCCACCTGGCGGAGCGTCCCCTCGGAGATCAGCGGCGGCATCCTCCGCCAGCTCTGGTCCGCGTGCCGATAGACATAGCAGTGGTCACACGCCAGGTCGCATCTGCTGTGGACCTTCAGGACGAGCTCCCGTACGGCCACGTCCTCACACCTCGCCGGCTGCGCCGCGCGTCCGCATCGGGCGACCGGTCAGACGGCGGAGTTGAAGGTGGGGTGCGTCCGGGCCCCGTCCTTTTCCGGAGCCGGAGTCACTCGCCTCACGACCGTGGTGACCTCGATCCCGTGAGTGCGGATCTCCGCGAGCGGGGTTCTCTCGGAGGTCGGGACTCCCGTGGGGGGCTTGTCTGCGGGTTTCGTGACCGGAATCTTCATCTGCGTCGGCTTCACCTTGGTTCAGGGCCGCCTCCCACACACCGGGGACGGCGAGAGTCCGGGGCTGGAGTGGACACGGTGCGCGTAGACGTTCCGCCAAGCATGCCTCTGCCATCTTCGCAGCCCCTGCGCGAGGTGGGCAATGCGTACCGCAATGCACCGTCCGGCAGCGGTGATTTCTCGTCACCGCTGCCCCGGGCGTTCACCGCGACGCTGAACGGCGTTCCGGGGCTGCACTGTTCAGGCGGGCAACAGCAATTCCAGATCACGGTCGACGCGCTGCCAGCCGCGGCCCGCGGCCGTCCAGGGATGTCCGGGGCCGAGTCGCTTGTCGAACGCGCTCACTGCACGGTCACGCAACCGGCCGGCTTCCGCCGTGCGGCCCATCGAGCGCAGGGTGACCGCCAGGGACAGGTCGGCGATCAAGGTGTCCGGGTGCCCCTCCCCGAGGCAGGCGCGCAGGTCCTGAGCGCAAGCCCGCGTCATGCTCTCCGCCGGCGCGAACTGCTCCATTTCGCCCAGGACGTTGGCCATCGTCAGCTTTCCGAACAAGGTGTACGGGTGGGCCTCGCCGAGAATCCTGCCGAAGGACCGGACGGTCCGCGTGGCCGCGGCCAGTGCCTCGTCGGTCTCTCCCGCGCTGCGCAGCCACGCCGCGAGGTTGTGGTCGCAGACCGCGTTGTCCGGGTGTTCCGGGCCGCGCAGTTGCGCGACACCGTGCTGCAGGCGGCTGATCGCGGTGCGCGCGGCTGCCAGATCGCCCGCGCCGGCGGTCAGGGCCGCCAGGTTGACGCCGCAGACCAGCCAGTCGGGATCGTCCCGGTCCTGTTCCGTCGTGTAGCCCACCTCGGCATGCGCGGCGAGCTCGTCGGCTTCGTGACGCTCTCCGATGCGGCGCAGGGAGACCGACAGGCTCACGGTCGCGCGCAGCGCGCCACGGGAGTTCTGGCGGCGAAGGCTCTCCAGGGCGGGGCGCAGCACGCGTACGGAGCCCGCGTAGTCGCCCAGTTCGCGCAGGTCCCGGGCAAGGCCCAGTGCCGACGCCAACGCCGCGGGATGGCCGTCCCCCAGCACGCGGCACTGTCGTTGCCAGGTGGCCAGGCTGCGCTCCCGCGCGGCCGAGTAGTCTCCCACCAGGCGAAACGACCGGGCGAGCGCCTCGGCCGCGGTCAGCGTCTGCGGGTGCTCCTCGCCGAACAGGTCGTAAAATCCGGTGTACACCTCACGCGCCAGCTCCAGCGCCTCGCCGAACCGGCCGAGCGCTCTCAGGTCCGCGGCCAGGCCGGCGGCGGTGATCAGGGTATGGGTGTGGCCGGGCGGCAGGAGCTCGCGCTGCCGGGCCAGGGTGCGGGCGTCCAGGCCGTACGCCTCGTTATGGGCTCCCAGGCTCCGCAACGCGGTCGCCTGATGGTTACGCAGCTGCAGCACGTGCTGGTCGTCGTCTCCCCCGTCGACAGCGGTCCAGCTCCGGTCCAGCCGACGGCCCAGTTCGAGGGCCCGGGCGGGCATGCCGTGCTGCGCCGTGCGGCGCACCCGCTCCAGCAGCACGGCGCGGGTGTCGCTGTCCTTGCACGTATCCGCGCCGGCGTGGTCGAAGTGGGGCCACAGCCTCTCGAACGCGAGGTCGTCCGTCTCGGCAGCGGAGTCGTCCCGCCGGGGCGCGGCGGCCGTGAGGAGCCGGTGCGCCTCGTGGCGGACCTCGTCCAGTTCGTCGGCCGGCAGCGAAGCCGTCACCAGGCGCTGCACGACCCGGTGCACCTTCAGCGTGTGCCCGGCCTGGTCGACCTCGGCCAGGCCCAGCCGGCTGAGTTCCTGCACCTCGCGGTCGACCAGCATCGGCTCGTGCAGGACGTCGTCGTGCGGACGCAGAAGGCGCAGCGCGGTGTCGGTGTAGACCAGGGCCAGCGGCAGCGGCTGCGGGGCGAGCACACTGCACAGGGCGAGCAGCCGCAGCGCCGCGGGGGCGCGCTCGGCGAGTGCGTCGAGGGCCACTCCGGTGCCGGCGGCGATCGCCGGGGCGAGCGCGTCGCCCGCGCCCTTCGCGGCCCGGGCGTCACTCCGGACGGTCAGCCGATGCAGGTAGTCCTGCGTCGACGGGAACTGCGCGAGCCACAATCCTGCCTGAGCGACGGCCAGCGGGAGGTCGCTCGCGGTGGCCGCGATCCGGTCCGCGTCCACGGCGGAGAGCGACGGAGCCCTCCGCCGCAAGAGTTCGATGCTCTGCTCCCGGGTGAACGCGTCGACCCACACGGGGGGCAGGCTCTCGCTCCACGTGCGGTCACGGGAGGTGACCAGCACGTGCCCCTGAGGGACGGCGGGCAACAGATCCGACAGGGCCGGCCGGCCTGCCGCGTTGTCGTACACCAAAAGCCACCGGCAGCTCGGCGATCCCGAGTCCAGCGCGTCGAGGGCCCGGCGCGCGGCCGTGGGAACGTCGTCCCCGTTGCGCAGGCCCATCCGCTCCGCCAGCTGCGCCAGCGACAGCAGGACCGATTCCCGGCTGTGCGCACGGATCCACCACACCAGGTCGTACGCGGCCCGGAAGCGGTGGGCGTACTCGACGGCCAGCTGGGTGCGCCCGGTGGCGGCGAGGCCGTCGTGAGGGAGTATCACAGCCTGTTGCCGGCTGACCTTCAGCGTGGCGGCGAGCTGGTCCAGCAGCCGGTTGCGGCCCACGAAGAAGGGGTTGCGTGCCGGTGCCTCCCACAGGTCCGGCGTACGGCGCGGGAACCGCGGACGGGCCGGTCCCAACACCCTTTCAGCCACCTCCCCGGACAGTCCTACGCCGCGCAGCAGGGCTTCGGCGGTACCGGGCTCGTCGAGGGAGGTCAGGTCGACCGCTTCGTAGTCGCTGAACGGCGGGGTGAGCGCGACGGGTTCGATCCGCAACGGGACCAGCTTCCCGGAAGCGCCGGAACCGGTCCCTCCCATGCTCTCCCACAGGGTCCGGGCCTGCGGCGAGCGCAGGAAGGAGGACGACAGCAGGGCCAAGGTGCGAGGGGCTCCGCCCCAAGGGCCTGGTTCACTGCCGCCGCCGGAGGTGATCACCTCGAAGCCGGAACCAGCGAGGAGCCAGCCGACCCAGTCGGCCCACATCCTGTCCTGGGGGGCGTACCACAGCCGCAGCGGGGTCGCGATGGGTGACAACGGCCGTACGTAGGAAGCGCGATGGCGTTGGCGCAGTTCGTCGTCCAGGGGTGGCAGACGTCGCACGCGGCCCTCGGTGATCAGCTCCGTCAGCAGCTCGAAGGCGGCGAGCAGACTGTTCGGTTCGCCCGGTGGGTCACCGAACGCCGCCAGCGTCTCTTCATAGGCGTAGTCCGACCGGTGTGGGACTTCCACGCCGGTGCGAGAGGCGGCCGGCAGCTGCTGGAAGCTCATGCGGACGAGCTCACGGGCGGCGGCCAGACGGTTGTCCCTGTCGTCGGCGACCCGCATGGCGACGGGCAGTATGCGCAGGGGGCGTGGATGGACGTCCTGAAGTATGGACCGGGCAATGCGTGCCGCGCCCTCGATGCCCTGCGAGCTCAGGGTGAAGCAGTTGACCAGGATGTCCGGCATGTCGATGGTGCACAGTCCGACCAGGTCGCTGACGCCGGAGCGGCTGTCGATGAGGGTGAAGTCGTAGTGACTCTTCATGTCGTGGCGCAGCGCCTCGAGGAACCGCGTGCCACCGAACCGTTCAGCGAACTCCCGCCAGCTGAAGTCCATGAGGTGCGTCAGGTATTCGCCGTCCTGCCGTCCCGCGGGCATGTAGTCCAGGCTTCCGCCTTCGGGGAACGTCCAGTCGACGGAGACCGCGTGCGGCAGGACCCGGGCGAGGCGCCGTCTCAGATCCGCCGCGGACTCGGTGTGCGGTTTCGTGCGCCACTCCGTGACGTAACCCGAGAACAAGTTGAGCACGCCGGTGGTGGCGGCCGAGGTCGCGGCATCGAGGAAAGGGTGAAAGTAGCGGTGCAGCCCCGGCGCCTCCACGTCCCAGTCGGCGGCCAGCACGTGGTAGCCGTTGGAAGCCAGGATCCAGGCGACGTTGGCCACAGCCATCGTCCGCCCGGTACCGCCCTTCTGGGAGTAGAAGGTGACGATCTGCCCGTCAGGTCCGGGGGTCATCACGCATCTCCTGTGCGGATCCCGGCTCCGGAGCGGGACCGCGCAGCCTGGGCCGGGCGACGGGGGGGCCGGCGGGCGGGTACACGGGCGACACGTAGCGGAGGAATTGGGCGGCCGCCCACTGGATCACGGTCGGGAGGATGTCGGCGAACGCGGACAGCGAGGGCACCCCGCCCGTCGCGGCCCGGGAGACGCTGCGGCCTCGCTGCAACGTGCGTGGCAGGGTCTTCTCCAAGGCCGACTGCAATTCCGCCCCCGAGGACTCGTTGTCCGGGTCCGAGTGGTCCCACGGCACGACGACCACGACCCACGGCTGAGCTGCGGCGTCCACCCTGGTGAGCAGCTCCCGTTGTTCAGGGTCGGCGACCGCCCAACGATCGAGCAGCATCACCGTCGGCGCCGAGGGATGCGCCTCGGCCAGCAGACTGCCGGCCGCCTCGTCCAGGGGTTCGACGGTGGTGAGGTAGTCGAGCCCTCGCACCTGCTCCGCGGCTAAATCCGCGAGCGATCGACCGGCGTCGACGTCGCTGTCCCGGTAAGGGTTCCAGTCGACCGGGGAGGGGCCGTAGCAGCGTTCCGAACGTCCCGGCGGCAATGCGCGGCTGCTGGGCGCGGCCACCACGATGCGAACCCGGCGCAGCACGGGGGGCGGCCCGAAAGCGTTGGGCAGGTCCGTCAGGTCCAGCGGTTCGCCTCTGGGTACCGGATTCTCGTGGGCCGTGGTGACGATCGACTGGGCCAGCAGCAGGACGGCATGCTCGTACTCGGCCCGGTACCTGCGCAGTTTCATGAGGGAGTACAGGCCCTCGGAGGCGTAGTGCGGACCGAACCGCTCGTGGTCGTGCTGCAGGCTCTTCGCCGTCGAGGGAAGACGCTCGGCATGCACGGGCGTCCACAGTGCCGGCACGATCGCCGGTGGGGCGCTGTCCTGTGACGACCGGCTCCGCGTCTGGCGCAGGGCGAAGGCCCGCCACTCACGGCCACAGTGGTCGCTCACGAAGTAGCGCGGTGAGTACAACGGTACGAACACCCGGCATGTGGCAAGGGCGGCGGACAGGCGCGAACTCCAGTCCTCGCCGATCCGCATGGCGCGGTCCATGAACCCGGCCGACTCGCCCTCCGGCAGGTCCGTCAGCATCAGGATGTGCTCGCAGAGATCCTGGTAGAGCCGGCGCACCCACATGTCCGGATCCGGCCCGTCGGTCGCACGCGGCGGGGTGTGCGCGTAGCTGAGGAAGAAGTACGGAACGTGTGGGTCCGTCCGCTCCGGTTCCTGGTTCACACCAAGGCCTCCCCCCACACGTCCGGCGGTCACAGGGTCCGCAGGAACATGGCCAACTCGAGCATGTCGACCCGCACATAGTCCTCCGGAAAGACCACGATCGTCAGCTCTTTGCAGATGACCGACCGCCGCGATCTCGTGACGAAGGACAGCAGGATCAGCTTGATGAGACTCGTGTGATCCATGCTGTCGATGCGGGCCAGGCCCGATCCGATCACCGGCATGGCCACCGCCTCACGGCGTGCGTGCAGATGCATCGCATGCCAGAGCTCTTCGAGGCTCTTCCACATCTGGTCGGGCCCGGAGGCGACCGTCAGGTCGTTGCGCATCGTGCCGTACGCACTGAGGAAGAAGCGCTTCCGCGGCGAACCGAGGACGGCGACCGTGCCCAGCGGGTAGCGCGCGAGTTTCCCCGCCCGCTTCGCAGCCCGGTCCTCCACCCGCACCGGTGGTACTCCGGCGAGCGCGGTGTCGATGTCGCGGTCGAGCCGGGTGGCCTCGCTCGCGTAGAGACGACGCAGGAACTGGCCCTGCACACTGCGGTGGACGATCAGCAGATCATCCCGGGTGTCGGTGTCGAACACGTCGTTGCTGCCGATGACCAGGTGGCCCGGTTGCTCGAAGAGGTCGCCGACCTTGATGGTCACTTCGAATCCCGGGTGCTGGAACTCGTGGCTCACCCGGGTCCGCGGCCATGAGCGCAGGATGCCACCCACCAGCGAGATGCCGACGACACCGAGGAACGCCGGGACGCGCGGCAGCGAGCTGTCGGGCCAGAAGGCCAGGTACAACTGGACGAGCCCGGACAGCAGGGTGAACTGAACGGCGCAGGCGCGGCCCGCGGTGGACAGGCCGAGACGGGTGCCGAAGAGGGTCCGTGCCTGATGTCCGGCCATCCGGCTCATGCCGGCCCCTCGGTGTTCGTACCCGGCGGCGGGACGTACTGGGTGTGCGGCGTGGGCGTTTCCTCGTAGACGCCGGCGAACCTGGATCTTTTCCTGGGCAGGCTGGTCTGCTCGTCGCGCAGCGCCTCCACCCTCTGTTCCAGATCGGTGATCCTGCTGATCTGCTCCCGCATGAGCGAGGTGAGGTCCTCAAGGATCTCCTCCGCGGAGCGGCGCGGCGGTGCCTGCTCGGCGGTGTCCGCCGTCAGGTCGATCGCGGCAAGGCCATCGCGTAACTCGGGCCACACCTTGCGGAAGAGGCTGTCGACCCGGGTGTTGTCGGGGTATCGGTTGACCGACTCGCGCAGGACGGAGTTGATGGTCCTGACCATGTTCAGCACGTCTTCCTCGTCGTGCGCCCGAGTCGACTGGAACTGGCGCAGCGGACTGCTCGCCGCCTCCAGGTCGTCGTGACTGCCCTCCAGCAGGAAGGGCACAAGCTGGCCCTTGCGCTCGTCGACCTCTTTGGACAAGGCTCCCGACTCGAAGATGATCCATGGGGCGCCGAGGTTCGCCCGGGTGACGCAGGCGATTCCGAAGGAACTCTCGTCGAGCTGCTTCTTTATCTCGTCCAGCCCGCGCGCGCCCTTCCTGATGCTCTCCGAGGAGACGAACGGCTCGATCTCGTCGCTGAAGTAACGCAACCAGGAGGCGAGCCGTTCGGCACAGGTCCGTGACGGCAATCCGGACCAGCTCAGAAAGATCTTCATATGACGCCCCCCGCATCACACCCCGCCCGTAAGAACGCCCCGACACCGGTCGCCTGCCCCCGTGGCCGGGCCAGTGGTTCTGGAGGTCACCCCCAGAAACCATACTGGCACTGTCGGCTACATCAACAGGCATGAGCAGATCCCACCAGGCGCACGTGGTCAGGTGTGGCCCCTCCGGAGCGGGACAGTCCGCACCTGCGGGAAGGGTGCGGCGGCAGCTCGACCGGCTCCAGGAACCGGGGGGTGCCGGAGGGCCGGTGCGGTGGCGGCGGCCGGGACGGCTGCCGCGGCGACACCGGCGACGGCCGCCAGCGCGGCCACGGTGGTACGGATGCCTCGGGCACGGACGGCTCGGGTGCGGGTCTGCATGGTCTCCACCGTTGGTCTTCGTCGATCGGGTTCCCCGGTCGAATGCGCGGGTCTTCGCCCTTGCCCCCCGTACGCCCCCCGTACGCCCCCCGCGACCGTCGCCCTGTACGCCCGCTACGGATCCGTCCCGAATGTCACCGTCCTGCCACCGGATCCGAGGCAGGTGGCACCTCTCACTCCCGCCCCGGGACGGCTTCCGGGCGAACCGGGCCCTGTGCGCCCGGCGCGCGCCGCGCCTCGGGGCCGTGATTCGCGTCACACTGACAACCGGACAGATCCGGGCTGTACAGGGCGTAAAGCGACCGAAGAATGGATATGGGCTATACGGCGAAACGCGGGGAGTGTCCGACGTGCCCGGATGCCGGGCGCAGCGGCTTCAGGAGGGGGAGCGCGCATGGACGGCCGGCCCTTGTATCTCGAACCGCGGCTGGAGCCACGGCTGAAGTCGCTCTTGGCGGCGCACGGCACGCTGCACTCGATCGTCGACGCACTCGGTTCACCCGTGCACGTCGTGGTGCCGGACCAGATCGCCGAGAACCTGGAGCGGTTCCGGTCGGTGTACCGGGCGCACCACCTGTCGGGGCAGGTCTTCTACGCCCACAAGGCCAACCGCTCCAGCGCGTTGCTGCGGCGGCTCGCGGCGACGGACGCGGGCGTGGACGTCGCGTCGCTGGGCGAGTTGCAGCACGCGCTGGGTGCCGGCTTCGGCGCCGACCGGATCACGGCCACCGGGCCGAAGAACCCCGAGTTCCTGTGGCTGGCGGCGCGGACGGGTGTGACGGTCAGCGTCGACGGCGTCGCCGAGCTGGACCGGCTCGCCGCCCTGGTGCGCAAGCACGAACTCGCCCCGGTGCGGGTGCTGCTGCGGCTGTCGGGCTTCGAGACGCCGGGCGTGAAGGTGCTGAGCCGGCGCAGCCGTTTCGGTACGCCGGTACGGGAGTTGGAGCCGCTGCTGGAGGCGACCGAGCGGCACGGTGACGCGGTCGATCCGACGGGGGTGGCCTTCCATCTGGACACGACGAGCGTCGCGGAGAAGGCGACGGCCCTCGAAGGGTGCCTGGCGGCGCTGGAGTTGTGCCGGAGCCGGGGTCTGCGGCCCCGGGCCGTGGACGTCGGCGGTGGGTTCGGCATCAGCTACCTCGCCGAGCGGGAGCAGTGGGAGGCGTACACGAGCGGGCTCACCGCGGCCGTCCTCGGCCGGCGTCCGCCTCTGACGTGGGGCGGGCACGGCTACGGGCTGCGCAACGAGTCCGGCACCCTGCGCGGCACGCTGGGCCTCTACCCCGCCCACCGCTCCGTCGCCGGCGCCGCCTACCTGGACGAGCTGCTGGCCCAGCCCGCCGCCTCGCTGGGCGGACGCCCGCTGGCCGCGCTGCTGCTGGAGCACCTGTACGACCTGCACACCGAGCCCGGCCGGGCCCTGCTGGACCAGTGCGGGCTCACCCTGGCGCGGGTGCTGGAGGTCCGCGGCCCGGAACCCGGCGGGGAACTGCTCGTACGGCTGGCCGCGAAGGCGGACGACATCGCCCTGGAGGACCACGGAGTGCTGATGGACCCGGTCGTCGTCCCCGGAAGCGGAGCCGGGCCGGGTGAGGGGCCCGTCGCCGTGCACCTCTTCGGCAGCCTCTGCATGGAGACCGACCTCATCACCCGGCGCACGGTGTTCCTGCCGCGCCGCCCGGAACCCGGTGACCTGCTCGCCTTCGCCAACACCGCGGGCTACGCCATGGACTTCCACGCCACGCGCGCCCAGCACCAGCCCGCCGCCCGCAAGGTCGCCGCGTGGCAGGACGGCGACGCGTGGCGCTGGTGCCTCGACGACCAGTTCTGGCCGATCACGCCCGCGAGGGGAGCTCAGTGAGGTACGACAGCATCACAGAGGCGATAGGCAACACCCCTCTGGTGCGGATAGACCCGGCGGTGCACGGCCTGCGCACCATCGATCTGTACGCGAAGCTCGAAATGCTCAACCCCTTCGGCTCGGTCAAGGACCGGGCCGCCTGGAGCATGGCGGGGCCCCTGCTGGACGAGGCGGTCGAACACGGCAGCCAGGTGGTCGAGTTGTCCAGCGGCAACACGGCCAAGGCCCTCGCGGTCATCGCGGGCATGCACGGCCTGGGCTTCAAGAGCGTCACCAACCGGATGCGGGTCCCCGAGATCAAGGATCTGCTGTTGCTTCTCGGGGCGGAGATCGAGGAGCTGCCGGGGCAGAGCGAGTGCCTGGACCCGACCGCCACGGACGATCCGCTGACCCTGTTCCACCGCACGCTCGCCGCCTCGGGCAGCGCCTATCTGCACACCGACCAGTACTTCAACCCGCGCAACACCGAGGCCCATCTCACCGGCACCGGACCGGAGATCGTCAAGGACCTGGACGGCCGGGTCCCGGACTGGTTCGTCGCCTGCGTGGGCACGGCCGGGTCCTCCACGGGCGTCGCCCGCGCACTGCGGGAGGAGGACCCTTCCGTGCGGGTGGTCGGGCTGGTGGCGGCCAAGTCGGACTTCATCCCCGGGATCCGCACCATCGACGAGGTGCAGGAGGTGGGTCTGTTCGACCCGGAGACGTACGACGCGATGGAGTCGGTCAGCGCCGACGAGGCGATCGAGGGGATGCTGACCCTGAACCGCCGCTGCGGCATCCTGGGCGGGCCCACCGGCGGGGCGGCCTACTTCGGCGCCGTCCGTCATCTGCGGGCGCTGGACGAGGAGTCGGAGGAGCGGCGGACCGCGGTGTTCATCGTCTGCGACCGGGTGGAGAGCTATCTGAGCTACGTCCGGCAGCGGCGGCCCGATCTGCTGGGCCGCCCGCCCCGGAAGAACTCACCGGCCGACCTGTCCGAGGCCGAGGTCGGCGGGGCGCCGTCGGTCACCGTGGCCGAGGCCCGGCGCTGGATCGAGACCGACCGGCCGCTCGTGGTCGACCTGCGCAGCCCGTTCGCGTACGCCGCGCTGCACATCGACGGGTCGGTCAACATCGTCGACGAGCTGTTCGCCGAACTCCTGCGGGGCGGGCTGCCGTTCAGCCGGCGTCAAGCGGTGCTGCTGGCCTGCCCGGTCGGTGAGCAGTCCGCGCGGTACGCGGCGCTGCTGACCCGGATGGGCCACCCGGACGTGCGCAGCCTGGCCGGCGGCATCATCGCCTGGCGGGACGCGGGCGCCCCCCTGGTGCGGGACTGACCGGGATGACCGCACCGATCACCCGCGAGGATCTGCGCCCGTGGCAGCGGGCGCTGCGCGAGGAGTTCCCCATCGTCACCGGGCACCCCGAGCTGGCCTACCTGGACAGTGCGGCCACGGCGCAGAAGCCGCGGGCCGTGCTGGACGCGGTGCAGACGTATCTGACCACGTCCAACGCCAACGCCGCGCGCGGCACCTACACCTGGGGCAACCGGACGACGGAGCTGGTGGAGCGCACCCGCGAGCGCGTCGCCCGGTTCCTCGGGGACTCCCGGCCGGAACGCTCCGCCGTCCACTTCACGGGCGGCACCACCGAGGGGCTGCGGACCGTCGCCCGCGACTGGCTGCCGGGGTTCCTGCGCGACGGCGACGAGATCGTCGTGCCGGACGCCGACCACCAGGCCAACATCGTGCCCTGGCTGGAGGCCAGGGAGTCGCTCGCGCGCGAGGGCGTGCACGTGCGGGTGGTGCCGATGCCCTACCAGAGCGGCTCCGGGGACTACGACCACCGGGCGCTGGCCGAACGGGCGGGCCCGCGCACGCGGTTCGTGGCCACCACCCATGTGCACCATGTGTACGGCGGCGACATGAACGTGCACCGCATCCGTGAGGCCGTCGGCCCCGACGCGGTCATCTGCCTGGACGCCGCGCAGAGCGTGGGTCATCTGCCGGTGTCCGTGGCCGAGCTGGACGTGGACTTCGTCGTGTTCTCCGGGCACAAGGCGCTGGCCCTGCCCGGTTCCGGGGCGGTGTGGGCCCGGCAGGCCCGCGGGCCCGTCTTCGCGCCCGGCGGCTGGAGCGGCACCCCGAACACCGTGGGCATCGCCTCGCTCGAAGCGGCCCTGGACTGGCTGGACGCGGCCGGTGTCGACCGGATCGAGCGCTGGACGGCCGATCTGGCGGCCCGGCTCACCGAGGGGCTGCGCCGGCTGGACGCCTACGAGATCCTCGGCTGCCCGCTCAGTCTGGCCGCCGACTCGGACGTCCAGCGGCGGCAGTCCATCGTGACCCTGCGGCACCGTGCCATCGACTCGGGCGACCTGGGATTCATCCTGTTCAGCCACGGTTTCATGGTCCGTTCCGACCATCACTGCCAGGGCGACGCGGGCGAGAAGACCGGTTCGGTGCGGGTGAGTCTGCATGTGTACAACACGGGTGAGGAGATCGACCGGCTGCTGTCCGTTCTCGCCTCGCTCCAGTGACATCACCCGCCAGGTGCCGAGCGAGGGGCACGCCAGGCGTAATGGGAACCGTTTCCACCTGTAGGCTCGGGCCGGCAGGAGTCAGATGCGAGACGGCGAGGTGCGCGACCGGATGGGGCTGAGTCTGGCGACGGCGGAGCGATGGGTGGAGCGCTGGGAGCTCCAGCAGCAGCGGTACGCCGTCGACCGCGAGGAGCGGTTCACGGTGATCGCCGATGTCGTCGAGCACGTCACGGCGGGGCATACGGCCCCGCCCCTCGTGGTGGACCTGGGCTGCGGGCCCGGCTCCCTCGCGGCCCGGCTGGTCCGGCGGCTGCCGGACGCCGAGATCGTGGCCGTGGACCGGGACCCCGTCCTGCTGGAACTGGGCCGCACCCACCACCCGGACGCGGCCCGCTACGTCGACGCCGAGATCGGCGCGCCCGGCTGGACGTGGGCGCTGGATCTGGACCGGCCCCTGGACGCGGCGGTCTCCACGACGGCCCTGCACTACCTCGACCGCGACACCCTGCTCGGCACCTACCGGCAGCTCGCCACGCTGATGCGCCCCGGGGGCGTCCTCGTCAACGGCGACCACCTCCCCCAGGGCGAGACGGGCCCGGCCGGGATCGCGGCCCACGTCGGGCGGTGCCGGGCCGACCGGCAGCGCGCGTTCACCCACGAGGACTGGGGCTCCTGGTGGGCCGCCGTCGGCGAGGACCCGGAGCTGGCCGACCTCCTCGCGGAGCGCCGACGGCGTGAGGCCCTCCTCGGCGCCGGCCGCCCCGCCGAACTCCCCCTCTGCGCCCATCTGGAACTGCTCCGGCAGGCGGGCTTCGACACGGCCGGACCGGTGTGGCAGTACGGCGACAGCTGCGTGGTCGTGGCGGTGCGCTGAGCCACGTCCGCACCGTCCCGCGCGTCACCCGGGCGGTCTGCGCCGGATGGCGGGCAGGGGCGGACATTCCGGCCATGAATGCAGATGTCGCCTTATGGTGATGTCGACGGCCGCGCCCGGCGGAAGCGCCCCGAGCGGCACCCCCCACGCGAGGAGCACCCATGACCACCGCCGAGCACACCACCCACGAGAACCACGCGCACGCCCACGGCGACGACTGCGGCCACCTCGCCTTCACCCACGGCGACCACACCGACTACGCCCACGACGGCCACATCCACCGGATGCACGACGGCCACGCCGACGAGTGCGCGGACGGCCGCCACACGGTGCACCGCAACCACGACCACGAGCACGGCGACGACTGCGGCCACCTGGCCGTACGGCACGGCGACCACACGGACTACGTGCACGACGGCCACCGCCACGCCGCCCACGAGGGTCACTGGGACGACCACTGACGCGGCCCGTGCCGGACGCCGTCCGGCGCGCTCAGGCCAGGACGTCCCAGTGGACGGTGCGGTCGCACCAGCGCTCCAGCAGGGTGCGGTCGTGGCCGACGGCCAGCAGGGCGGCTCCGGTCGAGGCCCGGTAGCTCTCGACGGCCGCGACCAGGGCGGCCGCGGTGGAGGCGTCGAGCATCGCGGTCATCTCGTCGCACACCAGCAGGCGTGGGCGCAGCACCAGAGCCCGGGCGAGGCAGGCGCGTTGCAGCTGACCGTCGCTGACCTCGTGCGGCCGCCTGGTGAGCAGGTCGGGGGTGAGGCCGACGATGGGGGCGAGTTCGGCTGTCCGGTCGTCGGCTTCCCTGCCGCGGCCGGTGGCCCGCAGGGGCTCGGCGATCAGGTCGGCGAGCGGCAGCCGGGGGTCCGCGGAGAGCCTGGCCTGCTGGAAGACGACCCCGAAGGCGGTGCGCAGGGCGCGTGGGGCGCGGTGCCGCCAGTGCCGTACGGGCTCGCCGTCGAGGAGCAGGGTGCCGGAGTCGGGGCGGTGCAGCAGGGCCGCGACCCGCGCGAGGGTGGACTTGCCGCAGCCGCTCGGGCCGAGCAGGCCGACGGACTCGCCCGCGGCGACGGTGAGGGAGACGTCTTGGACCACCGGCGCGTTCCTGGTGTATCCGGCGGTGATGGAGCGCAGGTCAAGCACGGACGTCCTCCGGCACGTGCGGGTGGTGGCAGGCGACCGGGCCGGCGGGCGGCGGGGCGGCGCAGGTGTCGGTGACCCGGTCGCAGCGGGCGGCGAAGGCACAGCCGGCCGGGAGGTCGCCCAGTTCGGGCGGCATGCCCGGGACGGGGGTGAAGGCGCGGTCGGGCAGGGCCTGGAGCAGGGCGCGGCTGTAGGGGTGGCGGGGGCCGGGCGCGCCGAAGAAGGCTTGGGCGTCGGCGAGTTCGACGATCCGCCCCGCGTACATGACGGCGACCCGGTCGGCGATGCGCTCGGCTGCCGCCAGGTCGTGGGTGATCATCAGCAGGGCCCGTCCGCCGCCGTGGTCGCCCGGGTCGTCGATGTGCCGCCGCAGTTCGTCGACCGTGCGGTCGACGAGGTCGCGGTCGAGTCCGGTGGTCGGTTCGTCGGCGAGCAGCAGGGGCGCGCCGCCGACCAGGGCGAGGGCGGTGGCGGCTCGCTGGGCGAGACCGCCGGACAGCTGGTGGGGGTGGCGGTCGAGGTGGTCGGCGGGGAACGCGGCCCGTTCGGCGGCGGCCTCCGCGGCGGCACGCAGGGCGGCGCGGCCCCGGGTCGCGGTCAAAGCGGCGACCGTCTCCTCCAGCTGGGAGCGGACGGTGCGGACCGGGGTGAGGTGGGCGGCCGGGCTCTGCGGTACGAGACCGATGAGCCGTCCTCGTACGGTGCGGGCGAGGGTCCGCTCGTCGGCCGTGAGCAGGTCCAGGTCGTCGAGCAGGGCCGAGCCGGCGGTCCGGGCGTTGCCGGGGAGCAGTCCGAGCAGGGCGGAGGCCAGCACGGACTTGCCGCAGCCGCTCTCCCCGATCAGGGTCAGGCACTCGCCGGGCGCCACGTCGAATCGTGCGTCGGTGACGGCGGCGACGCGGCGCCCGCCGGGCAGGAGGAACCGCACGGACAGGCCGCGCACGGACAGCAGGGGGGGCGTGGACCGCGTACCGGCGCTCACAGCATCAGCTCCGATCTGTGACGTGGGTTGATCCGCTCCCGCCAGGCCCCGGCGAGTCCGGCGATGGCGAGGGTGGGGACGATGAGGAAGAGGCCGGGAAAGAGGGTGGGCCACCACTGGCCGGCGAGGAGGGAGCCGCGGGCGCCCTGGATCAGGGTGCCGAGGCTCGCCGTGTGGGTGGGCAGCCCGAGGCCGAGGAAGGACAGGGCCGACTCGTGCCACATGGCGTGCGGCACCATCAGCACGGCGGCGAGGGCGGCCTGGGGCAGGACGGCGGGCAGCAGGTGCCGTACGGCCACTCGCCACCGGGACGCCCCGCCGGAGACGGCCGCGTCGATGTACGGCCGCGACCGCAGCGACAGCACCTCGGCGCGCACGATCCGGGCCGTGGACAGCCAGTGGGTCAGCGCGACCGAGACCACCACCGGCCCTACCCCGGGGCGGAACATGGCGACGATGAAGATGCCGAGCAGCAGGTGCGGCACGGACGAGAACGTGTCGACCACCCGCATCAGGGCCCGGTCGGCCCAGCCGCCCAGCGCCCCGGCCGCGGCGCCCACGGCCGTGCCGACCACGGTCGCGGTCAGCGCCGCCGCCACTCCGACGAGCAGCGACACGCGCAGGCCGTAGACGCAGCGCAGCAGCAGGTCGCGGCCGACGTCGTCGGTGCCGAACGGGTGCGCCCAGGAGGGTGGTTGCAGCTCGGCGGCGAGGTCGACGGCCTGCTGGTCGAGCTGGACCAGCGGCGGCACGAGCAGCACGGCGAGGACGGTCGCGGCCACGAGCGCGGCGGAGGTGCGCACGCGCAGGGCGCGGGTGGAGCGGCGCTTCGGGCCGTGCGCGCGCCACTCGGGCTCGGCCGGGGCGCCGGCGGGCGCCGGTGCGTCACATGTCACTGAGCTTCACCCTCGGGTCGAACAGTCCGTAGAGCAGGTCGGCGAGCAGGTTCCCGGCGAGCACCGCGGCGGTGGCCAGCGTGGTCAGGGCGGCCAGCAACGGGAAGTCGACGGCGGTGGCCGCCTCGACGGTGGCGGCGGCGATGCCCGGCCAGCTGAAGACGCTCTCCACCAGCAGGGCGCCGGTGATGAGTTCGGGGACTCGGGAACCGATGAGCGTGAGCACCGGCAGCAGCCCGGAGCGCAGGGCGTGGCCGAGCAGGACGGTGCGTTCGCTCAGGCCCCGGGCCCGGGCGCCGCGCACCGGGTCCTCCGCGAGGGCGTCGCCGACGCCTTGGCGGACGTACAGGGTGAACCACGGCAGTTGGGACACGGCGAGGACACCGGCGGGCAGGACGAGATGGCTGGTGACCTGGCCGGGCGTGACCTGTGCGCTTCCGGTGTCGGTCAGCCCGCCCGCCGGCAGGACGTCCCACTGGAGGGCGAACAGCCAGACGGCGAGCAGCGCGATCCAGAAGACCGGTGCCGCCTCCAGGGTGTAGGCGAGGGAGGTGACGGTCCGGTCGACGAGCGAGCCGGGGCGGCGGGCGGCGAGCACGCCGAGCAGGGTGCCCGCCAGGACGGCGGCGGCGAAGGCGACGGCGCACAGGAGCGCGGACCACACGAGCCGTTCGCCGATGACCTGGGCGACCGGCTGCCGCATGACGCCGGAGTGGCCGAGGTCGCCGGTGAGCGCGGAGGTCAGCCAGTGCCACCAGCGGGCGGCGACGGGCTGGTCCACGCCGAGGTTCTCGCGCAGCCGGTCCAGGGTCTGCTGGTCGGCGCCGAGCGCGGCGGTGCCGGCATAGGCCTTGACGGGGTCGAACGGGGAGGCGGCGGCGATGGCGAAGACGCCGAAGGTGACGACGAGCAGGACGGGGACGGCGAACAGGGCCCGCCGTCCCGCCAGTCGTGCCATCGCTCCCCAGGGGAGTCGGGTCACTTCTTCGGCTGCCAGTCCTCGATGTTCCACCAGGGGCCGCTGGCGAAGCCGTGTTCGTGCGGCTCGAGTTGGGTGTTCAGGCCGTCCCAGCGGTCGGCCAGCACGTAGAGGTGGTCGATGTGGGTGAGGAAGGTGTAGCCGGGGTCCTGCACCAGGGCGCGCTGCAGTGTGTCGTAGGCGGATGTGCGCGCGGCCGGGTCCTGGCTGCGGCGGCCCTTGTCCAGGGCCCGGTCCACGGCCGGGTTGTCGTAGCGGGCCATGTTGTTGAAGCCGTCGCCGGCGAGGGAGGAGTGCAGCAGGGTGTAGAGGCCGAAGTCGGGGTCGCCGGTGCTGCCGAAGCCCGCGAGGACGGCGGTGTCCTTCATGCGCGGCTCGATGACCTCCCAGGTGGCGCTCTCCACCTTCACGTCGATGCCGGCCTTCTTGGCGTCGGAGGCGTACGCGAGGGCGTGGTCCTGGCGGACCTTGTCGCCGGAGGGGTAGAGCAGGCCGAAGGACGCCCGCTGTCCGTCCCGGCTGCGGATGCCGTCCTTGCCGGGCTTCCAGCCGGCCTCGTCCAGGATCTTTCCGGCCTTGCCGAGGTCCTGGGCGCGCTCGATGCCCTTGCTGAAGGCGGGGTCGTCGACGGGCAGCGGCCCGTAGGCGGGGCGGCCCGCGCCGTCGAGGATCTTGGCGGTCATGGCCTCGCGGTCCACAGCCGCGTCGAGGGCCCGCCGGATCGCGCGGTCGCCGGTGACCTTGTTCGCGGTGGGGAGCGTGACGGCCCGGAAGTCGTAGGAGTGTGCCTCGTAGGTGCGCTTGGCGTCGTCACTCTTGAACGTGGCGGCGAGGTTGGGCGGGAGGACCGCGCCGTCGAGGTCGCCGGAGCGCAGGCGGGTGGCGCGTACGTCGTCGTCGGCGATGACCGCCATGGTGAAGCTCTTCACCGCGGGCTTGCCGCCCCAGTAGCGGGGGTTGGCCTCGAAGGAGAGCTTCTCTCCCTTGCTCCAGCCGGTGAGGACGTACGGGCCGGTGCCGACCGGCTCGGTGTTGAAGGAGCCGGTGTTGGGGTCCTGCTTCCCCGCGATGTGCTCGGGAACGATGGGCAGGACCGTGCGGGCCGCGAAGGGTGAGTAGGGGTATTTCAGCGTGAAGACGACCTTGTCGTCGCCGCTGGCCTTGACCTCCTTCACCGCGTCCAGCTCGCTCTTGAAGGTGTTGTTGGTCTTCGGGTCGAGGGCGGCCCGGTACGTGTAGACGACGTCCGCGGCCGTCAGCGGTTCGCCGTCGCTGAACTCGACCCCGTCGCGCAGGGTGTAGGTGTAGGTGCGGCCGCCGTCGGTGATCTTCGGCAGTCCGGACGCCAGCGCGGGCTTCAGCTTCAGGTCGGCGTCGCGGGCGAGGAGCCCGTCGAAGATCTTGGAGTTGCCGTCCTTGCCGTAGCCGAGCAGGGGGCTGAGGGTGTCCGGCTCGGAGGCCACCCCGAGTACGACGGAGTCCCCGGACTTGCCGTCGCCCGAGCCGCCGCCGCTGGGGGCCGAGCAGGCGGTGACCGCCGCGGCCAGCGCCGCCGCGACGGCGGCCCCTCGTATCCGACGGGTCGACATGTGACCTCACACCCTTGTTGCTCTAGTCAGGTTGTTGCAAAGCTATCGCAATTAAACAGGATCGGCGGACGGCCCGAACCCGGGTCGCCCGCCGTTTCCTTCAGCCTGGCGCTCAGGCCCAGGTCAGGGTGACGTCCTGTCCCTGGACCGCGTGGAAGCTGGGCAGCGGCAGACCGCTGAAGGTGCACAGCTCCATCAGGGTGGCCTCGACGTGGGCCGCCCCGGCCACCAGCACGCCGGGCGTGACCTGGCCGGTGTTCACCCAGCGGTGCTCCGCGCCGTCGCACACGGCCCGGGTGCCGCCGATGCCGTGACGGGCCGTCGAGACGCCCTGACTGATGGAGGAACTGACGAAGACCGGGCCGCTGGAACTCGCGCAGCGGTAGGTGCCGGACAGGGTGACGGTGCCGTCGGCGGCCCGAGGGCCGCTTCACGGGCGGCACGACGGCCTCGCTACGGCAGGACCGCGAAGCCGTCCAGTTCCACCATCGCCTCCGCGTCCCACAGCCGGACGACCTCGACGACCGCCATGGCGGGATAGTCCCGACCGGCCAACTGGCGCCAGGTCCGGCCCAGTTCGGATGCGTGCGTACGGTACGCCTCGACATCCGTGGCGTAGACGGTGACGCGGGCCAGGTCGGAGGGCGTGCCACCGGCCGCCGCGAGGGCGGCCAGCAGATTGGTGAGGGCCCGCTCGAACTGCTCGGGCAGGGTTCGGCCGACCACCTTGCCGTCGGCGTCCAGGGCGGTCTGCCCCGCGAGGAACACCACCCGCGACCCGGACGCCACGACGGCGTGGGAGAAGCCGGTCGGCGGGGACAGCTCGGACGGGTTGACGCGCTCGGTGCTCACCGGGCCTCCTGACGGGCGTACAACTCCTTGGCGATGATGCCGCGCTGCACCTCACTGGCCCCCTCGTAGATGCGCGGGGCGCGCACCTCGCGGTAGAGGTGTTCGAGAAGGTGGCCGCGTTGCAGCGCCCGGGCGCCGTGCAACTGGACGGCCGTGTCGACGACGTACTGCGCGGTCTCGGTGGCGAGCAGTTTCGCCATGGCGGAGCGCCGGGGCACGTCCGGATCGTCCGCGTCGTACGCCGACGCCGCCGCGTGCACCATCAGCCGGGCCGCCTCGGTGCGCAGGGCCATCTCGGCGACCTGGTGCGAGACGGCCTGCAGATCCCGCAGCTTGCCCCCGAAGGCGTCACGCCCGGCGGTGTGGGCGAGAGTGGCGTCGAGGGCCGCCTGCGCCATGCCGACCGCGAACGCGCCGACGCTGGGCCGGAACAGGTTGAGCGTCCCCATGGCGACCCGGAAGCCGCGGTCTGTTTCGCCGAGCACGTCGTCGGCCGTCACCGGCACGGCATCGAAGTCGAGGGCGCCGATGGGGTGCGGCGAGAGCATGTCGAGTCCGCGGCCGGTCAGTCCAGGCCGGTCGGCGGGCACGAGGAAGGCGGTGACGCCCCGCGCCCCGGCACCCGGGGTGGTGCGGGCGAAGACGGTGTAGAAGTCGGCCTCGGGGGCGTTGGAGATCCAGCACTTCTCTCCGGTGAGCCGCCAGCGGGCGGGCCCGTCGGAGGCGGCGGCGAGCACCGGGGCGCCCGACGACCGGCCCGCCCGCGCGGCGCCCGACGACCGGCCTACCCGCGCGGCGTCCGACGACCGGCCCGCCCGCCCGGCGTCCGACGACCGGCCCGCCCGCCCGGCGTCCGACGACCGGCCCGCCCGCCCGGCGTCCGATGACCGGCCGGTCCGCGACGCGTCCGCCTCCGCCCGGAGCTGCAGCGCCGCCGCGTCCGATCCCGCCCCGGGCTCGCTCAGTGCGAAGGCCGCGATCGCCGTGCCGGCGGTGACCCGGGGAAGCCAACGGGCGCGCTGCGCCTCGGTTCCGTACGCGTGCACCGGATGGGCGCCGAGGCCCTGGAGGGCCAGGGCCGTCTCCGCTTCCGTGCAGGCGTAGGCCAGGGACTCGCGCATCAGGCACAGGTCGAGCGCGCCCGAGGTGAACAGGCGGCCGAGCAGGCCGAGGCTGCCGAGCTCGGCGACCAGGGCACGGTTCACATGCCCCGGTTCACCCTTGTCGGCCAGCGGGTGGAGGCGTTCCGCCGCCAGGGTGCGCAGCTCCGCGCACCAGGCGAGTTGTGCGGGTTCGAGTGAGAATGCGGTCATCGCCGGTCCCTTCTCCGCCACCCTGCGTTCCGGCCGGGCCACTCCGAGGCTATCGCGGACCGTTGACTGTCGTCACCAACACGATACGCTCCAGGTGCGAGCCCACCACGCCAAGGGGGCGAACCGTATGACCGCACGGCGCACGGCCCACGTCGACACCTTCGCCCGGGACCATCTGCCACCCCCGGACCAATGGCCCGAGCTCCGCTTCGATCTGCCGGAGCTGCACTACCCCGAACGGCTCAACTGCGCCGCCGAACTGCTGACCGGCCCGCCCGACGACCGCCCGGCCTTCCTCACCGCCACCGACGAGCCGTGGACGTACGGCGATCTGCGCGCCCGTGTGGACCGCGTCGCCCATGTGCTGACCGGCGAGCTCGGTGTCGTCCCGGGCAACCGGGTGCTGCTGCGCGGCCCCACCACCCCCTGGCTCGCGGCGTGCTGGCTGGCGGTGCTGAAGGCCGGGGCGGTGGCGGTCACGGTGCTCGCCCAGCAGCGCCCGCACGAGCTGAGCACGATGTGCGAGATCGCGCGGGTGAAGCACGCCCTGTGCGACATCAGGGCCGTCGACGACCTGGTCAAGGCCGAGATCCCGGGCCTGCGGATCACGGCCTACGGCGGTGACGCCCCGGACGACCTGCTCAACCGCCCGGCGCCCGCGACCCCGTACGAGGCGGTCGCGACGGCGGCCGACGACGTGGCACTGATCGCCTTCACCTCCGGCACCACCGGCCGCCCGAAGGGCTGCATGCACCTGCACCGGGACGTGCTGGCGATCGCCGACACGTTCTCCCGGCACGTCCTGAAGCCGGGCCCGGACGACGTGTTCACCGGCAGTCCCCCGCTGGGCTTCACCTTCGGTCTCGGCGGGCTGGTGGTCTTCCCGCTGCGGGCGGGCGCGAGTGCGCTGCTGCTCGAACAGGCCGGGCCCCGGCAGCTGCTGCCCGCCATCGCCCGGCACCGGGTCTCCGTGCTGTTCACCGCGCCGACGGCGTACCGCGCGATGCTCGACGAGCTCGACGGGCACGACGTCTCCTCCCTGCGCCGCTGCGTCTCGGCCGGCGAGAACCTGCCGGCGGCGACCTGGCATGCCTGGCACGAGCGGACGGGCCTGCGCGTCATCAACGGCATCGGCGCCACCGAGCTGCTGCACATCTTCATCTCCGCGGCGGACGACCGGATCCGGCCCGGGACCACGGGCGTTCCGGTGCCGGGCTGGCAGGCGCGCGTGCAGGACGCGGACGGCGAGCCCGTGCCCGACGGGCAGCCGGGCCTGCTCGCCGTGCGGGGGCCGGTCGGCTGCCGGTACCTGGCCGACCCGCGGCAGCGGGACTACGTGCGCGGCGGCTGGAACGTGACCGGCGACACCTACGTCCGCGACCCCGACGGCTACTTCCGCTACGTCGCCCGCGCCGACGACATGATCATCTCGGCCGGGTACAACATCGCCGGACCCGAGGTGGAGGACGCGCTGCTGCGGCACCCGGACGTGGTGGAGGCGGCGGTCGTGGGGCGGCCCGACGAGTCCCGCGGGCAGGTCGTGCTGGCCTTCGCCGTCCTCAAGGAGGGCGCGCCGCGGGACGCCGAGTCGCTGCGCGCCTTCGTGAAGAGCGAGCTGGCGCCGTACAAGTGCCCGCGCGAGATCGTCTTCCTGGACGCGCTGCCCCGCACGGCCACCGGCAAGCTCCAGCGGTTCAGACTGCGCGCCCCGGGGGTACCGGAAGGCGACCGGGAATGATCCGTACGACCTAAGATGATCAACGTGTCCGACCACCATGCACCACGGTCTCTCATCGTCACGCTCTACGGCGCGTACGGCCGCTTCGTGCCGGGCCCCGTGCCGGTAGCCGAACTGATCCGGCTGCTGGCCGCGGCCGGCGTGGACGCCCCGTCCGTACGCTCCTCGGTGTCACGGCTCAAGAGACGCGGCCTGCTCGTGCCGGCCCGCACCGCACAGGGCGCGGCCGGTTACGAACTGTCTCCGGACGCCCGTCAGTTGCTCGACGACGGCGACCGCCGCATCTACGCCTCCGCTCCGCCCGAGGACGAGGGCTGGGTGCTCGCGGTGTTCTCCGTGCCGGAGTCGGAGCGGCAGAAGCGGCACGTGCTGCGCTCCCGGCTGGCCGGGCTCGGCTTCGGCACGGCCGCTCCAGGCGTGTGGATCGCGCCCGCGCGGCTGTACGAGGAGACCCGGCACACGCTCCAGCGGCTGCGGCTCGACGCGTACGTCGACTTCTTCCGCGGTGACCACCTCGGCTTCGCCCCGACCGCGGAGGCCGTCGCCCGGTGGTGGGATCTGGCGGCCATCGCCAAGGAGCACGAGGAGTTCCTCGACCGCCACGCGCGCGTGCTGCGCGACTGGGACAAGCGCGAGGACACCCCGCCGGAGGAGGCCTACCGGGACTACCTCCTCGCCCTGGATTCCTGGCGCCACCTGCCCTACACCGACCCGGGCCTGCCGTCCGAGCTGCTTCCCGCGGACTGGCCGGGGGTCCGCTCCTCCGCGGTGTTCCGCGGGCTGCACGAGCGGCTGCGGGACGCGGGGGCGGCGTTCGTGGGTCTCTGACCCACCCGGACGCCGCACGGTTTGCGGCGTTTGCTCTGCCATGGAACGGTCAACGATGTCCGCGACTGGACGGAGCGCGCACCGGGAGGCGGACCGAGGGATGACCGTCACCACACCAGCGAGGACGACAGGCGCCCGCGCGGACCGGCTCCCGTGAGGCGGTGGGGGCGCTCGGTGCTCGGCGGGTGGCACCGGGCCGGTGCGCCCACTCTCGTCCGGCAGGGCCGCGAGGTGGAGTTGCTGCACCGGGCCACGGGGTTCGCCACGCTCGCCCTGGTCACCCTGGCGCCGCTGCTCATCGTGGTCGCCGCCGCCGACCCCCTGGAACGGGGCGGATTCGCCCTGTGGCTCGCGGACGGCATGGGGCTGTCCGGGCGGTCCGCGCACTTGCTCACGGACACCATCAGCCCGCCGCGCAAGGTCATCGGCACCACGAGCGTGCTCGGCGGGGTCGCCCTCGCGGTCTTCGGTGTCGCGTTCGGCGGGAGCGTGCAGAACGGCTACGAGCGGATCTGGGGCCTGCCCTCGGGTCCGTGGCACCGCGTCTGGCGGCAGGCGGTGTGGATGATCGCGATGACCGCGTACCTGTACCAGGAGGTGCAGACGCACAGCATCGTCTCGGGGCCGCAGCGGATCGCGCTGAGCTCGGCGTCCGGTGTGCTGTTCTTCTGGTGGGGGCAGCGCTTCCTGCTGGGCGGACAGGTCCGCTGGAGCGTTCTGCTCCCCGGGGCACTGGCCACCATGGCCGGCCTGGTCGGCCTGCGCACGTTCTCCTACTTCGTCTTCACCCCGCTCATCGTCACCAACGCCATCAGCTACGGAGCGATGGGCGTCGTCCTCGTAGTGGAGTCCTGGCTCATCGGCGTGGGCTACGTCGTCTACGGCGGCGCGCTCGTCGGCCGCTGGGTGCTGGAGCATCACGGACCCCGGGACCACACCGAGTAGATCCGGCCCCCGCCGGCGCTGCCGTACGAACGCACATGCCACCCCCTAGGATCCCTGTCCACGCTCATGCGAATCCACAGGGGCCTTCCCCCTCGCATCTGCGGCATTATCATCGGCGCAGACCGAACCGAGGGAGTAGCTCCGTGATGACCCGTACCGCGCGCCGGACCCGCCGCCCGCTCCAGGTGGCCGCGGGAGGAGCCGCAGCCCTGCTGGCCCTGAGTGCCTGCACGTCCGGCTCGGCTTCCTCGGCGAAGCCGGACTCCTCCGGGTCGGGCACGCTCTCCGGCGAGGTGACCGTGTTCGCAGCGGCCTCGCTGAAGGAGAGCTTCACGACGCTGGGCGAGCAGTTCGAGAAGGAACACCCCGGCACGAAGGTCACCTTCAGCTTCGGCGGCAGCGACTCGCTGGCCGCGAGCATCACCGGCGGCGCCCCGGCGGACGTCTTCGCCTCGGCCAGCCCCAAGACGATGAAGATCGTCACGGACGCCGGGGACGCCTCGGGCACCCCCGCGACCTTCGTCCGCAACGAGCTGGAGATCGCCACCCTGCCCGGCAACCCCGGGAAGATCGCCTCGCTCGAGGACCTCACCGAGGCGGGCCGGAAGGTCGTGCTCTGCGACAAGGAGGTGCCGTGCGGCGCCGCCGCGCAGAAGGCCCTGGACGCGAGCAGGCTGAAGCTCACGCCCGTCTCCTACGAGCAGGACGTGAAGGCCGCGCTCACCAAGGTCGAGCTGAAGGAGGCCGACGCCGCCGTCGTCTACAGGACGGACGTGCGCGCGGCGGGTGACAAGGTGGAGGGCGTGGAGTTCCCCGAGTCCGCCGACGCCGTCAACGACTACCCGATCGCCCTGCTCAGGGACGCGCGGAACACCGAGACCGCCAAGGCGTTCATCGCGCTGGTGCGGTCCGCCGAGGGCCAGAAGGTCCTGAGCGGGGCCGGGTTCCTCAAGCCGTGACGCTCCCGACCGGCAAGCCTCGCGCCGCGGCCGACACCCTCCGGGGCGGTCCGCGGCTCCGGCGCGTCCGGACGGGCGTCCCGCTGCCCCTGCTGATCCCCGCGCTGATCGGCGTGGCCTTCCTGACGGTGCCGCTGATCGCCCTGCTCGTGCGGACCCCGTGGCACAGCCTGCCCACGCAGCTGACCAGCCCGGACGTATGGCAGGCTCTCCAGCTCTCCCTGATCTGCGCGACCCTCGCCACCGGCGTGAGCCTGGTCATCGGCGTGCCGCTGGCCTGGCTGCTGGCCCGCGTCGACTTCCCCGGCCGCGGCCTCGTACGCGCCCTCGTCACCCTGCCCCTCGTCCTGCCTCCGGTCGTGGGCGGTGTGGCGCTGCTGACGGCGCTCGGCCGCAACGGCATCGTCGGGCAGTGGCTCGACGCGTGGTTCGGCATCACGCTGCCCTTCACCACCGCCGGGGTCGTGATCGCGGAGGCGTTCGTGGCGATGCCCTTCCTCGTGATCAGCGTCGAGGGCACCCTGCGGGCCGCCGATCCGCGCTACGAGGAGGCCGCCGCCACCCTGGGCGCGTCCCGCTTCACCGCGTTCCGCCGGGTGACGCTGCCGCTGATCGCGCCGGGCATCGCGGCGGGCGCGGTCCTCGCCTGGGCGCGGGCGCTCGGCGAGTTCGGCGCGACGATCACCTTCGCCGGCAACTTCCCCGGCCGCACCCAGACCATGCCCCTGGCCGTCTACCTGGCCCTGCAGAGCGACCCGGAGGCCGCGATCGCCCTCAGCCTGGTGCTGCTGGCGGTGTCGATCGCGGTGCTCGCCGGGTTGCGTGACCGATGGATGAGCGCCGGATGACCCAGACCCACGCCGCCACCGGCCCCTCCATGGACGGACTCGACGCCCGTCTCGTCGTGGACAGGGGCGGCTTCCGTCTCGACGTGGAACTGACCGTCTCGCCCGGCGAGGTCGTCGCCCTGCTCGGGCCGAACGGCGCCGGCAAGACCACCGCGCTGCGCGCCCTCGCCGGTCTGACCCCGCTCTCCGGCGGCCATCTGCGGCTGGACGGCGCCGAGCTGGACCGTACGCCGCCGGAGGCCCGTCCCGTCGGCGTCGTCTTCCAGGACTACCTGCTCTTCCCGCACCTCACGGCCCTCGACAACGTCGCCTTCGGCCCCCGTTGCCAGGGCGCCACCAAGGCCGAGGCCCGTGCGCAGGCCGCCGAGTGGCTCGACCGCCTCGGCCTCGCCGCGCACACCGGTGCCAAGCCGCGCAGGCTCTCCGGCGGCCAGGCCCAGCGCGTCGCCCTCGCCCGCGCCCTGGCGACCCGCCCCCGGCTGCTGCTCCTGGACGAGCCGCTGGCGGCCCTGGACGCCCGTACCCGGCTGGAGGTCCGTGCCCGGCTCCGGCGCCATCTGGCCGACTTCGAGGCGGTCGCCGTGCTCGTCACCCACGATCCGCTCGACGCCATGGTGCTGGCCGACCGGCTGGTGGTCGTGGAGCACGGCCGGGTGGTCCAGGAGGGCACCCCGGGCGACATCGCCCGCCATCCCCGTACGGACTACATCGCGCAGCTGGTCGGCCTGAACCTCTACCGGGGCGAGGCTGACGGCCATACCGTGCGGCTCGCCGACGGCCCGCGCCTGACCACCACGGAGGTCCTGTCCGGCCCGGTCTTCGTGGCGTTCCCGCCCAGCGCGGTCACCCTGCACCGGGAGCGGCCCTCGGGCTCCAGCGCCCGCAACCTGTGGCGCTGTGAGGTGGCGGGCCTGGAGACCCACGGCGACCAGATCCGCGCCGACCTCACCGGTGAACTCCCCCTCGCCGCCGACCTCACGACACTCGCCGCGGCCGAACTCGGCCTCCACCCGGGCGCGGAGGTCTGGGCCACCGTGAAGGCGACGCAGACCCACGCCTATCCGGTCTGAGGCGGTCGGCGTCCCCACGGGTCAGGCCGTCGTCCCGGCCGGCGCGCCCTCCGGGACGACGGCTGTCTCCCGCACGAGGCGGCGGCGCCGGGCCGGCAGGAGTGTCGGGTGGGCGACGCCCCAGGCCGCGCCCTTGCAGATGATCTCCTTGCAGAGCGCGGCGAGCCGGCCGGTCAGGGCCGCCGACACCGCGCGGTCGTCGGCGGTGACGTACTGGATCAGTCCGTCCCTGCGGCCCGGGGAGATGCACTGGGTGAGGTAGCGCACCGGCACGCTGGGAACCTTCCCGCCGGTCAGCCGGGCCGCGATGGCGTCGGCGGCCTGCCAGGCGGTGGGGACGCCCGAGGCGCACGACATCCGCAGCGGCTTGTCCCCGGGGCCCATCACCAGGGCCGCGTCGCCGATGGGGGACACGAGCTACCGATAGGCCACCGTCTCAAGGCGCGGCCTGAAGGCTTCGAACCGGTCCACGTCGTCCATGGTCAGGGCCATGCCACGGATCTCAACCGCCGTCGGCGGCGCCGCCTCCCAGACTCAGTCGCGGTTTCGGGGCGTCGGTTCGGCCCGTCTGGGGGCGGCGGCTTCCCGCGCGGTACGGGGCCGGCCAGGGCGCGCCCGGGCCGGTGTAGCCCTGCTCGGCCGCCGCGTGCAGGGTCCAGTGAGGGTCGTAGAGGTGGGGGCGGGCCAGGGCGCAGAGGTCGGTTCGGCCCGCGAGGATCAGGGAGTTGACGTCGTCCCAGGAGGAGATCGCGCCGACCGCGATCACCGGGATGCCGGCGCTGTGGCGGATCCGGTCCGCGAACGGCGTCTGGTACGACCGTCCGAACTCCGGCCGCTCGTCGGCCACGACCTGGCCCGTCGACACGTCGATCGCGTCGGCGCCGTGCGCGGCGAAGGCCCGCGCGATCTCGACGGCGTCCTCGGCGGTCGTGCCGCCCTCGGCCCAGTCGGTGGCGGAGACACGGACAGTCATGGGCCGCTCCCCCGGCCACACGTTCCGTACGGCGTCGAAGACCTCCAGCGGGAAGCGCAGCCGCTCCTCCAAAGAGCCGCCGTAGGTGTCGGTGCGCCGGTTGGTCAGCGGGGAGAGGAACCCGGACAGCAGGTAGCCATGCGCGCAGTGCAGTTCGAGCAGGTCGAAACCGGCCCGGGCGGCGCGCACCGCGGACGCTGTGAACTGCTCACGGATGTCGGTGAGTTGAGCGCGGGACAGCTCACGCGGCGTCTGGCTGAATTCCTTGTACGGCAGCGCCGAGGGGGCGACGAGCGGCCAGTTGCCCTCGTCCAGTGGCTCGTCCATGCCCTCCCACATCAGCCGCGTGGAGCCCTTGCGGCCGCTGTGGCCGAGCTGCACGCCGATCGCGGTGCCGGGGGCCCGGTCGTGCACGAAGTTGGTGATCCGCTTCCACGCCTCGGCCTGCCGGCCGGTGTAGAGGCCGGCGCAGCCGGGCGTGATCCGGCCCTCCTCGCTGACGCACACCATCTCCGTCATCACCAGCCCGGCCCCGCCCAGCGCCCGCGCGCCCAGGTGGACGAGGTGGAAGTCGCCGGGGACGCCGTCGACGGCCGAGTACATGTCCATGGGCGAGACGACGACCCGGTTGCGCAGAGTCAAGCCGCGCAGCCGGAACGGCATGAACATCGGGGGCGTGCCGGGCGGGCAGCCGAACTCGCGCTCCACCGTCTCCGTGAAGCGGGCGTCGCGCAGCCGCAGGTTGTCGTGCGTGACGCGGCGGCTGCGGGTGAGCAGGTTGAAGGCGAACTGGCGGGGCGGCTGGTCCAGGTAGAGGGCGATGTTCTCGAACCACTCCAGGCTGGCCCGGGCCGCGCGCTGCGTGGAGGCGACGACGGGGCGCCGCTCCTCCTCGTAGGCGGTCAGGGCCTCGGGCAGCGAATCCCGCTCCTCCAGACAGGCGGCCAGGGCCAGCGCGTCCTCGACGGCGAGTTTGGTGCCGGAGCCGATGGAGAAGTGGGCGGTGTGGGCGGCGTCCCCGAGGAGCACGATGTTGCCGTGCGACCAGCGGTCGTTGACGACCGTGCGGAACGTCGTCCAGGTGGAGTTGTTCGACTTCAGAGGGCGGCCGCGGAGCGCCTCCGCGAAGATCTTGCCGCAGCGCTCGATCGACTCCGCTTCACCGAGCTCGTCGAAGCCGGCCGCGTGCCAGACCTCTTCGCGCATCTCGATGATCACGGTCGAGGCGTCGGGGGCGTAGGGGTAGCCGTGGAGCTGCATCACGCCGTGTTCGGTCTCGGCGATCTCGAAGCGGAAGGAGTCGAAGGGGAAGTCGGCGGCGAGCCAGATGTAACGGCAGCGGTGGGTGGTCACGCGGGGGCGGAAGACGTCCGCGTGGGTCTCGCGGGTGGCGCTGTGGATGCCGTCCGCGGCGATGACCAGGTCATGGGTGTGCGGGAGGTCGTGCGGGGCCCCGGTGCGGAAGCGGAGGTCGACGCCGAGTTCGCGGCAGCGGGTGTGGAGGATCTCGAGCAGCCGCTTGCGGCCCAGGGCCGCGAATCCGTGTCCGCCGGAGATGTGGCGGTGGGTGCGGTGGACGATGTCTATGTCGTCCCAGCGGGTGAAGTGCCGCTGGAGGGCCTCGTAGACCTTGGGGTCGGCGTGTTCGATGCCGCCGAGGGTTTCGTCGGAGAGGACCACGCCGAAGCCGAAGGTGTCGTCGGGGGCGTTGCGTTCCCAGACGGTGATCTCCCGTGCCGGGTCGAGGCGTTTGAGGAGGGCGGCGGCGTAGAGGCCGCCGGGGCCGCCGCCGATGACGGCCACGCGTAGGGGGTGGTCCTCACCCGTGTGCGGGTGCGGGTCCTCGGTGGCCTGTCGCGCAGTTCGCCGCGCCCCTTCGGGTGCATCCACTATCGTCCGCTCCACTTCGGGGGGCGCTTCTCCGTGAACGCCGCGTGGAACTCGGCGTAGTCCTCTCCCGTCATCAGGAGGGCCTGGGTCGAGGCGTCGAGTTCGATCGAGGCTGCCAGGGGCATGTCCAGTTCGGATGTCAGGAGTGCCTTGGTCTGGGCGTGGGCCAGAGCCGGGCCCTCTGCCAGGCGGCGGGCCAGCTGTTGTGCGGCCTCGTCGGCGGCGCCTTCCTCCGTCAGTTCGCTGATCAGGCCGATGCGCTCGGCCTCGACGGCCCGGACCGGGTCGCCCAGCATCAGCAGGCGCGTCGCGTGGCCCAGGCCGACGACCCGGGGCAGCAGGTAGGCCGCGCCCATGTCGCCGCCGGAGAGGCCGACGCGGGTGAAGAGGAAGGCGAAGCGGGCGGTGGGGTCGGCGACGCGGAAGTCCGCGGCCAGAGCGAGGACCGCTCCCGCTCCCGCGGCCACGCCGTGCAGCGCCGCGATCACGGGGAACGGGCACTCGCGGATCGCGCGGACCACCTGGCCGGTCATCCGGTTGAAGTCCAGGAGCTGGGCGGTGTCCATGCCGAGGGTGGCGCCGATGATCTCGTCGACGTCGCCGCCGGAGCAGAAGCCGCGGCCTTCCCCGGCCAGCACCATGGCCCGTACGGACCGTTCCCGGGACAGCTCCGCGAGCAGGTCGCGCAGGTCGGCGTAGGCGCCGAAGGTGAGCGCGTTGAGCTTCTCGGGGCGGGCCAGGGTGACGGTGGCGACGCCGTCGGCGAGGCCGACGCGCAGATGCTCCCAGCCTGGGGTGCGGGCGGCGGAGCCGGTGAAGGGACTCATGACGTGCGGCCTCCTCGGGCGGGCACTGCCTCACAGAGCTCTACCCCCCGAAGCTATCACTCATCCGTGACTGTCGTCAGGAGTGCGCGATAGGCCGTCCGGGTAGGACTCGCATGTGGGCCCGGCGTGACCTGGGCCGGTTACATCCGTCACAGATCGTCCACACCGGCGTAACGGCGGGAGCAGCTGTGCGCGGCGGCGCGTTCACCTGGGTAAGCCGTCCGACAAGGAGGCGAGGGCGCCTCCGACGGTGCCCCTCCGACGCCTCGGAAGAGCGGCGCCGTACCATTCATAAGGTTGAAAGCAGGATGTCCTGCTCCATGAACGGACCCGCCGTGTACGAACTCTCCTCAGCCCCCGCCTCCTGGCGCATCGCGCTGCCGCACACCGCAGCGGCGGTGCCCGTGGCCCGTGCCCTGGTCCGTACGGCGCTGGCCGAGCTGGAGCACGGGGCGGACTGCGACACCGCGGAGCTGCTGACGGCGGAGCTGGTGGCGAACGCCGTGGAGCACACCACGGGCGGGACGCCGATAGAGCTGGTCGTGGAGCTGATGCCGTCGGGATGTCAGGTCGAGGTGCACGACACCGACCCGGCCCCGCCCGGCGACCTCACCCGTCCGGCCGGCGGGCCGCCCGACCCTTGGCAGGAGCACGGACGCGGGCTGCTGCTGATCCGCGCCCTGAGCTCCTCCTGCGGGCACCGCCCGACCGAGTCCGGCAAGGCGGTCTGGTTCAGACTGCCTGTGGTTCCCGCTCAGCGGCGTTCGCCGGCGTGACCGCGGCGAGCCGGGAGTTCCGGCGCCCGTAGAGCAGGTACAGGGCGATCCCGACCAGCAGGAATCCCGCGAACTGGATCGAGGTCGTCGCGCCCGTCTCGTACGCCGACGCTGAAGCAGACCAACTGGAAGAGACCCATCGTGCGCTTCAGACCGTGACCCTCACGGTCGGCGCCCGACTCCGCCACGAGAAGGGCGGGGGGCTTGATACGGGGAGCGGGCATGCGGGTGGTGCTCGTTTCTGGTGGTGCGGGAGTGCGACGGGTTCGTCGCGCGGCGGCCGCGAAGGAGGGGTGGTTCCGGGCCGCCGGTCAGCATAAGGCCTGTTCAGGCGAGGGTTGCCACCATGACCGCCTTGATGGTGTGCATCCGGTTCTCCGCCTCGTCGAAGACCACCGAGTGGGCCGACTCGAAGACCTCGTCGGAGACCTCCAGGTAGTCCAGGCCGTAGGCCGCGTGGATCTCCTGGCCGACCCTGGTGCCGAGGTCGTGGAAGGCGGGCAGGCAGTGCAGGAACTTCACGTCCGGGTTGCCCGTGGCGCGCAGGACGTCCATGGTCACCGCGTAGGGGGCCAGGGCCGTGATGCGCTCGGCCCAGACCTCTTTCGGCTCGCCCATCGAGACCCAGACGTCCGTGGCGACGAAGTCGGCGCCGCGGACGCCCTCGTCCACGGTCTCGGTGAGCGTGATGCGGGCGCCGCTGGTCGCGGCGAGCGCGCGGGCCCGGTCGACGATCTCCTCGGCGGGCCAGTACGCCTTCGGCGCGACGATCCGTACGTCCATGCCGAGCAGGGCGCCGGTGACCAGGTAGGAGTTGCCCATGTTGAAGCGGGCGTCCCCCAGGTAGGCGAAGGCGACCTCGGTCAGCGGCTTGGCGCAGTGCTCGGTCATGGTCAGCACATCGGCGAGCATCTGGGTGGGGTGCCACTCGTCGGTGAGCCCGTTGTAGACGGGCACCCCGGCGTACGCCGCCAGCTCCTCCACCTTCTGCTGGCTGTCGCCCCGGTACTCGATCGCGTCGTACATCCGGCCCAGCACCCGCGCGGTGTCCTTGACCGACTCCTTGTGCCCTATCTGGGAGCCGGAGGGGTCGAGGTACGTGGTCGAGGCGCCCTGGTTGACGGCCGCGACCTCGAACGCGCAGCGGGTGCGGGTGGAGGTCTTCTCGAAGATCAGCGCGATGTTCCGGCCCTGGAGGTACCGGGGCTCGATCCCGCCCCTCTTGGCGGCCTTCAGGTCGGCGGCCAGCTCGACCAGACCGCGGAACTCCTCCGCGGTGAAGTCCAGCTCCTTGAGGAGATGGCGGCCGGCGAGGGCGGTCGGGACAGTCGCCATGAGGGCACTCCAGGGATACGAGGACGGGACGCTGGAATACTATACGAGCTCCAGCATGCCTATACGGGATCGCGTTCGACCGGGCAGCTCATGCACCGTGGACCGCCCCTGCCCCGGCCCAGTTCGCTGCCCGGGATCTCTATCACCTCGATGCCCTGTTTGCGCAGGTGGGTGTTGGTGGTGGAGTTCCGTTCGTAGGCGACCACGACCCCGGGTTCGACGGCGAGGACGTTACAGCCGTCGTCCCACTGCTCGCGCTCGGCCGCGTGCACGTCCTGGGTGGCGGTCAGCACACGGATCTGATTCAGGCCGAGGGCGGCGGCGATCGCGCGGTGCATGTGCTCCGGCGGATGATCGGTGACCTTCAGCTCCTTCTCGCCGACGCCCGGCTCGATGGTGTACGAGCGGAGCATGCCGAGGCCCGCGTACTGGGTGAAGGTGTCGCCGTCGACCATCGTCATCACGGTGTCGAGGTGCATGAAGGCGCGCCGCTTGGGCATGTCGAGGGCCACGATCGTCTCGGCGGACCCGGCGGCGAACAGCTTGTGCGCGAGCATCTCCACGGCCTGCGGGGTGGTGCGCTCGCTCATGCCGATGAGCACCGCCCCGTTTCCGATGACCAGCACGTCCCCGCCCTCGATCGTGGACGGGTAGTCGCTCTGCCCCTCGGACCACTCGTGGAAGGTCTCGTCGCGGAACAGCGGGTGGTGCCGGTAGATCGCCTCGAAGTGCACGGTCTCGCGCTGCCGGGCGGGCCAGCGCATGGCGTTGATGGACACGCCGTCGTAGATCCAGGCGGAGGTGTCGCGGGTGAAGAGATGGTTGGGCAGCGGGCCCAGCAGGAAGTCGTCCAGTTCCATGACGTGGAAGCGCACGGAGGTCGGCTCCGGGTGCACGTCGAGGAACTCGCGTTTCGTCATGCCGCCGATCAGGACCTCGGCCAGCTCCGGGGCGGGCATGTTCTCGAAGGCGGCTCTGAGCGGGTCGGTGGCCAGCGGGCCGTACTCCTTCTCGTCGAAGACCCTCTCCAGGACGAGGGATCTGGCCGCCGGGACCTCGAGCGTCTCGGCCAGCAGGTCACCGAAGAGGTGGACGTCGACGCCGCGGTCGCGCAGCACGTCGGCGAACCCGTCGTGCTCGGCGCGGGCCCTGCGCACCCACAGCACGTCGTCGAAGAGCAGCGAGGTCTTGTTGCTGGGGGTGAGCCTTTTGAGCTCGAGATCGGGCCGGTGCAGGATGACGCGGCGCAGCCGCCCGGCCTCGGAGTGGACGTGGTATGCCATGCCTCCATCCTCACCATCGGAGGGCGGATTGACGCGCTCCTCGACCGTTTCCGTCACCGCCAGTTCTCGTCGCTCCGACGACAAGCGGCGGGACCGGCCTCATACCCGGGGCGCCGGCTCCAGCAGTTCCTCCGGCCGGGCCGGCATCCGGCGGGCGGCGCGGCCCGGCTCGAGGATCCTCCGGGCGACGATCCAGCCAGCGAGGGCATGCTGCCCGGCCGGGGCGTCGGCCAAGGCGTCGGCGTACCGGACGAGCGCGGCGGCCGCGTCCCCGGCGCCGAGGTGCTCGTCGGCGGTGCGCGGGACGGCGGGCCGCGTGGCGAAGGCGTGGGTGCGCCCGTCCGGCCAGACGGTGCGGTCGCGCCGTAAGCGGAGATCGGAAGGGTCGGCGGCCGGGGCGGGCGGCAGCGTGCCGGTACGCCCCCAGGGCACCACTGCCCGGATCTCGCGGGGTCGAACCGGCCGGGCCCGTCACCGCCCGGCGCGGCGAGCAGCGCGGCGGCCTCGTCTGACGGTCGCCGCCAGGCCTCGGCTTCGTCGAGGTCGAGCCGGGCGGGCGGGCGGGCGGGGATGGTCCAGGTCGCGGTACGGGTCGAGGTCTTCCAGCGGGATGGCGATCGGGCCGCCGGGGGTGCGGTGGGTGAGCGTGCGCAGGGGCAGTCAGTCGGGGGTGCAGGTCGATCTGACGTCCCAGCAGGTCCCCGAGAACGACACCGAAGTGCAGCCGCTCCTGGGCGTCCTCCATACAGCCGAGGCCGCACAGGGCGTAGGTCAGCCCGAGCAGCAGCCGAAAGCCGTCCGCACGCCCGGACTCGCCCCCGGGTTCGCCGAACACCGCGTGTGTCTCCACCGACTTTCCCCCTTGAGCCGGTACACCTGCCTGACCGACCAGCGAAGTTGGTGCGGCAACCAGCGGTCAACCAGGGACGAATGGGACCGGAAGGGCGACGTCCGGCCAGGAGCGTCCCAGGCGGGACAAGCCCGGCCGGCATCGTGTGCCCCTCCGGTTCACAACCGCGGGTCCACCGGCTCCGACTCCAGCGCCAGCACCCCGAACACCGCCTCGTGCACCCGCCACAGCGGCTCGCCCTCGGCCAGGCGGTCCAGGGCCTCCAGGCCCAGGGCGTACTCGCGGATCGCCAGGGACCGCTTGTGGTTGAGGAACCGCGAGCGCAGGCGGGCGAGGTTCTCCGGGCGGGTGTATTCCGGGCCGTAGATGATCCGGAGGTACTCGCGTCCGCGGCACTTGATGCCGGGCTGAGTCAGGCGTCCCTGGCCGTCGCGGACGAGCGCGCCGACCGGCTTGACGACCATGCCCTCGCCGCCGCGTCCGGTCATCTCCAGCCACCAGTCGACGCCGGCCCGCACCGACTCCGGGTCGGCGGTGTCGACGTAGAGGCGCCGGGTGGTCTGGAGCAGGCCGCTGCCGTCGTGCTCGACGAGCCGGTCGAGCAGGGCGAGCTGCTCGTCGTGCGGCAGGCCGGCGAGGCTGCGTCCCTGGACCGCGAGCATCTGGAACGGTGCCAGGCGCACGCCCTCCAGGCCGTCCGTGGTCCAGCAGTAGCGGCGGTACGCCTCGGTGAACGCGGCCGCGTCGGTGGCGCGTTCACCGGTGCGGGTCAGCAGGCCCGCCACGTCGACGCCGCGCGCCGCCGCGCCCTGGAGGGCACTCAGAGCCTCCGGGAGCACCGCGCCGGACGCGGCGCCCACGGCCGCGTACTGCGACCGCAGCAGCCCGGACGCCTTCAACGACCAGGGCATCAGCTCGGCGTCCAGCAGCAGCCAGTCCGTCTCCAGCTCGTCCCAGAGGCCGGCCTCGCCGGCCGCCGTGCGCACCCGGCCGAGGATCTCCTCGGTGAGCGCGTCGTCGTCGAGGAAGGGGCGTCCGGTGCGGGTGTAGAGGGACCCCGTGGGGCCGTCCACGCCGAAGCGCTTGCGGGCCGCCTCCGCGTCGCGGCACACCAGGGCCACCGCCCGCGAGCCCATGTGCTTCTCCTCGCACACGACGCGCGCGACACCGTCGTCCTTGTACTGGGCGAACGCCTCCGCGGGGTGCTCCAGATAGCCCCCGACGTGACTCGTGGCCGTCGGGGCCATGGTCGGCGGGAGGTACGGCAGCAGCCGCGGGTCCACCGCGAAGCGGCTCATGACCTCCAGGGCCGCCGCCGCGTTCTCCTCGCGGATCGAGACGCGGCCCTGGTGCCGGGTCTCGACGACCCTGCGGCCCCGCACGTCCGCCAGGTCCAGCGGACGGCCGTCCTGCCCGCCCGGCGCCTCGCTGCGCAGCGGCTTCGTCGGCTCGTACCAGACCTGCTCCGCCGGGACGTCGGCCAGTTCGCGCTCTGGCCAGCGCAGCGCGGTGAGCCTGCCGCCGAAGACCGCGCCGGTGTCCAGGCAGATGGTGTTGTTGAGCCAGGTCGCCTCCGGCACCGGGGTGTGGCCGTAGACGACCGCGGCCCGGCCCCGGTAGTCCTCCGCCCACGGGTAGCGCACGGGCAGGCCGAACTCGTCGGTCTCGCCGGTGGTGTCGCCGTACAGGGCGTGGCTGCGGACCCGGCCGGAGGTGCGGCCGTGGTACTTCTCGGGCAGACCGGCGTGGCAGACGACCAGCCGGCCGCCGTCGAGGACGTAGTGGCTGACGAGGCCGTCGAGGAACTCCCGTACCTCGGCGATGAACTCCTCGCTCTCGCCCGCCATCTGCCCGATGGTCTCGGCGAGGCCGTGGGTCTGCTGGACCTTGCGGCCGCGCAGGTAACGGCCGTACTTGTTCTCGTGGTTGCCGGGCACGCACAGGGCGTTGCCGGACTTCACCATCGCCATGACGCGGCGCAGCACGCCGGGGCTGTCCGGACCGCGGTCGACCAGGTCGCCGACGAAGACGGCCGTGCGGCCCTCCGGGTGGACCCCGTCGACGTAACCCAGCTTGCCGAGCAGCGCCTCCAGTTCGGCGGCGCAGCCGTGGATGTCGCCGATGATGTCGAACGGGCCGGTGAGGTGGGTCAGGTCGTTGAAGCGCTTCTCGGTGACGACCGTGGCGTGCTCGACCTCGTCGACGCCGCGCAGGATGTGCACCTTGCGGAAGCCCTCGCGCTCCAGGTGCCTGAGGGAGCGGCGCAGTTCGCGGGTGTGGCGGTGGATGACCCGGCGGGGCATGTCGGCGCGGTCGGTGCGGGCCGCGTTGCGCTCGGCGCACACCTCCTCGGGCACGTCGAGCACGATCGCGATCGGCAGCACGTCGTACCGCTTGGCCAGGTCGATCAGCTGACGGCGGGCGTCGGACTGCACGCTGGTCGCGTCCACGACCGTGCGGCGGCCGGCGGCCAGGCGCTTGCCCGCGATGTAGTGCAGGACGTCGAAGGCGTCCTTGGTGGCGCCCTGGTCGTTCTCGTCGTCCGAGACGAGGCCGCGGCAGAAGTCGGACGAGATGACCTCGGTGGGCTTGAAGTGCCTGCGGGCGAAGGTGGACTTGCCGGAGCCGGTGGCCCCGACCAGCACCACCAGGGACAGGTCGGTGACGGGCAGCACGCGCCCCTGCTGTGTGTCGGTCATGCCGCCTTCGCCTCCTTCGGCGTGGTCAGGGTGAATACGGCCATCTGGGTGGGCGGCCCCACCTCGGGGTCGTCGGGGCCGACGGGCTCGAACGCGACGCCGTAGCCGTGCCGTTCGGCCACCGCCTCGGCCCAGGCGCGGAATTCCGCGCGGGTCCACTCGAAGCGGTGGTCGCCGTGCCGGACGTGGCCGGCCGGGAGGGACTCCCAGCGCACGTTGTACTCGACGTTCGGGGTGGTCACGAGGACCGTCCTCGGGCGCGCCGAGCCGAACACCGCGTACTCCAGGGCGGGCAGCCGGGGCAGGTCTAGGTGCTCGACGACCTCGCTGAGCACGGCGGCGTCGTAGCCCTTGAGCCGGGCGTCGGTGTACGCGAGCGAGCCCTGGAAGAGCTGGACGCGGGAGGCCTGCCGCTCGCCCATGCGGTCCAGCTTCAGGCGCCGCGAGGCGATGGTGAGCGCGCGCATGGACACGTCCACGCCGACGATCTCGGTGAAGGCCGGGTCCTTGAGCAGCGTCTGCACCAACTGGCCCTGCCCGCAGCCGAGATCGAGGACCCGGGCGGCTCCGGACTGCCTCAGCGCCGTGACGATCGCCTCGCGGCGCTGCACGGCCAGCGGGGTCGGCTTCTCCTCGGCCTCGGTCTCCGCCTCGACGGCGTTGTCGATCTCCTCGACCTCGCTGTCGTCGGTCTCGGCGAGCCGCACCAGCTCCAGGCGCTCGGTGGCCTGCCGGGTCAGGGCCCAGCGGCGCGAGAGGTAGCGGCTGGTGATCAGCCGCTGCTCCGGGTGTCCGGGCAGCCAGCCCTCACCGACGCGCAGCAGCTTGTCGACCTCGTCGGGGGCGACCCAGTAGTGCTTGGCGTCGTCGAGGACCGGGAGCAGGACGTAGAGGTGGCGCAGGGCCTCGGCGAGGGTGAGCGCGTCCGATTCCAGGACGAGGCGCACGTACCGCGAATCGCCCCACGCGGGGAACTCGGTGTCCAGCGGCACGGGTTCGGCGGTGACCGTCCAGCCGAGCGGATCGAAGAGCTTTTGTACGAGGTCGGGGCCGCCGCGGGCGGGCAGCGCGGGCACCTCGACGCGCAGCGGCCTCACCTGGCCGGGGAGCTCCGGCTTGGCATGGCAGACGCCCTTCATCGCGCTGGAGAAGACGCCGCTCAGCGCCACGGCGAGCAGGGAGGAGGCCGCGTAGGGGCGGTCGTTGACGTACTGCGCGAGTGCCGCGTCCGGGGCGCCGCCGCGGCCCTTGCCCTTGCCGCGCCTGACCAGTGCCACCGCGTCGACCTCCAGCAGCAGCGCCGCCGTGCAGCGCCCGGCTTCGGCCTCGGGGTAGAGGACGTGAGCCGTGCCGTAGGAGGTGGAGAACGCCTGCGCCTTGTCGGGATGCTTGTGCAGCAGGTAGCCGAGGTCCGTGGCGGGGCGTTCGGGAGTGCCGGTGGTGGTGATCGTCAGGAACATGCGGAGGGCCTCTCCGGCTGGGTGGACGTTTTCCGTGCCGTACGTGCGCGAGCCCCCAGGAACGGTGATCCTGGGGGCCCGGCAGGACGACGCCCTCAGCTTCGCACACCCGTGCCCACCAGCGCCTTCGTTTATCGAGGGCGCCTCGGCGGCCCCTACGACAGCTGCGACTGCACCTGCGCGGAGATCAGCTCCAGGTGGTCGAGGTCGTCCAGGTCGAGGATCTGGAGGTAGACGCGGCTCGAGCCGGCCTCGGCGTAGCGGCCGATCCTGTCGACGACCTCGGACGGGGAGCCGGCCAGGCCGTTGAGCTTCAGCTCGTCCACCTCGCGGCCGATCGCGGCGGCCCGGCGGGCGACCTCCGCGTCGTCCCGGCCCACGCAGACCACGAGGGCGTTGGAGTACGTCAGTTCGTCGCCGCGGCCGGCTTCCACCGCGGCGGCACGGACCCGGCCGAACTGGCGCTCGCTGTCCTCGACGGAGCCGAAGGGCATGTTGAACTCGTCGGCGTACTCGGCTGCCAGCCGCGGGGTGCGGGACGGGCCGTGGCCGCCGACGAGCACGGGAATCTTCCGCTGCGCCGGCTTGGGCAGGGCGGGAGAGTCCGTGAGGTCGTAGTAGGTGCCGTGGAAGTCGAAGGTCTTGCCGGGGTCCGTCGCCCACAGACCCGTGACGATCTCCAGCTGCTCCTCGAGGCGGGCGAACTTCTCCTTGGGGAAGGGGATGCCGTAGGCCTTGTGCTCCTCCTCGAACCAACCTGCACCGAGGCCGAGTTCGACCCGGCCGCCGGACATCTGGTCGACCTGGGCGACCTGGATGGCGAGCACGCCGGGCAGCCGGAAGGTGCCGGCGGTCATCAGGGTGCCGAGCCGGATGCGCTTGGTCTCGCGGGCGAGTCCGGCCAGGGTGATCCAGGCGTCGGTGGGGCCGGGCAGGCCGTCCACGGTGCCCATGCGGAGGTAGTGGTCGGAACGGAAGAAGGCGTCGAAGCCGAGGTCCTCGGTGGCCTTGGCGACGGCGAGCAGAGTGTCGTAGGTGGCCCCCTGCTGGGGCTCGGTGAAGATGCGAAGATCCATGTCCTCCATCCTGCACCGCCCCGGCGGACGATCACGAGACCGGTCCCCCGTCCACACCGGTCCCCGGTCGGGTGAAATGACGTCAATACCGCAGCCGCCGCCCGACCCGGCCGGTGACCGGCCCCGACGGTGATCGTTTGCTCGGGCGGAGCCGGAGCCCCCGGCTTCCGCGCCGGGGGGTGGACCGCCGGGGCGTCACCCGCGTCGGCCTCCCCGGGGGCCGGGGGCCGAGGAGGCCGTCATGTCCGAAGAGACCGTGCCGCAGCAGGGCGGGACCGGGCAGCCGAAAGGGCTGTTGCAGCAGATGGAGGAGCTGATGGCGGCGTTGAACGCGGACCTGTCGGCGTTGGACGCGGATCTTCGGTCGGCGGGGGATGCCGAACGCGGGGTCGTCGAGGAGGAGCAGGCGGGATAGGAGAGGGCGGGTCAGGGGCGGGCGGGTCAGGGGCTCTCCCCGCCCCGCCTCACCCCGCCTCCCTCTCCGGCAGCGTCTGTTCCCGGTCCGCGAGTCTGCGGAGCATCTCCAGGACGCGGTCACGGGACTCGTCCGCCGCGTCGATGGCCTCCATGCACTGCCAGTACGTGCCCTCGTCGCCGGCGGCGCTGGCCAGGGCGACGAGGGCGATGCCGACCTCGCCGAGGAGACCGCCGAGGTACATCAGGGTGTGGCGGGCGTCGCCCAACTCGGTGAGCTGGCCCGCCCGCAGCTCACCGGGGCCCAGTTCGGGCGGGTCGAGGACGCCACAGCCCCGGCCCGCAAGCTCCGTCAACCCCAGTGCCTCGCCACGCAGTTCGGGTGGTCCGGCGACCGCCAGGCGGCTGCCTATGGCTTGCGCGAGGGCCTGCGCCTGCCACACCTCGGCCAGGGTCTCCCGCGCGTCGCCGCCCGCCGCCAGGGACCGCCTGCTCGTCACGATGAGCCGCACCGCGTCCATGCGCTGCCCCCGTCTTGTCCGACGCGCTGCGCGCGTCCGTCTGCCCACACTCCCTTGTTCACTACCCAGAGTGAAGGAGTGCGAGACGAAAAGCCAGAGGAAGGCGGAAAATTGCGGACAACGATTCGGATTCGAGCCGCTATTCAGCTACGCAGCGTGCAAGTGGACTCTTTCGCTCCAGGTGATGGAAACAGTGGCCGGGGCGTGCCGCTAGATCGGGAACCTCCGTTCGTTCCGGTCGATCTTCGCGTTCAGCGCGGCCAACGGGTCGATGCCGAGCACCTCGCACAGCTGGAGCAGATACGCGAGCACGTCGGCCACCTCGTCGGTGACGCGGTGCGCGGTGTCCGGGTCGGCCATGACCCCGGCCGACTCCTCGGGCGTCAACCACTGGAAGATCTCGACCAGTTCGGAGGCCTCCACGCTGAGCGCGGCGACCAGGTTCTTGGGGGTGTGGTACTGCTGCCAGTTCCGCGCGGCCGCGAAATCGGCCAGGCGCCGTTGCAGTCCGGCCACGTCCAGGGGATCAGTCACGGTCCAGGTGTACCACCGTGACTCCCTGCGTCCCGGTGGCCCAGGAGCCGTCGCTGACCGCGCCGACCAGCCGGATGTGCCCCCGCTCGCACATCCGGGCCGCCAGCCGCAGCAGTTCCAGCCGCTGCCGCCCGTCCAGGCCCCGGTCGAAGCCGTCGGCGAGGACCGTGAGCGTCTGGAGCGCGGCGGGCACCTCGCCCGCCGGGTCGACCTCCAGCACGCCCGGCCCGGTGAGCAGCACCAGCGCGAGGGCCACGTAGCGCAGTTCGCCGTCGCCGAGCCGGCACAGGTCCGTACGGACGCCGTCCCCCCGGTCGAGCGCGGCGCGGATCGTCCCCGT
This sequence comes from Streptomyces sp. AK010, assembly GCF_014207295.1. Lineage (NCBI taxonomy): Bacteria > Bacillati > Actinomycetota > Actinomycetes > Kitasatosporales > Streptomycetaceae > Streptomyces > Streptomyces sp. AK010. The sequence goes on from NZ_JACHCX010000006.1 coordinate 398,668, forward strand.
GGTCTCCTCCGCCCGGGCGAGCACATCCGCCACGGGTCCGGCACAGCCGGCTCGCACCGCCGCCACGAACTGCGCGTGCCGCCGCCCGCACTCGGCGCGGGTGCGCCACAGCACGTCGGCGAGATTGCCGCAGCCGCCGAGCAGGCGCCCGGAACCGGCCGCCACCGGGCCGCGCATGCGGGCGGGCTCGGGGTCGCAGGCGAAGGCGGAGCGCAGGGCGACGACCATCTGTTCGGCGGCCGCCAGCACCCTGCGCTGCCCGGGTGTCTTGCCCGCCACGCGCAGCGGCAGCAGGGCGGTGCCGAGCCGGTCGTCCGGGAGCGGGCCGCGGGTCACCGGTGTCGGCCCGGCCGTGTGCCAGGCGGCCTGCACGGCACGCTTGCCCGGGTCGCGCAGGGCGGTCTCCAGGAGGACCAGTCCGTCGGCCGACAACCGCTCGCCCACGACGCGCAGTTCGGGTTCGGCCTGTACGGCCATGTCGAGCCGGACCGGGCCCTCGGGACCGTCGGCCGTGCAGCCGATGCGGAAGCCGCGGCGGCGCTGCGCGTCGGGCCGGGCCCGTTCCGGTACGCAGGCGACGGGGTCGGGGAACGCCTCGCCGAGCTCCGCGCCGCCCCCGAGCCGGGCGAGGGCCTCGTACGCCAGCAGCGCGCTGGTCTTGCCGCAGCCGCTGGGCCCGGCGAGGAGGGTGAGGGGCCCGAGCGGGAACGCGGCGCGGCGGTGGGCGGTGAAGGCGGACAGGCGCAGTTCGGTGATGCGGGGACGGTCGGGGAGGGCGGGCTGGGTCATGTCCGGACGGTAGGGCTCCGCCGACAGGACGAACCGTTCCGTCTCTGAAGGCTTCCTACGATCGAGCTACGGGCACGCCTGCGACCACACCCACGGGCACGCCTGCGGCTACGCCTGCGGTCACACCCACGGGCACGTCTGCGGCTACGCCTGCGGTCACACCCACGGGCACGTCTGCGGCTACGCCTGCGGTCACACCCACGGGCACGTCTGCGGTCACACTACGGGGAGGCCCGCTCCCTCCATCAGCCCCGTCACCTCGGTTCCCGCCGGCGTCAGCAGGAACACGTTGCGGTCCACCCGGTGCATCCCGCTCGCCAGGCCGAAGACGACACCCGTGCTGAAGTCGAGGACGCGCTTGGCGACCTCCGTCTCCGCGCCGGTGAGGTCGAGGAGGACGGGGACGCCCGCCATCAGCCGCTCGGCGACGTCGCGGGCGTCGGCGAAGACGTTCACGCGCAGGACGACGAAACGGCGGCGGGTCTCCGTCTCGGCCTCGGGTATGGACCGGTGGCCGACGGCGGACGGCCAGGCGTCCCGGCCCCGCAGCGGTACGACCTGGGCGAGCCCCTCCCACTGTTCGTCGGTGACATCGTGGCTGTTCACCGGCATGCTCCGTCCTGGATCGTACGTGCTGTCTGCATCGGGCAATTCTTGCGCAGAGTCACCCGTTCGGCCCAACAGCGACACGCTCCGCGACCTCAATGCACCTCACAACGGCCGGAAGGCGGTTGTGTGACGGGCGTAACGCCCGATGATCAAGCCGTGTGACAGAGGCGTAACGGGCGATTCGTACCGTCGGGGTATGAACTCGACCCCCGGAAGCCGGCCGGACACGCGGCAGGTGCGCACCGTCTGCTCGTACTGCGGGGTCGGCTGCGGTCTCGTGCTCGACGTGGGGGCGGGTCCGGACGGGCGGCGCACGGTACTGAAGGCGTCCGGCGACAAGACGCATCCGGCGAACGCGGGACGGCTGTGCACCAAGGGCGCGACCACGGCCGACATGCTGGCCGCGCCCGGGCGGCTGGCCACCGCGCTGGTACGGGACGACCGGGGCGACGAGGCGGTCCCGGTGCCCGTGGCCGATGCGCTCGCCGAGACGGCGGCGCGGCTGCGGGCGATCGTCGACGAGCACGGGCCGGACGCGGTGGCCTTCTACGTCTCCGGGCAGATGAGCCTGGAGGCGCAGTATCTGGCGAACAAGCTGGCCAAGGGGTTCGTGGGGACGAACCGGATCGAGTCGAACTCTCGGCTGTGCATGGCGAGCGCGGGCACCGGCTACAAGCTGTCCCTGGGGGCGGACGGGCCGCCCGGGTCGTACGAGGACTTCGACCGGGCGGACGCCTTTCTCGTCATCGGGTCGAACATGGCCGACTGCCATCCGATCCTCTTCCTGCGGATGATGGAGCGGGTCAAGGCGGGCGCCAAGCTGATCGTCGTCGATCCGCGGCGGACCGCGACCGCGGCGAAGGCCGATCTGTTCCTCCAGGTCAGGCCGGGGACCGACCTCGCGCTGCTGAACGGCCTGCTGCGGCTGCTGCACGACGGCGGGCACGTGGACGAGGAGTTCGTCGCCGCGCACACCGAGGGCTGGGAGGCGCTGCCCGGGTTCCTCGCCGACTACGCCCCGGCCTCGGTCGCGGAGGTCACCGGGGTCGCGGAGGACGATCTGCGGGAGGCCGCCCGGCTGATCGGCGCGGCCGGGCAGCGGTGGATGAGCTGCTGGACCATGGGCCTCAACCAGTCCACGCACGGCACCTGGAACACCAACGCCCTGGTCAACCTGCATCTGGCGACGGGGGCGATCTGCCGTCCGGGCGCCGGGCCGTTCTCCCTGACCGGGCAGCCCAACGCCATGGGCGGGCGCGAGATGGGCTACATGGGGCCGGGGCTGCCGGGGCAGCGGTCGGTGCTCGTCGAGGAGGAGCGGGCGTTCACCGAGGAGGTGTGGGAGCTGCCGCCGGGGACACTGCGGGCCGACGGGTCCGGGCAGGGCACCGTCGACATGTTCCGGCGGATGGCGGACCGGGAGATCAAGGCCTGCTGGATCATCTGCACCAACCCGGTCGCCTCGGTCGCCAATCGCCGTACGGTCATCGAGGGGCTCGAGGCCGCCGAGTTCGTCGTCACGCAGGACGTGTTCGCCGACACCGAGACGAACGCGTACGCCGACGTCGTCCTGCCCGGGGCGATGTGGACCGAGGCGGAGGGCGTCTTCGTCAACAGCGAGCGCAACCTCACCCTGACCGGGGCCGCCGCGGACCCGCCCGGGGAGGCGATGGCCGACTGGCGGATCATCGCGGAGGTGGCGTGCGCGATGGGGTACGAGCGGGGGTTCTCCTACGACAGCGCCGAGCAGGTCTTCGAGGAGATCCGGCGGTTCCACAACCCCAGGACGGGGTGGGACCTGCGTGGGGTCACGTACGAGCGGCTGCGGGAGACTCCCGTGCAGTGGCCGGCGGCGCGGGAGGACGGGCCGGAGCGCAATCCGGTCCGGTACGTGGGGGACGAGGGGCTGCGCTTCCCGACGGATTCCGGGCGGGCCGTGTTCTTCGCGCGGCCGCATCTGCCCGCCGCCGAGATGCCGGACGACGACTATCCGTTCGTGCTCAACACCGGGCGGGTGCAGCACCAGTGGCACACGCTCACCAAGACCGGGAAGGTCGCCAAGCTCACCAAGCTGAATCCGGGGCCGTTCGTGGAGATGCACCCCCAGGACGCCTCCGCGCTCGGGGTCGCCGACGGCGATCTGGTGGAGGTGGCCTCGCGGCGCGGGCGGGCGGTGCTGCCGGCGGTGGTGACCGACCGGGTGCGGCCGGGAGGCTGCTTCGCCCCGTTCCACTGGAACGACCTGTTCGGCGAGTACCTGAGCATCAACGCGGTGACGAGCGACGCGGTGGATCCAGTGTCGTTCCAGCCGGAGTTCAAGGTGTGCGCGGTGTCGCTGACGAGGGTGGCGTCGCCGGCGCCCGCACCGGAGGTGGCGCCCCAGGAGCCCGAGGTACCGGCCCCGACGCCCACGACCGTGACGCCGAGCGCCGCGAACCCCTTCGGGATCGTGCCCTCCCCTCCCCCGGTGCTCTCCGCCCAGGAGCGCCGGTACCTCACCGGCTTCCTCGCGGGGCTCGGCTCGGGCGCCCCCGGGGTGCCGGTGCTGCCGCCCGACGCGCCCTTCTCGCCCGAGCACGCGCTGTGGGTGAACGGGGTCCTGGCCGGCATGTACTCACGGACCGGGGCGGCCGTGCCGCAGGACGACCGGTCCGCGGGCCGGGAGATCGTCGTGCTGTGGGCCTCGCAGACCGGGAACGCGCAGGAGTTCGCCACCGCCACCGCCGAGCGGCTGACCTCGACCGGGTACCGTACGACGCTCCTCGGCATGGACGACGCCGACGTCGGGACGCTCGCCCGCACGGCCGACCTGCTGTTCATCACCAGCACCTTCGGGGACGGCGACGCGCCCGACAACGGCTCCGGCTTCTGGGACGCGCTCTCCGGCGAGCGGGCCCCTCGGCTGGACGGGGTGCGGTACGCCGTGCTGGCCTTCGGCGACTCCTCGTACGACGACTTCTGCGGGCACGGACGGCGGCTGGACGCGCGACTCGACGAGCTGGGCGGGGTACGGCTGGCCCCGCGCACGGACTGCGAACCGGACTTCGAGCCGTCCGCCGGGGAGTGGCTCGACCAGGTGCTGTCGGCTCTGGGTGAGCGGCCCGCCGCCCCGGCCGAGAGGTCCGCCGCCACCGTCGATACGCCCGCCACCCCGGCCGACAAGCCCGCCGCCCCGGCCGACAAGCCCGCCGCCCCGGCCGAGAAGCCCAGGACGAGGTCCAAGCCCGTCGCCACCGCCCGGCTGGTCGGCAACCGGCTGCTCAGCAGGGACGGTGCGGGCAAGGAGGTCAGGCGGTTCACCTTCGACACCAGCGGCACGGACCTGGCGTACGAGGCCGGGGACGCGCTCGGGGTGCGGCCGGTCAACGCGCCCTCCCTCGTGGCGGAGTGGCTGGCGGTGACCGGGGTGGACGCCGGGTCGGCCGTGACGGTCGAGGGTGTCGGTGAGGTGCCGTTCGGGGACGCGCTGCACCGGCATCTCGACATCACCCGGATCACCCCCGACCTGCTGCGCTTCGTCGCCGAACGCGCCCGGGACAAGCACGAGTTGCGCAGGCTGATGCGGCCCGACAACAAGGACGGGCTGGCGCAGTGGAGCTGGGGGCGGCAGGCCGTGGACGTGCTCGCCGAGTACGCGGTGCGGGCGGGTGCCGAGGAGTGGGCCGGGGTGCTGCGCAGGCTCCAGCCGCGGCTGTACTCCATATCGTCCAGTCCGCTGGTCGACCCCCGTCGGGTGGCGCTGACGGTGTCCGTGGTGCGGTACGAGAACCTGCACGGCCGGGCGCGCGGCGGGGTCTGCTCGCCGTACCTCGCGGACGCCGGACCGGACACGGAGGTGCCGGTGTTCGTGCAGCGCTCGCCGCACTTCCGGCCCCCGGCCGACGCGACGACGCCGATGGTCATGGTCGGCCCGGGCACCGGTGTGGCGCCCTTCGTCGGCTTCCTGGAGGAGCGGCGCGCGCTCGGCCACCGCGCCCCCAACTGGCTGTTCTTCGGGGAGCAGCACCGGGCGACGGACTTCTACTACGAGGACGAGCTGACGGCTCTGCTCGACGAGGGCACCCTCACCCGGCTGGACACCGCCTTCTCCCGGGACCAGCGCAACAAGGTGTACGTGCAGGACCGCATGCGCGAGCACGGGCCGGAGCTGTGGCACTGGCTGTGCGACGGGGCCCGCTTCTACGTGTGCGGCGACGCGTCCCGGATGGCGAAGGACGTGGACCGGGCCCTGAGGGACGTCGCGATGACGCACGGCGGGCTGGGAGAGGCGGAGGCCGCGGCGTACGTGAAGCAGCTCGCGGCGGAGAAGCGGTACGTGCGGGACGTGTACTGAGGCCCCCCGGGGCTGGAGGGGCGGGGCGCCGGGAGCGGGACCGTGAGGCCGGGCGCCGGGGCGGGCGGGTCCGTAAGACCGGGGCCACCGAGGCAGGGCCGGGGGGACACAAGGCCGGGGACCGCCGAGGCAGGGGCCGCACAACCGAGGGCCGCCGAAGCAGGGGCCGCACAACCGAGGACCGCCGAAGCAGGGGCCGCACAACCGAGGACCGCCGAGGCAGGGGCCGCACAACCGGGGACCGCCGAAGCAGGACCGCAGGACCCGGGTCGCCGAGGCAGGGCCATCTGGCCCGGGCCACCGAGGCAGGGACGTCGGGCCGAAGGCCGTGGCGTCCGGGGGGCCGCAGGGACGGGCCCCTTACCCGGGTCACACCGGAATCTTTACCTCCCTCCGGGTCCCGCTCACCGGCGGCGGTTAGCGTCCTTCGGCGTGTACTCGGCAGAAACCACGCTGGTGGTGCCCGGCCCGCGCATGCAGTCGGCGGTGTCCGCGCCGCCCGCTCCCCCGGCCCAGTGGCACCGCGTCCTGACCCTGCTCGCCGACATCGGTCTGCTGATCGGAACGCGTGCGGTGTGGACGTCGGCGGCCAGTCACCGTCCGGCCGTGGCCGCGGTGATCTCGCTGTGCTACGCCTCGATCCTGGGGTGCGGGGTGCTGGCCCTGGTCGTCCGCCGGGCCCGGTCGCTGGCTCGGGTCGATCTGTGCGTCCTGGTGACGGGCGTGACGCTCACCCTGTGCGCGTGGATCATGCTCCACAACGGCTCCGACGAGGCCCTCCTCACCACTCAGGCGGCGCGCGAACTGGCCGCGGGACACCCGGTGTACGGGCAGCCGTGGCCCTGGCTCTTCGGCCACGGCGTGGCCCTCACCCCGACGGTGACCGGCGGCTACGACTACACCTACGGCTATCCGCCGCTGGCCCCGCTGCTGACGGCGCCGCTGCTGTGGCTGGGCCACGGCGGCACTCCGGCGACGGCGGTGAGCACCGGCGCGCTGATCGCCGGGACGGTCGTGCTGTGGCGGATGCTGCCGGCGCCGTGGCGGTCGGCGGCGACCCTGGTGTGCCTGGGCTTCGGGATGCTGCCGTCGTACGGGCGGCTCGGATACCCGGCGATCGTGGCGATGGCGCTGCTGGTGCCGGTGGTGGTGCGCTGGACCCGGACCGGGGCGGGCGGGCGGCTCGGGGCGGCGGGTCTGGCTCGGGCGGCGTGTCTGGGGGTGGCGTGTGCGGCGCAGCAACTCCCCTGGTTCCTGGCGCCGTTCCTGCTGGCCGGGATCCACGCGGTGCGGCGCGGCGAGCTGGGCGGGCGGGCGGCGACGCTGGTGGTGGCGAGGTTCGCCGGGGCCGCGGCCGGCGGGTGGCTGCTGGTCAACGCGTACTTCGTGGTGAGCGAGCCCGGGCGCTGGCTCACCGGGATCGCCCTGCCCCTCACTCAAGGGGCGGTGTTGCACGGCCAGGGCGTGGTCGGCATCTCGCTGTATCTGACCGACGGCAGCGACCGGATCGACTGGTACTCCCACGCGAGCCTGCTGCTGCTCGCCGGGTTGCTCGCACTGTTCGTGCTGTTCGTGCGGCGGCTGGGACCGGCCGCGACCGTGCTGCCCTGGTGCGCCTTCTACCTGGCGACCCGTTCCCAGGACGGCTACTACCTGCTGATGACACCGCTGTGGCTGGCGGCGGCGGTGACCACTCCGGCGTCGGCGTTCGCCGCGGCGTGGCAGCCTCGCCCGCGGCTGCTGTCCGGGCCGCACCGCCGCCCGGCGCGTTTCGCCGCGGCGGCCCTGCTGCTCGCACCGGCGCTGGGCGGCGCGGCCGTGGCGGCGACGGGCACACCACCTCTGCGCATGCGGGTCACGGCGGTCCGGCACCCCTCCGCGGCGACCGTCTCCCGCCTCACCCTCCAGGTCGCCAACACCGGCGACACGGCCCTCACCCCGCACTTCACGCTGACCACCGGCCAGGGCATGGAGCCGTACTGGCGGGTGGTCCGGGGTCCGCGCACCCTGCCCGCGCACGGCAGTGCCCGCTACGAACTCGGGCCGTCCGCGGGCCGCTTCGCGCTGCCCCGGCCGGGGGTCCGGATCCGCCTGCGGGCGTTCACGGCGTCGCCGCAGACCCTGTCGAGCGCGGATGTGCAGGAGGCGGTGCGCGGGGCGGGCTGACGGCGGCGCCGGTGCGCCGGGGGCGTCGTCAGCCCGCGGTCCGGGTGAAGCGGAGGGTGGCGGTGACCGTGGTGCGGCCGCGGATCATGCCCAGTTGGTTCCAGCCCATGCCGAACTGCTCGCGTTCCACGGTGAATTCGGTGTCCAGGGTGAGGCCCGCGGTGTCCCGGTCCGTCACACGCGCGGTCAGGGACAGCGGCCTGCTGATGCCCCGCACGGTCAGCTGGCCGACGACGTGCACCTGGTCCCCGTCGCGGAGCTCGGCGCTGCGGGTCGCGAAGGTGATCTCGGGGTGGTGGTCGGCGTCGAAGAGACGCTCGACGTCTCGCACGACGAGTTCCTCGTCCTGTGCCTGCTCGCGGAGCAGCCCGAGGGCGGCCTGCGCATGACGCGCGTCGCGGAACTCCTGGGCCGCCCCAAGACCCGCCTCACCTACCAGATCGCCTGCCTCCAGCACGCCGGTCTCGTCACCCGCAGGTCGGTCTGCGGCGACAAGCGGGGCATCGAGGTCATCCTCACGGACAAGGCCCGCCGCCAGCTCAAGGAGGCCTCGGCCCCGCTCGCCGCGACGGTCACCGAATCCCTCGCGCACTTCATGGGACCGGAGCAGTGCGCGGCGATGCGGGGGCTGGTGCCGGATCTGACGGGGGACGCGCGCGCGGAGTGAGCCGGGCAGGCCGCCGGCAGGTGTCGGCGGGCTCGCAGAAAGACTGCGCGAACGGTCGGCAGGGAGGTGCGGTTCGACGCGAGGGCCGGGCCGCGTACGCGACGGACGCCGCCGGGTTCCGGCAGACGCCGATCGGGGTGTCGCTGCCACCGCGCCGCCGCGGCCACCACCTCATCGCGCCTCGGGCGGCTTCATCTACACAGCCGTAGAATCCGGGAACACCGGCGCGACGACGCGCGTTGTATCGGAGACACACCACAGCTAAGGAGCACGTTCTTGTCCGCCAGACCGACGGACCCTCCGGGGCACAGTCCCCGACCATCCCGCCACGACATGAGTGATCGCGGCACACGGCGGGGTGGTGTTCGATGAGTGCCGTACAGGCCTTGCCGGGCCTGCTCGCCGTGTTCGTGCTGACCGCCGGCACCGGCTACTTCGTCGCCCAGGAGTTCGCCTACGTCTCCGCCGACCGGCTCACCCTCGCGCGTGAGGCCGAGGCCGGGGACCGCAGGGCGGCCCGGGCCCTTCAGGTGCTGGAGCGGCTGTCGTTCATGCTGTCCGGGGCGCAGCTCGGGATCACCGTCACCGGGCTGGTCGTCGGCTTCATCGCCGAACCGTCGGTGTCGGCGCTGCTCAGGCCCGCCCTTTCGGGGATCGGGCTGCCCGACGGGGCCATCGGCGGCATCGCCGTCGTGCTCGCCTTCGTGCTGGCCACGGTCGTGCAGATGGTGCTGGGTGAACTCGCCCCGAAGAACCTCGCGATCGCCGTGCCCGAGCGGCTGGCGAAGGCACTGGCCCCGTCCACGCTGGCGTATCTGAAGGTCGTCGGCCCCGTCGTACGGATCTTCGACAGTGCGGCCAACCGGCTGCTGCGCAAGGTCGGGATCGAGCCCGTCGAGGAGCTGCACCACGGCGCCACGCTGGAGGAGCTCGGCCATCTGATCGGCGAGTCCCACGAGCAGGGTGAACTGCCCGAGGACACGGCCGCGCTGCTGGACCACGCGCTGGAGTTCTCCGAGCGGGCCCTCGACGAGGTGATGGTGCCGCGTGCCGACGCCGTGTTCGTCCGCAAGGACGCCGGTGCCGAGGAGGCGGTCGGCCTGATCGCACGACACGGTCACTCCAACTACCCGGTGCTCGGCGACCATCCGGACGACATCGTGGGCGTGCTGGGCGTGCGCGAGCTGATGGCGCTGCCCGCCGCGCGTCTGGCCGGCGCACGGGCCGGTGAGGTGGCCCGGCGGCCGCTGCTGCTGCCGGACAGGCTCGCGCTGCCCGACGCGGTGGCGCGGATGCGGGAGCAGGACGACGAGTTCGCGGTCGTCCTCGACGAGCACGGCGGCGTGGCGGGCATCGTCACGTACGAGGACATCGCCGAGGAGCTGGTCGGTGACATCGCCGACGAGTCCGACGAGGTCACCGTGCTCGCGGTCGCGGACGGCGACGGCTGGCTGGTGGACGCCGGCCGCCGGGTGGACGAGGTGACCGAGGCGACCGGAATCCGGCTGCCGGAGGACGACGACTACGACACCGTGGCCGGCCTGGTCGTGGACCGGCTCGGCCGCTTCCCGACGGTCGGCGACCGGGTCACGGTCGAGCAGCCCGGGGGCGGCCGGGCCGTGATCGACGTCCGCACGCTGGACCGGCACGTGGCCGACCGCGTCCGGATCAGCCCGCTGGTGGAGGCCGTGGAAGCCGAGGAGATGGCGTGAGTTTCCCGATGGCGGTCTTCGTGACCGTGCTACTGCTGATCGGCAGCGGCTTCTTCGTGGCGGCCGAGTTCGCTCTGGTCGCCGCCAAGCGGCACCGGATGGAGAAGGCGGCGGCCGAAGGGCGGCGCGGCGCCGGGGCGGCCCTGGCCGGGATGCGCGAGCTGTCGCTGATGCTGGCCGGCGCCCAGCTGGGCATCACCGTGTGCACGCTGGGCCTGGGCTCGGTGTCCAAGCCGGCGATCTCGCACGAACTCGACCCGCTGCTGCACACACTGGGTCTGCCCAGCGCCGTGAGCTACGGCGTGGCCTTCGCCGTGGCCATGGTCGTGGTGGTGTTCCTGCACATGGTGGTCGGCGAGATGGCGCCCAAGTCCTGGGCGATCGCCCACCCGGAGCGTTCGGCGATGCTTCTGTCGCCGCCCTTCCGGGCCGTGGTGCGGGCCGTTCGTCCGCTGATCCGGCTGCTCAACCGGGTCAGCAACGCCCTGGTACGGCTGTGCCGGGTCGCCCCGCGCGACGAGCTGGCCTCGGTGCACAACCGGGAGCAGCTGACGCACCTGGTGGAGGAGTCGGAGCGGCTGGGTCTGATCAGCGCGACCGACTCGGAGCTGCTGACCCGCTCGCTGACCGAGCCGGAGACTCCGGTCGCCGCGCTGCGGATCCCGGCCGCGGAGATCACCTGGGTCGAGGGCGGTGCGGACGTCGAGGCGCTGCTGCGCTTCGCCGCCGAGCACGACCGCACCCGGCTGCTGGTCCGGGAGAACGGCACCGTCCTCGGCTCGGTGCACGCCCGGGACGCCCTCGTGGCCCGGGCCAGGGGCCGCGCCACGACCGCGCGGGACCTCGCCCGGCCGGTGCCCGAGCTGGCCGAGACCGCCACGGTCGCCGAGGCGATCGAGGTCCTGCGACGCCGCCGGTCGTCCCTGGCCGTGGTCCGCGACGACGCCGGCCGCCTCACAGGCCTGGTCACCCTGGACGACCTGCTGGCCCGCCTGATGCAGCCGGCCGCGGCGTCCTGACGGGGCCGGGTCGGCCGACGAGGTCGAGGTCGCCCGGCGGAGACGAGGCCGCCGATGGAAGTGAGGTCCGCCAGACCAGGACGCCCCACCCGGCAGGACGCCCCGCCCAACCAGGCCGGGGCCACCCACCAGGCCGGGGCCACCCACCAGGCCGCGGTCCGCCGGCGGCGAGGTCGGGGGCCGAACATCCAGGACATCTGCACACCGCGTGCCCGGAGGCGGGGTCGTGGCCGGGCCGTCGGCGTGTCCCCGTCGCGGCCTGGGGACTTGGCGGTGAAGTGCCCGTTTCGGGAATCGGGGCGCAATACTGCCGCGCCCGGTCGAGCGACGGGGAGTGTGAAGTATTGGGCATATCTCGTGACCCCGCGGTCACAGCGGTGAAGGCGTACGGCGGACCGAGCCGTGGATCGTCGGTGGGCGGTTGGATCTCCTCCACCCGGGGTGCTTTGATCCTGCGCACGGCGGGAGCAGCCGGGGCGGAATCCACGTCCCCGGATTCCGGCGCTCACCCGCGCTCACCGCCATTGCGAGACATACACGCGAAGGGAAACTCCCCCATGAACCTCACCTCTCGGGTCGACACCGCTGAGCTCTCCGACGCCGACCTGGACACCGTGGCCGGTGGCAACGCGGGCGGCGTCGATGTCTCCGCGGGCCTCGCGGGCGGCCTCTCCGCCGGCCTGGTCGGCCCGCTGACCGGCGAGGCCTGCGCCACCGTGCAGGCGGTCCTCTCGCCGGAGGGCGCGGCCGCGGGCGCGAACGCGGGCGTGCACACGACGTCGCTCTGACGACATCCGCTCACGAAGGGCCCCGGGGAGCGATCCCCGGGGCCCTCTCGTTGGCGACGTCGCCATGAACACGACCACAACCGCAAACGTGTGGACTTTGCGAAGCACGTGATGGAAATCTGGACACCACGGGGGTGGGTAACGCGGTGGGAGGGCGTGACGCAGACTTACTCGGACCCCTCTGATCCCGGCTGCAAACCGATAGGAAGACGGCTGTGAAACCCGACTCGACCCGGACCGAAGAACTGCCGATCTACGAGAGCCTCATACGCGAACGCGGGGACGTCGTGGAGGAGGCCCGTGTGGTGGCCGAGGAGACCCAGCACCAGATGAGCCTGGCGCTGAGCGGCGTCGCCGCGACCCCGCACGAGACCGGCGCCTCCTGACCCGGGGACCCGTCCGGGCCCCGGCGGCGCGGACGCTTCCCGGCCGGGCCGTCACCCGCCGAGCGGGTCGTGGCCCCAGTTCATCAGGGAGTACCGCCACCGTGAGTCCCGTACGTCCCCGGAGGGCCGCTGGGCCAGGTGGCGGCGGACGTAGCCGACGACCTTGCGCATGTGCCGGTAGTCGTCGTCCGTGAGGTCGCCCCTCTTGGCCCGCAGGATCGCGACGATCCGCCGGCCGGAGGCGTGCCCGGTGGACTCGCCCCCGTCCTGGTGCTGCCCGGCGCTTTGCGAGTCGTCGGACTCCAGCCACTTCTCCAGGTCGGCCGGTGCCATGTTCACCAGCTCACGGAAGTCGTTCCAGGTCTCCTCGCGCTCAGCGTCGTCCACGCCGCCTCACTTCTTCTTCTTGAGCGCGGACGGCTTGTGCACCGCGGTCCTGCCGGACTTGTCGCTGCGCACCTCGTACTGGGGGTCGTCCGGCGAGGCGTCGACCGTGCGGCCGGACGTCTCGGTCCGTTCGGTGATCTCCCGCTCCACCTCGCCCTCGGTGCGGCTGCCGTGACTGCTCCAGGTGACCCTGTCGCCCTTCTTCGGCTTCCCGCCCTCGCTGCGGCCTTTCGCCATGCCGGTGCTCCCTCGTGGAGAAGGTGTGCTGTCCCTCCAGCGTGCGGGCCGACCGGTCAGGGCGCAGCTCGACGGGCACCGGCCCGGCATTCGCCCCTGGCGCCCCTGCCGAAGGCCCACGCCATGCCGGGCTCCGTCACACAGCGGAAGGCCCGCCGAACGGACGGTGTGCACAGGGCCGTGACGACCAGGGTCGCGACCAGGGTGGCGGTGATCGCACCGACAGGTCCCCGGACCCAGGCCGGCTCGTACCAGCCCCAGTACTTCGCGGCCTGTGCGACGAAACCGTGCAGCAGATAGCCGGACAGGGTGCCGGCGCCCAGGGCCGTGAACCAGGTCCGGCGCCCGGGCACCCAGGCGACGAAGCAGCCGACCAGGACGAGGGAGCAGCCGAAGGCCGGCCAGGGTCATCGCGGGCCCGTACCAGAGGGGCGCACCGAGCTCCTCGGCGCTGTCGGCGTGGAAGAACCAGGCGTAGTCCATCCGCGGGACCACCCAGTACCCCACGGCCAGGGCGCAGCCGGCCACCGGTACGGCGAGGACCCGTACCGTGCGCCGCCGCACCAGCCGGAAGTGCTCCGGCCGCAGCAGCAGACCGAACAGTCGGCCCGCTTGAGCAGGGCGCGGTCGAGGTCCTGGCTGCGCTGCGGCAGGGCGGAGGCGTAGTACTCGTAGCCCTTGCCGAACAGGTCGTTGGCGACCTCGCCGGCGCCGGACAGGGCGCCGTCGGCGAGTTCCTGCCGGTCGGCGATGAGGAAGAACGCCTCACGCACCTCCCACGGGGTGTTCGCGAGCCGCGGCAACGCGTGTGTGGACGGCACCGTGGCGGCGTATCTGGTCGACGGGACGGCACCCTCCGCCAAGGTGAGGTGCCCGGGTCCGGGCCTGCCGGCGCCGGAGTGACCTCCGGCGCTCAGGTCTCCTTCCACACGAGCACGGTCAGGACGGCGCTCGCGACGGTGACCGGCACGGCGGCCTGGTTCAGCAGCCGTACCCGCATGCCGCGGCCCGACGCGAGCCGCTTCGTCACGGGCAGGACCGCGAAGGTGCCGCCGCCGGTTCCGACGATCTCGTGGATCGGGTGGTCCGCGCGGTGCTGGTCGCCCTGGTACTCCGACATGCGCGCCTGGACGACCGCGCCCACCGGGAGACCGTCGATGTGGAGGCCGAGGGTTCCGCTGAAGCGGGCCGGTCCGCGGGCGAAGACGCTTCCGCCGGTGGCGTGGTCGCCGGTCTCGTCGGTCCACTCCGCGGTGAACTCGACCGAGTCCCAGGCGCCGGGCGCGAGGCGGTACTGCGTGGCGACACCGAGGTTGACGTACTGGGGCATGGGGTCCTCTCCTTCCCACCGGCCCGCCGGGTGGGCCAGGGCATCGGCGACGTCACGGCGGAAGCCGGCCATGTCGAATCCGCGCGGGTCGACCTTCGAGTCGCTCCATTCCAGGTGGCCGATGGCGCTCTTGGGGCCCCAGCCGTGGGCGCGGCAGATCGCGGCGGTGGCCTTGACCATCGCGAGGTACTGGGCGGGCGGCCACGGATCCTTGCCGTCGCCCTTGTTCTCGCACTCCCAGCCGTAGAACCGGGCGTTGCCGTCGACCGCGCCGGCCGAGCCGTCGTGTTCGTGCGTCGGGGGCGGATACGTGCCGTACGACTCGCCGATGACGGCGTTGAGCACGTCGCCGTCGCCGCCGCCGGCGTGGTTGGCCCGGCCGTTGCCCGTGAGGTGGACGACGCCGTCCTTGGTGATGCAGCCGGTGGCGAGGGGGCCGGGCAGGGCGCTGTGACCGTTGAAGATCAGCCGGACGACGTCGGTGCCGGGGCCAGTGACGGTGTGGTGGATGACCACACCGTGCACCGGGCCCCAAGGGCCTTTGTGGTTGCGGTTGTTGGTGCGCCAGCCTGCGACCTCGTGGACGGCGCAGCCCTCGGCCTTCAACGCGGCGACGAGCCGGGCGGCGGTGAGCGGGGTGGCCATGAGTCAGTCCTCCGTTCCGGCCCGTGGGTGCCGGTCTGAAGACGGTCCGATCATCTGGGGAGCGTGCCTGGTCTCGGAGCTTGCCCGTTGCGGCGGCGTGCCGGTCCTGGCGGCTCGCCCTCGGGGGCCCTCACCATTCTCGCGCCGCTCGTCCCGCCGCTCACCTCGCCGTGCGCCACGTCCGCAAATTCGGCGCGATT
Source organism: Streptomyces sp. AK010 (assembly GCF_014207295.1). Classification (NCBI taxonomy): domain Bacteria; kingdom Bacillati; phylum Actinomycetota; class Actinomycetes; order Kitasatosporales; family Streptomycetaceae; genus Streptomyces; species Streptomyces sp. AK010. The sequence continues at coordinate 413,936 of NZ_JACHCX010000006.1, forward strand.
ACGACGCTGCCGCACCAGGGGGCGTGGGGCGGGGTCCGGTGGACACCGGGTCCGGTTCGGACAGCCACCGCATGGGTGTTCGGCAACTTCACCGACCCCGCCATCGAGTAAGCCATCGGCTTCTGGGCCCAGTTGTGCGGGACCGGCGGAACCGCCTACCGACCCGGCACCGCGGCGAACCCGACCGAGTGCCGCTGATCTGCCGGTGGTTCGAACGGGACGGGTGCGCCCGGCACGCCGCGTCCGAGGCCGTCTCGGCGTTGCGGGCGACCGGATTTCGACCATGGTCCGCGTGTCGGGGCGGGGCCCGTCAGACCGGGTCCGTGGTGGGTTCGGCGCGGTAGGGGTCCAGGGCGGCGGCGCGTTCGCGGTACGGGATGCGGGAGAGCCGGGACCCCATGGGCCACGTCGTGTCGAGGCGGTAGCGGTCCCAGCCGTACTGCTCGAAACGGCGGATGGCGTTCCCGAGCCGGGTCGGGGCGATCTGGTCGTCGGCGATCGGGAACCGGGCGGACCGCTCCCGCAGCAGCCCGCGTCGGACGGCGGTGCGACGCCGGTCCCGCTCGTTCAGCCGGTCCGCTGATCCAACCGCACGCCGATGGTGCCGGGCGATCCGGCGGGCAGGGCGCCCGGGCTCCGGGAACCCGGAACGTCAGCCGGGGACAGACGGGCTCAGGGGTGCGGCGGCGGGTCGCACGCCCAGATGCGGCTGCTCAGGTCCGAGCCGCGCAGGACCTGGACGCGCCAAGGGTCGATGCGCAGCAGGTGGTAGTCGGGGCTGTCGGGGCCGGCGCTCCAGTAGAGGTGGGGGTCGTAGCCGACGCCCGGAGGGCTGTTGCGGCGGTACAGCTCCCACGCGCGCAGCTTGGTGTCGCGGTCGGACACCCAGGCCGAGACGCTGTCGACGAACACCGCGTCCTGGCGGGGGTGCCAGTAGGCGTACGTCGTGTGGGGGTTGCGTGCCAGGTGGGCGGCCTTCACCGGGGTGCGGAAGACCGCCAGCCATCCGACGGGGCGTTTGTCGACGGTCTCCCAGACGGGCTGGACGACGCGCGCCCGGGGGCGGTTGTGCCGGTCGACGGTGACCATCGTGCAGTAGACGGTCCGCTGGACGTACTCGACGAAGGCGGCCTCGATCTCGGAGAACGAACGCACCTGTGCAGTGCCCATGGCGATACCTCGGATTCACATGCGCGGGGACGGAAACGGGGAAAACGGGCGGGCCGCCCGGCCGCTCCACGGGGAGCGGCCGGGCGGCCGGTGGTGTCCGATCGGCGGACCTCACAGGTCACGGAGCGGGCGGGAAGTGCCCTTCCTGGACGAAGAACTCCACGTATGTGGTGAAGAGTTCGCGGGTCAGCGGCGGGCAGGAGATGTCCGTCCCGGCCAGTGCCGTCTCGGTCTCGGCCGTGTCGATGGGCGGGTAGAAGCCGTCGGTGTCGGACGTCATCATCTCGAAGGCGTGCAGCAGCGGCAGCAGGGCGTTGTCCCGGTCCGACCGCACCGTGTCGTTCCACCGATCCCGGTCGGTCTCGTCGATCCGGTACCCGAGTTCGCGCAGGTACGACACGCAGTCGGCGAGGCTCAGGGAGCTGCGGTTGAACAGGTGGAAGGTGCCGCCGGCCGGCTCACGCTGTGAGATGCCGACGATGGCCGCGCTGACGTAGTCGACGGGCAGCAGGTGGAAGCGGCCTGAGACACCGGCCGGCGCGGCCTGCGCCTGGAGGAGGCCCTTGAGGCTGAGCCAGACGAAGTCGCGGGTCTGGCAGGCCCCGTTGCGGGTGTCGCCGGAGATGACGTCCACGCGGTGCACCGACACCGGCAGTCCCCTCTCCCGGGCGAGGCCGACGAGCTGCTCGGCGACCCACTTGGACTGGAGGTAGCCGCTGGGCAGGGCTTCGGCGGGGCCGGTCGGGTCGGTCACCTTCAGGGGGACACCGGGCGTGACCGGGCCGTTGAAGACTCCGACGGTGGAGATGTAGTGCACCGGGACCGTGCGGTGGCGGGCCGCCAGGCGCAGGATCTCCCGGGTGCCGTGGACGTTGGCCGCGCGCAGCGCCTCGTAGGGGTGGAGCCAGTGCACGGTCGCGCCCGCGTGGTAGACGGCGTCCACGGTGCGGGCGAGGCCGTCGAACTCCTCCTCGGTCAGGCCGAGTCGCTCCTCGGCCAGGTCCCCGGCGCGGACCCGCAGCCGGCTCTCGTCGATCTCGTCCCAGACTCGGTACCAGGTGAGGCTGGTGCGCAGCCGCTCGTACGCCGCCGCGTCGTCGGCGCCGCGCACCAGGCAGTGCAGGCGGGCGGTCGTGGTGCGCATCAGGTCGCGCACCAGGAACGCGCCGAGGAAGCCGCTCGCACCGGTGACGAGGATGTCGGACGGGTCGGTGGCGGTGCGGACGACCTCGTCGGCCGGGCGGATGTCGTCGGGCAGGACGAGATCGGCGGCGTGGTCGACGGCCGGAGCCGCCTCGGAATCGCCCTGGGGCGCGAGGAGTTCGGTGCGCAGGTGTGCCGCCAGGGCCCGGGGCGTCGGGTGGTCGAAGACCAGGGTGGCGGGCAGGCGCAGGCCGGTGACCGTCGCGAGCCGGTTGCGCAGCTCGACGGAGGTGAGCGAGTCGAAACCGCTGCTCTGCAGGGGCCGTTCGGGGTCGACGGTGCCGGAACGCCCGAGGACCCGGGCGATCTCGGCCGACACGGCGTCGAGGACGACCGTGTGCTGCGCGGCCTCGTCGAGCCCGGCGAGCCGGTCGGCGAGCCCGGGCCCCGCGTCGGCCGCGCCGCGCGCCGTGGCACGGACCGGCACGCGCACCAGCGACCTGAGCAGCACCGGGACCTGCGGCTGGCGGCGCAGGACGGGGATGTCGAGCGGGGTGGCCACGAGGTAGGGGCGGCCGGTGTCCAAAGCCAGGTCGAACAGGGCCGTGCCGAGCTCCTGCGGGACGGTGCGGAAGCCGCTGCGGGCGATCCGCTTCAGGTCCGTCTCGGTCAGGCCGCCCGTCAGGCCGGTCGCCTGCTCCCACAGGCCCCAGGCGATGGACGTGGCCGGCAGACCCGACGCGGCACGGTGCCGGGCGAGCGCGTCCAGGTGGGCGTTGGCCGCGGCGTAGGTGGACTGGCCGGGGCCACCGACGGCCGCGGCCACGGACGAGAAGAGCACGAACGCCGTCAGCCCGGCGTCCCGGGTCAGCTCGTGCAGGTTCCAGGCCGCGTCGGCCTTGGGCCGCAGCACGGCGTCGAGCCGCTCCGGGGTCTGCGAGGCGATGACGCCGTCGTCGAGGACGCCCGCGGTGTGGACGACGCCGCGCAGCGGGTGCGCCGTCGGCACCGAGGCCAGGACGCCCGCGAGGGCGGTGCGGTCGGCGACGTCCGCGGCGGTCACGGTCACGGTCGCGCCCAGCGACCGCAGTTCGGAGCACAGCTCGGCGGCGCCCGGGGCGTCCGGGCCACGCCTGCTGACCAGCAGCAGGTGGCGTACGCCGTGGTCGGTGACCAGGTGGCGGGCGAAGTGGGCGCCGAGCGAGCCCGTACCGCCGGTGACCAGGACGGTGCCGTCGGGGTCCCAGACCGTGCGGCGTCCGTCGGCGGCGGGCTGCGGTACGGGGGTGCGCAGCAGGCGCGGTACGTGGATCCGGGGGGTGGTGCCGGAAACGGTGGTGGTGCCGCCCGGGGTGGTGGTGCCACGGATCGCGGCCTGCGGTTCGCCGGAGGCGACCACCGCGGACAGCGTGTCCGGACCGGGTTCGCCGTCCGCGTCGACCAGGACGATCCGCCCCGGCGACTCCGACTGCGCCGAGCGCAGCAGGCCCCAGGCCGCAGCGGCGGCAGGGTCGGTGACGTCCTCGTCGTCGGCGACGGCCATGGCACCCCGGGTGACGAAGACCAGCGGCGTGCCGGCCAGGGCCTCCTCGGCGAGCCACTGCCGCGCCCAGGAGAGGGCCCGGCCCACGGTGTCCCTGACGGCGTCCCCCGCGATTGCTTCTGCGGGGGTGGTCAGGTCGAGGCGTACGGCCCCGATGCGCTCGCCGGCCGCCGTGACCGCCGCGGTGACGGCGAGTACGTCCGGGTGCGCGGCGGAGCCGAGGGTGAGCCAGTTCAGGGAGGCGGCGGGCAACGGGCGGGCGATCCACTCCACGTGATGGAGGGCGTCGCGGTGCCGGGAGCGGGCGGCCCGCAACGCCTCGGCGCGGACGGGTCCGACGGTCACGGCGTCGGCCACCGCGACCACCTGTCCGGCCGGGTCGGTGAGGCGCACCGCGTAGGTGTCGTCGGCGCCGGGGACCGGGGCGAGGTGCACACGCAGCGTGTCCGCGCCGACGGCGTACAGCCGCAGACCGCTCCATCGGGTGACCGTGGGCGGCAGACCGGGCAGCCCGGCGGCGTACAGCGGTTGCAGGGCGGCTTCCAGCAGCGCCGGGTGCAGCCCGAACCCCTCGGCGTGCGGATCGGTGTCGGAGTCCAGGGCCACCTCGGCGAACAGCTCGTCGGCGCGCCGCCACATCCGGGTGAGCCTTCGGTACGCGGGACCGTAGTGCACACCGGCGGCGGCGAAACGCTCGTACAACTCCTGTGTCCGGTCCGGGGATTGCCCGCCGTCCGGGTCCAGGCCGGCGGGCGGCTCCATGTCGGCGAGTGGCTCCGCGCCGGCCGGTGGCCACGGCGCCGGCTCGGTGGCCGCCGGCGAGACGAGCGGGGTGTCGCTGAGCAGGCCGTGGGCGTGGCGCGTCCAGGACGCGTCGGCCCGGTCGGGCCGGGCGTGGACGCTGAGGACGCGTCGGCCGTCGGTGTCCGGTTCGCCGACGCGGACCTGGAGATGCAGGGCTCCCTCGCGGGGCAGCACCAGTGGCGCGTCGACGACGAGTTCGTCCACGGCCGTGCAGCCCGTCTCGTCCCCGGCCCGGACGGCCAGTTCGGCGAGGACCGTACTGGGCACGACGCTCTCCCCGGCGACGGTGTGCGCGGCGAGGAGCCGGTCCGTACGGGCCGACAGGCGGGTCGTGAACAGTGCCTCGTCGCGGTCGCCGGGGAACAGCGCGGCGCCGACGAGGGGGTGGTCGGTGCTGTCCAGACCGAATCCGCGCGCGTCACGGCGGCCGGCCGCGAGCGCCTCGGTCCAGTACCGCTGGTGCCGGAAGGCGTAGGTGGGCAGCGGGACCCGGCGTGCTCCGGAGCCGGCGAAGAACGCCTCCCAGTCGACGGGCACGCCCCGGGTGTGCAGGGTGCCGACGCCGTCGGCCAGCGCGGACGGTTCGGGCCTGTCATGGCGCTGGAGAGCCTGGACGGTGACGTCGTCCCGGTCCGTGAGCACCGTCTGTGCGAGGGCGGTGAGGACGCCGCCGGGGCCGATCTCCACGACGGTCCGCACTCCCTGGTCGTACAGGGTGGTGACGGCGTCGGCGTAGCGGACGGCCTGGCGGACCTGGGTCACCCAGTAGTCCGCAGACCGCAGATCCTCACCCTCGGCCAGCCGGC
>NZ_JACHCX010000007.1:0-368448 GCF_014207295.1 Streptomyces sp. AK010
GTAGCTCCGCTACGAGGGCTTCCCGGCGCCTTGCGACGCACGGCACCAGACCACGCGCCCTGATCGGACACTCATAGTGAAAGGACCCCTTAGGGTCGCCGCAGGCAGGGCCGACCGGGCAACGGGCGGCTCCGCCGCATACGTTGTCGCGCTTTCGGTGAACCCCCGGGCGGCTTGGAGCTGCCGTGGGGGCGGTGAGGAGTAGCCCGTGCGGTTCGACCAGCGTCTTTCCACCGTCGCGACGGTTCTCCTGACCCTGGCCCTGACGGGCTGTGGACCGGCGCAGAAGCCTGCTGCCGAGGCACCTCCCTCCGCGCCCGAGGGCGCGACCCCACCGCGATCCGTTCGGCACTGCCCCGGCTCACCCAGGGCCTCGACGCCGGCCGCGCGCACACCGCCGAGGTGCGCCTCGCCGTCGCGGAAGCCACCTGTGCCCGCAGTACGGGCTTCGCCGAGACCGCCCGCCGGCTGGAACGGGAGCACAGCGCTCCCGTGCGCGCACGGTTCGCGCGGGACATCGCCACGCGTGACCGCCTCCAGCGAGCGGCACTCACCCGCGCCGAGCGGATCCTCGGCGAGTAGAGCCCCCGCGGCAGACCGCCGCGGAACACTCGAGACACAGGAGAGTCATCCATGCGCAAGGCACGACACCTTCTGGCGACACTGGTCACCACGGCGGCGCTCGGACTCGCCCTCCCGCTGCCTTCGGCTCAGGCGGCCGGCAACGCCGCGGCGGGGCCCGGCTGTGACGCCGAGTACTTCAAGTACAAGGGCGACGGCAAGGTCCGCGCCTACCACGAGACCGACTGCCGCATCCTGCTCGGCGCCGACGCGGGTGACGACCCCAACTGGGGTGACGGTGCGGGCATGTTCCAGGGAGGCGACAACGACAGCGCCTTCTCGGTCCTCAACACCGGCACGTACTCCGGTGGTTACGACGTGGTCGCCTTCTACGTCAGCCCCGACTACGACTGGCAGCGAGGTGGTTACAGCTGCCTCAAGCGCAGCGAGATCTACGTCGACGATCTCGCGCGCAACGACAGCACCGGGGGCTACCCCATGTGGTACAACATCAGCTCGCACCGGTGGGTCACCGCGAGTGCCTGCGCCAAATTCATGAGCTGATCTGCGGGAACGCACTGCGATCCGGGGTTCCGCCGGGCCGAGGAATCGGCTTCGGCGGCGCCCCGGCTGTCCGGGCACGGGTCGGTTGTCGGCGGGGAATCCGGCTGCGGCGGTTGATCGGCTTGAGCAACACTGTGCGGATGAGCTTCACAGCCGCCCGGTCATCACAGGACCGGGCCCTTGGTCATGTGGCCGAACTGGCGTCGGGCCCTCCGTTGGATCCGACGCACCGCCAAGAGGTTCGCGGTGTTGCCGCCGCCGACGTAGACGACGTCCTGGCTCAGCAGAAACGTCCGCAGGGCTGCGTCGTCCAGCTGTCGCCGGAACAGCTCCAGCACGGAAGGCTCGCAGTCGCGCGGCTTGAACGCGCTCAGGAACTGATCGACGTAGGCGGGTGCGTCGCCACTGGCTGTGGGGACGAAGCACACCTTGGGACGACTGCTCCTCGCGTGGCTGAGCAGCCAGTCGTCCAGCAGTCCGTCCTCATCCGTTGAGAACCCTCCGCCGAGGAGAGCCACGCCACGAGCCGGACCGCCCATCACTCATGCCCTTCCAACCACCCGCCACCCCTCGGGGTTCAAGGCGGTCACAGGTCCTCACTCCTCAGTCGAGACAGAACTCGTTGCCCTCGATGTCCTGCATCACGATGCACGACTCGTTGTCCTCATCGGCCTCCAGCAGTCGCTCTCGGACCGCGCCGAGTGCGACCAGTCGTGCGCATTCGGCCTCGAGCGTGGCCAGGCGCTCCTCACCCACGAGTCCGGTGCCGACGCGTACATCGAGGTGCACCCGGTTCTTGGCGACCTTGCCTTCCGGGACGCGCTGGAAATACAGGCGCGGGCCCACACCCGTGGGATCAAGGGCTACGAACCATGCCCCCCGCTCCTCGGACGGCAGCGAGCGGTTGAAGTCGTCCCAAGTCGTGAAACCCTCCGGGGGCGGCGGTACGACGTACCCCAGCACCTCGCACCAGAAGCGAGCGACTCGCTCGGGTTCCGCGCAGTCGAAGGTGACTTGGATCTGCTTGACCGTTGGCATCGCGCCACCATAGCAAGCAGCTGTGGCCCTCAACTCGGGTTTTTGATCAGCGTGTTGACGCTGAGACGGCCCGCACTTCGCCCGGGGCTACTGTCAGGTGAAGGTGACCCGCATATGGCCCTCGGCCAGGACTTCAAGCACCAGGGCGACCAGGTCGTACGGGTCGCCCTCGGGTGTCAGGACGTGGGACAGGTGCTCGCGCGCGGGCGCGATGTCACGCCAGAGCAGGGTCGCGGGGGCGGTGTACCCGAAACTGCCGCGCAGACAGTCCACGAGGGCGTCCACGCAGCCGCCGAAGTAGCCACCCGGCCCGTTGACTGCCTCGCCGAGAGCCAGGAAGAGGCTCGGCTCGTCGGTGATGTGCCGGCCATCCAGCTCGTAGACGCGTCCGGCCGGTCGGCCCTCGTGCTGCAGCCGGCAGCCCCGCTCGCGGACGAGATCGAGCCATGCCCCGCGCTGCCGGGTGTCCAGGCCGGCCCAGAGGCCGGGGGCCCGCGGCGGCCTGGCGAGCCAGCGGTTCCAGACGGGACGGGCATGTCGCGGGACGGGCGCGTCGAGCTCTTCGTCGAGTTCCAGGTCGATCAGGTCCGGCCCCTGCGCGGACGGGCGCCACGCCTTGATCCTCGGCCGCAGCAGCCGGTCGCTGAGCGGCTCGCCGCTGTCGTCGCGTATCCGCAGCCAGGCCTCGTCCAGGTCCAGCGCGCGCCGAGTGCCCGTGGCCAGGGCCCGCCGCAGCCGGCCGCTCGGCGAGAGGCCCCGCAGGACGAGAGGGGGAGCTGCCTGCTCGTCGGGCAGGACGCGCGTGAACTCCCGGGACGAGCCGAGCCACCGGTACCGGTCATGCACACGGATCGCAGCCCGGTGTCCCTCCGGCGGACCCATGTAGTCGTCCATGCCCGTGAGGACGAGAGCATCCCCCGGTCGCCGCCCCGGGAGGCTCTCCGCGTCCTCCAGCAGCCAGGGGTCCAACGTGTCGTCGTCCGGCACCAGCCACACCCGGTGTCCGACCCAACCGCGCACCTCGGCGCCGTCCGGCACCCAGCCGAAGAGTTCGTAGGTCGCGCGCCCGGGCTCCCTGAAGAGTCCCTCCACCTCGGCGCAGACGCCCCAGACGTGGCCGTTCTCCGACTCCGTCAGGGCGTATCGTCCCGGCTCGCGCTGACTCCTGCCTCCCTGCGCGGGGGAATCATGCCCGGATGGGGAGGGCACCGCGCAGCATTTCGCGCGAGGGCGGGATGCGCGGGTGCACCGTCCGCCCTCCACCGTTCGAGCGATCGGGCGCGACGTGTGGTGGGCGCAGCGATGACTTTCACAAGCGTGCCGGGTCTATTGGTACGAGGGTCACCGCAGGCCGCCGGAGGAGATCGCCGGTCTCGCCCCTGCCCACTCACACCGATCGACCTCACATGAGGAGCACGGCATGGCCGCCACGTACACCTTCGACGTCTTCTCCAGCCTCGACGGCTACGGTGCCGCCGGCGGCGACTGGACCGGCTACTGGGGCAAGCAGGGGCCCGAGCTGCTCGATCGCCGCCTCGCCCTCTACGGCGGGGAGCAGCGCATGGTCTACGGAGCCAACACGTTTCGCGCCTTCGTGGAGATGCTGGGCTCGAGCACCGAGGAATCCGACGTGCGGGACCCCTGGGTGACGCGGATGAGGAACCTGCCCACGACGGTGGTGTCGACGACGCTGGAAGGCCCCCTCGACTGGCCGGACGCGACCGTGGTCAGCGGTGACGCCGTCGACGTCGTCGCCCGGCTCAAGGCGGAGTCGGACGTGCCGTTGCGCTCGCACGGCAGCCTGTCGTTGAACCGGGCGCTGATGACCGCCGGCCTGGTCGACCGGCTGCAGGTGACACTCTTCCCCGTCATCACCGGCCGGACGGGGTTGGACCCGGTCTTCCGGGATGCGGCCGACTTCGATCTGGAGCTGGTCGAGCATCGCACGCTCGACGGTCACATCCAGGAGCTCGTCTACCGGCCGACCCTCCACTGACCCGGGCGCGGGTTGAAGACACGGATGGAACGGCGGAGTGGTGGAGCACGGGACGACGACTCGGCTGAATCCAACCGCGTCTGCCCGGTAGCCTCACGTCATGGACGGACTGCCCGCGAGTGTGGACCACGACATCCTGGCGCACCGGAGCATCGCCGCGATCGCGACGATCCGCGAGACCTTGGGCTGCACGGTTCACCAGGCTGTCGACGCCTACGCGCGGCGGTACGAGGAACTGCGCCGCGATCGGCCGGGCGACTTCCGGCAGGAACTCCGCGGCGATCGGCCAAAAGACTTCCGTCCGAGCCCGGAGGAGTAGGGCCGATGACGGCCCAGGGCCCGGGCTCCCCCCCCATCAGGCGTTGGCGTGCCGGCGCCAGGCCGTCCTCCGGGGAGCGGCATGGTGCACGGGTTCCTCCGCACGGTCGGCCTGCCGACGCCTCAGCCACAGAACCGTCATGCCCAGCAGAGCGGCGAAGACCATCAGGAACGCCACCGACACCCACATCGGCCGACCCCCGGGGTCGTCCCACCCCGCCGATGCGGCCGACGTCGCCCACAGGACGGCGCCCCCGGCGTAGAAGGTGCGCATCCGGCGCAGCTGCCGCAGGGCTCGTACGGATTCAACGTGATCGGTTTCCGAAGCCATGCCGACGCAGGTACCCCGGAACGCGCTCCCTATCAGCTTCGGCGTCGGGCTCTTGTCGTCGGGGCCCGCAGGCCCGGGTGCCGACCATCGGCGGCACGCCACGATCATGTCCCTTCTCGAAGCCTCGCGGCACGGGCCGAGTCAGGCACTGTCGGCCGACGGCTGCCCGAGCGGGTACTTGGCGCGGCTCTGCCAGCGTTCCCCGTCCCGGACGACCCCTCTGCGCTGCGGCGCCACTGGGACCGTCTGCTGCCTCTCCTGGAACGCACGCTGACCAAGAGCTGACACCGCCCTGATCGACGTGTCGGGCGTCCGGACGGTCCCGCATCGTCACCCCTCAGGGACTGTCTCCGCGGTAGTGGAAGCGGCACGCCACTCCGGGGCCGAGTGCACGCGGCTCGCCCGGGCCGGGATCGTACAGCGCGCGGCCGCCGGGGAACTGCCCGAGTTCAGTGGGCAGTGCTGCACCCGTGCCGATCTCGTCCGGCGTCCAGCCCGTGACATCCAGCAGCAACCCGTCCAACGGCCCTCCGACGAGGTGGGCATAGGTCCTCCCGGAGCGGGGTCCCGGGTCGGGGTCGTCGTGGTCGTGGCCGTAGACCCGGCCGCGCAGCAGTTGCTCGTCGCCGTTCATCCGTCCAGCGTTACAGCCACCACTGACAACGCGGCCGGCCGAGAGCCGGGGCGTCGGTCCGCGGGCCGGGGGGAACCTGGAGCCACCGCGTGCCGACGACCGAAATCGCGGGCATCGCGAGCACCTGGGCCCATGATGAAGACATGACCGACCGTGACGATTTCCTGGAGTGGGTCAGAACCGCCCTGTACGAGGCGGAGCTTGCGCTGCACAACGGCGATGCGGCTCCCCGCCGGGCACTCTGGTCGCGCAACGAACCGGTGAGCGTTCTGGGGGCGTGGCGAAACGCCTACGGGCAGCAGGAGCTGGACGAGCTCTTCACCACCCTCGGCAGGAGCTTCTCCGACTGCACGTCGTACGTCTTCGAACTCCAGGCGTACGACGTTGCGGGAGACCTGGCCTACACGGCCGGTCTCGAGCACACCTCGGCCTCCGTCGACGGAGTGCCGCGCACCTACACGCTGCGGGCCACTCAGGTCTACCGCCGCGAGGAGGGCCGGTGGAGGGTGGCCCACCGTCATGGCGACTCGGTGACCGAGTGAGTACTCGGTGACCGCGTGAGCGCACCGACGGGTTCTCCGCTGCCACCGTCTACGGAGTGATGCCGTCGATCAGGTTGGAGACCAGGGCGACGACGAAGTCGTCGGTCACCGGCTCGTCCGGGACGAGCATCCGGTGGTAGACGGCGCCCCACAACTGGTCGACGAGGATCTGGACGTCGACGTCGTCGCGGATCTGTCCCTGCTCCTTGGCGCGCAGCAGCCGCTCCCCCGCCAGTCGCCTGCGTTCGGAGGAGTACAGGGAGCGGAAGGCGGTGGCCAGGCCTTCGTCGGTCTGGGACTGGCCGATCAGCTCGGTCACCACCCGCCCGGCCGGCGTACCGGTCATGATGTGCGCGAACGCACGCAACTGGCGGGTGAGGTCGGCGCGGATGTCGCCGGTGTCCTCGAAGGCCGGCGTCTCCTCGACGGCGTGGAAGTAGCCGTCGAGGGCGAGGGCGCCCTTGGAGGGCCACCACCTGTACAGCGTCGTCTTGCTGACACCGGACAGGCGGGCCACCCATTCGAAGGGCAGGTCGGCGATCCCTTCCTCCAGGAGCACCTCTCCGAACACGCGGAAGACGTCCGCGCGGACCTCGTCGGCCGGGCGGCGCCCACGGGCCGGGCGCTCGGCGGCGCCTTCGGCCGGCTTCGTCACGATGTCTCTCCCTCGGGTGTTCCAGGTCGGCTCAGTCCAGGAAGCCGTGTGAGCGTAAGCCCCGGCCGGGCTGGTGCTCACGGCTCCCCTGACACGCAGGGGATGCGCCGGTGATGAGGACGACGGACGGCATGGGCTTCTCCAGCGGGAGTGCCGCGCGAGCGGTGCCCGAGCGGGGTGTCCCGAGGTCAGGCCAGGCCGCCGTTGGTGTAGAGGACCTGCCCGTTGACCCAGCGGGCCGGGCCGGCGAGGAAGGCGACCGACTCGGGGGATCCGGCGCGGACCGCACGTACCGGTTGTCGCGGGTCCTGGAGGCGGAGGAGATTTCCGAACCGGCACGGCGACCGGACCAGGTCCATCTGGACCGGGTCTGGCCCGAACGCTGCGCGCAGTTCTTGTCCGGCGACCGCATCGTCGTGCTGGTACGGGTGGCCCCGCAGCGGCGGCAGGACCTGATGAGCAGCGCCGTCGCCGTCCGCGCCGCGGCACCCGACCCGGACGGCCGACTGCGGCTGGAGGTGACGTACCAGGATCTGCGGCACGCCGAGTGGGCGTTGTGACAACTCGGCACGGATGCCGAGGTCTTGGCCCCGGGGGCGTTGCGCACCGCCCTGCGTGACCGCGCCACCGCGCTCGCTTCCCTCTACGGGGGCGGGGTCTGAGCCCGTGGGCCGTCAACCTACGGATTTATGCTGGTGGTTGGCCGCCCTGCCACTTCACCACCGGAGGCCGCCGCTTGTTAGTCTTTCCGGTCATGCGAGCCCTCTTCCCAGGATCCTTCGACCCTGTCGCTCAAGGGCACCAGGACGTACTACGGCGCGCTGCCCTCCTGTTCGACGAGGTCGTCGTGTGCGTGTGTTCAATGCGAACAAGACCGGCCGCTTGCCCATCACGAGTGCCGCCGACACCTTCCCGGACCAGAGGCCTCAGGTCCGTGTTTCCCGCCGTCGTTTCCGCCGCCCTTGCCGTCTCCGCGCTTTCCGCGCCTGCCGCGGCTGCCCAGGAGCCGGCGCCCGCCGCGTGTCCGGCGAACCTCGAGGACTCGGCGACCTGTTACACCGGGCTGAGCGCGGACGGCGCCTACTACGCGATCGCCGTTCCCGAGAAGTGGAACGGCTCTCTGGTCGTGCACGCACACGGCGGCCGGCTGCCCTCAGTGGGCATCGCGCCCTGAGGTGTCGAAACGGCCGCAGCACGATCCGCCGCATCCTTGCCAGGCCGCCAGTACGGATCAGTCGGGATGACCGTCAGGTAGTTGTCACTCATTGGCCCGCCTCCCCGTACCCGCCACTATCCGCTCCTCACTCATCAACCCGGCGAACCTATGCGGTCGGAGCACCAGGGGAACGTACTTCATGCGGCCCGGCCGCCCGCCTTCGCTGGTCACCCGTCGATCGTGCCAGGGGTCCCGCCGGCGATTCGGGACAGCTCACCAAGGCACCGGCCGTGTCAGAATGCCGACATGACTCTGATCCGAAAGGGCAATGCCGCGTAGGCGTCCGAAGGTTGTCCGCGCCGAGCGGTGGCGGCCACCCAAGCACCTGCCGGTTCGCCGGATTCCCTCCGTGTCAGCCCGAACTCGCGCAGCGATACGGCGAGTTGAGGCTGAGCATCTGTGGCCCGGCGCCGTCGCTGTCGATCTCAGCCGCTTCGAGCGGGCTTTCGGGGAGCCGGGGCGCCATCTGAGCGGCCCTTACGAGAGTCCCGGCATCGAGATCGAAGACGGTCGGGACGACCTGGACGAGGTCCTGCGGTATCTGCCCGGAGGGGCCCGCGTGGATCTCGGTCGCCTGGTGGCGCGTATCGACGCGGAGTTCGAGCGCCGCACCCTCCCGGATCCGGGTCGGGCGAGCGAGTGGACCGCCGGGCGCTGGTGGTGGTGGCGCATCAGAGAACGGTGACGGCGGCCGGTGCGGTGAAGGCGTTGATCTTGGGCAGACGGTGGGAGTGATCTTGCTGTTGTCCCAAGAGGGGGGATGTCATGACAGTGCCTGCGCCTCGTACGGCGTTTGTGGAGCGCCGCCGATACCGGTTCGACCTTCGGTCGACTGCCCTGTTCTTCGTGTTCCTCGCCGTGGTCGTGAGCGTCCTGGGCCTCGCCGCCCGCGTGGCGGCGGGCGCTGTCGAGCGGCGTCCGGCCTGGATGTTCGTGCTGCTCTTGATAGGTGTCGCGGCCTGTCTGGGCCTGCGGCGCCGGTGGCGCGTGGCGGGAGTGGCGCGTCGGGCCGCGGCCGCGCTCGACGAGGCGGCCAGGGAAGCGGCCGAGCAGCTACAGCCTCCGGCGGTTTCCCATCGGCGGACGGCAGTCGAGGCCGTCGCGGTCGACTACGCCGCCCTGACGCCGGAGGAGTTCGAGGAGGCGATCGCCGCGCTCTGCGAACGCGACGGCTGCTCCGGCGTCGAGGTCGTGGGCGGCGCCGGGGACCTGGGCGCCGATGTCCTGGCGGTCACGCCCGACGGGCGCCGGATCGTCGTCCAGTGCAAGCGCTACGACGCGTCCCACCGGGTCGGATCCCAGGATCTCCAGCGTTTCGGCGGCACGTGCTTCACCGTGCACGAAGCCGATGTCGCCGTGCTGGTCAGCACCAGTGACTTCACAGCGCCCGCGCTGGAGTACGCCGAGCAGTGCGGGATCCTGTGCGTGGACGGGGAGACCCTGGAGGCGTGGACGGCCGGCACCGGCCCCCGGCCCTGGGACGTCGCCCCGGAGGCCGGGACGGCCGGGGCGGCAGGCTGCGAGACAGCCGGCGCCGGGTTCTGAGCGGTATGCGCTGCCCGCCTCGCTGGTAATTCGCTTGATCGGGCGCGAGGCGGACGCGCAGGCTTGCGCGGTGATACCCGAGTTGGCCCCTGGATTTCTGAGCTGGGACGAGGTGGATCCGGCCCGCCACCCCTTCGACACCGCGTCGGCAGCGCGGGTGGTCCGCTCGCCCGGCCCGGTGCGTGCCGCGCAGGCCGGACGTCCCCTTCGCCGATCCGGCGATGAGCGCCTGGAGCTGGGGCGAGGCACGGTTGTGGGCCGACGCCATGTCGCAGGCGTTGGTGGAGCATTACGGCCCTTGGGCTGCGGGCTTCCGCTGGTCGCACGACGAAGGGGACTTCGACGGAGGGCCCGTCGGACACTGGTGCTGCCCGCGCGATTCGATCACCACTCCCGAGGAGACGCTCACCCGCGTGGTCGCGGCGCTGTGCGAGTGGCGCGCGTGGCTGGAGAGTCTCGGCACAGCCGCTCCCCCTGACCGCGCGTGCCGCACGCGCCTACCTCGACGTCTGCTTCTTCCATCCGTTCGACGACGGCAACGCCCGGTCCGCCTTCCTCGCACTGATCTTCGTCCTCGCCCGCGAAGGCATCGCCCTCGACGGGGTCGTCCGCCGCGTCACCTTCCAGGCCGACGAGCCCAAGGACGCACTCACGCTCGCCAGGTACATCGACTCGCACATCACCGAGACCCGGCGCCGTGCCATTTCCCCCGATCGAGTGCCGTGACTCCGGCGCTAATCCGGGCGCAGCGGGGTAATGGATGTCGACCAGCACCCTGTTGCGAAGGAGCCGAGGATGACCGACGACGCCTATTTGTTCCTGCTCGACGACGCGTCCGCGCAGCTCGGCGCGGTGCCGGCCGCCGTCGGTGAACTCGCCTGCATGGAGACTCCCGCCGTACGCGCCTGGCTCGAGGCCCAGGGAAGCACGCCGACCTCACCGCACCTGCGCCTGCTCCCGCCGGAGGAGCGGGCGGCCGTGCCCGAGGGGGCCGAACGACTGCCCGTTCCGCTGAGCGAGGAGGAACTGGTCCGCCTCCGCCACCACCTGGTGCCGGAGCCGCTGGCCCGGGTCGAGGAGGAACTGCTCGCCTACCGTGACTCTGCCGACGGGCGGGACGGCCTGATCGGTCGAGCACTGGCTGCCGGTGTGGCACCGCACCGCATCGTCGAACTGACCGGGGTGGACCCGGCGACCGTGACCGCCGCCGCGAGCAGTTGACGACGCCGCGGGCACGCCGTGCGCCGCGCCCGTTCCAGCATTGGGCCCCGCCGGGCGAACACCACCGGGCGGGGCCGATCAGTGTGTCCGCCCACCACCGGTGGCACCGCGTGGTGCCACGTGGCGCCATCTGACACCCATGCGGGCGCCACGAGGACGGTGGCACTACAGTGCCTCAAGATGCTCGGCACCGGGATCGGCCACAACGGATGGCTCGCGGTGGTCTGGTGCGTGGGGCTGGCCGCGCTCGGCTACCTCTGGTCCAAGTCGCTCTTCGACCGCGACCCGAAGTAGCCACGGCCGGCCCCTCTGCCAAGACGGGGCCGGCTCAGCGGCTGCGGGTGAAGACGTTGTTCTCCGTGGAGCCGCCGTCGCACAGTTTCTTCTCGTCGGCCGTCATCTTGCGGGACTTGACCACGACCGCGCTGTGCTTGCCGTCCGTGCCGTTCGGGGCCGGGCCGGTGACCGTGTCGGGCACGAACCAGTGGTAGTGGCCCCACTTGGGGTCGTCGTAGTGGGTCTGCCACGTGCCGGATATCTGCCGCATGACCTGGGCGCGGGAGATCCAGCCCACTTCTCCCGGCTTCACGGACACGGTGAAGGAACTCGTCTCCGTGTGCGAGCTCTGCCAGGTGTAGTTGTACGTCGCGGTCACACTGGCGGTGATGATGCCCTCGATGCCACCGCCCACGGTGACAGAGCCGCCCACCGAATGGGAGGAGCCCACGGTGTCGGCCCATGACATCGACTGGGAGGCGGCCGAATCGGTGCAGTTGAAGAGCAGTTCGGATACCTGGCGGGGCTCACCGAGATAGGCCTTGCCGAGCTCCGGGGAATTGAAACTGCACTTGCCTTCACCGGAAGCGCAGTCGGCCATGATCTGCTCCGCGGTGGGCTGTTCCTCGGCCGCGGCCGGCACGGCCGTCGCGATCACCCCGAGTGCGGTCGCCGTCAGCGCGAGCGTGCGGCTGCCGTACCGCAGGGCGTGGTTCATCGTCATCGTTGGTGCCTCTCGCCATTGCGTGGGGGGAAAGTGACCACAATGGCCCTTGTTCCGGCAGGGGTTGCGGTCACCGCGTGATGCCAATGAGGCTCACGTAATCGGCAGCCCAACTACACCAAGAGATCGCAAAGTTGTAATTGATTCCGTAACTGATGAATGGCCAACTTCGAGCACCGCAGATTGTTTTGGGAACAGCTTGCAGGTCAGCAACACAAAGCCGCCGGCACCACGATCGGATCGTGGTGCCGGCGGCGTGCGGAAGGCCGGTCAGTTGAGCGGTTCGAGCGTGAGGTAGGCCTGGCGCGGGTTGCCGTCGTGCACGAGTGATTCGTGGTGGCCGACGTCGTCGAAGGCGAACGCATACGCCTTCCCGTCCGCCATCTGGGCGTGGATCGTACGGGCGTAGTGGTTGGTGACGTCGTCCTTGTAGAAGTCGGTCGCACCGGCGTCGGGCTGGTTGGGGTTGACCAGCAGTGTGGACCGGTTGAAGCCGGCGCACAGGGTGCGCGAGATCGGGCCGCGCACCTGGTCGTTGGGGGCGTCCAGCCTCCGGTGGCAGCCGAAGACGGAGGAGGCGTCCGGCTTCTGGAAGCCGGTGACGACCGTCCCGGCACTGTTGGTGAAGTTCATGACGCCGCCGGAGACCCGGCCGAAGTACTTGGTGCCGGGCTGGTCGGCGAACGGGGTGACCGTCAGGGTCGAGCCGGCGTACTTCTGCCAGACGCGGTTGATGTAGTCGTCCATGACGGTGGCCGGCAGGGCGCCGGTCTCCAGGCCGTACAGCGGTGACAGGGCGCGCAGTACGGTGCCGTCGGGGCGGGTCTGGATCAGGTTCGCCCAGCCCCCCGGCTGCCCTCGGAGGGCGTTGAAGAAGCCGTTGTATCCGCCGGGCTTGAGCCGGCCGGTCGACGCGGTGCTGCCGTCGGCCCGCTGCACTCCCACCGCGTAGGGAGCGGAGAACATGTCGACCTGTGTGCTGTTGATCCACAGGCCTGAGTCGTTGAGTGTGTACTCCGACCAGTTGAACAGAATGTTCCGATTGGGGTCGGTCGGGTTCTGCACGGCGGGCTGGACCAGGCCGCCGGTGGTGAGCTTGAAGACCAGCTTCTGGCCGTAGGAGAAGTACACGCGGCCGGAGAACTTCGGCATGCGGATCGTGGCCGACTGCCCTGCCGCGGGGCCCGCGATCGAGGCGTCGGGGGCGGGGGTCGGCGGGTTGCCGCCCACCGGCCAGGGATGGAACGTGCCGCCTGCGTCGGCCCAGCCCTGCCGTCCGGTCGAGAGTTCCGTGCCGAGGTTGTAGATGTACAACTGCTCGCCGCGGGCCGAATTGTTGGTGATCTTCAGAGGGATCGTCGCCGGCACGGCGGCATGGGCCGGCGCACCCGTTCCGGTCGCCAGCAGTGAGCCGGCGAGGGCGGCGGTGAGGGCCATGGCGAGGGACAGCCTCGCGGCCGTGGCCCGGCGCCTGAGAGTTCGCAACACGCTCTGCCTCCGTTCGACAGTCGACCGATGGGTGAGAGCGCTCTCAGCGTTGCGCCTTGGTCCGTACCTGTCAACAGACCGGAAGCGATCGGTCAGCTCGGGCGCCCCTCGCGCAGGGATTCGCGCAGGCAGGAGAGGACCACCACGAAGGGCCACACAGACTGGAGGGTCGTCACGGCGCGCTCGGCCACGCCCGCCACACCGTGAAGGTGCAACTCGACCAGGAACCAGGCCGCTCCGACCGCCATGACCGCCGTGGCCCCCAGGGACGGGAACGGACGCAGGGCCCAGGGCACGGCGGTTCCGGCCCTGGCCGCCAGCACGGGCCATGCCGCGAGGACGGCGAACCCCACGGCGGCCACGGAACCATGGCTCAGCGAGCCGCCGCTGCTCGATGCCGGAACCACGGCCACGGCCAGCGCCGATACGCCTCCGGCCGCCAGGGCCATCCGCCCCGCCGTCGCGGCCGGCCGCAGGCCCCAGGCGGTCAGCAGGTGACAGAACCCCAATGCGACGAACGCCGCCGTCATCACCCAGGACCCCCTGTGTCCAGGGGCCGCCAGGACGCTGATCGTCTGGGCGGCGGGGTCGTAGGGGTGCCCCTCGATCGATGCCGCCACCAGCCAGCCCATGATCAGGAAGACCGGCGCACACCCGGATGACACCAGCGCCCATGGAGGAACAGATCGCATCAGAACACCGTAAAACGGCGTGTCCGCCTCTCAGGGTTCCCTCGAACCGCCCGCCCCGCGTGGCGTAACCGCACGCGGCACGATCGGGCCGCGTGGCGTAGCCGCACGGCCCGATCGGCTCGTCGAGCGCACGATGGAACCGTGCGACCGCGCGTCGAAAGGTGATCAGGCATGGAGCTCGCCCTCGTGGTGCTGATCATCATCGTGGGTCTGACGTTCGACTTCACCAACGGTTTCCACGACGCCGCGAACGCGATCGCCACCTCGATCTCCACCAGGGCGCTGACACCGCGGGCGGCCCTGGCCATGGCCGCGGTGATGAACTTCTGCGGCGCCTTCCTGGGGACCGGGGTCGCCCAGACCGTCGGCAGCGGGATCATCGAGGCGCCCGAGGCGAACTCAGGGCTGCTCCTCGTCCTGTGCGCGCTCCTCGGCGCCATCGGGTGGAACGTCTTCACCTGGTGGCGGGGGCTGCCCACCTCGTCGTCGCACGCCCTGATCGGCGGCCTGGTGGGTGCCGCGCTCGCCGCGTCCGCCACGGTGCAGTGGTCGGGCATCCTGGACAAGGTCATCCTGCCGATGCTGGTGTCCCCGCTGGTCGGCGTGGTGCTCGGCTATCTGCTCCATACGGGCATCCTCTGGGCGTTCCGGCGTTCGACGCCCCGGCGCACCATGGGGCGGTTCCGCATCGCTCAGACCGTCTCCGCCGCGGCCATGGGGCTGGGGCACGGGTTGCAGGACGCGCAGAAGACCATGGGGGTCATCGTGCTGGCGCTGGTCACAGCCGGATGGCAGGACGGCTTCTCGGTGCCGGTGTGGGTGATCGCCGCCGTGGCGCTCGCCATGGCCGCCGGCACGTACACCGGCGGGCGTCGCATCATCACCACCCTGGGACGGCGCATCGTGCACCTCGACCCGCCGCGCGGGTTCGCCGCCGAGACGGCTGCCGCGACCGTCCTCTACACGACCGCGTTCCTGGTGAAGGCGCCGATCTCCACCACGCAGACGATCACCGCGGCCATTCTGGGTGCCGGTGCCACCAGGCGCTTCTCCGCCGTACGCTGGCAAGTGGCTCGTTCGATCGGTACCGCCTGGATCCTCACGTTCCCCGGCGCGGGAATCCCGGCGGCGGCGCTGTATCTCCTGCTGCACGCCGTCACCGGTCTGTGATCACAGCCGGAGGCCGTCCATGACCGCTCTTCCCGGCCGCAGGGCGTCCGTCGAGTCCCCTGCCGGGGTCCCGGACAGCCTTCCGGTGCCCGGACGCTTCGCCCACCTGCACCCGGACGACGGCGCCTGCCTGATGGAGGCCGCCGCCGTCCTGTCCTCCGGCCGCTTCACCGACAGTCCTCCCGGAACGCATCCGGCGCTCGCGGCCCTGGCCCGTGTGGTCAACGACAGCGTGGGGGACGACGCCCGGCGCGCCCTGTGGCCGCTGGCCGCCGACCTCGCCGACGCCCGCCCCGCCGGCCGCGACTACGCGCCGCTGCTCGTCGGCGCGGTCGTGGATGCGGCCCGCCTGGTGCATCCCGCGTCCCGGCGGCTGGCGCGGCACGGCCGTGCGTGCCGCGCGAGGGCGGCGAGGCTCGCCGTCGCGCCCCCGGGCGGTCCGGCGGCCCGGATCGGCGATCTGCTGTGGTGGCGCGGGCCGGGGCGCCGTCACCTCGAGCAGGCGCTCGGTGTGCTGTGCGCCGCCCCGGACACCGATCAGCGGCTGTCGGTGCTGTTGCGGGAGGCCGTGGCCCAGGCGCGGGAGTGCACGGACGGCGGGGCTCCGAGCAGGGAGTTCCACTGCAACCGCTGAGCGGACGGGGTCGTCCTCCAGGACACCATGATCCCTGCAAGCCTCACCGGCCCCCTGGCCGCACCGGTCCGCCAGCTGCTCGCGTTCGCCTGGACACAGACGCGGGCCTGCGCATTCGCCATCGCCCTGCTGTCCGGCGTGGCCGTGTCCACGCTGCTGCCCGAACTGCCCGTGGCGCGCTACGACCTGCTGGTCGTCTACGGAGTGCTGCTCACGCTGGTGTTCTGGGCCCGCGGCTGGGAGAACGGACGGGACGTCGCCGTCATCGCGGTCTGCCATGTCATCGGCCTGGCCTTCGAGCTGGTGAAGGTGTCGCTCGGCTCCTGGAGCTACCCGGAGCCGGCCGTGCTGAAGTTCGCCGGCGTCCCGTTGTACGGCGGGTTCCTGTACGCGGCCGTGGGCAGCTACATCTGCCGGGCCTGGCACCTGTTCGACCTGGAGATCGTGCGCTATCGGCCGCGCGCGACGGCCCTGGTCGCCGCCGCCATATACGTCAACTTCTTCAGCCACCACTGGCTGCCCGACGCGCGCTGGGTGCTGGCCGGGCTGCTCGGGGCCGTCACGCTGGGGACGTCGGTGCGGTTCACGGTGCGTGGGGTGCGCCGGAAGATGCCGCTGGCGCTGTCGTTCGTGCTGATCGGGCTCTTCCTGTGGGTGGCGGAGAACCTGGCGACCCTGGTCGGCGCCTGGCGCTACCCGTATCAGCAGCACGGCTGGGAGCCGGTGGGGGTGGAGAAGTTCGGGGCCTGGGCGTTGCTGATCAGCGTGACGTTCGTGCTGGCGGCGGTGGGGCGTACGGATTCCGCGGAGGTGCGGGAGGGCCTCCAAGGCCCCCGAGGAGCCTGAAGTCGTGGCGGAGGCCTATGCCTGAGTATCATCCTATAAACGCAATTCGGGTGATCTGACCTGTCGGGTCGTGACTCACCGTGGCCATCCTCGCCGGAGTGATCCATGTCCCGCACCGGCACGACGGACGACGGCGACGAGCTGCTGGCCAGGCTCGGGGCCCTGACGGCTCAGGCGCGAGCGCAGGCCGAGATGCAGCGGTCCCGGGTCGAACTCGCGATCGCGCTGCAGCGCGGCATGCTCCCGCGGGACCTGCCCCTCGCCCGTCGGCTGCACCTGGCCGTGCGGTACACACCCGCGTGCCACGGTCTCAACGTGGGCGGCGACTGGTACGACGCCTTCACGCTGGGCGACGGCCGGATCGGCCTGTCCATCGGCGACGTCCAGGGCCACAACATCGAGGCCGCCGCCTTCATGGGGCAGGTGCGCGCCGGGATGCGGGCGCTGGCCTCGGTCACCAGCGAGCCGGGCGAGGTGCTGGCCCGGACCAACGATCTGCTGCTGTCCCTGGGCTCCGACCTGTTCGCCACCTGCACGTTCATGCGGCTCGACCCGTGTGCCGGCGTACTGGAGAGCGCTCGGGCCGGGCATCTGCCCTGCGTCTGGGCCACGGCCGACGGGAAGTCCGCTCTCACCGAGGACGAGGGCGGCCCTCCCCTCGGTGTACAGGCGGGGATGCCCTACCCCGTCACCCGCTACGAACTCACCACGGGCAGCATGTTCGTGCTGCTCACGGACGGTGTCGTGGAGGGACCGTCGATGCGGCTGGAGGAAGGCCTCGACCAGGTGACGCGGCTCGCGGGCATCGCGGCGGTGGCGGGTATGGACGTCGACGCGCTCGCGGCCGCCGTGATCAAGGGGGCAGAGCGCGTGGGGCACGACGACGACGCGGCCGTCCTGGTGGTCGGCCTCGACGGGCCGGACGCTCGGCCATAGGGCCGCACGAAGGCCGTTCCCGCCTCGCCTACGCGGCGGCGCCGGTGTCTCATGACTGCTGTGGTGGGTAGCCATGATCTGCGTACGCCGGCCGTCGTCGCTCTGCAGACGTCGGCCGTCGCCGCCTGCTACTACGGGTCGGCGCAGCTGGGGCTGCTGCGGGAACTGGTCGTCGAGGGCGCGGTCGTCACTCCCATCTGGCCCCCCACCGGCGTCGCCGTCGCCTGCCTGCTGCTCTTCGGACTGCGCTGCTGGCCCGGGATCGCCTTGGGCGCCTTCTTCGTCGTCCTGTCCCTCACCACCCCGGCGCCCTCGGCGCTCGCCGTCCTGGCGGGCAACACGGCCGCGCCGGTCGTCGGGTACCTGCTGCTGCGCCGCGCCGGTTTCCGGACCGGCCTCGCGCGGCTGCGGGACGGTCTGGCCCTGGTGTTCCTGGGCGCGTTCGCCGCGATGCTGATCAGCTCGACCACCGGCGCGGGCATCCTGATCGCCACGGACAGGATCGAATGGCCCGGCTTCTGGGCGGTGTGGCTGGCCTGGTGGGTCGGTGACGCGATGGGCGTGCTCATCGTCACGCCGGTGCTGCTCCTGCTGTCCCGCGTACGCCTGCCGCTGCCCATGTCGCGCTGGAAGGAGGCCGCGGGGCTCGCGGTCATCGCCTGCTGTCTGGTGCCGCTGGCCGCGCGCAGCTCGGTCAGTCTGCTGTTCCTCGTCTACCCCCTGCTGATCTGGGCGGCTCTGCGGTTCCAGCTGGCCGGCAGCCTGACGTGCGCCCTGTTCGCCTCGGTCATGACCACGGTGGCGGCGACCGACCGGGTCGGGCCGTTCGAACGGCTCAGCCGCGTCGAGGTGATGCTGAAGCTGCAGGCCTTCAACGGGGCGATGGCGCTCACCGCGCTGATCCTGTCCGCCGTGATCACCGAGCAGATCCACACGCGACGGTCCGTGGAGCGTGCCTGCCAGGAGCTGGTCGAGGTCCTGGAGCACCTCACGGCGGGCGAGGCGGACGGCCGGGCCCCGGTGGAGGACGGCGGGCTCGGGCGTCGGCAGGAGGAGTGACGGCCGACCCCCGGTCACCGGCACGTAGGGTGGCGTCATGACCGAGGTGGAGGTGCTGCAGCTGCTGGTGTCGCCCGCGCACCGGCTGGCCGGACGGCCGTCCGAGGGCCCCTCCCCCGGCCCGTCCGACGAGCGGGTCAACCAGGTGGAGGTACGGCGCGGGCTGGGACTGGTCGGCGACCGCTACTACGCCCGGCCGGCCCACCGGAACGCGGCGGTGACCATCATGGCCTCGGAGAGCCTCCCGGCCGACGCCGACCTGCGGCACACCCGCCGGAACATCCTGCTGCGCGGGGTCGACATCGATTCCTGCGCTGGCGCGACGATCTCACTCGACTGCGGCGCCGGACCGGTGGAGTTCGCCGTGAAGCGCCCCGCCCGGCCCTGCGCCTGGATGGACGTGACCATCGGCCCGGGTGCCCAGCGGGCCCTGCGCGGCCGGGGCGGTGTGCGGTGCACACCGCTGAGCGACGGGGTTCTCACGCTCGGCCCGGCCACGTTCGAGGTCGTGGCCGGGCCCGACGCCGGGTCGTGAGGCGCCCCGGGGCGCCTCAGCCGCCCGACGGTGGCGTGCGGATGGCAGCGATGTCGAGCTGCAGCCGCACCTTCTCGCTCACCATCGCACCGCCCTCGGCGAGCCTGCTGTTGTACGTCAGGCCCCAGTCCGAGCGGTTGATGGTGGTGGTGCCGTCGAAGCCGACCCGGTCATAGCCGAAGGGGTCGGTGACATTTCCGATGTACGTCATGTCGAGTACCACGGGGCGGGAGACGCCTTTGATGGTCAGCTCGCCCGACATGCTGAACAGGTCGGCGCCCGTCTGCTGCACCGCCGTGCTGGTGAAACGCATACGCGGATAGGTGGCGGCGTCGAGGAAGTCACGACCGACCAAGTGCGCGTCGCGTTGTTCCACTCCGGTGTCGACGCTGGCGGTGAACAGAGTGATGTCGGCCCGTGACCGTGCGGGTTCGTGCGCGTCGAAGTAGAGCCGGCTTTCGTACTCCAGGAAACAACCGCGCACGGTGGTCACCATGGCGTGCCGGACGGAGAAGCCGATCCTGCTGTGCGCGGGATCGACGACCCATTCACCGGACAGATCGGCCAGGTTGGGGTCCGGCAGCACGGCGGTGGAGGACGCCGGTGCGCCGGTGGGTCGCTGTGGGGGGAGCGGTGCCTGCCGGCGGGACGGCACAACGCGGTTGAACAGGTTCATGATTCATCTAGGTACTTGAGTTTGGTTATAGCCGCAAGTCCCCTCCCGATTTGCGGCTGTTGAGAACGAGCTCGTGACCCCTTATGCCGCCGCTTTCCACAAAATCCACACATCGCTGTCGCGGCGCGTCACCGAAACGACCATCCGGAACTCCCGGAATTTTCATTTCGGGCATTTCGGGGAATCGGTCTTACGTCACCTCTATCGCGAGGTCGTTGTCGACGGTGTAGTAGGGGCGGAAAGCGGATCCGTCCGCCTCGAGTGCCGGGTAGACGTGTACGTGCTTGCGGTCCGCCACATCGTCGAGCAGCCGGGCGACCCTGATCGGCGGTGCGTCGGCGGCGGGCCGGACGAAGACGTCCCAGATCCGGCCCGCTCCCTCGCCGTCCACCGTCAGATCCCCGGGGCCGGCCGTGAGGGAGAAGCCCCTTGCGTCGTCGTCGGCCCGGGGGCGGAGGGTCCGCACGGTGTCGGTGCCTCGCAGGCGCAGCCGCACGGTGGCGCCCTCGCGGAGCTCGGCTCCGTGCAGGCGGGCCGTGACCGTCAGGGCCCGGCCCTCGACGCCGATGGCGCGGGCCTCGGCGTGGGCGGTGCGCCGCCATGCCCGCAGGGCGAGGAAACCGTCCTTGGTGACGTACGGGACCCTGGCCGTGACGGGCGAGGGGCGGTCGCGCAGGTGACCGTCGACGAGGGTGCGCAGGTCCCGCAGGCCGGGGCGCAGCCGCCGGTGTTCGGCTCCGGGTTCCGGCAGCAGGTACACGTCCCAGCGGCCCTCGTCGAGGACCGGATGCGGTTCCAGGACGGCCTGCCGGTGGCCGTCCGCCCGGTCGGGCTCCAGGTCGAGGACGTGCGGGGTCGTCTCGGGGCGGCCCTTCTTGGGGCGCAGGCGCAGGAGCAGCTGGGGCCGGGGGGTGGTGGTCGGCGGGAGGCGGAAGGTGATCCGGCCGTCCGTGTCGATCGCGCAGTGGGCGCGCGGGTGGGTGTCGCGGGTGTCGTTCCCGGGGCTCGTCGCCGCGCCTTCCGGTGTTCCGGCCGGGCCCTCCGGCGTACCGGCCGCCGCGCGCTCGTGCGTGCTGGTCATCTCGTTCTCCGGCGTGCTCATCGGCGTCCCTTCCGTATCGATCGCAGTACGCCGGAGGCGGCGGCGTGGGCGGCGTCGCGGGCGGCGTGGCCCCGGCCGGTCAGAGCGCTCCGGGTGCCGTGGCTCTGCGGGGTGGCGCCCGGGCCGGTGCCCCTGGCCGCGGCGGCCGTCTCCAGCAGACGTTCGGCCTGGGCGACCACGGGTCCGGGGGCGAAGCGGCGCGCGTTGTCCAGGGCGGCCCGGCCCATGCGGCGGCGGCGCTCGTCGTCGCCGACGAGGTCCAGCAGGGCGGCGGTGAGCGCGTCACGGTCCCCGACCGGTACGAGCCGGCCGTCGGTCCCGTCCTGGATGATCTCGCCGGGGCCGTAGGGGCAGTCGGTGCTGACGACGGGGAGTCCGCAGCGCATGGCCTCGACGATGGTCATGCCGAACGGCTCGAAGTCGGACGCGGCGGCACCGATCGAGCCCTTGGCCCATTCGGCCTCCATGGGGGTGGCGGCCCCCATCAGGAACACGTTGTTCCACAGCCCGAGCCGCTCGATGAGCTCCCGCAGCCTGGGCTGCTCCTCGCCCTTGCCGTAGATGCGCAGCTGCCAGTCCGGGTGCGCGGCGGCGACCGGCGCGAACGCCTCGATGAGGAGGTCGTAACGCTTGACCGGGACCAGGCGGCCCGCGGCGATCACCATCTTGGCGGTGCTGTCGGCGGGCGGCAGGGCGGGGTCGGGAACGCTGTTGGGGAGGGCCTCCACATGGACGCCGGGCAGCCACATCCTGCGCCGGTAGGCGGCTGCGTCCGCCTCGGTCACCGTGGTGATCACGTCGAGGCGGCGGTAGGCGCGGCGCAGGGCCGTGCGCAGCCGCGGCGAGTGGTTGTCGAGCGTGAGGTGCTCCTGGCCGACGCGCAGCACGTGCTGCGGGGCCTGGCGGGCGATGTGCACGTTGAGGCCCGGGCGGGTGCCGATGACGACGTCGGCGTCGAGCGCCGCGAGGCACTCCCCGATGCGCTGGTCGGTCAGCTCGCTGTACTGGTGGTGGCGGTACTCGGCGGGCGGGAACACCTTCGCCGGTCTCTGGTGCAGCGGATGATCCGCCTCTTTGCGCAGATCCACCAGGGCCCGCAGCCGCACCCGCGGATCGAGCACGAGGTGGGGGTGCTCACGATGCCGTAAGACGGAGACGACCTCCACGTCGTGCCGCTCGGCCAGGGCCCCGGCCAGGTTGAACGTGGTGGTGATCGTGCCTCCGATTCCGTAGGCGTTGTGAATCAGGAAAGAGACCTTCATGGTGGCCTAGACCGTGTCAACGCCCCGTTCGTTGTTCGCCGTTACCACTCTGTGGCCGGTCCGGCGGGAGGACCGGTCTCGCCGATTCCGGAATGATCTCGGACATAAGCGGTCTGGGCCATATCGGTTTGCCCCCGATGTGTGGATAGCTGGATGTGTTTGCCCGCAGCAGCGTCGCGGCACGGGTGCACCCTCGTATCGATCTTCAGGAGACCCATGCGCCCCCGTACAGCCTCCGTCCCGCGCATCACCTCCCTGCCGCCCCTCGCCCTGGCCGGCGGCGCGCTGGCCGTGGGGGTGGGCGGTCTGTATCTCGCCGGGCTGGTCCTCACGGGCGGCCACATCGACTCCGGTACGACCGTGCGCGGGGTGGAGATCGGGGGGCTGAGCCGCGCGGAGGCGGTGCGGAAGCTGGAACGGGAACTCGGGGCGGACGGCGCCAGGGAGCTGGCACACGGGCGCGACCGCCTGGTTCCTGATGGCCGCGGCCCGCTTCAATCCGCTCCAGGCGTGACGGGACGGCCCGGTCCGCCGCCGCGTGCGGCGGACCGGGCGGCGTCTCAGGCGAGGCGCGTCACGGCCTGGGTCGTCAGTTCGTAGCGGGCGCCGACGATCGCCAGCTTGCCGGTGGCGATCCTGGCGGCGAGTTCGGGTTCCGCGGCCAGCCGGGAGCGTACGATCCGGACGTTGGCGCTCACGGTCGCGTCGATCCTGGCGTCCCCGTCCTGGCCGTGGTCTATGGCCGGACGTATCTGGTCGACCAGGTACTGCATGTGGGCCGGCAGGTGCTCCCCCGACTGCTCCGCCGCCACGGCGGCACGCACCGCACCGCACGACTGGTGACCGAGGACGACGACCAGCGGTATGCCGAGCTCCAGGACGCCGTAGGCGACGCTGCCGAGCACGGCCTCGTCCAGCACCTCACCGGCGGTGCGCACGGTCATCAGGTCCCCCAGCCCCTGGTCGAAGACCAGCTCCGGAGGTACGCGCGAGTCGATGCAGCCGAGCACGACCGCGAAGGGGTGCTGGGCAGTGGCCAGCGTCCGCCGGACGGCGGGGTTCTCGTGCGGGTGGCGTTCCCGGTAGGTGCGCCAGCGGCGGTTGCCCGCGGCCAGCTCCCTCAGGGCCTCGTCCGGGGTGCCGGGTCGCGGCTCTGCGGTGCCGGGATCCGCGGGGGCGGCGGTGGCCGCGCCGGTGGCTCCGAGGCCCGCGCCGAGGGCCGCGGCCCCGGTCAGCGCGGTGCGCAGCAGGGTGCGGCGGGCGGTGCCGCCGGGGGTCGGCCGTGCACCGGTGAAGGGGTGCGGTTCGGGGCCGGTGCCTCTGTGAGAGGTGGCATGTGAGTTCACGGCCAGAACGTATGCCCGAATGCGCGGCCGGCCGGGATCCTTGCCGTTTCATGGTGAGAGTTGGGTAAGTGATGTTCTTACCTTGAACGGTCTTTGACGGTCCCTCAGGCAACCAGCAGGAACGCCCGGGCCTGTCGGCCCGGGCGTCCTGTCATGCGGGGGTGATCAGACCAGGTCGAACCGGTCCAGGTTCATGACCTTGACCCATGCCGCGACGAAGTCGTGGACGAACTTCTCCTTCGCGTCGTCGCTCGCGTAGACCTCGGCGAGGGCGCGCAGCTCGGAGTTCGAGCCGAAGACCAGGTCGGCGCGGGAACCGGCCCACTTGACCTCGCCCGTGGCGGCGTCGCGGCCCTCGAACGTGGTCTGGTCCTCGGACGTCGACTTCCATGTGATGCCCAGGTCGAGCAGGTTGACGAAGAAGTCGTTCGTCAGCGAGCCGGGCGTCTTGGTGAAGGCGCCGAGCTGGGACTGCTGGTGGTTGGCGCCCAGCACGCGCAGGCCACCGACCAGGACGGTCATCTCGGGGGCGCTCAGGGTGAGCAGGTTCGCGCGGTCCAGGAGCAGGAACTCGGCCGGCAGGCGGTTGCCCTTGCCGTGGTAGTTGCGGAACCCGTCGGCGATCGGCTCGAGCGCCTCGAACGACTCGGCGTCGGTGTGCTCCTCCGTCGCGTCCACGCGGCCCGCGGTGAAGGGGACCTCCACCTGGAAGCCGGCTTCCTTGGCCGCCTTCTCGACGGCGGCGGTGCCGCCGAGGACGATCAGGTCGGCCAGCGAGACCTTCTTGGCGCCGGAGTTGAACTCCTGCTGGATGCCTTCCAGCACCCGCAGGACCTGGGCCAGCTCGTCGGGCTCGTTGACCTCCCAGCCGCGCTGCGGCTCGAGGCGGATACGGGCGCCATTGGCACCGCCGCGCTTGTCGCTGCCGCGGAAGGTGGACGCCGAGGCCCAGGCGGTGGACACCAGCTGCGAGACGGACAGACCCGACTCGAGGAGCTTGGCCTTCAGGGTCGCGATGTCGCCGCCGTCGATGGGCTCACCCTCGGCCTCCGGCAGCGGGTCCTGCCACACCAGGGTCTCGGCCGGGACCTCCGGGCCGAGGTACAGCGACTTCGGGCCCATGTCACGGTGGGTCAGCTTGAACCAGGCGCGGGCGAACGCGTCCGCGAACTCCTGCGGGTTCTCGTAGAACCGGCGGGAGATGGGCTCGTAGATCGGGTCGAAGCGCAGCGCCAGGTCCGTGGTGAGCATCTTCGGACGGTGCTTCTTCGAGGAGTCGTGCGCGTCCGGGACGATCTCCGGGGCATCCTTGGCGACCCACTGGTTGGCACCGGCCGGGCTCTGCTCGAGCTCGTACTCGAACTCGAAGAGGTTCTTGAAGAAGCCGTTGCTCCACTGGGTGGGCGTGCTGGTCCAGGTGACCTCGAGGCCCGAGGTGATGGCGTCGCCGCCCTTGCCCGTGCCGTAGGTGCTGCGCCAGCCGAGGCCCTGCTCCTCCATGGAGGCGGCCTCGGGGTCGGCCCCGACGCTGTCGGCCGGGCCGGCACCGTGGGTCTTGCCGAAGGTGTGGCCGCCCGCGATCAGGGCGACGGTCTCCTCGTCGTTCATCGCCATGCGGCGGAACGTCTCGCGGATGTCGCGGGCCGCGGCGATCGGGTCCGGGTTGCCGTTGGGCCCCTCGGGGTTGACGTAGATGAGGCCCATCTGGACGGCGCCGAGCGGGTTCTCCAGCTCGCGGTCGCCCGTGTAGCGCTTGTCGTCGAGCCAGGTGGTCTCGGGGCCCCAGTACACGTCCTCCTCGGGCTCCCAGACGTCCGCGCGGCCGCCGGCGAAGCCGAAGGTCTCGAAGCCCATCTGCTCCAGGGCGACGTTGCCGGTGAGGATCATGAGGTCGGCCCAGGAGATGCTCTGGCCGTACTTCTTCTTCACGGGCCACAGCAGACGGCGGGCCTTGTCGAGGTTGCCGTTGTCCGGCCAGCTGTTGAGCGGGGCGAAGCGCTGCTGGCCGGCGCCGGCGCCGCCGCGGCCGTCGCTGATGCGGTAGGTGCCCGCGCTGTGCCAGGCCATACGGATCATCAGCGGGCCGTAGTTGCCGAAGTCGGCCGGCCACCAGTCCTGCGAGGTGGTGAGCACCTCGGCGATGTCCTGTTTGACGGCGTCGAGGTCGAGGTTCTTGAAGGCCTCGGCGTAGTCGAAGTCCCCACCGAGCGGGTTGGCCACCTCGGGGTTCTTGGCGAGGATCTTCAGGTTGAGCCGCTCGGGCCACCACTGGCGGTTGCCGCCGCCCTGGGTCGGGTGCAGGGCGCGGCCGTGCGCCACGGGGCAACCGCCTCCCGCCTCCTGCGACTTGGAGTCGGTGACGATCGCGTCGTGGTTCTCAGTCATGGAAATCCTTCCGGACGGGGTGGATCACGGTGCTCGGGGGGGGATCACGTGCTCGGGAACGCTCGGGTGGATCAGGTGTGCTCGGGAACGCTCGGGGGGATCACGTGCTCAGTTGCTGCGGGCGGTGGAGCAGGCGGGGCACAGGCCCCAGTAGATGACCTCGGCCTCGTCGACGGCGAAACCGCGGTCGTCGGACGCGGTCAGGCAGGGGGCGTGACCGACCGCGCAGTCGACGTCGGCGACGGCTCCGCACGACCGGCACACGAGGTGGTGGTGGTTGTCGCCGACCCGCCCCTCGTAGAGGGCCGGGCTGCCGGGTGGGTCGAGGCGGCGTATGAGGCCCGCCGCGGTGAGCGCGTGCAGCCCCTCGTAGACGGCCTGGACGGAGATGTGGCCCACACGGCCGCGCACCTCGGAGGCGATCGCCTCGGCGCCGAGGTGGTCACCGTCCCGCACGGCCTCGAGCAGCGCGACGCGGGCGGCCGTCACCCTCAGGCCGGCACCGCGCAGCTCCTCGGCTGTGGTCGGGTTCCCGGATGCGGTCATGCGCCCAGCCTAGACACACAAACACGAGCGGTTCAAGAAAACGAACGGTTCAATTTTGATGTCGTGTGTGGAGCCTTTGCGGGGCGGCTTACTTACCGGCTGTGAGCTCAGTCACAGCCGCCATCATGACGTCCCGGCGGGCACCGGAGGGGGCGCGCACCGCCGTGTCGGTCAGCGGGTCACGCGTCCGACGAGGGTGAGGTCAGGCGTTCGAGGCGGGCGGCGGCCGTCGCGGCCTTGCGACCGGCCTCGCGGGCCCGGCGATCCGCCGTGCGCGCCCGCTCCCGGGCCGCCCGTTCGGCGAAGCGGGCCTGCTGGCGTTCGCCCCTGACCTGTTCCAATGCGCCGGTGAGCTCCTCGACGCGCCGCTGGAGGCCGTCCACCTGCTGTTTCGTCTCCGTCACCTCCCGGCCCGCGGCGTCCGCCTCGTCCCGGAGCTCCCGTAGCTCGCGTTCGGCGGCTGCGGCCTCTTCTCGGGCCTGGGCGAGCCTGCGCCGCTGCCGCTCACTCTCCTTCCCGCCCGGGCGGGAGGGGGCGGGTGCGGGTGGGGGTTCAGGGCGCCGCGGCCGGGCGCCCTCGGCGGTGGCGGGGAAGCCGACGGCCGCGCTGAGCGGCCTGGCCAGGCGGCCGTCCGCCCAGGCCCGGGCGGCCTCGGGGTCGGCCAGGACGGCGTGCAGCGTGTTCTCGACCTCGCGCTGCACGCTCTCGCCGATCGGATGGCCGGCCTCTTTGGCGAGCTGCCGGGCCTGGAGGGACAGGGCGCGGATGAGCGCGTACTGCCGGCGGCTCAGCTCGCGCAGCTGCGTGCCGTCCAGGTCCTGGTGGGCCTGCCGCAGCCCCTCCCCCAGGCGCAGCAGGGACTCGACCTCACCGGGGCTGCTGCGGACCAGGAGATTGCTGACCCAGGCGGCGAGGCTGGGTTTGCGCAACGCCCGGATGCGCTCGGCGAGTTCCCGGCCTCCGGCGGTGCGGGCGGAGGCCATGGCGGAGGCCCGGGCGGCGGTGAACTCCTCCGGGCGCAGGGCGTACAGCTCGTCGGCTACGGAGTCGTAGTCCATGGGCACCCCTTTCGCGCGGAAGATCCGCTTTCGATCGTCTCAAGCCCTGCCCTCAGGGGCGCGCGGAGTGCCCTCGGAACGGGGGTCGGAGGTACCCCCTTCAAGATCGGGAAATCGACGGTTTAACATATGAGCGCCGCCTAGCTCGAAAGATGGACTCGTGACTGTCAACGACGACTCGTTCACCAACTGGAAGATCCGCGAGGAGATCGCGGAGTCGATGATCCCGATCATCGGGAAGCTGCACCGCGAGCAGGACGTGACTGTCCTGCTGCACAGCCGCTCCCTGGTGAACAAGTCGGTGGTGAGCATCCTCAAGACCCACCGTTTCGCCCGGCAGATCGCCGGTGCGGAGCTCTCGGTCACCGAGACGCTGCCGTTCCTGCAGACCCTCGCCGAGCTCGACCTGGGTCCCTCCCAGATCGACATCGGCATGCTCGCCGCGACCTACCGCGAGGACGACCGCGGTCTGTCGGTCGCCGAGTTCACCGCCGAGGCCGTCGCCGGTGCCACGGGCGCCAACAAGATCGAGCGCCGTGAGGGCCGGGACGTCGTCCTCTACGGCTTCGGCCGCATCGGCCGGCTCGTGGCCCGCCTGCTCATCGAGAAGTCCGGCTCGGGCAACGGTCTGCGGCTGCGGGCCATCGTCGTGCGCGGGGGTGGCGAGCAGGACATCGTCAAGCGCGCCTCGCTGCTGCGCCGCGACTCGATCCACGGCCAGTTCCAGGGCACGATCACCGTCGACGAGGCGAACAGCACGATCGTCGCCAACGGCAACGCCATCAAGGTGATCTACGCCAACGACCCGTCCGAGGTCGACTACACGGCCTACGGCATCAAGGACGCCATCCTCATCGACAACACCGGCAAGTGGCGCGACCGCGAGGGCCTGTCCCAGCACCTGCGCCCCGGTATCGACAAGGTCGTGCTGACCGCGCCCGGCAAGGGTGACGTCCCCAACATCGTGCACGGCGTCAACCACGACACGATCAAGCCGGACGAGCAGATCCTGTCCTGCGCGTCCTGCACCACGAACGCGATCGTGCCGCCGCTGAAGGCGATGGACGACGAGTTCGGGGTCCAGCGCGGCCACGTCGAGACGGTTCACTCGTTCACGAACGACCAGAACCTGCTGGACAACTACCACAAGGCCGACCGCCGCGGCCGGTCCGCGCCGCTCAACATGGTCATCACCGAGACCGGTGCCGCCTCCGCCGTCGCCAAGGCGCTGCCCGACCTCAAGGCGCCGATCACCGGCAGCTCGATCCGCGTCCCGGTCCCGGACGTCTCGATCGCGATCCTCAGCCTGCGCCTCGGCCGCGAGACCACCCGCGAGGAGGTCCTCGACCACCTCCGCGACGTCTCGCTGACCTCGCCGCTCAAGCGCCAGATCGACTTCACCACGGCTCCCGACGCGGTCTCGAGCGACTTCATCGGCTCGCGCCACGCCTCGATCGTCGACGCCGGCGCCACCAAGGTCGACGGCGACAACGCGATCCTGTACCTGTGGTACGACAACGAGTTCGGCTACTCGTGCCAGGTCATCCGCGTCGTGCAGCACGTCTCCGGCGTGGAGTACCCGACGTACCCGGCCCCGGCGGTCTGACCCCGGAAGACGAAAGCGCGGGGCGTGCGGGCCCCGCGCTTTCGTGTGTCACCGACGGGTCAGCTCGATCCGGTACTCCCGCGCCTGTGAGCCGTCTTCGCTGGTCACGGACACGATGTGGGCCTTCTTGCCGCCGGCGGTGTCCCGCCGGACCGTTACCTTCGCGTAGGGATCACGCGATGTGGCGGTGATCTCGGCGCGGTCCGGGCGGTCGACCGCCACCCGGTAGCCCGTCCGGTCCGGCTCGAAGCCGCTCAGGGACTCGCCGTCCACCGCGATCGACGCGGCCGCGGCGTCGGCGGAAACGCCCGGTGCCTTGGCGAAGACCTCGATCTCCCCGAGGGTGATGTATCCGCCCGGACGGGCCGTCATCACCACGCGCACACCCGTCACCGGGCCGGTGCCACGCACCCTGACGTCGGCCACGGGCGTCCCCTCGGTGCCGACGGCGACCTGGTCGCTCGCGTCGGACCAGGTGCCGTCGATCCCACGCACCTGCACCTTGAGGGACTCCGCGAAACTGACGTTGGTGCCGTCGCGGTGGAAGTGGGTCACGACCCGGGTCAGATCGCGCGCCTCCGGCAGCGTGAAGGTGATGGTGTCGGACGGGTTCTTCGTGCCGGACTTCCAGTTCGACCAGGCCTTCTCGGACGTGGTGCCGTTGCGCAGCCCCTCGGCGGAGTAGCCGCCCTCGGTGTAGGTCGCGCCGACCGTGACGCCCTCGTCGCGCGCCGAGTCGGTCTCCTTCGGCGCGGTGACCTGGACGCGTACGGTCGCCGCGGCCGTTTCCCCGCCGGGTACCCGGGCCGTGCCGCGCAGGGTCACCACGCCGGTGTCGCCGAACGCGCCCTCGGGTGCGGCGTCCCAGGTGACCGGGAGGTCTGCCGTCCCGCCGTGCCGTCCCACGCCGGTGACCGTGGCGGGCAGGCCGGGCCGTCCGCCGGTGTAGGTCTTGGCGCGGGCCGGGAGGGTCGAGGCGATGGTGTCCACGGTGACGACCGCCTCGGCCGGGACGGTCCGGCCGAGGGCGTCGGTGGCCCTGCCCTTCACACGAACCGTTCCGGGCTTGCGCCAGCGCGACTCGGAGGGCAGCGTCCACTCGACCGGGAGCGCGCCCCGGGCGCCGTCGCGGAAGACGGGCGTCACGGTGCCGGACAGTTCGGGGGCGCGCCCGGGGACGGTGAACGCTGCCGCGGGTCGTGTCCGCAGGACCGTCTCGTCGGTCACGCCCCAGCGCTGGTTCGCGGTGGAGGTCGGGAGGAAGGCCGATACGCGGGCGCCGTCCGTGGTCGACTGGTTGACGACGTCGAGGAGGCGGCCCGTAGCGGCGTTGACGAAGGTCCAGGTGCCGTCTCCGGTGGTGGACATGATCCACTGTGCGGCCGGTGTGTTCCCGTCCTCCAGTACGGCCTCGTTGTCGCGTACGGCCAGGCGCCTGCCGTCAACCGCGTTGACGAGGGCGTAGCGCTCGCGGTTGCTCTCGCCGCGGGTCAGCCGCTTCACGCTCCACAGCTGCGACTTGGCGGCCGGGTCGGACGTACGGACGACGACGCCGTTGCCGTCGGCGGACGGGGCCAGGGACTTGCCGCTCTGGGCGCCCTGGAGGCGGTAGGTGTGGCCGGGCTGGACGAGCGCGGCGTCCTTCGCGGTGCCGGACACGCCGTCGACGAGGAGGGTGGTGACCGACTTCGCAGGGACGGTCACGGTGGCCGAGCGGTCCTCGACCCTGACGGGCGTTCCGCGGACGAGTGCGCCGGAGGCGCTGGTCACGACGGGGGTCACGGTGGCGCCGGGTGTGACCCGACGGAACTTCGAGAGGTCCAGGGTCACCGCGCGCGGGCTCGTGCCGTTGTTGACGTGCACCACCTTCGCTCCGGGGCCGGACCCCCGCACGGCGGCGACGCTGGAGGGGTCGTCGGCCTTGACGAAGTGGTCGCCGGGGCGGATGTGGTGGGTGAAGTTGCGCAGGGTGTCGAACTTCGTGTTGGCCTTGACCGGGCAGGTCTCCAGGGTGTCCTTCGCCGTGCAGTTGAACGGGATGTGGATGCTGCCCCAGTTCTTGCCGGCCTGCGCCTGGGGGATGGAGTCCTCGATCGGCTGCCACAACACCCAGGCGGACGGCTCCAGTTCACGCATGTCCTCGACGACCCGGGTGGCGATGCCGAGTCCCGGTTCCATGCCGGTGAAGTCGGTGCCGGTCCCCCAGGTGCCCTCGACCTCGCTCATCCAGAACCGCTTGTCCGCTGCCTTGGCGCTGTCGCGGGCGCTGGTGCGCATGCCGGTGCCGTAGGTGTGCACGTTGAGCTGGTCGACGGCGGCCCGGGCGGATGGGTCGTAGGCGTTCCAGTTGCGGACGAAGGTGCTGGGGTTGGTCTCGTCCATCGCGGAGATCGTGGCGCGGGTCCGTGCCTTCTCCAGCGCGCGGTGCAGGGCCAGGACGATCTTCTGCTGGAGTTCGGGGCCTGCGTGCGCGCCCTCCTGGCGGCCGCCGGTGGGCTGTCCGTCGGCGCCGATCTGGGTGCCCCAGTAGTTGGTGTTGGGCTCGTTGAGCGGGGCGATGGTGTCGAACGTGATGCGGTGCTTCTTCTCCAGCTGGTCGGTGACCTTGACCAGGTAGGTGGCGAAGTCGTCGACGCGGTCCGCCCGTATCTGGTCCGTGTTGGCGTCGAAGCCGCCGGAGACGTAGCCGCTGACGGTCTGGAACCAGGGCGGCGAGTTGCTGAACGCCTCCCAGCGGGTCACCTTGCCCTTGACGCGGTCCACCCACCAGCGCTGGCCGGCGTCGGCGGACCAGTCCCAGTGCCCGGGGTCGTCCGGCTTCCACCAGTCGGTGTCCTCCCTGGTGGTGCCCGCGGGGGCCTTCCAGAAGCCGTCCATCGTCGCGCCGGTCTTCATGTAGTCCTTGCGGACGTCGGGGGCGTTGCCGCCGCCGATGTTGTAGCGCGCGATGTTGAGGCGGAGCCCGTCCTCGCCGAACAGCAGGTCGGCGAGCTTCTGCCGGATGGGTTCGGGGTAGTGGCCGGTGATGTTGGCGAACCAGACGAGGCTGGTCCCCCATCCTTCGAACTCCTGTTGCCGGTAGGACGGGTCGATCCGTACCGTCACCGCACTCGCGGGCGGATCGGCGGCAGCGACGGCGGGAGGCACGGTCACGAGGCCCGCGCCGAGTGCCAGGGGGACGGTGATCGCCGGCGCCGTCCGGGCAAGGCGATGTCTGCTGGACATGGATTCCCTTCGGGAGCGAACAGAACCGCGCAGAATCAATCGAGCTTCCCGAATGTTTTAGGACGGCAATCAACACGTCAAGAGGTGGGGCGAGTTGGGAACCGGCACTCTGCCGCACGCGAGGGAGGGGTGAGACGGCGACGGACGAGGGAGGGGAGGCGAATCTGCCGACCCTGGAGGACCCCGGTTCGATCAAGCCGGAGGTGTGGACGCGTGAGGCGCCGATCGGCGCTCTGGTTGCGCGGCGCCCACCGTGCCGACATGCGTGAGGACACGGGGCGCGGCCCTTTCGGGCGAGGCGGTACCGTGTCGGCGGCGGAGCGGACGTGACGCCCGCTCGGCGTGTCCATGTGCTGGGCGATCACCGTGAGACCGGCTGGCTCTCACGGTATGCGGGGGCGGATCTCCTGCGATCTGCCGGCCGGCATGGCAATGTGCCGCGTCCCCCATGGGACGCGGCACCGCCACAGGACCTCAGTGCTTGAAGACGTCCTTGGTCTTCTCCTTGGCCTGCCGGGCGTCGCCCTTCGACTGCTCGGCCCGGCCCTCTGCCGTCAGGCGCTCGTTGCCCACCGCACGGCCGATCGTCTCCTTGGCCTTGCCCTTGGCCTGCTCGGCCTTGGCCTTGCCCTTCTGGTCTCCAGCCACTGTTCGTTCACTCCAAGTCGTGTCCGACTGCGGGGTCACCCCACGAGTGACCGTGAAAGGGCAGCTCAAACGTGCCGCGCGGGTGTCCGGTCCATGAGAGCCTTGCCCCGACCATGATCAACGATCCCGGAGGGCGGGTCATGACCATCCATCGGCCGGGGCTGCCCGGGGACCTTCCGTCGGCCGAGGTGCTGTGGGCGCGCTGGGCGCTCATCGCCGTACTGGAGGCCACCACGGAGGGTGAGCAGGAGCGTCACCACCGCACGGGTACCTGGGTGGACGGCGAGGGGCTCCATCTGGACGACGCCGGCCGCACGTGGTGGGGCTTCGCACCACGGGGCGGGGGGGGCGGTACGTGCTCTTCGGCGAGGACGAGTCGAGCGGCGCCAAGTGGCACGAGCCGCCGGTCGACATGCTGGCCGGCGCTCCGCAATGGCTCCCCCACGAGCAGCTGAAGGATCTGCTGAGCGGGTGGCGGCTGGACTGCGTCTACTGGTACGAGGACGGGGCCTGGGCTCGCGCCTCCTACCCCGGCACCCTGGACGACGACGGTCTCGACTGCGGCATGAGCCGCTTCGTCGACCGGGCCGATGTGCTGCGCACGATCGCCGACGAGGATCACGGCGCGACGTCGGCGCAGGACGCGGAATCCCTGCTGGCGCACGCGGAGAACCGGCGCCTGTCACCGGAGCTCCTGATGTCCCTGACCTCCGATCCCGGCCGGCGGCAGCGGGAGCGGGCGGCCATGACCGGGGCGCTGGAGCGGGCGGGCCTGTACCGGCCGTGAGCCGCTGAGGTCAGTGGCAGCACCCGTCGGCCGCCTGCGGGCCGGGCGTGGTGTCCAGGCGGCAGTAGCAGGACGCGTGGATCGGTACGTCGGCCAGCGCGGTCGCGAGCTTGAGCTGGTGGGCCACGAGGGCCGCCTCGCCGGTCTTGCCCGTGCGGAGCAGGCACTCGTGGAAGCCGTGCAGCGCCCAGACGTTGTTGGGGTGCTGGAGCGGGCGGGGCAGGGTGTCGTCGAGGCCGAGGTCGGCGCGGTAGACGGCTTCCGCCTCCGCCACCCGGCCCTGTTCCAGCAGCAGCGCGCCGTAGGCGTGGCGGGTGGGCTGCATCCAGCCCCAGGGCTCGTCGTAGGGCAGGTTGTCGTCCAGCTCGATGGAGCGTTCCAGGGCGGCGAAGGCGAGGTCGTGCCGGCCCCTGCGGTATTCGAGTTCGCCGTCCAGCATGGCGGAGGCGATGGCGAGGATGTCCTCGCAGGTGTTGTTGAACAGCATGCGCGTCCCTGGCACCCGGCCCACCGCAGCGCGGAACAACTCGCGCTCGGCCTCCGCCCGGTCGACCTCGCCGGTCGCGGAGAGGGCGACGCCCCGGGCGTAGTGCCGCATGGCGACGGTCGTCGCGTAGAGCTCCGGATCGGCGGGGGCGGGCAGTTCGAGGATCTCGGCCCAGCGGCCGAAGCGGATCAGGACGTGCACGCGCATGGCCAGGAAAGCCTCCAGCCAGTCGGCCATCGGGGGGCTCTGGACGCGGAGCAGGTCCTCGGGGATGGCGGCTTCCAGCTGGGCGGCGGCGTCGAGGGCGACCTGTGCCTGGCCGAGGAGCATGGCACCGTAGATCTTGAAGTGGTGGTTGTGCGCCCGGTACAGGGTGTAGAAGTTCATCGCGCCGGACCGCCGGTGGTACTTCTCGTCGGCGGCGATCGCGTCGCTGTTGGCGGAGACCACCTGGCGGTAGTCGCCGCACAGGACGTCCAGGTGCGAGGGCATGTGCAGCAGGTGCCCGGCGTCGGGCACGAGGCGGCGCAGGCGGTCGGCGACGGTGAGGGCCTGCTCGGGTGTCGGGGACATCTCCATCAGGTGGATGTAGAGGTGCAGGATCCCCGGGTGGCGCACTCCGGCCTCGGTGGCGAGGGCGCCTTCCAGTACGGCCCTGGCCTCGGTGGTCCGGGCGCCCTCGGCCGGCTGCCCGGTCTTGAGGTTCCACAACTGCCAGGGGGTGAGGTTCATCGCGGCGTCGGCGTGGAGGGTGGCGACGTCCGGGTCGCCGGGCGCCAGTTCGTAGACCACGCGCATCGCGTCCGCGTAGGGCTCGTTCCACACCGAGCAGTCCTCGACGGCCTGGGACTGCGGGTAGCGGGCCCGCAGTGCGCCGATGAGGGCCTGCTCGACCGGGGTGCAGCGGGCGGCCTTCTCATGGGCCCGTTCCACGGCGGTGTGCGTGCGCTCGACCGTCTGGACCAGTTCCTCGCCGTCGAAGAATTCCCAGGGCTTGTTGTAGTTCGGGCCGAGCGCGTAGGCAATGCCCCAATGGGCCATCGCGCACTCCGGATCGGCCTCGGCCGCCTTTTCGAAACAGGCGACCGCTTCCTCATGATGGAAGGCGTATGTCCACATCAGGCCGCGACCGAACCAGAGTTGGGCATCGGCGGAGGAC
Source organism: Streptomyces sp. AK010 (assembly GCF_014207295.1). Taxonomy (NCBI): domain Bacteria; kingdom Bacillati; phylum Actinomycetota; class Actinomycetes; order Kitasatosporales; family Streptomycetaceae; genus Streptomyces; species Streptomyces sp. AK010. Next base: position 35,269 of record NZ_JACHCX010000007.1, read on the forward strand.
GTGGTGACGGGACGGCTGTAGGTGCCTAGATCGTAATAGTCGCCCATGGGTTTCTCCTGGGAAAAGCGGCCGGGGCCGTGAGAACAGCGGTTACGGACACGCCCTCGACTTCCGATTAATTCTCGTTCTCGTATTTCCAGATTAGCGGTTCGCGTAGCGGGCGCAGGACGCCGGTGCCGCACGGGCGCAGGACGCAGGGCGCAGGGCGCCGGTGCCGCTCCCCACGCGCCGCTCCCGATCGCCTCGGGCTACACCGTGGCTGCCCCTGGGCATGGTTGAGGGCATGACTGACTTCCCGAGTTTTCCGCCGGGCTTCGTGTTCGGGGCCGCGACCGCCTCCTACCAGATCGAGGGGGCGGTGCGGGAGGACGGGCGCGGGCCGTCCATCTGGGACACCTACAGCCACACTCCGGGGCGGGTGGCGAACGGGGACACCGGTGATGTCGCCTGTGACCACTACCACCGGTATCCGCAGGACGTGGCGTTGCTGCGCGAGCTGGGCGTGGACTCCTACCGGTTCTCGATCGCCTGGCCGCGGATCGTGCCGGACGGGTCCGGCCCGGTGAACGTGAAGGGGCTGGACTTCTACTCGCGGTTGGTCGACGAGCTCCTGGCGGCGGGGATCGAGCCCGCTGCCACGCTCTACCACTGGGATCTTCCGCAGGCTCTGGAGGACGGCGGCGGCTGGCGGGTACGGGAGACGGCGGAGCGGTTCGGTGAGTACGCGGCCGTCGTCGCGGAGCACCTGGGCGACCGGGTGCCGCGCTGGATCACCCTCAACGAGCCGTGGTGCAGTGCCTTCCTCGGCTACTCCGTCGGCCGGCACGCCCCCGGCGCCCGCGAGGGCCACGGCGCGCTGGCCGCCGCCCACCACCTGCTGGTCGGGCACGGCCTGGCCGTACAGGCACTGAGGGCGGCCGGAGTGCGCGAGGTGGGCATCACCCTCAACCTCGACCACCACCTGCCCTCGACCCGCTCCCCCGCCGACGAAGCGGCCGTGACCCGGGCCGACACCCTGCACAACCTCGTGTGGACCGAGCCGGTCCTCCGGGGTCGCTACCCGGCCACCGAGGAGGACACCTGGGGCGCGTTGATCACTGCTCAGAGCTTCCGCCGGGACGGCGACCTGGAATCGATCTCCCAGCCGCTCGACTTCCTCGGCATCAACTACTACCGGCCGATCATGGTGGCCGACGCCCCGCACCGCGAGAGCGACCCGGCGCGGCGCGTCGCGACGGACAACCGGTACGAGGAGGTGCCCCTGCCCGACGTGCGCCGCACCGCCATGGGCTGGGCCGTGGCACCCCACACCTTCACCGACCTGCTCGTGGACCTCAAGGAGCAGTACGGCGACGCCCTGCCACCCGTCCACATCACCGAGAACGGCTCGGCGGAGGACGACGAGGTGAGCCCCGACGGCGCCGTCCACGACGCCGACCGGGTCGCCTACCTGCGCGACCATCTCACCACCCTGCGGGCCGCGATGGACGCCGGGGTGGACGTGCGCGGCTACTACGTGTGGTCGCTCCTGGACAACTTCGAGTGGGCCTTCGGCTATGACAAACGCTTCGGGATCGTCCGCGTCGACTACGCCACGCAGCAGCGGACCCCCAAGGACAGCTACCACTGGTACCGGTCCCTGATCGCCGCGCAGCGACGGTGACCGTGACGGCGCCGACCCTGACGGCAGTGACCGCGGCGGAGGTGACGGCCCCGGTCAGACACCGGCCGACAGCTGCGGGGCCAGGATCTTGATCATGGTGTGGTCGAGGCCGTGCTCGCACCCCGCGTCGGCGAGACGGACGGTTCAGGAATGGTTACATACCGCACATGGGTGGCACGACCGGCAATCATCTTGTCGTTCGATCATGGGCACCTTCGCCAGTGGGCTGGCACCCCCCAACTCCCGCTCCCTAGGATGTACTTCCTGTCCGGCCAGTCCGTTGGCGCGGCACCTTGCAGGGGGAACGATGCACTCCGAGAAGCGGCTGTCCACCGAGATCGACGCGAACGTGCCGACGGCAGCGCGCATGTACGACCACTACCTGGGCGGCAAGGACAACTACGCGGCCGACCGCGCCGCGTGCGAGGAACTCGACAAGGTCGTGCCGAGCACGCGCCGCCTCGCCCTGAACAACCGGCGCTTCCTCCAGAGGGTCGTGAGGACCCTCTCCGAGGAGTACGGCATCCGGCAGTACCTGGACCACGGATCCGGCCTGCCGACGCAGGACAACGTGCACCAGGTCGCCCAGCGCGTCGACCCCAAGACCCACGTGGTCTACGTGGACAACGACCCGATGGTGCTGGTCCACGGCCGCGCGCTCCTGGAGCAGGACGAGCGGACGACCGTCATTCACGCGGACATGCGCGAGACCGACCAGATCTTCGGGCACGCCGACACCTTGCGGCTGATCGACTTCTCCGAGCCGGTGTGCGTGCTCTTCAACTCGGTGTTCCACTGCATCCCGGACAGCGACACGGACGGGCCGCTCGCGGTGGCCCGCCGCGTGCGGGAACGGCTGGCGCCCGGCAGCTTCATGGTGATGTGCCAGCTGGTCAGCGAGGACCCGGAGGTCCGCGCCTTCGTCACGAACTTCATGGACCAGGCGACCCAGGGCAACTGGGGCCGCGTGCGCGAACCGAAGGACGTGGAGAAGTACTTCGAGGGGCTGGAGATCCTGGAGCCGGGGCTCGTGGAGGTGTCCACCTGGCGCCCGGACACCGAGGTGGCGCCCCGTCAGCTCACACACGAGTGGATCGAGTTCGGCGGCGTCGGACGGATCCCCCTGGAGAAGTGACCACGCCGATGCCTCGCGCGGGACGGTCTTCGTCCCGCGCGAGGCATCCGTGCGTCACGGGTAGCGCTGGTCCATCGTCTGCCGCAGCAGCTCCATCGAGTCACGGGGCTTGAGCGCCTCGTCCGCGAGCCGGTCCAGCGCGATCCGGTATTCCTCGGTCTCGTCCCGGTCCTCGAGGAAGTTCGCGCTCTTGATGTGCTCCAGGTAGACCACATCGGGGAGATCGAGGCCGCCGAAGCGCAGATACGTGATCGGAATGGCCGGTGCCGAGGCGTTGGTGACGCTCAACGGCACGATCTGCAAGGTGACGTTGGAACGCTGGGCCATCTCGACGAGGTGCGCGAGCTGCTCCCGCATCACCTCGGTACTGCCGAGGACGCGCAGCAGCACGGACTCGTCGATGATCGCCCAGAGCTGCGGGGCGTCGGTCCGCGACAGCAACCGGGCACGGTGCCTGCGCAGTTCGACGCGCCGCTCCACCTCACCGGCCGGCGCGTTGGGCAGGCCGCGCTCCACGACGGCCTTGGTGTAGGCGGGCGTCTGCAACAGGCCGGGCACGTACTGGATCTCGAAGGTACGGATGGTGGCCGCGGCCTCCTGCAGCCCGACCAGCCGGTCGAACCACTCGGGCATCAGCCGTTTGTCGTAGCGCTGCCACCAGCCCGGCTCTCCCGCCCGCTGCAGCAGCTTGAGCAGCACGGAGGCTTCGTAGTCCTCGGTTCCGTACAGCTCCAGCAGAGCGCGGACGTCGTTCTCCGTCGGCGGGCGGCGGCCCTTGCCCGACTCGATGCGGGACAGCTTCGCGGGACTGAACCCGACAGCGCGCGCAGCCTGGTCCTGGGCGAGCCGGGCATCCTCGCGGAAGCCGGCGAGCTGCACACCGACCAGCATCTTCAGCAGAGTCGGCGCGGGCTCGGGCCTGTCAAGGTAGGGTTCCAGGCGGGAGATGCGATGCGACGCGGCGGACATCCTGACTCCCAGCAGACCGGCACAAGGGCGACTCACACTATCGCACTTCACCGGTCCTTCACGCATCCGCCCGCAGCACCCCCGCAGAAGTAGGCAGTTGGGCTCCGCTTCGCCCCGAGGGGGTCGCGCCGCGGGCGGGTCGTCACCGCGGTCTCACAACAGGTGGTCGAACTCGCCGTCCTTCGCTCCGGCCAGGAAGGCCGCGACCTCCGCCGACGTGTAGACGAGGGCGGGTCCGTCGGGGTCGCGGGAGTTGCGCATCGCGATCCCGCCGTCGACGAGAGGGGCGACTTCGACGCAGTTGCCCTCGGCGTTGCTGTGCCGGCTCTTCATCCAGCAGGCTTCCAACGAGCTTGCCCGCACTCCGTTCTGCACTGGTGGCACCGCAGTCTCCTTGCTGTTCTCGTTCCCCGCCGCACGGTGTGCCGGCCGTTGACCCGAGCACGGCCGCGTCCCTTCGACCGCACCCGTCCCGGCTTGCGTACCCACAACGGCTTGATTCTCACGCAATTTCTCGTGCAATTGCACGCGAGCGCCCTTCAGCGTGGATAATAGCTGCGGCGTCAACCCCCGGGCTGGCGCCGCGTCCTGACGTCGCATCGGGGAGATGCCGTGTCATCACCTGCGCAGCACGTGCTCCGGCCGCCGAGTGGGGCTGCGGCGCACGCGGGCGCTCCCACGGCGGGCCAGTCCTCGCCGACCGGCCCGCACACGGTCCCGTCGTACGGGAGCCCGCCCTCGGTGCCGACGACACTGCCGCAGTTCTCGGGTGCCCTGTCCGCCTCGACCGCCCTGCGTGTCGAGTGCAGCCGGGAGGGGTTCGCACGAGCCCGGTCCTTCACCCGCGACACGCTGCACGGCTGGTCCCTCGACCACCGTTGCGACGACGCGACGCTCGTCATCACCGAACTCACCGCCAACGCCGCGACGCACGCGGCGCGAAGATGCCCGGGTGTGCCGGAGATCCGGCTCGGATTCCTCCTGGACCCCACCCATCTGCTGGTCACGGTCGCCGACGCCGACGACAACCCGCCCGTGTACGCGCCGACGGGCGCCTCCCTGGAGGAGCACGGCCGGGGGCTCTGCATCGTCGACGCCCTGTCCGAGGAGTGGGGCTGGGCCCCTACTCCCCCTGCGGGCAAGACGGTCTGGGCCAGGTTGTCGACCCGGCCGGCAACACCCTGCCCACCCCTCTGACACGACTGCCGCGGAAAGGCCCCTCGCCATGCGCAGCGCTTCGACGGAACACCCGAGCAGCGAGCGCCCCCAGCGCCCCGACGCCCCGGCCGGGGTGGCCCGGAAGACACCGCTCACGGCACTGGACCGCGTGCCGTGGGGCGACATCCAGGACTCCACCGGCTCGGCGGCGGCCATTCCCCACCTGCTCGACGGCATCGCCCGGGGTGATGCCGACACCGCCCGCTCCGCCCTCGACGACCTGCGGAAACGGATCTGCCAGTTCGGCTTCGTCGTCGAACAGGCGACCGCGGCCACCGTTCCGTTCCTGTGGGAGCTGGCGAAGCTGCCGCAGGTGACCTGCCGGGCCCAGATCATCGGGCTGCTCAAGAACATCGCCGACGCCCGGCAGTGGGAGAGCACCGCGGCCATCTATCCGAAGCTGCTCAACCACCGGGAGAATCCGGTGGTGTGGGAGCGTGCGGCGCGCCAGGCGGTGCGGGCCCGGCGCGACGAGCTCGGTCGGCTGATGGCGGACGAGGACAGCGAGATCGCCCGGGCCACGTCCGAGCTGGCGCGCTCACTGGGCGCCTGAGCGTGTTGCACCCTTCCGTCGTACGTTGTCGGTGATCAGGGAGCCCTGCACGCCCGCAGACGTGACGAAACGGTGAGGACCCCCTGCCACCATGGGTGATGCCCCTCGCCTCCCGGGGCCGGGCAGTGTAGACATGGCACATGGTCCGACTCTTGGGTCGATCCGGGACTCGATCGCCCCTGCGGCCCGGCACTGCGCCGTCCCCACCGCAGCGGCGGGAGGCGGGCTCGTCACGGTGGCAACCGGTGACGGGGCTGCGGTCGGTGCTGGGCGGACGCAGCGTCGCCGGACAGGTGTTCCTGCTCGTCGTGGTGATCGTGCTGCTGCTGGTCGTGGCGGCCGTGGTGGCGCTGGTGCTCCAGGTACGGCACGACACGACGCAGGAGGCCCGCAACCGCTCGCTCGCCGTCGCGGAGACCTTCGCGAACGCGCCGGGCACCGCCGCGGCGCTGCAGAGCCCCGATCCCACCGCCGTGCTCCAACCGCGCGCCGAGGCCGCCCGCGAGGCGTCGAAGGTCGACTTCATCGTCGTCATGAACACCGACGGGATCCGTTACACCCACCCCAAGCCGGACCGTATCGGCCAGAAGTTCGTCGGGACGATCGCCCCGGCGCTGGCCGGGGAGTCGTTCACCGAGGAGACCGAGGGCACGATCGGCCCGCTCGTCCAGGCCGTGGTGCCGGTGAAGGGCCCGGACGGCCGGGTCGTGGGGCTGGTCTCGGCGGGGATCACGACCAGGAACGTCGGCGGCACCGCCGACCGTCAGCTGCCCCTCGTGCTCGCCGCCGCCGCGGTGGCGCTGACCCTGGCGACGGCGGGTGCCGCGCTGGTGAGCCGGCGGCTGCTGCGACAGACCCACGGTCTCGGGCCGCACGAGATGACCCGGATGTACGAACACCACGACGCCGTGCTGCACGCCGTCCGCGAGGGCGTGCTCATCGTCGACGACGGGGGCACCCTGCTGCTCGCCAACGACGAGGCGCACCGCCTGCTCGGGCTGCCCGCCGACGCCGAGGGCGGGCACGTCCTCAGCCTCGGTCTGGACCCGGGCATCGGGGACCTGCTGGCCTCCGGACGGGTCGCCACGGACGAGGTGCACCTGGTCGGGGACCGGCTCCTCGCTGTCAACCAGCGGACCACGGACCGTGCGGGCGTCCCGCCCGGCAGCGTCGCCACCCTGCGTGACTCCACGGAACTGCGGGCCCTGTCCGGGCGGGCCGAGACCGCGCGCGAGCGGCTCAACATGCTCTACGACGCCGGAGTGGGCATCGGGACCAGCCTGGACGTGACCCGCACGGCCGAGGAACTCACCGAGCTGGCCGTGCCCCGGTTCGCCGACTTCGTCACGGTGGACCTGTTCGACGCGGTGCTGGGCGGAGGGCAGCCGACCGCGGCGGCGGCGCTCAGCCGGACGGCGGTGAGCGGGATCCGCAAGGACGCGCCGCTCTACCCGGTCGGCGAGCGGATCAGGTTCGTCGCGTCCTCCCCGCAGGGCCGCAGCCTCGCCACGGGCCGCCCGGTCCTGGAGCCCCGGCTGAGCGAGGCCCCGGGCTGGCAGGCACAGGACCTGAAGCGCTCCGCGCAGATCGTCACGTACGGCATCCACTCGCTGATCACCGTGCCGCTGCGGGCAGGCGCCCTGGTGCTCGGCGTGGTCAGCTTCTGGCGCTACGAGAAGCAGGAGCCCTTCGACACCGACGAGCTGGCCCTGGCCGAGGAGCTGGTCGCGCGGGCCGCCGTCTCCATCGACAACGCACGCCGCTACACGCGCGAGCACAGCATGGCGGTGACCCTCCAGCGCAGCCTGCTCCCCCGCAGCCTGCCCGAGCAGGGCGCCCTGGAGATCGCCTACCGCTATCTGCCCGCGCAGGCGGGGGTGGGCGGTGACTGGTTCGACGTGCTGCCGCTGTCGGGGGCCAGGGTCGCGCTCGTGGTGGGAGACGTCGTCGGCCACGGGCTGCACGCCGCGGCGACGATGGGCCGGCTGCGCACCGCGGTGCACAACTTCTCCTCCCTCGACCTGCCGCCCGAGGAACTGATCGCCCTGCTGGACGAGTTGGTCGGCCGCATCGACCAGGACGAGACGGAGGACGAGGGCAGCGCCCCGGTCACCGGCGCGACCTGTCTGTACGCCGTCTACGACCCGGTCTCCCGGCGCTGTACCGTCGCGCGGGCCGGGCATCCCCCGCCGGCGCTGATCCACCCGGACGGCACGGTGGAGTTCGCCGACGTGCCGGCCGGTCCCCCGCTGGGGCTCGGTGGTCTGCCGTTCGAGACGGCGGAGCTGGAGCTGGCGGAGGGCAGCCGGCTGGTCCTCTACACCGACGGGCTGGTCGAGGACCGGGAGCGGGACATCGACGTCGGTCTGGAAATGCTGCGCGAGGCGCTGGGCCGGGCCGACGAGTCGCCGGAGGACACCTGCCGGGTCGTGCTCGACTCGCAGCTCACGGCCCGTTCCAGCGACGACATCGCGCTGATCGTCGCACGTACCCGGGCGCTGGCCGCCGACCAGGTCGCCGAGTGGCCGGTGCCGGCCGATCCCGCGGCCGTGGGCGAGGTGCGGGCGGCGGTCAGCCGGCAGCTGGCCGAGTGGGGCCTGGACGAGCTGACGTCCAGCACGGAGCTGATCCTGAGCGAGCTGGTCACCAACGCGCTCCGTCACGGCGACGGGCCCATACGCGTACGGGTGCTGCGCGAGCGCAACCTGATCTGCGAGGTGTTCGACAGCAGCAGCACCTCACCGCACCTGCGGTACGCGACCATGACGGACGAGGGCGGGCGGGGCCTGTTCCTCGTCGCGCAGCTCGCGGAACGCTGGGGGACGCGCTATCTGCCCGCGGGGAAGGTGATCTGGGCGGAGCAGCCCCTGCCATAAGTGCCACTGGGGACTCCCCATAAAGTAGCCTTATGAGCTCATAGACTGGACCCTCGTACCGACTTAGGCATGCCTCAGTTTAGGCTTCCCGTCGAGATCGCTTGTCGCCGCTCGAAGGGAACCTGACCATGCCCCGCCCCCTGCGGGTAGCCATCGTCGGATCCGGCCCCGCCGGGATCTACGCCGCCGACGCCCTGCTCAAGTCCGAGGTGGCCGCCGAACCCGGTGTGTCCATCGACATCTTCGAGCGCATGCCGGCGCCGTTCGGACTGATCCGCTACGGCGTCGCCCCCGACCACCCGCGGATCAAGGGCATCATCACCGCCCTGCACCAGGTGCTCGACAAACCGCAGATCCGGCTCTTCGGCAACGTGGACTACGGCACCGACATCGGCCTGGACGACCTGCGCGCGTTCTACGACGGTGTGATCTTCGCCACCGGCGCGACGGCCGACCGGGCGCTCTCCCTGCCGGGTATCGACCTCGACGGCTCGTACGGCGCCGCCGACTTCGTCTCCTGGTACGACGGCCACCCCGACGTGCCGCGCACCTGGCCGCTGGAGGCGGAGAAGGTCGCCGTGCTCGGTGTCGGCAACGTCGCTCTGGACGTCGCGCGCATCCTGGCCAAGACGGCGGACGAGCTGCTGCCCACCGAGATCCCGGCGAACGTCCACGAGGGCCTGAAGGCCAACCGGGCCAAGGAGATCCACGTGTTCGGCCGCCGCGGCCCGGCGCAGGCGAAGTTCAGCCCGATGGAACTGCGGGAGCTGGACCACTCCCCCAACATCGAGGTCATCGTCGACCCCGAGGACATCGACTACGACGAGGGCTCGATCACCACGCGGCGCGGCAACAAGCAGGCCGACATGGTGGCGAAGACCCTGGAGAACTGGGCGATCCGCGACACCGGCGACCGTCCCCACAAGCTCTTCCTGCACTTCTTCGAGTCCCCGGTCGAGCTCCTCGGCGAGGACGGCAAGGTCGTCGGCCTGCGCACCGAGCGCACGGAGCTGGACGGCACCGGCAACGTCAAGGGCACCGGCACGTTCCACACCTGGGACGTGGGCGCGGTGTACCGCGCGGTGGGCTACCTGTCCGACAAACTCCCCAAGCTGCCCTGGGACATCGACTCCGGCACCGTCCCGGACGAGGGTGGCCGGGTCATGCAGGAGTCGGGCGAGCACCTGCAGTCCACGTACGTCACCGGCTGGATCCGGCGGGGCCCCATCGGCCTCATCGGGCACACCAAGGGCGACGCCAACGAGACCGTGGCGAACCTGCTCGACGACTACCGCAACGAGCGGCTGCACACGCCCGCGACTCCCGCCCCGGAGGCCGTGGACGCGTTCCTCGCCGAGCGCGACATCCGCTTCACCACCTGGGACGGCTGGTACAAGCTGGACGCGGCGGAGAAGGCTCTGGGTGAGCCCGAGGGCCGCGAGCGCGTGAAGATCGTCGAGCGCGAGGACATGCTGCGGGCCAGCGGCGCCTGACGCTTCACACCTGACGTTCTACATCCCGCGGGGCGGGTTCGGTGGCAATGTCACCGGACCCGCCCTTCTGCGTACTTGAACCGTGTACGATCCGGATGCTTCACCGAACCATCACATCGCCTTCACCTGAAGGCCATGCAGGGGGGACGAACGTCCAATGCGTATACGCCTTGTCGCCACCACGGCCGTCGCCGCCGGGGCCCTGACCGCTTTGTCGGCGGTTCCGGCCCAGGCCGCCGAGTACGACTCCGCGCTGAAGATCCGGGGGATCCAGTACGACGCCCCCGGGAGCGACTCCAACCGCTGCTCGGGCGGGAACACCGCCGAGGAGTACCTGACCATCAAGAACTACTCGCGCTCCACGACGGTGAACCTCAAGGGGTACGTCGTGAAGGACGCCGCGGGGAACAAGTTCACCTTCACCGCGAGCCACACCCTTCAGCCGGGCGACTACGTGAAGCTGCGCGGCGGCAACGGGTCCGACTCCGACACGAAGAACGTCGTCTACCGCGACAACTGCAACTTCATGTGGAACAACGACAAGGACACGATCTACGTGTACAAGCCGTCCGGCAGCCGTGCCGACGTGCACTCGTACACCCGGAGCGGCTCCGACGCGGACCGCAACGGGTACATCACGTACCACGGCTGATCCCTTCGCCGAACCGGCTGCCGGCCCCTCGTCTAAGGGGTCCTTTCACTATGAGCGTCCGATCAGCGCGCGTGGTCTGGTGCCGTGCGTCGCAAGGCGCCGGGAAGCCCTCGTAGCGGAGCTACTAGGGCTTTTCGGCAACGCGGCGAGGTGCGGTGCCAGACCACGCGACCCGGACGGGCATAGTGAAAGGACCCCTAAGGGGCCGGCAGCCAGTGGTCGAGGTAGGCGCGCAGGCCCGTGAGATCGGTGCCGCGCGCCAGGTATCCCACGTAGCCGTCGGGTCGTACGAGGGCGTGTGTGATGCCCGGCCACGGGCTCCGCGTGCCGAGGCGGTGCACGCTCACCAGGTCGTGGCGTCCGCCCGGCGGCGGGTCTTCGGGCCAGGCCCGGTCGGGGCCGGTGAGCAGGAAGTGGTAGCCCGGTCCGGCGATACGTCGTTGGAGCCCGGCCGGGGTGTCGGGCAGGCGGTCTCCGGCGCGTGGACCCTGCCGTGGACGGTGCGGTCCGGTGATGGAGGCGGGGCCGCGGCGGTAGTGGACGGCGAGTTCGGACACCGTACGGAACAGGCGGGCTCGGGCGGCGGTCGCGCGCAGCAGAAGCGGGGCCACATGCGGGGCGAGACGCGTCCGTGCCAGTCGCAGGGCGGGGTGGCTGCTCGTACCGACGGTGAACGCGCGGTCGGTGAGGCGGCGGACGCCGCGGCCGACCGGGGCGCGCTCCGCCTCGTACGTCTCCAGCAACTCCTCGTTGCCGCGGTCGGCGAGGTCGTCCGCCACGCCGAACGGGGTCAGCATCTCCGGGGTGCGGGGCTGGACCGCCGGGGCGCGCGACTCCCGGGCCCGGTCCAGTGAGCGGTCCACGATCCGCAACGGGGTTGCGTAGGAACGCAGTTGGGTCGCGAGTGCGAGTCCGGTGGGGCCCGCGCCCACCACGAGCACATCCAGGGGTGCCGTCATGACACACACCGTAGACGCGGCCGGTCGGGCGCATGTGGTCGCCGTGCGGCGTGCCGGGGCCCTCCGCGACATGTGCGTGGCGGAGGACTCCCGTCCGGTGTACTGGTCTCAGACCTCCAGGTCGGCTTCGATGCGGCGCAGTTGGTGGCGGGCCATCGCGAGGTTGGCCCGGCTCGCGTCGAGCACGAGGTAGAGGAAGAGTCCGCTGCCTCCGCGCCCCTTCAGCAGGCGGATGAGGTGGTACTGGGTGTTCAGGGTGATCAGGATGTCCTCGATCTCCTCCTTCAGTCCCAGGTGCTCCATGGTGCGCAGTTTGGACCGCACGACGTCGGTGTTGCCCGCGGCGGCGACTTCGAGGTTGAAGTCCTTGGTGCCGCCGAGGGTGCCGAGGGCCATGCCGCTGGTGTAGTCGACGAGTGCGACGGCCGTCGCTCCGTCGATGGAGCTCAGGCATTCCTTCAGCGCGGTCTCCGTGTTGGCCATGCGCTCGGTTCCTTTCCTTCGGTCATCTACTTCGGTGGGTCAGAAAAGTTCGAGTGGCTCAGCTGCCGGTCTGCGGGCGCGACTGGTGCGTGGGCCGCTGCGGGGTGCGTACCGGGAGGGTGCCGATGGGCCGGTCCATGGCCGGGGCCATCGTGGCGAGGTGTTCTTCGGGCGCCGGCCGGTCGGCGTGGCGGCCGGTGCCCGGGCCCACGCGCGTGGCCAGCAGGTCGGCGATCCGGGCTCCGCTGCGACGGCCTTCGAGGTGGAGGCGGCCGACGTTGACGCGGTCCTCGGCCAGGAGGGTGAGGACGGCGGTGGTTCCGGCGGCGTAGGTCGCGACGTAGCCTCCGGTGCCCCGCACCAGCAGTTCGCGGAAGTCTCCGCGGGAGGCGGCGTCGGTCATGCGGTAGGCGACGCCGAGGGCGGCGACGGTGAGCGCCGCGAGTCCCTCGGGCTCGGTGTCCGGCACGTCGTGGGCGAGGACGAGTCCGTCGACGGTGGCCGCGAGGGAGCCCGTCAGCCGGGGTATGCGGGTGCGGAGCCGACGCAGTTCGTCCAGGACGTCGGTCTCGACGGCCATGAGCAGTCTCCTTTCGGCACGCTGTCTTCGCGCGCGGATCACAGTGCCTCCAAGGCGTGCAGGAGCCGTCGCAGCAGTGCGGTTTCGGGCTCGTCCGATGCCAGGGGACGGGGGACGGGCCCCGGCTCGGCGGACACGGTGGCGGGGGCGGACGCTGGGGCTGGGGCCGGGGCTGAGGAGGGGCCGGGTATGAGCGGGGCCACGGGAGCCACCAGCCCGGCCGCGGCCAGGCGGCGGAGCTCCACGAGGGTGTGAAAGGTGCGGCAGGCGAGGGCCGTCGCGATCTGGGCGGCGGTGCGGACACCGTCGACCTGGGCGAGAGTCCGGCCGCGGCGGGCCGGCAGATCCGTGGCGTCCTGCCCGGGCACCCGGGCGAGCGGCGCCCGGTCGACGGCGGATTCGGGCCATATGCGGTGCAGGAGTTCGCGGCGGCGTCCGGACTCACGCAGGACCGTGTCCACCGGCACGGACCGGACCGCGCCGAGCCAGTGTGCGGCTCCGGGACGGAACCGGAGCGCCGGCCCGTCGTGGGCGAGGACGAAGTACGCCGCGTCGAAGAGGGCGCCCAGATGGCACAGTTCCAGCGCGCCGGCGGCGAGGTGGCCGCTGTCCACCAACTGCCGTCCGACACTGCAGCGGCGGCCGGCCTGGTCGATCGCCTCCCACCAGCCGTCCGGGGCGAGCGCACCGCTGTGGGTGAGCAGGTCGCCGAGGTCGGGAGTGACGGCGGATTCGACGTGGACGACGTGTCCCGCGGCGAGGTAGACGATGCCCGTCTCGGTGGACAGGGCACCAGTGGCACCTTGTGCGGCGAGTGTGCCGAGCCGGGCCGAGGCGGGCTCGTCCGTGCGCAACGTCGGGGTCGACATGGTCATCCGAGCACCAGCCGGTCCGCCATCTCGGCCAGCCGTATGCGGGCCAGAGCGAGGTTCCCTTCGCCGCGGTCGAGCCATAAGTGCACGAACACGGTGCTGTCGAAGGCCGTGGTGACGAACCTGAGCAGGTGGTACGAGTCGGCGTTCGTGATGATCAGGTCCTGTACCGGGGGTTCCTTGCCGGACAGCCCGCCGGTCTCCCCCCTGGCGTCGTCGCCGCCGGTGAGGCCGAGGACGCCGCTCTCGGTGGCGAGCCGGGCGAGTTCGGCGGTTTCCGCCGCCGTCGCCTCCGCGTCGCCACCGGGTGCGTCACCCACCGCGCCCAGCGCAAGACCACTGATCCAGTCGACCACCGACGCCCCTCGAGCACCTGGCAGCCGCATGGCCTCCAGCAGACTCTCGTCGATTCCGGGCACGCCGAACCCCCTCCCCCTGCACGGCCGTTCCCGCGAACGTGAGCACGACACTACGGTGGGTGCTCGACGCAGGTGAACGCTTTGGCATTTTCCAAAGGAATGTGCAGGGGAGCGATCGAGGGGTGAGCGGGGCCGGACCGAACCGGGCAGGATGGGTCGCGCACACCCCGGTGACGTGGACCGCCCGCCTTGACCAGCCGCTTCCCGGGGCTTCGGGACACCGAGCGGCTACCGTGGCGGTCCCTCACGAAGGTGGCCCGGCATGGCGGTTCAGTGGATGGACGACGTCCTCATCGTCGTCGACGACCTGGAGGCCGTCATCGCGTTCTTCGTCGAACTCGGCTTGGAGCTCGAGGGCAAGGGGCCACTCGAAGGGCGCGGCGCGGAGCGGGTCATCGGGCTCGAGGACGTCGAGCAGGGCGTCGCCATGCTGCGGGTACCGGACGGCCCCGGGCGGGTGGAGCCGGCGAAGTTCCACAGGCCGGCGGCCGTCGCCCCCGAGCCGAAGGACGCTCCGGCGAACACCCTCGGCCTGCGTCGCGTCATGTTCGCCGTCGACGCCATCGAGGACGCCGTCGCCCGCCTGCGAGCCCAGGGTGCCGAACTGGTCGGCGAGATCGTGCAGTTCGAGAACATCTATCGGCTCTGCTGCGTCCGCGGGCCCGAGGGGATCGCCGTAGGACTCGCCGAGCAGCTCGGCTGGCCTGCGGCCAAGAAGTTTTGAGCTCCGGCAGATACCGCCGTGGGCGACGACGTAGAGCTCATCGCTCGCATGGTCTGCGAGGTCAGGAAGACGGGCCGGGAGATCGACACCGCGTTCGCCCTGCACACCACGGTAGGGGACGGGCGGATCACCCTCTACCACCTCTACGAGGACAGTTGCGCCGTCGCCGAGGCCTGCTTCGGCGACTGTCCGTCCCGGAGCGGCTGAAGCCGCCCGGGCACCCGCAGTCGCTCAGACACCGGGGATCGTCTGCTCCGCCCAGATGACCTTGCCGTTCGTCGTGTGCCTGGCTCCCCAGCCCTGGCACGTCTGGGCCACCAGGAGCAGCCCCCGTCCGCCCTCGTCGTAGGTGCGGGCCCGTCGCATGTGCGGGGCGGTGGTGCTGCCGTCCGACACCTCGCAGATGAGGGTTTGGTCGTAGATCAGCCTCAGCTCGATGGGGGGCTCGGCGTGCCGGATGGCGTTGGTGACCAGCTCGCTGACCACCAGCTCGGTGACGAACACGCAGTCGTCGAGTCCCCACTCGGCCAGTTGCCGGCACGCGTTCTTGCGTGCCGCGGCGACGGCGGCGGTGTCGGCCGGTACGTCCCAGGAGGCCACGTGGAAGGTGTCGAGCGCGCGGGTGCGGGCCACGAGCAGGGCCACGTCGTCGGCCGGCCGTTCCGGAAGCATGGCTCGCAGGACCGCGTCGCAGGTGCCCTCGAGTGAGGCGTCGGAGGTCCGCAGGATCCGGAGGAACTTGTCCATGCTGTCGTCGATGTCCCGGGACCCGGCCTCGAGAAGACCGTCGGTGTACAGCGCGAGGACGCTGCCCACGGGCAGCTCGCGTTCGAGGACCTCGAAGGGCAGACCGCCGAGCCCCAGCGGAAGTCCCGAGGGTACGTCGAGGAACTCCGCCTGTCCGTCCGGTGTCAGCAGCGCCGGGACGGGATGCCCGGCTCGCGCCAGGGAGCAGCGTCGGGAGACCGGGTCGTAGACGGCGTACAGGCAGGTGGCGCCGATGTCGCCGGTGCCGTCGGCGCCCGCGGCCAGGTGGCTGACGAGGTCGTCCAGGTGGGTGAGCAGTTCGTCGGGAGGGAGGTCGACGTCGGCGAGGGTCCGCACGGCGGTCCGCAGCCGCCCCATGGTCGCCGAGGCCTGGATGCCGTGGCCGACGACATCGCCGACGACCAGCGCGACGCGGGCCCCGGACAGCGGGATGACGTCGAACCAGTCGCCGCCCACCCCGGCTTGTGTGGTGGCGGGCAGGTAGCGGGAGGCCGCGTCGAGGGCCGACTGTTCGGGCAGTCGTCGCGGCAGGAGGCTGCTCTGCAGGGTGAGCGAGGTGGCGCGCTCCCGGGTGAACCTGCGGGCGTTGTCGATGCAGAGGCCGGCTCTGTCGGTGATCTCCTGGCCGAGCAGCAGGTCGTCCTGTTCGAAGGGCTCCGGGTTCCGGTGGCGGGAGAAGGTAGCCACGCCGAGGGTGAGGCCGCGCGCTCGCATGGGCACGGCCAGGACCGAGTGGAACCCGAACCGCCGCATCCGTTCCCCTCGCTCGGGGGTCTGGCGCAGCACGTCCGCCATGACCTCGCCGGTGATCTGCTGGATGAGCGGCCGGCCGGCGGCCAGGCACTCGGCCGCCGCCGACTTGTCCGGGTAGACGGCCACGGTCCCGTTCGGGACGACGGCCTCGGGACAGCCTTCGAGTACCGACTGGTGGGCGACGCGGCGCAGCCGCACGGGACCGTGCGGGGAGCCCGCGGGCGGGTCGTCGCCGTCGTCGATGGAGGGCAGCAGGTCGACGGTGACGAAGTCGGCGAACCACGGAACGGCCACGTCGGCGAGCTCCTGCGCGGTGCGGTCCAGGTCGAGTGTGCTGCCGATGCGCAGACTGGCCTCGTTCAGCAGGGCCAGCCGCTGCCGGGCGACGTGCTGCTCGGTCATGTCGTGCGCCGAGAGCAGCACCCCTTGCGTCCGGCCGTCGCCGTCCCGTACCGGGGCGAGGGACACGTTCCACACGCTGGGGCGTTCATGGCCCGCGAGCTGCAGCGAGACCTGGAGATCCTGCCGCTCACCGGTGTCCAGGGCACGCCGCATGGCCTCTTCGGTGCGGTCGGCCTGCGGGTGGCGGACGATCTCCGAGACCCGCAGTCCGTACATCGCCTCCTCGGGCAGGCCGATCACCCGTTCCATGTCCGCGTTGGCCCTGACCAGCCGCAAGCCGGTGTCGTACAGCGCCGTCGTGCAGGTGGACTGGGTGAAGCTCCGCCTGAGGAACGCGTCGTCGTCGGGGCTCACCCCGGGGCGGCCGACCGCCGTGAGCAGGAGCCACTCTTCGTGACCGTCTCCGTCCTGCCGGAGGTGAGCCAGGAGGTTCACGGTGAGGGCGTGTCCCTCGCGGTGCAGCAGCGTCGCCCGTCCGTTCCACCTGGGGAGCGTGAGCAGGGAGCTCAGGGCCTCCTGCGGGGGCCCGTCGGCGAGCAGTGCCGAAGCGGGCCGGCCGATCACCTCCGAGGCCCGGTGGCCGAGCAGTCGGCGTGCCCCCTCACTCCACCCCGTGACGATGCCATGCCCGTCCACGACGGCCTTCGCGGTGGTCACGGTGGCAGCCTCGTCGACGAGGTCCTCGGGCGGTGGCCCACTGCCCTCGCCCGGGACGGACGCAGATCTCGCCATGGAGCCTCAACCCGCCTCACCCGCTAGGCATTCTCACTGCTTCGATCGGATATGTCCCAAGAATGACAGATAGCCCCGTCCCGGGTTGAATGGCCAGAGACGCTGATGGGCCGCATGGGAGCATCCGAGGGCCAGGGCGGAGGTCGTGACCATGCCTGTCGACGGCGAGCGGACCTGGCCGGACGCGACCGAGTGGACGGGGAAGATCTACAGCGAAGGCTGGCGGACCGCCGAGGGCGGCACCAGCCCCGTGATCGAACCGGCCACCGGTGAGCCTCTGGCGCGGGCGGGCGTGGCCTCTCCCGCCGATGTCGCACGGGCGGGCGCCGGCGCCGCCCGGACCGCGCCGAAGTGGGCGGCCGCCCCCGCGTCCGAGCGGGTCGCCGTTCTGACGCATGCCGGTCACGCCCTGCGGGAGCACAGCGAGGTGATCCGCGAATGGATCGTCCGGGAGTCGGGGGGCGTCCCGGCCAAGGGTGACTACGAGATCACGGCCGGCCTCGCCCAGCTCCAGCACGCGATCGGGCTCGCGTCGCAGCCCCTGGGCGAGGTCCTCGCACCGCCGGTGTCCGGCGGGACGAGTCTGGCGTGGCGGGTACCGCTGGGCGTCGTCGGGGTGATCACCCCGTGGAACGCGCCGCTGCTGTTCGCGATGCGGGCACTGGCGCCCGCTCTGGCCCTCGGCAACGCGGTGCTGCTCAAGCCCGACCCTCTGACTCCCGTGTCCGGCGGCGTCCTGGTCGCTGAACTGTTCCGGGAGGCCGGGCTGCCCGAGGGCGTGCTGCACGTCCTGCCCGGTGACGCGGCGACCGGGCGGGCGGTCGCCGCCGACCGGCATGTCGCGATGGTCGCGTTCACCGGTTCCACCGCGGTGGGGCGTGAGGTGGCCCGGATCGCCGGCGAAGGGCTCAAACGCGTGTCGCTGGAGCTCGGCGGCAAGAACTCGATCATCGTGCTGGAAGACGCGGACGTGGAGGCGGCCGCCGCGGCGGGTGCCATGAGTTCGTTCGGCTACCAGGGCCAGGCCTGCGTCGCCGCGGGACGCCATGTCGTCCACGCGGATGTCGTCGAGGCGTACACCGAGGCGCTCGTCCGGCAGGCTCAGGCGCTGCCGGTCGGCGATCCCCGCGTCGAGGGCATGGCGCTCGGTCCGGTGATCAGCGAGCGGCAGGCGGCCCGGATCGAACGGATCGTGGACGAGAGCGTGGCCGCCGGAGCACGCGCGCTGACCGGCGGCAGCCGCGAGGGGCTCTTCTACCCGCCCACCGTGCTGGACCATGTCGAACGGTCCATGCCGGCCTTCCACGAAGAGATATTCGGACCTGTCGCTCCCGTCGTCCCGTTCCGCGGCGAGGACGAGGCCGTGGAGATCGCCAATGACACGGCGTACGGCCTGACCGCCGCCGTCCACTCACGGTCCGTGCCCCGGGCGACCGCGCTGGCGCAGCGGCTGCGCACGGGCATGATCCACATCAACGACGTGTCCGCGAAGGACGCCGCGAACGCGCCCTTCGGCGGCATGGGCGTCTCGGGCAACGCCTCCCGCATCGGCGGCACCGCCAGCCTGGAGCAGTTCACTCAGTGGCGCTGGATGACGGCGCCAGGGCGGCTGTAGCCGCTGGCCCTGGGCGAAACATTTCGAGCCCAACACCGAATGCTGCGGGAAGGATTGACGCCCGTTGGCGTTGTTCGCCCGCTATGTCATCAGCCCTGGTCCCGAGCGTCCCCATGCTTGTGGCGACCCCCTCGCCTTACCTTTGGCAGCCTGGCGTCGTCGGGCTGGTGAGACCTTATCGATCTACCGCCCGACGGCGGAAGAGAGGACTGTGACGCCACTCAGGTGACAGCGACGGCGCGGCGCGGGTCCACGTTCCTTCAGATCACGATCGCCCTGCGGACGTTGACCATCTTCCTCCAGGCGGTCTCCGCCGGCCTGCTGCTGACCTCGTCCTGTGGAGAGGTGCTGCACAGTGTCGGAGCCCGGGTGATGTACGGGGCGTCGATGCTGTACCTGCTCGCCGCGGTGCCGGCGTGGAAGCCGGGCGGCGGCTCGCCCCGGCCTGTCCGGCACGCGACGGGTTTCCTCGTGCTCGCCTCGGGTCAGGTGGTCTGGGGCATCGCACGCGTTCCGTCGCTCCATCTCCCCCTGGGCGTCCTGAGGTTCGGCCTGAGCGTGCTGGCGCTGACGTCAGGCACACCTGCCGGCGCGACGCGGGGGTTGAGATAGGTTGCCGGCCATGGCTGAACTCGGAAGCGGCACCTGGCCACCTGCCACGTCGAGGACCGAACGGCTCGTGCTTCGCACGTCCGAGGCCCGGGACCGTGCCGCGTTCATCGAGCTGTTCGCATCGCCGGAGGTGGGCACCTACGTCGGCGGCTCCCGGCCGCGTGAGGAGCTCGAGCGCGCGGTGCCCGAGGTGCCCGGGCGGCGCCCCGGCCTCTTCGTGGTCGAACTCGACGGGACGATGATCGGCATGGTCACGCTCGATCGGCGCGATGCCGAGCGTCCGGGTCACCTCGGCCCGGATGCCCAGGAGGCCGAGCTCGGCTACATGTTCCTGCCGGAGGCGTGGGGGCGCGGCTATGCCGCCGAGGCGTGCGCCGCCGTCCTCGACTGGTTCGCCGCCACGTCCCCCGGCGAGCCGGTGGTGCTGTGCACGCAGAGCGCCAACGACCGCGCGATGCGCCTCGCGGCGAAGTTGGGGTTCGCGGAGGTGGAGCGGTTCGAGGAGTACGGCGCCGAGCAGTGGTTCGGCGTGTGGTCCCCGGTCACCGCGTCCGGCTGAGTCCGGCGGCACCGCCGAGCGGTGAAGCGCTGTCAGTGGTGGGTGGCAGCATCGGGCCCATGACGGACACCACGGCATTCGACTGGCGGTCGTTTCTGCGCGTTTGGAGCGAGGAGTGGGCGGATTCCCTGGCTGCCAGTGTGGAGCGACCTGAGAGCAGAGCACCGGGAACGGTGCTTCCATCTGTCGGTGGCGCACGACGGTGTCGAGCAGTACGCGTTCACCCACGCGGACGGGGAGACCGGGCAGAGCGGGGAGATACCGCGGACCATGGACCCGAGGCTGTTCTTCGGTGAGGGGGCCGACGGTGCCGAGACGGAGCGGTCGCTGCTGGAAGCGGTGGCGGGCGAGTTCGGTGTCCTGCTGCCGCGCCACGCGATCGTGAACGGGCGGCTGCACACGTTCGTGGCCCGTTCTGGACACGCCCGCCCGGGGACGGGGAGACATACTCGGTGATCCGCTTCCATGGAACGCCCCCGATGCCGGTGGGCATCGAACCGGCGCCGGAGGATGGCCCGGAGGGCGGGTAGACGACAGCTGGGCACGCGGCCCGCACTCGTCGAGCCGACCGGGACGCGCCCGTGGCACCGCGCCGCAGGCGCGCCCCAGCCCGTCCCGGGTGGAACAATCGGGCGTACGAGTCCGAGCCGAGGAAGTCGGTCATCACGCCGTGGAACGACCAGCCGTCCCCTTTCCTCCCTCTCCGTGGCGCCTCACCGGCGACATGGTCGTCTCGCTGTGGCGCGTCCCGGCGGACGACCTGCCGTCCTGGCCCCTGCCGGCCGGCGTCCGCCCCTGGGTCGTGCGGCGCCGCGCCACTCTGGTCACCTTCTGGGTCGACTACCGGCCCGACGGCATCCTCGCCTACCGCGAGTTCCTCGTCGCCCTGGCCGTGCGCCACGGGCACCGTCTCGCCGGCAGCACCGTCGCCGCCTGGGTCGACGACGACGGGGCCCTGGCCGGGGGACGCGCCCTATGGGGCATCCCGAAGGAGCAGGGCGTGTTCACGCTCCGCGCGGACGGCCGGAGCACCCGGGCGGAACTGACCGCCGACGGCATTCCGGCTGTCCGCTTCAGGTATCAAGACGTGCTGCGGCTGCCCTTCCGGCTGTCCGCACGCGCCCACCTGATCCAGCAGCTGCCCGACGGTACGGTGTGCCGCGTGCCCATGCGGATCAGCGGACGGCCGGCGCTCGGCCGAGGCCGCGCATGGACCGGGCCAAAAGCGCCGTTGTCGGTGCTCGCCCGGCGTCATCCGGTGCTGTCCCTCGCCGTCCGCGACTTCCGCAGCACCGTGGGCAGCTGAGCAGCAACCCCGTGGGGGCTACCGGTGGTCCAGCTCCGCGTGGCGTTGCCGAAGGGCGTCGTGAGCTGGACCTTCAGCGTGTCACCGCCGACGGGGGGCCGAAGGCGTCGGCGAGGCTGGTCAGGATGGAGCCGGGCCAACTGCTCTCCCCGAACACACCGACCGGCATGGCCAGCACGCCGTACTCGCGCCGGAGCGTCTCCGCCGGAATTCCAACCGGGAAGAAGTAGTTGCCGGGACATGTCCGGCTCGCCGTGGGAATCGCGGCGCGCACGTCGCCCGGCAACCGTTCGAAAAGCCGCTCGGCCCGTGCGGCCAGTTCGTCGGCGACCTGCCGGGGCACGTCGCCGTGCTCGGTCAGCAGCCGGTCGGCGAGCCTCAGCTGTGCCGAGGGCGGCGGATCCGCCCGGAGCGCTTCGGCCAGGCCGGTGTGCGCCGGACCCGGCAGGACGACACCGAACGTGCGTGGCCACAGCCAGCCCTTGGTGACCGAATGCAGCAGGACCGCACGGCCGGTGTCCAGCAAGCGCCGTGTACCGGCGGCGAACGGAGCTCCCAGGTCGTAGACGCTGTCGATCAGCAGGTGGCGGCGTGGTGATTGCCGCAACCACGAGATCACCGCTGCGCACTCGGTGTCGGACAGGTACCGGCCGAGCGGCTTGCTGGGGTTGGCGAGCAGCAGGTATTCGGGCCGGTGGTCCGCCGGCGACCTCGGCAGGGCGGGCGCCGGCAGCGTCGGGTAGGACGCGGGCGTCAGGCCGGCGGCGCGGGCCAGCTCGAAGTAGACCGGATACACGTCGCCGGGCAGCCACAACCGCGCCTGCACGGAGCGCAGCCAGTGGAACACCGCGCCGAGCCCGTGCCGGACCCCTCGACTGACCAGGGCGTGGCCGGACCACTCCTCCGGCAGCGCGTAGCGCCGCAGCCAGGCACGGGCGAGATCGCACCGGTGCACCGTGGTCACCTCGGTCGGCGGTTCCGGTCGCATCGGAGCGAGGGCCCGGTACACATTGGTCTCGGCGGCGTCCAGGAGCGACGAGGAGGCACGGAGCCGGCGCTGCCGGAATTCCTGGAACTCGCCGAACCTCATGCCGTCGCGCCTTCCGGCACGATCTCGCTGGCGCGGTCTTCCAGGGAGGCGTAGCAGCGTCCGTCGGCCATGACGTTCCAGCTGCGTGCGATCCCGTTGGTGCGTTCCCAGAGCAGGCTGGGTTCGGTGTAGGCGGCGATCCGCATCGGCCGTCCGTCCCACTTGCCGTCGTAGACCGGTGCGCCCCAGGGCAGACGGCTCGCGAGTCCGAAACCGTGCTCCTCGGCGAACCCGGTGACGACGGACAGCGAAATCTGGTGTTCTCGGCTCCAGACGTTGGCGGCGCGGTCGAAGTAGAGCGACTCGGTGCTGGTGGATACGTAGAGCTCTTTGAAGCAGACTTCCTCGACGCCTTGAGCCGCGGCCCACGACAGGTAGTCGGCGACCTCGGCCGCGTCGGCGACGCCGCCGTGCTGGAGCACGCAGATCAGCCTCATCCGCAGCCCCGGCAGGCGGTCACGTTCCTTGCGCCAGCTGTCAATCACGGATCTGACCGGCGTGCGCAGCATCATCAGCCGCTCGTTGACGGCGTCGTCATGGTGGTGCCGGGAGACCGCGAGCACGCTCAGACCTGCGGAGCTCAGGGCTGCGAGGCGCTCGGCCCGGTCGGCGTGCGGGCCTTTCGCCAGGGTGTGTGCGTTGGTGATCAGGACGACCTTCGGGAAGGCCGCCGAGCACGCGGACACCAGGCGCAACTGCTGATCGAACGGTATGAGCGTGGGCTCCCCGCCGCCGGTGATCACCGCCCGCTCGGCGCCCGCCGCACGGGCGCGCTCCAGCCAGTGGGTCACCGCGTCCCACGGGACCCGTGCCGGTGCCTGGTCGCTGGAGATCGAGGCCGAGGAGAAGCAGAACGAACACCGGGCCTGGCAGGCGGAGGCGACCGGCAGAAGCGACACCGAGCGCGGTCGTGTGTCGGCGTAACGACGCAGGTCCGATCCGTGCAGGTGCAGGGAGGCCGCCATCGCGTCCTCAACGGTCGTCGGGCGCAGAGTGAACGCGTCGCCCGCCTGGTCGAGCTCGTGGACGGCCGACAAACGGATGCGGGCCTCGTGCAGTTCCATGCCGAGGCCGGTCGACACGTTGGGCACCAGCTGGTCGGGGTCCACCACGGTTTCCAGTACCAGCAGCCGGTCGCCCGGTATCGCCAGCCGGTCCAGCAGGCGTCGCGCCTTGCCGATGCCTATGCCCAGCTCCGCACGCGTCAGCAGATGGAACCGGTCGGGAAAGGTGCTCTCCACGATCCCCGCCTTGCCGTAAGCGAACGCGTACTTGTCGAAGCCTCTGGCGAAGTTCGACAGCACGATGACGTGGAAGCGCTGGCCGCTCTGATTCATCCCGTCATCATGCATGAACGGGCCCGGCACGCCATGGGCTTCGCGAACGCCCGCGGGTGACGAAGCGCCAGGTCGATAATCGCTGCGGCAGCGCGCGCTGGACGTGGCGGTGGTCCGGGGTGTCGTCGACCCGCCGCGCGGGGCGCGCGTCCGGCACCTGCGCGGCCTCGGCATCGTGCCCGAGGCCGCGCAGCGCCGTACGCAGCACCCCGCGGTGCGTGCGTCCCGACGGGCATGTCACACGGAACCCGGTCATCATCGCGCCGACGCCGCTCAGCAGCAGCGGCTCTGAGTGCGGGCCTCCTGGTGCCGCGTGCGCAGCACCTGATACTCGCGGCGGGTCGGACGGGGGGCGTGGGGGTGGCGGCGCTGCCAGCGGAGGCAGTAGCGGTCGTTTTCCGACTCGCCCGTCCGCTCGCGCAGATACCAGCGCACCGCCCTCGCCATGCGGGCGGCCCGCCTCATCCGCGGGCCTCCGGACGCTCCTCGCCGTGATCGGCGGAGCGTCGCTGCTCGCGGTCACCGCACGGCGCCTGCACCCCAGCGACCGGCTGCCGTCCCTCGAAGGCCGGGCACTGGCCGACCGCAGCCTCGGCCCGGTGTGGACCTGGTTCCTGCTCGGCGGCACGGTCTTCACCGCGTACACCTTCACCGCGGTGCCGGGTCCGGCTTACGGCAACGGCGCGGCCGCCTTCCTCGCCGTGCCGTACACGGTGATCGTCTGCCCCCTACCAGCCGTTCCAGCGGCGATCCCATGCGCCCCGTACCGGGCCGAACATGTTGCGCCCCGTGATGAACGCCCCGGCCGTGTTCAGCCGGTCGATCTCGGCCCGGTTCTCGTCGGGTGTGTCGAACATCCAGGCGTGCAGCCCGGCGCCCGAGCCGTCACCGCCGTCCTCTTTGAACGGGCGCTCCTCGGTCTGGCCGAGCCCTGCCGGGTACCCGTCGGCCGAGATCGTGATGTCGCAGATCACCCTGCCCGGCGGCGTGGTCATGGTCTTATCCTCCGCGTGGCGTTCGGTACCGGAAACCGCGGCGTCGGTTTCGGAAACCACGCGCACGCACTGCCGCCTTCCACAGCTGTGCCGACGCCACGCGGATGCGAAAGTGTGATCGCCCGTACGACTCGTGGGAAGGGACCCTTCGGCATGGCCGTCATCCACCGCACCACCCTGAAGCCGACCAAGCTGGAACTGCTCACGTCCTGGCTGCCTTCCCGTCCGTGGTACCGGGCTGGCGCCGGTGAACCGACGCTGGCGAAGGCGGGCGGCTTCCGGCTCGACGATCCGCAGGGCGAGGTGGGGATCGAGTTCATGGTGGTCACCGACGCCTCCGGCCCTCAGCCGGTGGCGTACCTGGTGCCCCTCACCTATCGCGGTGCTCCGCTCGACGGGGCGGAGCACGCTCTCGTCGGCGCGATGGAGCACGGTGTGCTGGGGCAGCGCTGGGCCTACGACGGTTGCCATGACCCGGTGCTGGCCGACCGGTTGGCGGCCCTGATCGAGGGGCGTGCGCAGGCCCAGGACCAGAACGTCAGCGACGACCCCGCGCGCGGGGTCGTCGCCTCCTGCACCGGTGAAGGGCTCCTTTCCAAGGACTTCACCGCGACCGACGACGGGGAAGGCACCGCGCTGACCACGCCGCAGGGCACGACCCTTCGTCTGCACCGTGCCCTTCAGCCGGCTCCCGACGGCCGGATCCTCCCTCCGCAGGGAGCCGTCGGCCACGTCGGCGGCACCTGGGAGACGCCGGAGGGCACCCGCGCCGCAGGGGTGTTCGCCGTCCTGTACGGCGCCGGACGGGCGTAGCTCCCCCGCAGTCAGCGAGCCCGTGAGCGGAACGTCCTGCGGTAGGCGTCCGGGGGCACCCCGACCGTGCGGTTGAAGTGGCGGCGCAGCGTCGTGGCGGTCCCCATGCCGGTGGCCGCCGCGATGGTGTCGACGCCGTCGTCGGTCTTCTCCAGCAGTTCCTGGGCGTGCCGGATCCGCTGGGTCAGCAGCCACTGAAGCGGGGTCGTGCCGGTCAGGGCCCTGAAGTGGCGGCCCAGGTGACGGGAGCTCATTCCCGCCCGGCGGGCCAGATCCTCCACGGTCAGCGGCTGGTCGAGCCGTTCGATGATCCAGGGGAACAGGGCGGCGAGCGGGTGGTCGTCCTGCTCGGGCACCGGGGCGGTGACGAACTGGGCCTGGCCGCCCGCCCGGTGCGGTGGCACCACCAGGCGGCGGGCGACGGCGTTGGCGACCGACGAGCCGAGGTCGAGACGGACGAGGTGCAGGCACAGGTCCAGGGCGGCGGCCTTGCCGGCGGAGGTGAGCACGCTGCCGTTGTCCACGTAGAGCACGTCGGGGTCGACCTCCACCCGCGGGTGGCGGGCGGCCAGGACGTCGGTGTGCGCCCAGTGCGTGGTGGCGCGCCGCCCGTCGAGAAGCCCTGCCGCTGCCAGTACGAACGCGCCCGTGCACAGCTCGGTCGCGATCGGCGCAGCCGCCTCCTCGCTCACCGCGTGCGAGAGCCGCGACGACCGACGGGCCGCCAAGAGCAACATGACGCTCGTCGTCCGCAACTTCTGCCGGCCCTGGAGCCGGGCCGCGACCACCGACGAGGGCGGGCGGGGGTTGTTCCTGGTCGCCCGGTTCGCCCAGCGGTGGGGTGCGCGCTACATGGCCCGCGGCAAGGTGATCTGGACCGAGCAGTCCCCCCGCGTCCCGGCCGGCAAACCCGAGGAGGGTCGGCCGAGACCCTGCTGGACCAGTGGGAGGACGCGTCCTGGTGAGTCACGCCGTCACAGGCCGATGCTGTACACCTTGCGGATCGTGTCCTTGACGTCCCAGCGGCCGGACCAGCCCTTGGGCTGGACGATGACGTCTCCGGCGGAGATCTCGAAGGTCTCTCCGGTGGCGGCGTCGGTGACGAGCGCCCGGCCGCTCAGGATGTAGCAGGTCTCGGTGTCCTCACGCTCCACGACGGGCCACCCGCCGGGCCGGGACTCCCACACACCCGCACGGACCGTCCCGTCGGTGTCGAAACGCAGAAGGCCCAGCTGCGGGTCGCCGGAGTCCGCACCCGGGCGCTGACCGATCGACTCGAGGTCTCCGGTGATCCTCGACGCGGGGACGTGAACGAACGTGGTCATGAGTGACTCCTGGGTGGACCGGCTTGTGCGGGTGTCGACGAGACATCCTGTCCGCACCGCGGCTTGGCCTCGACGAGCGAACTGTCAGGAACTCCGCCGCGTTTCTGACACGTCGCATGACCGTTCGAGGACGCCGTGGCGCCGAGCATGCGTCCCCGCCCGGAACCTCGGCGCGCGCCGATCCTCCGCAGCCGGGACCGGTCCGCGTCACCCGACGGCCCGTCGCCGGGTCAGTCCCTCACGGCGTGCGGAACCCGCGGAACGTCACGTGCTTCCGGGTCTCGAAGCCCAGCCGTTCGTAGAGTGCGAGGGCGCCGGTGTTGGCCTCGGCCACGTGCAGGAAGGGGCGGTCGCCGCGGGCGACGACGCGGGCGATGAGTGCGCGGATCAGGCGGACCGCATGGCCCTGCCCGCGCGCCTCGGGTGCGGTGCAGACGGCGCTGATCTCGGTCCACCCAGGAGGCTTCAGCCGCTCCCCCACCATCGCCACCAGTGCACCGCCGTCGCGGATGCCGAGGTAGGTGCCGAGCTCATGCGTCCGGGGCCAGAAGGGTCCCGGACGGGTCCGCTCGACGAGGTCGAGCATCTCGGGCACGCTCTTTGCCCCGAGTTCGACCACGCCGGAGTCGGACGCGGCGCGAGACAGCTCCGGAGCGCCGTCACCGGCCCAGATGAGCTGGCGGCCCTCCAGCTCGAAGACCGGCTCCCAGTCCGACGGCGGCGTCGCGGGGCAACTGAACATGTCGGCGAACTCACCCGGGCCCAGGAGCTTCGCCAGGTCGGCCCATGCCTCCGCGTCCGGTTCGGCCGGCACCGCGGAGAAGGTCGCGACTCCGGGTACGTAGGTGACGGCGCCACCGAGCCGCCGGGCGAGATGTGCGTGATGCCCGCGGAGCGACTCGCCCACCGGGTCGTCGAGTGCGACGGCGTCGCTGAGCCCCGTCATCGTGCTGCGCCTTCCTGCCCTCTGCCGGTACCGGCCGGCCAGGAGCCGGCACGGCTTCTTCGGATGCCGACAGCCATGCTAGTCAGCCCCTCCCGACCGGATCGCGGCGCTACCCGAGATGGCCGGCGAGCGGGAGGTTCTGCCTGCGCACGTCCCCGGCGACGAGCCCGGCGATCCGCTGTGCGCCGTACGTCTCGAAGTGGGTGTGGTCGTTGCAGAAGAAGGCGCCCACGGGCCCCGAGCTGTAGTCGCCGTTGTGCGGGCAGAAGCGCAGGCTGTTGTAGAGCGAGACGCTCAGCGACTGCAGGTCGACGACCGGCGCCCCGGTGGCGGATCCGGCGGCGAAGGTCTCGCTCACGAAGCCGCGGTTCTTGGTCGCGGTGCCGCCGGAGCAGGTGATGGCCGCCACCGGGGTGAGCAGCACCGGGTGCGCGCCCCGGGCGAGGGCGGCCTGCGCCATCGTGGTCATCAACTGCCGGTAGCGGGCGGGGCCGACGTGCCGGGGGCAGGCCGAGGAGGAGTCGTTGATGCCGAACTGGATGAAGAGGTAGTCGCCCGCCTTCATCCCGGTGCTCGCGTTCAGCATCGCCTGCCAGCGTGCGGAGTACGCGGTGGAGGTGAGACGGCATTCGCCGTCCGAGCCCTTGGTGCCGCTGACGTTCCCCTCGTACAGCCAGGTCTGGATGCTGCGGCCTCCGACAGCCTGGTTCCTGACGGTCACGTCGGAGGTGAACAGGGCGTCGAACTGGCTGCCCCAGCCGACGGGGCAGCGGGCGGAGCCGGGATTGGCCATCGTCGAGTCGCCGGCCAGCCACACGGTGACCGGCTGGGCGGCGGCTCGCGTCGCGGGTGCCGCGGGGCCGGATGTGCCGGTGCAGTGCTTCGCGGTGGTGTCGGCCGCGGAGGCGGCGCCGAGTCCGAGGCTCGACAGGGCGATCACCAGCACGGCGGTGATGACGGTCCGTAAGTTCTTCATGCGTTCCCTCTGGATGCAGGGGTCGGGGGCATGGTCAGTGATCCGCCCATACGTGCTGGGAGCGTTCACAACGCGAGGTGCAGGAAAGGGCGCTCCATCCTCGAAGGGGGAAGGGTGCAGTGCAGCTGCGGGGGTGCACGAACTGCCGGGCCCAGCGCTCGAGTTCACGTCCGGTCGACCAGTTCGACTGCCTTCGACCACAGTTGACCCGTGAGGCGCATCACGCAGTGTTCAAGGCTCTTCACCCCACTGTCAATCCATAGGAACCGAGAAACTCACGGATCCGAACAGGGGCGAACAGCCGACTGGACAGAATCCTTGACGGGGCATCAGCCCGTTCTTACGCTCCCTCCTCATGGGAGCGTTCCCATACCCCCCACGTCCCGGAGGTCCCCGTGACCGACTCGCACAGGCGTCCCCGCACCACGCCACGACCGTGGCGATCCCCCCACCGGACAGGCGGCCGGCTCGCCGGCTGTCTCTCCGCCGTCGCACTGGCCCTCTCGGCGGTCGTCGCACTGCCGCAGAGCGCGCACGCGGCGACCGCCCGGCAGGTCGAGAAGCTCGACCGCGGACTGACCAGCGTGCACACCGGCAGCGGAAACCTGGTGACCTGGCGGTGGCTGGCGACCGACCCCAACGACGTGTCGTTCAACGTCTATCGCGGCGGCACGAGACTCAACTCCTCACCCGTCACCGCCTCGACGAACTACTTCGACCCGGGCGGCGCCGACTCGGCCGACTACACGGTGCGCGCGGTGGTCAACGGCAGCGAACAGGCGGCGTCCGCGCCCGCGGTCCAGTTCCGCACGGGCTACAAGGACGTGCCGATCTCCCCGCCCGCGGGCGGCACCGCTCCGGGCGACTCGGCCTACACCTACGACGCCAACGACGCCTCGGTCGGCGACCTCGACGGCGACGGCGCCCTGGACCTCGTCCTGAAGTGGCAGCCCACCAACGCCAAGGACAACTCCCAGTCCGGCTACACCGGCAACACCATCGTCGACGGCATCAAGCTCGACGGCACCCGCCTGTGGCGCATCGACCTGGGCCCCAACATCCGCTCCGGCGCCCACTACACGCAGTTCCAGGTCTACGACTACGACGGCGACGGCAAGGCCGAGGTCGCCATGAAGACCGCCGACGGCGCCAAGGACGGCACCGGCGCGGTCATCGGCAGCTCCTCCGCCGACCACCGCAACTCCAGCGGCTACGTCCTGTCCGGGCCCGAGTACCTGACGATGTTCAACGGCCGCACGGGCAAGGCGATGCAGAGCGTCGACTACGTCCCGGGCCGCGGCACCGTCTCCTCCTGGGGCGACAACTACGGCAACCGCGTCGACCGCTTCCTCGCCGGCACCGCCTACCTGGACGGCGCCCGGCCCTCCCTGATCATGGCGCGCGGCTACTACACCCGCACGGTGATAGCCGCCTGGGACTGGCGAGGAGGCGCCTTCACCCGCCGCTGGACCTTCGACACCACCTCCTCCACCAACAGCGGCAAGGGCTACGACGGCCAGGGCAACCACAGCCTGTCCGTCGCCGACGTCGACGCCGACGGCAAGGACGAGATCGTCTACGGCGCCATGACCGTCGACGACAACGGCAGCGGCCTGTGGACCACCAGGCTCGGCCACGGCGACGCCGGCCACGTCGGCGACCTCGATCCGTCGCGTCCGGGGCTGGAGTACTTCAAGGTCTCGGAGGACGCCGGCAAGCCCGGCTCGTGGATGGCCGACGCCCGCACGGGTGCGCGGCTGTGGCAGACGGCGTCGGGATCCGACAACGGCCGGGGCGTCGCCGCCGACATCTACGCCGGCAGCGCGGGCGCCGAAGCCTGGTCGGCCTCCGACACCACCTTGCGCTCCGTCACCGGCGCCTCCCTGGGCCGGGAGCCCTCCAGCATCAACTTCCTGTCCTGGTGGGACGGCGACCCCGTCCGCGAGCTCCTCGACGGCACGCGCATCGACAAGTACGGCACCTCCGGTGACACCAGGCTGCTCACCGGCTCCGGCGTCGCCTCCAACAACGGCACCAAGTCCACCCCGGTCCTGTCCGGTGACATCCTCGGCGACTGGCGCGAGGAGGTCGTCTGGCGGACCGGCGACAACCGGGCGCTGCGGATCTACTCGACCCCGCACCAGACCAGCACCAAGATCACCACCCTGCTCCACGACACGCAGTACCGCACGGCCCTGGCCTGGCAGAACACCGCCTACAACCAGCCTCCGCACCCGAGCTTCTTCATCGGCAACGCCATGCCGACGGCACCCCGGCCTACGGTCTACACACCCTGACCCACCCTGAGCCTCGGGCTCTTGCCCCCTACTGCGACCGCAGCAGGGGCAAGTGTCTGCGTTCGGCCAACGACGAGAGACCAGCGGACTGCGAGCGTTGCGAAGTGCCAAAGTTCCGGCCCGTGTTTCCTCTGGAAAGGCTCGTCGATGTCCCCCCTCGCCCGCTGGTGCCACCGGCACCGGCTCGCCGTCGTCATGGCCTGGGTGGGCCTGCTGATCGCCCTGGGCGGGCGGTCGGCGCGGCCGGCAGCAGCTTCGGCAACAGCCCGCTCTCCCAGGACACCGACTCGGCGAGGGCGACGGCTCTGCTGCAGAAGGGCGCGAGCAGCGCGGCGGGCAAGAGCGGCCGGGTCGTCTGGCAGGTGAGCGACGGCAAAGTCACCGACGGTGCGGCCGAGCGGGCGATGACGGGAGCGCTGGAGCGCATCGCCGACGCCCCGGGCGTGGCCTCGGTGACCGACCCCTACACCCCCGCCGGCAAGGCCCAGGTCAGCAAGGACGGCAGGACCGCCTACGCCACGGTCGCGGACGACGACGGTGTCGAGGACGCCCGGATCGACGAGGTGAAGGACCTCGCGACGGCTCCCGAGTCGGAGCGTCTGCACATCGCGCTCAACGGGCAGGCGTTCACCGTCAACCCCGAGCCGAACGCGGTCGCCGACGCCATGGGCATCGTCCTGACCTTCATCGTGCTGCTGTTCGTGATCCGGGCGGTCTGGGTGGCGGCGGTGCCGATCATCACGGCCATCGCCGGCGTCGGCACCTCCGCCGTCGCGGTGATACTGCTCAGCCATGCCATCCCCCTCTCCGACACCACGCTGACGCTGGGTTCGCTGATCGGTCTGGGCGTGGGCATCGACTACGCGCTGTTCATCGTCAACCGGCACCGCGGCAACCTGTCGGCGAGCATGGGCGTGGCCGAGTCGGTCGCCAAATCCCTCAACACCTCCGGCCGGGCCGTGGTGTTCGCCGGGCTGACCGTCGTGGTCGCGCTGCTGGGCATGCTCACCCTGAACGTCGGCATCATCAACGGCATGGCGATCGGCGCGGCGATCACCGTCGTCCTGACCGTCCTGGCCGCCGTCACCCTGTTGCCCGCGCTGCTCGGCATGATCGGGCCGAGGATCCTCGGCCGCGCCGAGCGCCGAGCCCTCGCCGACCCCGAGCGGCTGGCCACGCTGACACCCCGGGAGCGCCAGGTCATGACACTGGTGGCCACGGGTCTGTCCAACGACGAGATCGCCGAACGGCTCTTCGTCACCCCGGTCACCGTCAAGACCCACGCCAACCGGGCCATGGCCAAGCTCGGCGCCCGGGACCGGGCCCAACTCGTGGTCATGGCCTACGAGAGCGGGCTGGTCCGCGCCGGAGAGACGCGGACCTGACCGCCACCGAGGAGTCAGCTGTCGCGCAGCGCCTTCTCGATCTCGCCCAGCGAGTGGATCAGCCGCCCGTAGTCCGCGGAGGCCAGCGGCGCCACGAAGTACCGCTCCACGACCTGCGCGTGGGCCGCGGCGGCCCGGAGGAACACCGCACGACCGTGATCGGTCGACTCGACCAGGACGCTTCTGCGGTCCCCGGGGGCCGGTACGCGCCGCACCAGGCCGGACCCCTCCATACGGTCGATCAGGCGGGTGATGCCGCTGCTGGTGAGCGTGAGGTCGTCGGCGAGCCTGCGCTGCGAGATCTCCTCGTCCGGGTGCCGGCAGAGCCGGATGAGCACCTCGAACATGGTGTGGCTGATCTCGCACTCCTTGCGCAGGGCCGTGTCGATCCGCTGTTCCAGTCGGGTGGCGGCCTTGATCAGCAGCCCGAAGTCGTGCACGAGCCGGCTGTCGGCGACGCGGGCCGCCTCGTCGTTGCCTCGGTTCTCGGGGTTCACCCGGCCGACTTTACTGCTTCCTCACCTACTGCCGTCTCAATTACTGAGCAATCAATTGCTGAGTCGTCAACTAACTCCTATGGTCGTCCAGCACCCCCAGCGATCGGCAGAGAGGGAGATCAGTGGACCTGCAGCACTGGCTCGGCCGGGCCAACGACGCGATACAGCAGTGGGCCGACACGTTCGGGCCCTATGAGCAGCACCCGTCCCTTCTCGTCGACGACGACCGCTTCGCCGCCGCCTTCGAGGAGCTCACCGGGAGACTGAAGGACAACTATCCGTTCTTCCACCCGCGCTACGCGGGGCAGATGCTCAAGCCCCCGCACCCGGCGGCGGTCGTCGGCCACCTCGCCACCATGCTGATCAACCCCAACAACCACGCCCTGGACGGCGGTCCCGCCACCGCCCGCATGGAGCGCGAGGCCGTCGCGCAACTGGCCACGATGTTCGGCTACGACACCCACCTCGGCCACCTCACCACCAGCGGCACGATCGCCAACCTGGAGGCCCTCTTCGTCGCCCGCGAGCTCCACCCCGGCCGCGGGATCGCCTACAGCGCCGACGCCCACTACACCCACGGCCGCATGTGCCACGTCCTGGGCATGAAGGGGTATCCGATCCCGACCGACGACCGCGGCCGCATCAGCCTCGACGCGCTCGAGGACACCCTGCGGACGGGAGAGGTGGGCACGGTCGTCCTCACCGCCGGCACCACCGGCCTCGGGGCCCTCGATCCGATCCACGACGCCCTCGCCCTCCGGGAGCGCCACGG
Organism: Streptomyces sp. AK010; assembly: GCF_014207295.1. Lineage (NCBI taxonomy): Bacteria > Bacillati > Actinomycetota > Actinomycetes > Kitasatosporales > Streptomycetaceae > Streptomyces > Streptomyces sp. AK010. Next base: position 69,045 of record NZ_JACHCX010000007.1, read on the forward strand.
CGTCCGGCTCCACGTCGACGCGGCCTACGGCGGCTTCTTCACCCTGCTCGCCGGCGCGGAGGGCGCGGAAGGGCTCCCCCCGCAGCCCTGGCGGGCGATCGCCCGGTGCGACTCGATCGTCGTCGACCCGCACAAACACGGACTGCAGCCCTACGGCTGCGGCGCCGTCCTCTTCCGCGACCCCGAGGTGGGCCGCTTCTACCTGCACGACTCGCCCTACACCTACTTCACCTCCAGCGAGCTCCACCTCGGCGAGATCAGCCTGGAGTGCTCCCGCGCCGGGGCCTCCGCCGCGGCACTGTGGCTCACCTTCCAGGTCCTGCCGCCCACCCCCGAGGGACTCGGCCGCGTCCTCGGGGCCGGCCGCCGGGCCGCCCTGGACTGGGCCGGCCTGATCACCGCCTCGGACGCGCTGGAGCTGTACCAGCAGCCCGAGCTGGACATCGTCAGCTACTTCCCCGCGGTGGAGCCCGCCGCTCTCGGCGCCATCGACGCGGCGTCGGCACGCGTCCTGGCCGAGGGCATGACCGGCCCCGATCCCGTGTTCCTGAGCACCCTCAAGGCCGACCGTGACGCCTTCACCGCACGCCACCCGAAGGTCACCGCCGACGCCGACGGCGCCCGCATCCTGCGCAGCGTCCTGATGAAGCCGGAGTCCGAGGACCACGTCCACCGCCTCCATGAGCGGGTCACGCGGCTCGCCCGGTCATGACCGCTACCGGGTCACGCCGGCTGCGTCCGGCTGGGCTCCGGCGACAGCGAGTCCGCCGACGACACACCCCAGGGCCGCTGACCTCTTCGACGACACACCCCAGGGGCGCTCGAGCGCTTCGACGAGCCGCCCGCCCCGCCGCCCGCTCGTCGGCTGGTGCGGCGGGCGGGTGAGCCATCCGGGAGTCTCCTGCGGTTGCCGCGCACCACGCGCCGGGTTACCACGTGATTACCGCGCGTCAGGCGGCACCGCAGCGAACCCAGGGAGAAATCACATGGCAGTGGAGATCAAGCCTCTGGTGAAACCCTCGAGGCTCAGACGTCGCGCAGGCCTGGCGGGAGAGTGCCTGGCGGAGTTCCTGGGGACCTTCGTCCTCATCTCCTTCGGATGCGGCGTCGTCGCGATGACAGTGGCGGCGCTGCCCGGTTCGGGCCGCACCGAGGGACCCACCATCTTCTTCCTCGGCGCCGGGGACTGGCTCCTGATCACCTGGGGCTGGTGCATGGCCGTGATCCTCGGGATCTATGTGGCCGGTGGCGTCAGCGGAGCGCACATCAACCCGGCGGTCACCCTGGCCTTCGCCGTCCGCCGCAAGTTCCCCTGGGTCAAGGTCCTGCCCTACTGGGCCTCCCAGGTGCTCGGCGCCCTGGCCGGGGCCGCGCTGGTCTACGCCGTGTACCACGACGCCATCAACGCCTTCGACGACGCCTTCAAGGGGCCGAAGACCAACGGGAAGACCCTCGCCTCGTTCTCGATCTTCGCCACCTTCCCGGCGCCGTACTTCAACGGCGGCGTCTGGGGGCCGCTGCTCGATCAGATCGTCGGCACCGCCTTCCTGGTCATGCTGGTGGTGGCGATCATCGACCTGCGCAACACGGCCGTGAAGGCGAACCTCGGCCCGCTGGTGATCGGCTTCGTCGTGGCGGCCATCGGCATGTCCTACGGCGCGAACGCGGGATACGCCATCAACCCGGCCCGCGACCTCGGCCCGCGCCTGTTCACCTGGATGGCGGGATGGGACGGACTGGCTTTTCCCGGCAGCCTGGCCGGGGCGTTCAGCGACTACTGGTGGATCCCGATCGTCGGGCCGCTCGTCGGCGGTGTGATCGGCGTGCTGATCTACGACCTGTTCATCGGCGACGTGCTGCACGCCCGTGCGCTGCAGGGCGCGGAGCCGGAGCCCGGCCGGACGCGGCCCACCACGTCCGACGATGAGTGAGCGGTATCGACCACGGGCGGGACGAGAGCCGATGCTGGATTCCTCAGGGCGTCCGGTTGGGAGCGGCGCGGATCGCCTGCCGGACAGGTGAACCGGCCCAGGGCAGACCCGTATCGGATGGTGGCGCGATCCATGACTGCCCCGGAGGAGATCCCCGGCGCGGCCGACGCTCCCCTTCCGCGGATCCTGGGCAACACCGGCTCGCTCGTACCAGACGGCGCGGAATCGACGGGCGCCCTGTGGCGACTGGCCGAGCCCGGCCGGCAACTGGACGCCAATCTCGTCCGCGTCCCGCCCCAGCGGTCCATCGACGCCCATGCCGAACCCGGCCTCGACGTCCTCCTGCTCGTCGTCGACGGCGACGGCGTGCTCGGCTCGGCCGCCGGTCCGTGCGCGGTGGAGTGCGGCAGCCTCGTCTGGCTGCCGCACGGCAGCGTGCGCAGCGTGCGGGCCGGCGAGTGCGGCCTGTCGTACGTGACGGTTCACCGCCGCCGCCCCGGCATGCGGATCCAGAGCCGGCCCGGCGTGTGACAGCCGTGTCGGGAGAGAGGCGCGCGGCCGGGTGACCAGCCGTGCCGTCCTCATCTCACCGGCGATGAACCAGTCGCTGCGGCAGGCCCGCTTCGACGACGGGGGCACCCTCGACGCGGACGGACGGGCACGCGCCTCGGCGGTGGCCGGTCGCTGCCCCCGGCCGCCCAGGTGGTCGTCTCCCCCGGCGTGCGCTGCCGGGAGACTGCCGGAGCGCTCGGGCTGGAGGAGACCCGAGGCGGCGGAGCTCGGAGGTCTGGATGTGGGACGCTGGCGCGGCCGGACCCTCGACGAGGTGGCCGTCGCCGAACCGGAGGCCGTGGGGCGGTGGTCGGCCGATCCCTCCTGCGCACCGCACGGCGGGGAGTCGGTGCGGGACGCGTGCGCGCGCGTCGGCCGCTGGCTGGACGCCCTGCGCGAGACGGACGGACGCACGCTCGCCGTGGTCGAGCCGGACGTCGTGCGCGCCGCCGTGGTCCATGCGGTGGGCCTGCCACCGTGGGGTTTTTGGCGGTGGGACGTGGCGCCGCTGACCGCGACGGAGCTCAGCGGGCGGGCCGGACGCTGGAATGTGCGGCTCGGGCGGCCGCTGGACGTGCCGGGAGCCGGCGCCGGGTTCTGAGTCGCGACGGCTCACCGGGGCGAGGCGGTTCGTGTCAGTGGGGAGCGGCGACCGGCCGGGCGGGCGGACAGCTCACTCCCGAAGCCGGGAAGGACGAGCCGCCACGCCGACTACGCCCTGCGCATCGACCCGGTCTCCACGACGAGCGAGCGGCAGGACGCGACCTTCCGCGTCGGCTACTGAGCCCGCCCGGGCCGAGGCCGGCCGGCTAGGAGTCTCCTGAAGATCTTGGAATTGCGCCCGGATTGAACCGGTTCGTGGCGATTAATATTTACAATTGACATTTACGGCAATTCGGGGCGATCCCGGCGGCCGGAGCAAGATCCTCATCGGTCTTCTCGCTAGGTCATGTCCGAACCCCGCAGGAGGAGTTGGGCCACGGCCAAGCCCGCCACGACGACAGCGGCCCGGAACGGCCGGCGGCTGCGGTCGTCACAGGGCAGGGCCGTGCCCGCGACCGAGACGACGGCGGCCGCCCCCGCCAGCACCCAGCCCGAGCGCCGCACACCTCCGGGCGGGCCGACGACGAGGACGGACACGGCGGCCAGCATCAGGGCCGGGGCCAGCCACCGGCAGACGCCGCGGCCCAGCCGCTGCGGCAGTCCGCGCACACCGGTCGCGAGATCGTCCTGGATGTCCGGAAGCGCGTTCACCAGGTGCGCCCCCACCCCCAGCAGGGCCCCGGCCGTCATCGCCCACCAGGCGGGCCAGGACGGCGACGGCAGGCCGAGGGTGATGAACGCCGGCAGCGAGCCGAAGGCGACGGCGTAGGGCAGCGGGGACAGCACCGTGTGCTTGAACAGCAGGTTGTATCCCCACGCGGTGGCCACCATGGCGAGGTGCGCCGTTCCGGCGGCGGTGCCGCTCAGCAGGGACAGCGGCACGCACGCGCCCAGTGCCGTGCCGGCTGCCACGGCCGCTGCCCGGGGCGGGAGTTCACCGGCGGCCACCGGCTTGTCCCGGCGTCCGCAGACCGCGTCGCGCCGGGCGTCGGCCGCGTCGTTGCACCAGCCCACCGAGAGCTGGCCCGCCAGCACGGCGGCCGCCACCGCTGCCGAACCCGCCGCACCCCGGCCGGCCGCGAGCGCCAGCGCCGTCGCGAACAGCGTCACGGCCAGCGCCGGTTCCAGGTGGCAGGAGCGCAACAGCGCCGGGACGCGGCGTGTCGCTCGGGGAAGGACTTCCGGCGGGTGTAGAGACACACAGGCAAGATAAATGGGCAAATGGGGCGAGAGAGGCACTATCGATATGCGTGTCCCTGTGACGGCCGAAGACCTCCACGCCCCGCCCGGCGCGCTGCGCGAGAAGGCCCCGCCTGCGACGGGGACCACGGTCACGGCCGTCCACACCGCCCTGCCCGCGCACCGCTACGCCCAGGACGATCTCACCGAGCCGATCGGCGATCTGTGCCTGGCCGCCGGGGCCGACCGCGCCCTGCTGCGCCGCCTGCACGCGTCCGCCGGAGTCCGCGCCCGCCACCTCGCCCTGCCGATCGAACGGTACGCCGGCCTGCGCGACTTCGGGCAGGCCAACGACGCCTGGGTGACGGCCGGTCTCGAACTGAGCGAGGAGGCCCTCACCGGCGCGCTGAAGGAAGCGGGACTCGAACCGGCCGATGTCGATTTCCTGGTGTGCACCTCCGTCACCGGCATCGCCGCCCCCTCGCTCGACGCCCGGCTGGCCGGGCGCCTGGGCCTGCGACCCGACATCAAGAGGGTTCCGGTGTTCGGGCTGGGCTGCGTGGCGGGCGCGGCCGGCCTGGCCCGGCTGCACGACTACCTGCGCGGCCACCCCGGCGGCACCGCCGTGCTGCTCACCGTCGAACTGTGCTCCCTGACCCTTCAGCGCCAGGACGACTCCCAGGCCAACCTCGTGGCCGGCGCCCTGTTCGGGGACGGCGCGGCGGCACTCGTCGCCTGCCACGGCGTCTCCTCCGGGCCGGGCGGCCCCGGCCCCACGGTGGTGGCCACGCGCAGCCATCTGTACCCGGAGACGGAGCAGCTCCTCGGCTGGAGCATCGGCACCACGGGGTTCCGCGTCGTGATCGGTGCCGGCATCCCCGGCATCGTGCGGAGCCACTTCGGCCGGCACCTGCGCGGCTTCCTGGCCGACCACGGCCTCACCGTCGAGGACATCGGCACCTGGGTGTGCCACCCGGGCGGGCCCAAGGTGCTCTCCGCGGTCGCCGACACCCTCGACCTTCCGGGTGACGCCCTGGCCACCGCGTGGAACTCGCTGGCGGCCGTGGGGAACATGTCCTCCGTCTCCGTCCTGCACATCCTGCAGAGCGTCCGGGAATCCGCCCGGCCCGAGCCGGGCAGCTGGGGCCTGCTCATGGCGATGGGGCCCGGATTCTGCTCCGAACTCGTCCTGCTGCGCTGGTGACCTCATGACCTGGTACGCACTGCTGATCCTCGCCATCGCCGCCGAACGCCTCGCCGAACTGGTCGTGGCCCGGCGCAACGCGTCCTGGACCCTGGCCCGTGCCGGTGTCGAGCACGGCCGCGGGCACTATCCGGCCATGGTCACCCTGCACACCGGCCTGCTCGTGTGCTGCCTCCTCGAACCCGTCCTGACCGAGCGGCCTTTCGTGCCCGCGCTCGGCCTGGCCATGCTCGTCCTCGTGGTCCTGGCCCAGGCGTTGCGCTGGTGGTGCGTCATGACCCTCGGGCCGTACTGGAACACCCGGGTCATCGTCGTCCCCGGGGCCCGTCTGGTCGGCACCGGGCCCTACCGCCTGCTGCGCCATCCCAACTACGTGGCCGTCGTCGTGGAGATCGCCGCCCTGCCCCTGGTGCACGGCGCGTGGCTGAGCGCGCTGGTGTTCAGCGTGGCCAACGCGTGGCTGCTCGCCGTCCGCATCCGCTGCGAGAACGCGGCCCTCGCAGGGGCCGTGCCCGCGTGAGGGGCACCCTCGACATGGTGATCGCCGGAGGAGGGCCCGCGGGGCTGGCGACCGCGCTGCACGCCGCCCGCGCCGGCTTCGACGTCGTCGTCGCGGAACCCCGCCCCGCCCCCGTCGACAAGGCGTGCGGCGAAGGCCTGATGCCCGGTGCCGTCCGCGCCCTTGCCGCCCTCGGCCTGGAGGTCCCCGGCCGGCCGATCAGCGGTATCCGCTACGTCCAGGGTTCCCGCCAGGTCGAGGCGGACTTCCGGCAGGGCCCGGGCCTCGGCGCACGACGCACCGGCCTGCACGACGCCCTGCACCGGGCCGTCGCCGACGCCGGAGTGCCCGTACTGCCCCTGCGCGTGACAGCCGTACGACAGGACGCCACGGGTGTGACGCTGCCGGGCACGGAGCTGCGCGCCCGGTGGCTCGTGGCCGCGGACGGACTGCACTCACCGGTGCGCCGCTCGCTCGGCCTGGAGGTGAAGACCCGCGGCGAACCCAGGTACGGACTGCGCCGCCACTACGCGGTGCCCCCGTGGGCGTCCTGCGTGGAGGTGCACTGGGGGCCGCACGGGGAGGCGTACGTCACCCCGCTGGGTCCCTCGCTCGTCGGCGTCGCGCTCCTGACCTCCCGGCGGGGCTCCTTCGAGTCCCAGCTGGGGGCCTTTCCGGAGCTGGCCGCCCGCCTGCCCGGTACGGCGGCCGTGACAGCGGTGCGGGGCGCCGGACCGCTGCGGCAGCGGGCGCGCACCCGCTTCCACGGCCGGGTGCTGCTCGTCGGGGACGCCGCCGGATACATCGACGCGCTCACCGGCGAGGGGATCTCCCTGGCTCTCACCGGCGCCCAGGCGTTGGTCGCGAACGTGCGCCGCGGGACACCGGGCCGCTACGAGGCCGACTGGAACCGTGCCACCCGCCGCCACCGGCTGCTGACGGATCTCCTGGTGAGGGTCCGCCGGTGCCCTGCGCTCGCGCCGCTCATCATGCCCACCGCGGCACGCCTGCCCCGGGTCTTCGGGGCAGCGGTGAACGCACTGGCGTAGGCGCGGACGCGGGAGCGTCGAGATCATCGGCGGCCGCCGCCCCGGCACCCACGGGGTTCGGGACGTCAGGCCCGGCCGGGGCAGAGCACCGGGACGCGCTGGACGAGGTTGTTGGCGAACCCGCCCCGGTTCCAGGGCTGTTCGGTGGGCTGGGTGCGTCCCGAGCCGTCGTGGGCGCGCACGCTCAGCACATGGTCACCGGGGGTTGGTACGGCGTGTGGGCGGACGGCGTCAACGTCCGCGACATCAACGAGGGCAACTGCATCCACGCACCGAGCACCTCGAACTGCCCCACGGTGCTCGGACGGATCAACTCCTGGGACGAGGTGCTGGTGTACTGCCAGATCCCGGGCCAGTCGGTCGGCGGCCATCCCTACTGGCTGATGGTCCAGCCCCGGGGCTGGACCAAGTACGGGATCCTTTCCAGCTACTACGTCGAGAACAGCACCACCTGGATCGACGGGGTACCCGGGCTGAACGGCTGTGTGATCTAGGGCGTGTCCCGTCACGGGGCGCGCGTCCTGGCGAAGGAGGCAGGTCCATGGGAGGTGCGGTGAGCCGGATCCTGGTGACCGGGTCCGCCGAGGGGCTCGGGCGGGCCGCTGCGGAGGCGTTGCTGGCCGCGGGGCACGATGTGGTGGTGCACGCCCGGAACCAGGAGCGGGCGGCGGTGCTCTGCGAGCCGGCCGACCGTGGGGCCCACCTCGTGGTGGGCGACTTCGCCGAGCGCGACGCCGTGCGGCGGGTCGCCGACGAGCTCAACGCGTCGCCGCCGCTCGACGCCGTCATCCACAATGCCGGGGTGTGGAGCGGACCTGCGGTCATGCCGGTCAACATCGTCGCGCCGTATCTGCTGACCGCGCTGCTGCGCGGGCCTCGCCGACTGGTGTACCTGAGCAGCAACTCCCATGTCGGCGGGCGGCCGTCGTCGCTGGACGGGGTCGACTGGCAGGGCCGGAGCGCGGGGTCGTACGCCGACAGCAAACTCTTCGTGACGACGCTGGCGGCCGCGGTGGCCCGGCTGCGCCCGGGGGTGCTGAGCAACGCCGTGGATCCCGGCTGGGTGCCGACGAGGATGGGCGGGCCGAGCGCGCCGGACGACCTGGAGCTCGGCCACCAGACACAGGAGTGGCTGGCGGTGAGCGACGCCCCGGAAGCCCTGACGACGGGCGGCTACTGGTACCACGGCCGGCGGTTGGAGCCGCATCGCGCGGTCCACGACGAGGCGTTCCAGGACCGTCTGGTGCGGGCTCTGGCCGAGGAGACCGGCACCGCGCTCTGAGCGGCCGGCCGGGATGTCCGTACCGGTCGGAGTCCTCGCACCTCACATGAGTGGGTCCGGGCGGGGCACCCGTGTGTCCATTCACAAGAGTGAGAGACGGGGAGCCGAGTGATGAGCGCCGAAGACGCCGAAGACGCGGACAAGCTGCTGGACGGGCTGACCGTGGACACCAGCCGACGGGAACAGCCGATCGTGCTGGACGGTGACGGGCGCCCCATCCGGACATGGCGGGAGAACCATCCCTACGACCGCAAGGTGGGCCGCAAGGAGTACGAGCGGTCCAAGCGCATCCTGCAGATAGAGCTGCTCAAGCTCCAGCGGTGGGTCAAGGACACCGGAGCACGCCTGGTCGTCGTGTGCGAGGGGCGTGACGCGGCGGGCAAGGGCGGCACGATCCAGCGGCTGACCGAGCGGCTCAATCCGCGCGGCGCACGCGTGGTCGCCCTGGACAAGCCCACCGAGCGCGAGGTGGGCCAGTGGTACTTCCAGCGGTACATCGCGCACTTGCCGACGGCCGGGGAGATCGTCTTCTTCGACCGCTCCTGGTACAACCGGGCCGGTGTGGAACGCGTGATGGGCTACTGCCCCAAGGACGAGTACGAGCTGTTCCTCGACCAGTGCCCGGACTTCGAGCGGATGCTGGTGAACGACGGGATCCTGCTGGTGAAGTTCTGGTTCTCCGTGTCCCGCTCCGAGCAGCGCACCCGCTTCGCGATCCGGCAGGTCGACCCGGTGCGCCAGTGGAAACTCTCCCCCACCGACCTGGCCTCGCTGGACCTCTGGGACGACTACACCGAGGCGAAGGTGGACATGTTCCGCGCCACCGACTCCGCCCACGCCCCCTGGACGGTCGTCAAGAGCAACGACAAGCGGCGCGCCCGGCTGGAGACCATGCGCAGTCTGCTGTCGCGCATCGACTACGCCAGCAAGGACCGGGAGGCGGTCGGCACACCCGATCCCCTCATCGTGGGTGCCGCCGACACCCTCCTGGAGCCGGGTGAGGAGGACACCACGCTGTCCCCCACTCCGTTGTCCCCCGGCACCGGCGGGCCCGGCAAGCACCCCGAGAACCACTGACGCGGTGCCGGGTCCCCTCTCGCCCACGACGAAGGGGACCCGGCACCGCGTCATCACCGGGCCGCAGCGCGCGTCTCCGTGCGGTGGTCGTAGTACGCCCAGACGGTCACGGCCACCACGGCGGTGAGCCCGACCGTCAGGACCCGCACGGGGCCACTGGTCAGGTAGGCGACCAGACCGGTGAGCCCCGCTCCGCACAGCATGATCAGGCGGCTGACGAAGCGGTTCTCGGGAGGCTGGGGGTCCTCCCGGTCCTTGAGGTCGTGCAGGGCGTCGTGAGCCGGGTGCGCGGACCCGCGACGGGCGCGGGCGCGGTACTGCAGTCCGTAGCTGATCAGTGCGTACAGGGCGAGGGCGCCCAGGACCCAGAGCCAGACGTAGGGGTCGTCGTCACTCGATCCTCTTGCCAGGTACACGACACTTCTCCTTCGGGAGCGGGCCTCGACGGTGAACGGAACTCAACTGCTGCCGCCTTCCCGGCGGCCCGTGTCCGCTGCGGCGTCTGCCGCGGGGTCGGCGGGACGGAAGCATGCCGTCACCGTCTTGCCGTGCCGCTGGCACCTCATCCCCCACTCGTCGGCGAGCCTGCTCACGATCGCCACTCCGCGGCCGGAGACCTCGCCCGGCTCCGGATCGCGCCGGCGCGGCAGCGTCGGGTCCTCGTCGTGGACGCTGACATGGAGGCAGTCGCCGTCCCAGGTGAGGACCAGGTGCGCGTCGCTGTGCGCATGGATGTGCGCGTTGGTGATCAGCTCGGACACCGCCAGCACGACGGAGTCCACCATGTCCGGCTCGGCAGCCGCCCAGGGCAGGGTCTGGAGTCGCCCGCGTGTCCACTCCCGCCCAGCTCGCACTCCTTCGGACATACGAAAGGAGTGCGCCCACCCCATCGCCTTCACCGCCACTGCCCGTCCCCCTGTTCTCCGGCCACACACGAACTCGTGCTCAGCCGGGTACCCCGCCGCGGCCGCGACAGGCATGAACCGCACGGCACCCAAGTCGCCGGCGAACAGTACGGACCCGCCCCGGCGCGATCGTCAGGGCCCGGAGAACCGGCCGGGCCCGGAAGGCGGGGAACCATCGGCGCGGACGCCGCCGGTGCCCGCAGGAAATCCGGCTTCTCCGCGAAGCAAGCAGGGCCCGCCCCGATGCGGATGGTGGGCGGGCCCTGCTCGTGCGCACCATTGTCGGGACCGGGTGGCGGGCGGGCCACGGGTGAGATCCGCGGGTGTGCGCGCGGCGCGCACATCCCGCGTGCGTGGCGCACATCCCGCGTGCGTGGCGCACATCCCGCACCTCACACCCGGCACCGCACCGGGCACCGCCGGGTGCCGCATCACGCCACCGCGTCGTCACACATCACCCCTTTGGCGCCACATGACACAGCCCGGCACGGGTAGGGGGTGCGCATGAGCGACGGCGGGACTGCAAGAGGAGACGGGCGTGCTCGACCCGAGGAGAGACGATCAGGGTGGCCGGAGCGCACCGCGGGCCGGCCGGGGTGGTGAAAGGTCGTAGACACCCGCGTCACCGGCGACCCGAGCCGGGTGCGACCCCGGGTAGCACCCGTCGGCCTGCGGCGGCGATACTGGCAAGCGCACGTACCCCCGCTTACAGATGGACCCATGCTGACCTCCCTCACCGTTCGCCCCATGACTCCCGACACGGTGTGGCCGGCGCGCGGCCGCCACGCCCCGGGATCCGCGGAAGACGTTCTCCGGCGCTCCCTGCAGCAGCGCAAGGACAGCCGGGCCATCGACGACTTCCTGGAGCTGCCCGAAGACGAAACCGCCCCGGCGGAACGGGTCTTCGAGGCCCGTTGGCGGGTCGGTGACGACGTGACCGTACGCGCCCGGCTGAGCCTGAGGCCCGGCCCGGGCGAGGGGGACGGGCAGGAGTGGCTGTTGGTCGCGGAGGCCGAGCAGCCGTGGGACCACGCATGGCCCTCCCCCGCCGGCCTGTTCTGGCCGGAGGACCCCGACATCGCCTGGGACCAGGACCCCGCCACGCGTCTGGCCCTGGGGGAGATCAACCCCCTGCCCCAGGACGACAGGGAGATCCGCCGCCTGCTCAGGAGCGCCGTGCGCGGGGGGTGGCACATCCACGTGGTCGTCCACGAGGCGATGAGCACGGATGACCGGGGACGTACGCCGGTGGCCCGGTGGCTGCCGCCGGGCCTGCGCCACGGTGTCGTGGAGCACCACGCGGCCCCGCAGCAGCTGCGCGGCCTGAACTGGGCCCTTCGGGACTCCGGGGTCGAGGTGCCGCGCGGTGGCGCGGTGGTCCTGCCGGGCGTTCCGGCGCCGGAGGGCTACGACGCCCGGGACTTCTCGGTCCGCGCCGTCTTCCTCGACGGCTCCGAGCCGGCCGACCTCGTCGACGCGGTGACGCGGTTCGCCGCACTCCCGAGGCCCCTGCCCGACGGCGCCGAGGACGCCCTCACCGCACTGCGGGAGGACTGGCACCTGCTGACCCTCCGGGAGGAGCTGGACCGCCAGCGCGGTCTGGTGGCGATGTACGCCGAGGCGCTGGAGGCCATGACGAAGTCCCGTGACCTGTACCGGGAGGCTGCCGAGAGCGCCCACGAGGCCCTGGCCGTCTACCAGGAGGCCGTCCGGGCCGCTCCCGCCGGACCCCAGCCGTCGGGTCCGCCCGCGGTGTCCCCGCTGCAGCAGCTCACACGGACGTTCGAGCGCTTCAAGGTCAAGCGTCCCGCCACTCCGGCCGGTGACCAGAAGAAGAGTGACGAGAAGAGCCACGCCAGGAGCGCCGAGGCGAGTGACGCCGAGAGCACCGCCGACCAGCGGGTCACGTCGGAGCGGTAGCACCCTCCTCGTGGGGCGCACGTGTCAGTCGTGCCGTCCTGGATACGCGGTCCGTACGGCATCACGACCCGCCCGGGAAGGTCCTCCACGACATGGGCAACCATCGGCACCACTCGCGGACCAAGCTCCGCGTCAACGGCAAACCGCACACGCTCACCGTCGACCACCGGCGGGTCCTGCTGGACCTCCTGCGGGAGGATCTCCAGCTCACGGGCGCCAAGAAGGGCTGCGACCACGGCCAGTGCGGCGCCTGCACGGTCCTGGTGGACGGGCGGCGCGTCAACAGCTGCCTGCTGTTCGCGGTCGCCCTCGACGGCTGTGAGGTCACCACCGTCGAGAGCCTGTCCGGCGACGGTGAGGAGCCGCATCCGCTGCAGCGGGCCTTCCTGGAGCGCGACGCGTTCCAGTGCGGCTACTGCACCCCGGGCCAGATCTGCTCCGCGGCCGGCGCGCTCGCCGAGGCCGCCGCCGGTCACCCCTCGCACGTCACCGACCCGGCGGCGCCCTCGGGCGAGCCGGTGCCGCTGGACCGTGCGGAGATCCGGGAGCGGCTGAGCGGCAACCTGTGCCGGTGCGGTGCGTATCCGCGGATCGCCGAGGCCGTGGAGGACGTGATCCCGTGAAGGAGTTCGCCTACGTCCGCGTCGGCAGCGTCGAGGAGGCGACCTCCGCGTACGCCTCGCACGCCGGCGCCCGCTACCTCGGCGGCGGCACCAACCTCGTCGACCTCATGAAGCTCGGCGTCGAGGCGCCGAGCGCCCTCATCGACGTCACCCGGCTGCCCCTGGACACGGTCGAGGAACTGCCCGACGGTGCGCTGCGCGTCGGGGCGATGGTCCGCAACAGCGACCTCGCCGCGCACCCCCTCGTACGCGACCGGTACCCGGCGCTGTCGCAGGCGGTGCTCGCGGGCGCTTCAGGGCAGTTGCGCAACGCGGCGACGACCGGAGGGAACCTGCTCCAGCGCACCCGGTGCCCGTACTTCCAGGACCTGTCGAAGCCGTGCAACAAGCGCGAGCCGGGCAGCGGCTGCGGCGCGCGGGACGGTGTCCACCGTGATCACGCCGTGCTCGGGCACTCCGCGCACTGCATCGCCACCCACCCGTCGGACATGGCCGTGGCACTCGCCGCCCTCGACGGGCGTGTCGAGCTGGACGGGCCCGAGGGAGCCCGGAGTGTCGCGGCGGCGGACTTCCACCGGCTGCCCGGGGACCGGCCCGAGCAGGACACCGAGATCCGTCCCGGCGAACTGGTCACCGGTGTGGTGCTGCCGGCCGCCACGGCCGGGCTGCCGTCGGCCTACCGCAAGGCCCGCGACCGGGCCTCGTACGCCTTCGCGCTCGCGTCCGTCGCGGTCGTGCTCCGTCTGGAGGACGGGGTCGTCGGTCATGCGGGGATCGCCTTCGGGGCGCTGGCGCACCGGCCCTGGCGGGCCCGGCGGGCGGAGGAGGCGCTGCTGGGCGCGGCCCCGACCCGGGCTGCGTTGGAGCACGCCGTCGAGCGGGAGCTGTCCGCCGCGCAGCCGTTGCGGGACAACGCCTACAAGGTGCCGCTCGCCCGCAATCTCGCCGTGGACGTGCTGTCCCGGCTGGCGGACAGCGCGCTCGACGGGAGGGCCTCATGACCGGCAGTGTGGGTGCCCCCGCCGAGCGTCGCGAGGGGCTCGAGAAGGTCGGCGGCACGGCCCGCTACGCCGCCGAGTTCCACTTCCCCGGCCGGGCCCAGGCCTGGCCGGTGCCGGCGAGTGTGGCCCGGGGCCGGGTGACAGGGGTCGACACGACGGCCGCCCTGGCCGTGCCCGGCGTCCTCAGCGTCCTCACCCACGAGAACGCGCCGCGTCTGGCGGAACCGGACGATCCCACGCTCGCCCTGCTGCAGGATCCCCGAGTACCGCACCGCGGCTGGTTCGTGGCCCTGGTGGTGGCCGAGACTCTGGAGGCGGCCCGGGCCGGTGCGTCCGTTGTCCGCGTCTCCTACGCCGCCGAGGAGCACGACGTGGCCCTCACCGTGGCGCATCCGGATGTGTACGTGCCCGAGGAGGCCAACGGCGGTCACCCGGCCGTCCGTGAACAGGGCGACGCCGACGGGGCGTTCGGCTCCTCGGCGGCCCGGGTGGACGTCGCGTACCGGGTGCCGCCGCTGCACAACCACCCCATGGAGCCGCACACCAGCACCGCCCGGTGGGAGGACGGCCGGCTCATCGTGCACACCTCCAGCCAGGGCACCGGTGCCGTGCGGGCCGTGCTCGCCGGGTTGTTCGGGCTGCCGAAGGAGCGGATCGTCGTCACCGCCGAACACGTCGGCGGCGGCTTCGGATCCAAGGGCACGCCACGGCCCGACGTGGTGCTCGCCGTCATGGCGGCACGTCACACCGGGCGGCCGGTGACGGTGGCGCTGCCGCGCCGGTACCTGCCCGCCGTCGTCGGGCACCGGGCCCCGACCCTCCACCGGCTGCGGCTCGGGGCAGACGAGGACGGCCGGCTCACGTCCCTGGTGCACGAGGTCACCACGCACACCTCCCGCATCAAGGAGTTCGTGGAGCAGGCGGCGGTGCCCGCAAGGGTGATGTACGCCGCGCCGCACAGCCGTACGGTGCACCGGGTCGCGGCGCTGGACGTTCCGTCGCCGTCCTGGATGCGGGCTCCGGGCGAGGCACCCGGCATGTACGCGCTGGAGTCCGCCATGGACGAGCTGGCCACCGAACTGGGCATGGACCCGATCGAGCTGCGTGTCCGCAACGAACCGGACGTCGAGCCCGACAGCGGCAAACCGTTCAGCAGCAGGCACCTGATCGAGTGTCTGCGCGAGGGCTCCCGGCGCTTCGGGTGGGACGGACGCGCTCCCCGCCCGGGCGCCCGCCGGGACGGGCCCTTGCTGCTGGGGACCGGAGTGGCGGCGGCGACCTACCCCGTCCTGGTGGGCCCGTCCACCGCGGCGGCCCGCGCCCGGCCCGACGGGACGTTCCTGGTGCGGATCAACGCCACCGACATCGGGACGGGTGCCCGGACCGTGCTCGCGCAGGTCGGCGCCGACGCCCTCGGGGTGCCCCTGGAGCGGGTGCGGATCGAGGTCGGCAGCACCGAACTCCCGTCGGCGCCGCTGGCCGGCGGCTCGTCGGGCACCGCCTCCTGGGGTTGGGCGGTGCACGAGGCCTGCGCCCGGCTGGCCCGGCGCCTGGCCGAGCACGCCGGGCCGCTGCCCGAGCAGGGCCTCGTCGCCCGCGCCGACACGGCGGGCGCCGCGGACGCCGAGAGCGACTTCGCGCGGCACGCCTTCGGGGCGCATTTCGCCGAGGTCGCGGTGGACACGGTCACCGGCGAGGTCCGGGCCGGCCGGCTGCTGGGGGTGTACGCGGCGGGTCGCATCCTCAACGCCCGTACGGCGCGCTCCCAGTTCGTGGGCGGCATGACGATGGGCCTGGGCATGGCGCTGACCGAGGGCAGCACCATGGACGCCGCGTTCGGTGACTTCACCGAGTCGGATCTGGCCTCGTACCACGTGCCCGCGCACGCCGACGTCACCGAGATCGAGGCGCACTGGGTCGACGAGGAGGACTCCCACCTCAACCCCATGGGCAGCAAGGGGATCGGGGAGATCGGCATCGTCGGGACGGCGGCGGCGATCGGCAACGCCGTGCACCACGCCACGGGCGTCCGCTTCCGTGAACTCCCGCTCACACCGGACCGGGTGCTGACCGGGCTGCTCGATTCCGGGGCACGCTAGGCGACTCCGAGAGGGTCAGTTCAAACCGGGACGCGGCTGGGCCCGGAGGCGGTCACCGGCCCTCAACCACGCCTCGGCGGTCGATCAACTCGACCAGTTCCCCGACGGACCGGTCGGTGGCGGCCGCGCGCAGCGCCCCCTCGCGGACATGGGGCTCCTGCGGCTCCTTGTGCAGCAGGGTCACCAGCCGGGTCACTTCCTCCACCGGCCGGTGGGCGGCCGCGGCCCGGATCGCCTCGTCTGCGCAGTCGGCATCACGCGGGGGCTTCGTCAGCAGGGCGATCATCCGGGACACGTCCCTCACGGACCGGGACACCCCTGCGGTGCGGAGCGCTTCGATCTTCGCCTGCGTGTGATCGGGCGACTCCTCCAGCGAGACGATGAGGTCGACGACCTCCTCCAGCGGCCGGTCGGCCACCGCGCCGTGCACCAGGTCGCTGACGGCGTCGCCGTACGGTGCGCCGGAGGCCGGGCCGCTACCGGACCTCAGCTCCACCGGGTTGTCGTCGAGCGACCGGATGACGAACGGCCGTGCGCCCGGCCGGCCGGCGCCGTCCGGGCCAGGCCCGGCGGACGGAACAGAATCCTCCGGTACGACATCCTCCGGAGCGGCGTCCTCCCGAGTGGCGTTGGCCACATGGGTGGGCCCGGCGGACGCATCGGCATCGTCCGGGCCGGTGGCGGTCACGTGGGCGGGCCCAACAGGACCCTGCGCGGGGTCCGGCCGGTCCATGGCGGGGGCGGCGGGCCGCGCCTCCGCGGGATCCAGCCAGTCCCCGGCGGGCCGTACGGGCTGCGCGGCGGCCGGGTCCGGCTCGGGGGCGGCCGGCCGCGTATCCGCCCCGGCCGCCGGGTGGGAGCCGAGGGCCACAGGCTCGGCGTCCGCACGGTCGGCCGGGTGGGAACCGACGACGGCGGGCGCGGACTGCCCCGCCGGGTACGCCTCGTATGCCTCGTACGGCCCGGCGGCCGGCTGCGCGCTCGTCTGCCCCACCTGGTGCGTGCTGGTGGCGTCGGTCGTCCCGGCGGACTGCGGGGCGGACCCGCTCGGCTCGTTGGGTATGGCAGGTTCGTTCGAGCGGGGTGATGAAGAGCAGGTGGCCATACTCGCCTCCGTGGGAAGAGTGCGGCCGCTCCTGCGACCCCCGTCGTGTGACGAGCGACGTTACGCTGACCATTACCAGGCGCCCCGTCACCCCGTGCCACTCGGGTGAGCCAGTGGGATGACCACCCGTACGGAAAATGCTCCGACTCGCCGACATACCGGGCCCCGGCCGCAATACAGCCGCCGGAAAGGGGAATCCAGCTAAGGACACCCCGTGTCGCGGCATGCCAGGAGGAGGGCAACCCGTGGATACGACCACCATGGTGATCATTCTGGCCGCGGTTCTCGCGGCCTTCATCCTCGTCTTCGCCGTCGTCGTCCTGGTGCGGCTGGTCCGCACCCGCCGCGATCTGCGGCGTGCGGGACTGCCCACGGGCCCGCGCTGGGTCTTCTGGGGCGCGGTGCTCTATCTCGTGCTGCCCGTCGACCTGGTGCCCGACCCGGTGTACCTGGACGACATCGGCGTTCTGCTGCTCGCTCTGCGCACTGTCCGCGGCTCCCTCGGCGAACGGGAGCGCAGTAGGGCACACCGGCCGGACCGGCAACTGGCCGATGACTACGGAAAGTAAGGAAACCAACCACCCGTTCGATTCGTATAAGTCTCTGGAAGCCGAAACAGGTCGGCGGAACGGGCGGCCGCGCCCCCGGCCCTCGCCTGATCGGCGCAGTACCGACGAGGGAGAGACGATGAAACCGTTCGCGCTCAACTACGCGCGCCCGGCAGTGGAGTTGGAAGCTGCCATTCCGTACGTGTACGACGCCGGACAGCAGTTGAACGTACTCCGCGACGGACGGATCGCGGCCTCCGACTTCGCCCTTTTGAGAGAGTTCGGCACCACGACGTCCACCGCCGGCTCCAAGACGCACTTCGACGACTGACCGCGGGCCGCCGACGATGACCGTACTGATCCTCACCTGCGAGGAGGACGTCACCGCGGACATGGTGGTCGTACACCTGAACGCGACGGGGGTTCCGGTGGTCCGGGTCGATCCCGCGGACCTGACCGGTGGAGTCGCGCTCTCGGGGGAGTACGTGCACGGCCGGTTCCGCGGCCATCTGTCCGCCGGGGGGCGGCTGGTGAGCATCGGGGGGCTCCGGTCCGTGTGGGTGCGCCGGCCCGGCGTCCCGGCCGCACGGGCGGCCCAGCCGTCGGCATGGCTGACCGAGGAGGCCGCCCAGGCGCTCTACGGCATGCTGCGCGGCTCGGACGCGCGCTGGATGAACGACCCCGACGCGGCGCGCCGGGCCCGGCACAAGCCGTGGCAGCTGCGCCTCGCCCAGAGATGCGGCCTGCCCGTGCCCGCGACGCTGATCACGACCTTCCCGCGCGCCGCCCGCGAGTTCGCGGAGCGTTACCCGGAACTGGTGGTCAAGCCGGTGTCGGGCGCGCATCCGCAGGACCCGCCCCGGGCCGTGCCGACCAGCCGGGTCGCCCCGGACACGGACTTCTCGGCCGTCGCGTTCGGGCCGACGCTGCTGCAACGACGGATCACCAAGCGGGCCGACATCCGGCTCACCGTCGTGGGCGAGCGGATGCTGGCCGCCCGCAAGGCGACCGCGGACGACGCGGACCCGGACGAGGTCGACGTGCGCTTCGCCGCGCCCGGCTCGCCGTGGCTCCGGGTCGACGTGCCGTCCAGCATCGCGCCGGGCGTGCTGTCCTATCTGCGGGAGGCCGGACTGGCCTACGGGGCTTTCGACTTCGTGGAGGACTCCGACGGGACCTGGTGGTTCCTGGAGTGCAACCAGTCGGGGCAGTTCGGGTTCGTCGAGGTGGAGACGGGTCAGCCGATCGCCCGGACGATCGCCGAGTGGCTGGCCCGGCCGGTGCCGGTCCAGCCGTCCCATGGCAACGGTTCCCATACGAGAGTCCGTTGAGTGACCGGGCCCGGCGATCCCGGGCCCGCCCGGTGGTTCACTGCGGGCGCGGGCCGGGGAGCATGCCCGCGCGCTGCCAGCCCGCGCCCGGGGAGTGCGGACGGTCGTAGCCGAGGGACTGTGAGGGCCGCATGACCAGCTCCAGTTCCCTGCTCACACGTTCGGCCTCGCGGCGCGCCTGTGCGGGTACGTCACCGCGCTCCGCGATGAGTCGGTCGTAGATGGGGGAATCCTGGAACACCCGTCAACGTGCCTTTCTGCTCGTCGGCCCCGTGATGGGGGCGAGACTGCGAGTGTAGGCGGCGAGGTGCCCCGGAGTGTGAATTCCTTGGGATGACTTGACGCAGACCGGACATCCGTGACAGGCGGGGGCGGGGCCGTTCAGGCTCCGGTCGTGGAACCCGGCCGGACGATCATCAGGACGGTGACCGTGGCCCAGAGCAGGTTGAAGACGCCGGTGAACATGGCGAGTTGCACGGTGTCCCGGTGGTCGGGAGCCCGCTCGTCCTCCAGTCGGTCGAGGAGTTCCTCCTGGCGGGGCAGGACGAAGGCCACCAGGATGCCGGCGGCCGCGGCCGTCACGGCGATGGAGGTGATGAGCCATCCGCTGCCGAGGACGCCCATCGCGGCCGCGGTGGCGAACCCGAGGGCCGGGACGGCCAGCCCGACACCGGCGCAGACGCGGCAGATGCGGTGCAGGAGCGCTGCCGTGGCGACGCCGTCCGCGGGGGTCGTGCGGCGCGCGGCGGGCGGGAACATGCTGGCCGCGACGGTCACGGGACCGATGGCGACGATGGCGGCCAGGACATGGAGGGACAGCAGGATCTTGGTCACCGGGGCTCTTTTCCGTGAACGCGGTCGACGCCGCCCACGCTAGGACGCCCCCGCAGGTGCGCCCATGGGCTGGAACGACAGCTTCCAACGGGTTCTCGCCACCTCGCCCGACCTGGTTCCGCAAGGTGGTGGGCACCACTCCGTACGCCTACCGGGCTGCGTTCCATGGGCGAAGAGACGCCTCGGCGGCCCCTGGGCAGGGGCTGCCGAGGCGCGCGCCGCCCGGTCCGTGCCGGGCCTCACAGCTGTCAGCCGACCAGCGTCAGGCCGTTCTCGCCGCCCGCCTCGGCGGCATCGGGCCGCCCCTCGGTGAGCAGCAGGACATCCGCCTTCGCGATGGCGTCGCTGATGTCGGACGTCCCCATCATCACGCACAGCGTGTAGCTGACGTCCTCCAGTTCGCGTGCCGCCGTCGGCACGTGCCTCTCCGACTGAGCGATCCTCAGCGACGCGTACCGCGTCAGCAACTCCCTGACGATCTTCCGGTCCGGTACAAGCACGTAGCGCCCCTCTCTCTGTTTCCGCTGCGTATGCCCGAACCACGCGGAAACATTTACACGATTTTCTCACCTGGGTCAGATTTGACGAGAAGTGATCGGATGCGACCGGTCTCAGACGATCTGGCCACGGTGCAGGGACGTGTAGGCACCACCCCGGCGCAGGAGCTCCTCGTGGGTGCCGATCTCCTCGATGCGGCCGTCGCCCATCACGACGATCCGGTCGGTCGAGTGTGTGGCCGAGGGAGGCGAAGACCTCGACCTCGACGTCCCACCAGAAGCCCTCGGTGTCCACCAGGGTGCCGTCCATGTCGAGGAGCACGGCTTGGAGGGCCGATCCTTCGGCTGTGCGGGTTTCCGAGCGCGGGGACCGTACTGGTCGTCCACGTACCTCCTTGAGGGACGTTCAGGCCGGCTCCCGCGAGGGGAACCGGCCGTGCACGTGCCGGCTCGTGTGCAGCACGAGACCCGGGGCGGCGCGCGGCCGTCCCCGGGTCTGGTGGTCTGCTCAGGCGGCGTCCAGCTCCGCCAGTTCGTCCGCCGTCAGGACGAGGTCGGTGGCGGCGAGCGAGTCGCGGATCGTCTCGGGCCGGCTCGCGCCCGGGATCGGGACGACGACCGGCGACTTGGCGAGCATCCAGGCCAGGCACACGCGCTGCGGGCTGACGCCGTGCGCCTCGGCGATGCGGGCGAAGGGCGCGTGGCCCGAGCCGAGTTCACCGGCCTTGGAGATCCCGCCGAGGGGGCTCCAGGGCAGGAAGGCGATCCCGAGTTCGTCGCACAGGCGCAGTTCCGGCTCGCTGGAGCGGAAGGCCGGGGAGAACTGGTTCTGCACGGAGACCAGACGTCCGCCGAGGATCTCGCCGGCCTGCCTGATCTGTTCGGGGTTCGCGTTCGAGATGCCGGCCATGCGGATCTTGCCGTCGTCCAGCAGGTCGCGGATCGCGCCGACGGACTCGGCGTAGGGGACGCGCGGGTCGGGGCGGTGGAACTGGTAGAGGCCGATGGCCTCGACGCCGAGCCGGCGCAGGGACTCCTCGCAGGCCGCCTTGAGATGGCGGGGGCTGCCGTCGAGTGTCCAGCTGCCGTCACCGGGGCGGAGGTGGCCGCCCTTGGTCGCGACGAGGACGTCGCCGCCGCGGTCGTGCGAGGCGAGGGCCTTGGCGATCAGGGTCTCGTTGTGACCGACCTCGTCGGCGTCGCGGTGGTAGGCGTCCGCGGTGTCGATCAGGGTCACGCCTGCGTCGAGGGCGGCGTGGAGGGTGGCGAGGGAGCGGTCCTCGTCCGGTCGTCCCTCGATGGACATGGGCATCGCGCCCAGGCCGATCGCGCTGACCTCGACGTCACCGATGCGGCGGGTGTGCATGGGTTCGTGACCTCTTCCGGCTGTCGGGCGATGGTGCACTCCAGCCTGGACGCCGCGCGGCCGGGGGTCCAATAGAAGAAGGAGAACGCATTCAGCACCCGGACCGATGAATCGCGCCCGTACCCTCCCGGCCCTCCTTGTCACACCCGGATGAAACCCCGCGCCAGAGGACTCAACTCCCCCACACAGACCGGCGATCCGTAGGGCACTCCTCCGCCGCACTGCCATATTCGAGGACCACTTCGGAGGTGGTTGTGAGCACAGAGGTGACGACATCCGGTCCGGGGGAGACAGCGGCGCACACGCCCGGGGACACCGCGGAGCGCGTCGCCGGCCTGGAGCACCGCCGGGAGCGGGCGGTGGCCCCGGGCGGGCCGCGCAGACGCGGGGAGTTCTCGGCCCGGGAGCGGATCGAACGGCTCATGGACAAGGACTCCTTCACCGAGACCGGTCTGTTCGTCCGGGCCCGGCCCGCGGAGCACGACGCCCGCCGCCCCTACGGCGACGGCGTGGTCACCGGGTACGGCACGGTCGACGGCCGCCCGGTCTGCGTGTTCGCCCAGGACTCCGGCGTGTTCGGCGGCAGCATGGGCGAGGCCTTCGGGGAGAAGACCGTCGCCCTGATGGAGCTGGCCCTGAAGACGGGCTGCCCGGTGATCGGCCTGAACGACTCCGGCGGCGCCCGGATCCAGGAGGGCGTCGCCGCTCTCGCCCTCTACGCCGAGCTGGTCCGGCGCAACGTCAAGGCGTCCGGGGTGATCCCGCAGATCTCGGTCGTCCTGGGCCCGTGCGCGGGCGGTGCCGCGTACTCGCCGGCGATCACCGACTTCACGGTGATGGTGGACGGCGCCTCGCACATGTTCGTCACCGGCCCCGACGTCATCGAGACGGTCACCGGCGAGCGCACCACCGCCGAGGAGCTGGGCGGCGCCCGCACCAGCAACACCGTCAACGGCAACGCGCACTTCCTGGCCGCCGACGAGGAGGACGCTCTCGACACCGTGCGCGACCTGCTGTCGTATCTGCCGGCCAACAACCTGGAACGTCCCCCGGAGTACGCCCCCGGGCCCGCCCCGGCCGGTGACGGACTCGACGCGATCGTCCCGGACCGGCTCGGCGAGGCCTACGACATGCGGGACGTCCTGCACGCGGTCGTCGACGACGGTGAACTGCTGCCGGTACAGGAGCTGTTCGCGCCGAACATCATCTGCGCCCTGGCCCGGATCGAGGGCCGCTCGGTGGGCGTCGTGGCCAACCAGCCGCTGCACGCCGCCGGGGTCCTCGACATCGACGCGTCCGAGAAGGCCGCACGGTTCGTCCGGTTCTGCGACGCGTTCGGCATCCCGCTGCTGACCTTCGCCGACGTGCCCGGATATCTGTCCGGGGTGCGTCAGGAGCAGGCCGGGATCATCCGGCGCGGCGCGAAACTCCTCTACGCCTACGCCGAGGCCACCGTCCCCAAGGTCACGGTCGTGGTGCGCAAGGCGTACGGCGGCGGCTACGCGGTGATGGGCTCCAAGCACCTGGGTGCCGACGTCAATCTCGCCTGGCCCACCGCCCGGATCGCCGTCATGGGCGCCGAAGGGGCCGTGGGCGTCCTGCACCGGCGTGAACTGGCCGCGTCCGACAACCCGGAGGCGCTGCGCGCCGACCTCCTCGCAGCGTACGAACGCACCCACGGCACCCCGTACCTGGCCGCCGAGCGCGGCTATGTCGACGCCGTCATCGCGCCGCGCGAGACGCGCGAGCAGGTCTGCCGCGCCCTGCGCGCACTGCGCGGCAAACGCGCCCCGATGCCGGAACGCCGGCACGGCAACATCCCCCTCTAGCCGCCCTCTTCTCTGTCTCCCCCGTTGTTGCGACCCGTAGGCCGATCCGCGCCGTGAGGAGCCCCGCCTGATGGACAGCCGCCGCCCCCCGCTCGCGCCCGCGTGCCCCACCCTGCCGGAGTACGTGCGGCACTGGGCCGAGACCACACCCGACCGCCGGGCCTTCACCTTCGTCGAGCACCCGGCGCCGCACTCGCGCGGCGTCCACCGCACCCTGACCTGGCGCCGCCTGGACGTGCGGGTGCGGGCGCTCGCCGCACGCCTCGCCGAGGAGGCCGGGCCCGGGGAACGGGTCGCCCTGCTGTGTCCGCAGGGCACGGAGTACGTGGCCGCCTTCCTCGGGGCCCTGTCCGCCGGGCTGGTCGCCGTCCCGCTGTACACGCCGGGCCTGCCCGGGCACGCCGACCGGCTCGCGGGCGTCCTAACCGACGCGCGCCCCTCGGTGGTGGTGACCACGAGCCGGGCCCATGACGAGGTGCGGGACTTTCTCGGGGCCGGCGGCCCGCGGATCGTCGTGGCGGACGAGGTGCCCGACGGCGTCCCGGACCGGCAACCGGTCCCCCTGGACCCCGAGGCACCCGCCTACCTCCAGTACACGTCCGGTTCGACCCGCGCCCCGGCCGGTGTGGAGATCAGCCACGGCAACGTCGTCGCCAACGCCCGCCAGGCCCTGGCCGCCTACGGCCTCGACACCCGCCCGATGACCAGTGTGGGCTGGCTGCCGCTCTACCACGACATGGGGCTGGTGCTCAGCGTCGCGGCCCCGGTGGCGCGCGGGGCGCTGTCGGTGCTGATGGACCCGGCCGCGTTCCTGCACGAACCGGTGCGCTGGCTGCGGCTGCTCGCCGCGCATCCGCACGCCGTGAGCGCCGCACCCAACTTCGCCTACGACTACTGCGTCGCGACCGTCACCGCCGACCAGAAGGAGGGTCTGCGGCTGGACGGGGTGACCGCGTTGATCAACGGCAGTGAGCCGGTCCGCCCGGGCACCGCCGACCGGTTCCACGCGGCGTTCGCGAACCAGGGCCTGGCGCCCGGGACGCACTGCCCGTCGTACGGGCTGGCCGAGGCCACGGTGTTCGTGTGCGCGGCCCGGCCGGGTGAGCCGCTCAGCCGGTTCGCGCTCGACCGGGACGCCCTGGCGGCCGGAAAGGCCCTGCCCGCCCGGCCCGACGATCCCCGGGCGGTGCTGCTGACGGGCTGTGGCACTCCGGCGGGTCAGCGGGTACGGGTCGCCGACCCGGTGACGCGGGTGCCGCTGGCGGAGGGTGAGGTCGGGGAGATCTGGGTGCAGGGGCCGAACGTGGGCCGCGGCTACTGGAACCGGGACTCGGAGGAGGTCTTCGGCGCCGAGTTCACGGACGCCGCGGCCGGTCCGGGCCGCTGGCTGCGCACGGGTGATCTGGGGACGGTGCTGGAGGGGCAGCTGGTCGTCACGGGACGGCTGAAGGACCTGATCATCGTCGACGGGCGCAACCACTACCCGCAGGACGTCGAGGCGTCGGCGCAGGAGTCGCACGAGGCGGTGCGCCGGGACCGGCTCGCCGCCTTCGCCGTGCCGGGCGGTGCCGGTGGGGAGTGCGCGGTCGTCGTGGCCGAGCACGCGCGGACCGCCCACCTCGCCGAGCTGGACGTGGCCGCCCTGGTGCGTGCCGTGCGCGGCGCCGTCTCCGCCCGGCACGGACTGCGGCTGGCCGACGTCGTCGTGGTGCCGCCGGGCACCGTGCCGCGCACCTCCAGCGGCAAGGTGTCGCGAGCGCTGACCCGCGCCCGGTATCTGGAGGGTGCCTACGGCGGGCAGGCCCGGACGGGTGCCGCGGTATGAGGTCCGCCGACGAGGCCGCGCTGCGCCGGCTGATCGCCGAGCGGGTGGCCGCCTGGAACGGGGCCTGCCCGGACGACGTCCCGATGGACCGGCCGCTCGCCGACCTCGGCATGGCCTCGCGGGACGCCGTCGCCCTGGCGGGCGAGCTGTCCCGCGCCACCGGCCGGGAGCTGCCGACGACGCTGCTGTGGGAGACGCCCACCGGGAAGGCCCTGGTGGCGCGGTTGTGCGGCCCGGGGGTCCCGGAGGCCGAGGCGGCGCCGGTGCCGCGTGCCTCGGCGCCCGGCGGGACGGCCGAGCCGGTCGCGGTCGTCGGGGTGGGCTGCCGCCTGCCCGGCGGCGTGCACGGCCCGGACGCCTACTGGCGGCTGCTCAGCGAGGGCGTCGACGCGATCCGGCGCGTCCCGGAGGACCGCTGGCGCGACTTCACCGCGTTCCCGCCCGCCGACGCCCATCCGTACGGCGGCTATCTGGACGACATCGCCGGGTTCGACGCCGACTTCTTCCGCATCACCCCGCGCGAGGCCGCGGTGATGGACCCCCAGCAGCGGATCCTGCTGGAGGTCGTCCATGAGGCGCTCGACCACGCCGCCGTCCCCGCCGGGTCCCTGGCGGGCACGGCCACGGGCGTGTTCGTCGGCATCTCCGCACCGGAGTACGGGCAGTTGACGGGCGCCGACCCGGCCGCCGTCGACCCCTGGGCCCCGGCCGGGGGCGCGCTCGGCGTCGCCGCCGGGCGGCTCGCCTACGTCCTGGACACCCGGGGACCGAGCCTGGCCGTCGACACGGCCTGCTCCTCCTCGCTGGTCGCCGTGCACCACGCCTGCGTCAGTCTGCGCACCGGCGAGAGCGACACGGCGATCGCCGCCGGGGTCAACCTGCTGCTGTCGCCGGTCGTCACGGTCGCCTTGCACAGAGCGGGCGCCCTCGCCCCGGACGGGCGGTGCAAGCCGTTCTCGGCGCGGGCGGACGGCATCGGGCGCGGCGAGGGATGCGCGGCGGTGATCCTCAAGCGGCTGTCCGACGCCGAGCGGGACGGCGACCGGGTGCTGGCCGTCATCCGGGCCAGCGCCGTCAACTCCGACGGCCGCTCGAACGGCCTGATGGCGCCCAACCCGGCCGCCCAACTGGCGCTGCTGGAACGGGCGTACGCGCAGGCCGGGCTCGCCGCGGAGCACGTCGACTACGTGGAGGCGCACGGCACGGGCACCCCGCTGGGCGATCCGATCGAGGCGGGTGCGCTCGGCGCGGTGCTCGGCGCGGGCCGGGACCCGGACCAGCCGCTGCTGCTGGGGTCCGCCAAGGGCAACCTCGGTCATCTGGAGTCCGCGGCGGGCGTCGCGGGCCTGGTGAAAACCGTGCTGGCCCTGCACCACGACGGCATCCCGCCGTCCCTGCACTGCGAGGAGGGAAGTTCCCTCACCGATCCCCGGCTGCGGGTGGTGACCGAACCCGAGCCCTGGCCGCGCTACGGCGGCACGGCCGTCGCGGGCGTCTCCGGGTTCGGCTTCGGCGGCACCAACGCCCATGTGGTGCTGGAGGAGGGGCCACCCGGCCTGGTCCCGGTACGACCGGCCGAGGAACCGGCCGCGCGGGTGCACCCGCTGTCCGACGTCGACACCGAGCGCCTGCGCGACACGGCGGGCAGGCTCGCCGGCCGGTTGCGGGAGGGCGCCGCGCACCCCGCCGACGTGGCCCGGACCCTGGCCGGCCGTACGGGCCGAGGGCCCGTGCGTGCCGCCGTGGTCGCCCGTGACCGGGGTGAACTGGTCGACGCGCTGGACGCGTTGGCGTCCGGGCGCCCGGATCCACGGGTGACGACCGGGGACCGCGACCGCGTGGGGCGGGGCCCCGTGTGGGTCTTCTCCGGGTACGGCAGTCAGTGGCCGGGCATGGGACGCCGGCTGCTGGCCGAGGAGCCCGCGTTCGCCGCCGCCGTCGAGAAGCTCGACCCTCAGCTCGCCCCCGAGTGCGGCCTGTCCTTGTACGACCATCTGTCCTCGGGCGAGGGTCTGGACCGTCTGGAGGTCGCCCAACCGGTGCTGTTCGGCCTCCAGCTGGCGCTCGCCGAGCTGTGGCGCTCCCACAGTGTCGAGCCCGCCGGTGTCATCGGCCACTCCATGGGTGAGGTGGCGGCGGCTGTGTGCGCGGGCGCGCTGGACGTGGCGGACGGGGCGCGCGTCATCGCCGTACGGGCCCGGCTGCTGAGCGGGCTGCGGGGCGGCGCGATGGCCGTGGTGGACCTGGACGACACC
Organism: Streptomyces sp. AK010; assembly: GCF_014207295.1. Lineage (NCBI taxonomy): Bacteria > Bacillati > Actinomycetota > Actinomycetes > Kitasatosporales > Streptomycetaceae > Streptomyces > Streptomyces sp. AK010. The sequence continues at coordinate 96,559 of NZ_JACHCX010000007.1, forward strand.
GAACTGGACGCACTGGCACGGGACTTCCCGGAGGTGCATGTCGCCGTGCACTCCTCCCCGCGGCAGAAGGTCGTCACGGGTGAGGAGGCGGCGGTGGCCGGGCTCGTGCGCCGGCTGGAGGGACAGGGCCGGGCGGCGCGGGCCATGCGGGTCGTCGGCGCCGGACACTCGCCGCAGGTGGACGGGCTGTTGCCGGAGCTGGTGGACGCGCTGTCCGGCATCCGGGGGCGACAGCCACGCGTCCCTGTCCATTCCACGGTCCTCGACGACCCGCGCGGCGACTGTCTCTTCGACGCCGCGCACTGGGCGGCCAACCTGCGCAGGCCCGTGCGGCTGGACCGGGCGCTCGCGTCGGCCGCCGCCGACGGCCGCACGGCCTTCGTCGAGATCTCCCCCCACCCCGTGCTGACGGGTGCCGTCGCCGACACCGTGCCCGGAGCCCTCGCCCTGGCCACCCTGCGCCGGGACGCCGACGGGTCGGAGGCGTTCGCCGGGCAACTGGGCGCCCTGTACGCCGCGGGACAGCGACTGCCGGTGCCGCCGGGGCGGGTCGTCGACCTGCCGCTGCCCCGGTGGCGGCACCTACGGCACTGGTGGACGGACGGCCGGGCCGCTGGCACCGAGCCGCTGCCGGAGGAACCTCCTGCCGCGGTGACCGAACCTTCGTCGGTCCTGGCCCGCCTGACCCACCACATAGCCGCCGTCACCGGCCGCTCCCCCGCCCGCATCACCCCGGGCACCGCGTGGGCCGACCTCGGCCTGGACTCGCTGATGGCGGTCCGGGTCCGCACGGCGGTGGAGCGCGAGTTCGGCATCGAACTGCCCCTGCGGGAGCTGCTCACCGCCGTCACCGTCGAGGACGCAGCCACCCGTGTCGAGCGCGCCCTCCCCCGGGACGACACGCCGGTGCGGCCCCTGCGCGCCACCGGCTCGCGGCCCCCGCTGTTCCTCGTCCACGCCGCCGGCGGCCCGGTCAGCGTCTACCGGACGCTCGTCGGACTCCTCGGCGACGACCAGCCGGTGTACGGGCTGGAGCGGATCGAGGAGGCCGGGACCGTGCCCGAGAAGGCACGGCGCTACTCGGAGGCGGTCAACGCCGTCCGCCCCGACGGCCCGGTGCTGCTGGGCGGCTGGTCCTTCGGCGGCTTCGTCGCCCAGGAGACCGCCCGGCAACTGACCGCCGCCGGACGGGAGGTGCGGCTGGTCGTGCTCATCGACTCCGTACGGCCCCTCCCCGGCCCGGGGTCGACGCGGTCCGGCCGGATCCGGGCGCACTTCGAGGGTTTCGCCCGCCATGTCGCCGACGCCTACGGCGTGCGACTGGAGTTGCCGTACGGCGAGCTCGTGGCGATGGACGACGACGCGGCCCGTATCGACGCCGTTTTGCGCGCCCTGCGCGAGGCCGCCGACGTGCCGCCCGCGGCGCTGGAGCACCAGCGGTCCTCCTACCTGGACATGGGCATCGGCGAGGCCCACATCCCCGCCCCCCACGACGGGCCGGTGGTCCTCTACCGCGCCACCGAACGCGCGCCGCACACCGTGGGCGACCCCGCCTACGAACGCGACGACCCGGCGCTGGGCTGGGACGAGGTGTGCCCACGACTGCGGGTGGTGCCGGTGGCCGGTCACCATCTGTCGCTGCTCGATCCGCCGCACGTCGGCGAGATCGCCGCCCATCTGAGCCGGACGCTCGCCGAGCCGGCCCCCTGACATGGAACCCGAGGAGCCGTCATGTCCCACCTGCCGCAGCAGCCCGCCGCCGGAGTGTCCCGGCGCACCGTCGCCACAGCGGCGGCCGCCGCCGGTCTCGCCGCCCTGTTCGGGGCCGCGGCCGGCGGGGCCCGGGCGGCCACCCGGCTCGGGCCGCGCGCGCTCGACGTGTCCGTGCCCTCCGCGGCGCTCGGCCGCAGCGCCCCGGTCCGGCTGATCCTGCCGTCGGACTTCGGTGTGCGCCCGGAGAAGAAGTACCCGGTGCTGTACCTGCTGCACGGCGCGCACGACGACTACACCTCGTGGACCCGGGAGACGGACATCGAGGCGTTCACCGCCGGCCGCGACCTGATCGTGGCGATGCCGGACGCGGGCCCCACCGGCATCCCGAGCGTCTGGCGCGGCGGCCCCGACTACGAGACGTTCCAGGTGAAGGAGGTGCCGGCGCTGCTCGCCCGGGACTACCGGGCCTCCGGCACACGGGCGGTCGCCGGGGTGTCCACCGGCGGCTACGGGGCCATGGCCCACGCGGCCCGCCACCCCGGGGCGTTCACCGCGGCGGCCTCCTACAGCGGCATCCTCGACACCACGGCCCCCGGTGTTCCCGCCATCATGGACGCGATCGTGGCCCGCGAGAACCTGCCGGCCGCCTCCCTCTGGGGAAATCCGGTCTTCAACCTCCTGACCTGGCGGGACTTCAACCCGCGTGCCCGTGCCACCGGGCTGCGCGGCACGGCCCTGTACGTGTCGCAGGGCAGCGGGGTGGGCGGGGGCGGTGATCCGCTGCCCGGGATCCTGGAAAGCGCCCTGTGGCCCTCGGCCCAGGGCTTCGCCCGCACGCTGGCCCTGATGGGGATCCCGGCCACCGCCCACTTCTACGGGGGCGGCGGGCACGACTGGGCGCACTGGAAGCCGGAGTTCACGGCCTCGTGGCCTGTCCTCGCCCGTGCACTGGGGGTGCCCGAGTGACGGGGGTGCCGTCGGGGCACGGAACGGAGCGGAGGGGTCGTCCGTCCAACACGGGACTCCCCACTCGTCCCGCGGGTGACGGCCCGCGGGTGAGCCGCTTCCGGTCGAAAGGAATGTCCGTGATGGCTGTGCCCACCCCGCACGGCGTGCCGGACCGCCCCGCCGCGCCGCAGGTCCCGCCCGAGCTGGCGGAGCTGCTGCGCGCCAATCTGGCGGCCGTCGCCGACGAGGTGGAGGAGGAGGTCCGTCGCCAGGTCCCCGAGTACGCCCGGCCCGCCGACGTGGCCTATCGCAAGGCCCTGCGGTCCGGGGTGGTGCAGGCGCTGACCCTGTTCGTCGATCACATCGCCGACCCGCGCGACGACGGGGGCGCGATCGCGGCGACGTACTACGAACTCGGCCGGGGTGAGGCCCTGGAGGGCCGCAGCCTGGACGCCTTGCAGTCCGCGCTGCGGATCGGCGGGATGTGCGCCTGGCGGCACATGGGCCGTACGGCGGAGGAACTCGGGCTGGACACCGCGGTCGTGGCCGGGCTGGGGGAGCTGGCGTTCCGGACCGTGCACGAGGTCGCGCAGGCGGCCGCGTCCGGGTACGCCGAGGCGCAGCTGCGTAGCTCCGACGAGCTGGAGCGGCGCCGCAAGCGGCTGCTGGACCTGCTCCTGGAGGAGGGGCCGGTGGCCCTGGAGACCGTGCAGGACCTGGCGCACAGCGCGCGCTGGCCCGTGCCGCGGACGGTCGCGGTGGTGGCGCTCGCGGCGGCGCCGGACCGGCGGGAGGAGGACCGGCCGCTGGCGGCGGCGGGCGCGCTGGTGGACATGGGGTCCCGCCCGCCGCGCATGCTGGTGCCCGACCCGGACGGATCCGGTGGCATCGGCGGCCGGGCGTTCACGCTCGCGCTGCGCGGCCGGCCCGCCGCGATCGGCCCGGCGGTGGCGGTCACCGAGGCCGCGCAGTCGCTGCGCCTGGCCACCCGGGCGCTCGGGCTGATGGGCCGTGGGGTGCTGCCCCGCCAGGGCGTGGTGCGCTGCAACCAGCATCTGTCGACGCTGCTGCTGTACGGCGACGAGCCGCTGCTGGAACGCCTCCAGGCGCGGGTCCTGGCGCCCCTCGACACGGTCTCGGCGGGGCAGCGCGACCGGCTCGCCGAGACACTGCTGGCCTGGCTGCTCAGCGGCAGCAATGTGCCGGACGTCGCCGTGCGGCTGCACATCCACCCCCAGACGGTCCGCTACCGCCTGCGCCAGCTGGAGAAGCTGTTCGGCGAGGCCCTGCACGACCCGGGGACCCGCCTCGACCTCATTCTCGCGTTGCGCGCGGAATCCCTGCACACCACGCAGAACTGACGTCCGCATTCGGGCTCTTGCTCAATCGGCGACAAAAACCGGCGGGGTTTCCATAATCCCGTCCATAACAGCAGGCGAGAGAAAGCCCATACGTTCGGGGCGTCCTTTTTCGCAGGCGCTTCACGCGCCTTTCCACGCGGAGGATCCCCCATGCGCATCCGTATGTGTCTCGCCGCGCTCTCACTGGCCGGCGGGGCCGGGCTCGCCACCCTCTCGGCTCCCCCGGCCATGGCCGCTGCCTGCTCGGACGTCGAGGTCGTCGCGGCCCGCGGCACCTTCGAGCCGGGCACGCTCGGCTTCATCGTCGGCGACCCGGTGTATTCCGCCCTGCAGAAGAAGGCGGCGGGCAGGAATGTGACCAGCTACAAGGTGAACTACCCCGCCGACCTCTCCCCCACGTCCGCGGCACAGGGCAATCTGGATCTGGTGGACCACGTGAAGAGCCAGGCCGCCGCCTGCCCGCATCAGAAGTTCGTTCTCGTCGGCTATTCGCAGGGCGCGAACGTCGTCGACAATTCCATCGGCATCAGCAGCGCCGGTGCGGTGGTCGGCAGCCCCATCGTGGCCACCCTGCCCGCCGCGGTCGAGCCGAAGGTCGCGGCGGTGCTGCTGTTCGGCAACCCGATCCGGGCGCTCGGCAAGAGCGTGACCGGCACCTACCAGAGCCGCACCCTCGACCTCTGTGCCAAGGGCGACCCCGTCTGCGAGAACGGCGGAGGCGACGTCGGGGCGCATCTGAGCTACCGGGACGACGCCGAGGAGGCGGCCACGTTCGCCGCGGGCAGGATCTGATCCCGTCCGGCAGCACGAACACGAAGGGGCCCGGGAGGACCGTTAGTACCCAGGATGTCCTCCCGGGCCCCGGGCGTGCGTATCGGGCGGGGGCTAGCGCGGTGTCCGCGCGAAGCCGGCGAGGCTGGTGGAGACGGGCTCCGGCCGGCCGTTGTTCTGCACCGGCGCGGCGGTCAGGACGTCGAGGTGCTGGTAGCCGTCCGCGACCACCGGGTGCAGGTCGGCCGGGACCCGTCCGGATAGCAGGCCCTCACCGGCGAGGACGGTGAGCACCGGGTCGGCCTTGAGCCCTTCGGGGTGGACGACAAGTTTCTTCACCTGGGGTGAGGTGGCCAGTTCGAGGTCCGTGACGAGCTTGGTCGGGAAGTACTGCTCGGTGAAGTCCAGCGGCTGCTCGGCCAGGCTGCGGGCCAGTTGCCGCACATCGGTGACCTCCTCGCCGGCTCCGGTGAACGGGGTGCCGTCGGCCGACCGGTAGCCGGGGTCGTCCGCGTCGCCGACGCGGTCGTAGTTGCGCCAGGTGTAGAGCGGACCGTGCGGCCGGTCCGGGATGGCCTTGTACGCGGTCCCGTACAGCCCCGGTCGGGCGTCGCCCCCGTTGACGGCGGGGATGCTCTTGTCAACGATCGGTCCGCCGTCGAAGAAGCCCACACTGGTCTGCAGGAATGCCAGCGGGACGGAGTTGTCGTCCAGCAGCGCCCCGAGCACCGCGCCGTTGGTGAGCCGGAAGTCCCTCACCGCCGGCGAGCCGCTGAGAAAGGCGGCGGTGTCCTTGGCGAACAGGAAGCGGTTGGTGGCCTCGATGGTGAGGTTGCGGGGCAGATAGCCGGGCAGGTCCGCCTCACCGTCCAGGTCCTTCAGGGCGCCCAGGCCCGCGATGCCGAGCAGGGTCATGGTCTCGGGGTTGAGCAGCACCGGCGCGGACAGGGTGCGCGGCAGCACCCCGCTGTCCAGTCCGGCCTGCACGACGCCGTAACCGAGGCCGATGTCGGGCAGGTTGGTGTCGCCGGGGATGCTGCCGCTGAGGTCGCCCAGCGTGGTGGAGACGGTCGTGTCGAGGGCGAAGTAGCCGGCGCACTGGTTGTACCCGGCGTCCGCCGTGGTGGCGCGGTCGCCGTCGAAGTCGGCGGCGGCGAAGTACCCGGTGATGACTCCGCCCAGCGAGTGCCCGCCGCACAGCACCTTCCGCTTGCGCAGTGCCTGGGAGGGCAACTCGGCGGTGAGCAGGTCGTACTGGTCGCGTACGGTCTGCTCGATCCCGAGCTTCGCCATCCAGCCCAGTTGTGCGTTGCCGGTGTAGCCGCCGAAGGTGCGGCCGTCGACCTGCTTGCCCCGGTAGTAGTAGTCGACGGCGGTGTGCTGGTCGCCGGAGGCGATGCCGGTGCGGTCCTCCAGGCAGTTGGAGCGCCGGTCCAGCGCCCAGAACTCGATGTGCTGCGCCTGTCCGGCGGCCCGCGTGACGGTGTTGCGGGCGACGCTGTCGAACGCCCCCGCCCCTTCCAGGATGCCGGGCTGGGCGATGAGGATCCGGTCCGCTTCGGCCGACGCGGCCGGACCGTCGGCGGAACGGTAGCGCAGGTACGACAGCCAGTCGCAGGCCGCGGGACGGGGCCCGGCCGACTCCGGCAGCGGCACCTTCACCCGCACCACCGACTCCGTCACCCCGGTCACCGGCGAGGTCGACGTCACCGGCGTCTCCGTGCGCGTGCCCTCGGCGCCGGCGCCCGGGGCGGCGGCCGTGAGTGTCCCGGCGGTCAGCAGCACCGCGAGCACGGCACCGCGCCACTTCCCTCTGCTCTTACGATTCCTGCGGTTCATGTCCATGCCACGGACGCTAGGACCGTGGCACGACCGCTCTCAGGGAGTGCTGATGAGAACTCAGCTTCCGGATGGCGGCTTGTCACCGGCGCACAGCGCGCCCGGGCTCCTGCCCGGGGAGGGGTCCGTACCGCTTGTGGACGCCACCGAGCTGCGGTCCGGGCGTTTCGGGAGCATGGTGGGGCTATGGACGGTCAACCCCCTGTGGTCGTGCAGCCGCCCGCGACGGACGGCGGACGGCTGGTGACCATCCGCGGCGAGCGCATGGGCGTCGCCTACAGCCTCTTCGACGTGCTGGACCTGCTGCACCGCGAGGGCCTGCCCACGGCCGACACGGCCGTCGACGACACCGAGCTGATCGAGTGGCAGGGCGGCGGCCCCTACGACTGGAACAGCGGCGCGTCCGACGAGGCGTGAGCCTGCGTACGGCGCTCGAGAACGCCGCACGGCGTGGAGGGGCTGACGCACGTCTCCACGCTCGCTCGTAGCCGGCACCGACCGGCGCCGAACGGCCGGTCCTCGACCGGATCGTCCGGCTCCGGGCACGGACGGGTCGCCGCTCTTCCCGGCCGACGAGCGGCTGTGCGTGCGGGGCGGGGCGGGGCGGACGTCGCCCTGCCCGGCTCCTCAGCCCGATTCGGCCTGTGCTGCCTCGGCCAACCCGTCGAGGCGGTCACGCTGGGCCGGGGTCAGTTTCAGGTCGGCCGCGGCGATGTTCTCCTCCAATCCGGGCCGTGCCCGGGATGGGCAGGACGACGGGGGCGTGGTCGAGGAGCCAGGCGAGTGCGACCTGCGTGGGCGTGGCCCCGAGCTCGGCCGCGACGGCGGCGATCCCGGCCTCGGCCCCCGTGTTCCCCCCCCCCAGGCCACCGGCCGCCACGGCAGGAAGGCGATCCCGGCCGCCACGCACGCGTCCAGCACCGCCTTGTGCTCCCGGTCGAGCAGGTTGTAGCGGTTCTGCACGCTCACGACGTCGACGAGCTCCCTGGCCCGCTCCAGCTCGTCGACGGTGACCTCCGACAGCCCGATCCGGCCGACCAGGCCCTCGCCCTGGAGCTCGCGCAGCATGCCGAGCTGGTCGGCCGGCGGCGTCTCGGGGTCGATGCGGTGCAGCTGGAGCAGGTCGATCCGCTCCATTCGCAGCCGTCGCAGGGCCTGCCGGACCTGGTCGCGCAGGATCTCCGGCCGTCCGCCGAGCATCCAGTCGCCGCCGGGGCCGGTGCGCGCGACACCGACCTTGGTGGTGATCAGCAGGCCTTCCGGGTAGGGGTGCAGGGCCTCGGCGAGCAGCTCCTCGTTGGCTCCGCCGCCGTACAGGTGCGCCGTGCCGATCAGCGTGACGCCCAGCTCCACGGCCCGCCGGGCCACCACGAGGGCGTTCTCCCGGTCGGGGCCGGGCCCGGTGGGCAGATGCATGGCTCCGAAACCGAGCCGCCGTACGTCCAGGTCCCCGCCCATGCGGAACGTCGATGCCATGAGCCGCCCGCTCCCCCGCCGCTCAAGCGGCCACGTTGACAGGGCAGTCGACGATGACACCGGCCGCGGTGGCACCTGGCCCCGCCCGGGCGCCGCACGCTCGACGAGCCGTTGTCAGCGCCTGGCGATACGCTGCGCGGAAACTACCCTTTGCCCCCTTCTGGGAGGTTCTCATGGCCTCGCGCCTCAACCCGTACCTCACCTTCGACGGCGAAGCCCGGCAGGCGATGGAGTTCTACAAGGAGGTCTTCGGCGGCACGCTCGACCTCAACAGCTACGCAGACTTCGGACAGACGGACGCCCCGAACGCGGACAAGATCATGCACGGCATGCTGGAGACCACCAGCGGCTTCACCCTGATGGGCGCCGACAACCCCCCGGGCATGGAGTCCGAGCAGGGCGGCTCCTACTCGGTGAGCCTGAGCGGTGACGACGACGCCGAGCTGCGGGGCTACTGGGAGAAGCTGTCCGCGGGCGGCTCGGTGTCGGTGCCGCTGGAGAAGCAGATGTGGGGCGACGTGTTCGGCATGTGCACGGACCGTTTCGGCGTCCCCTGGATGGTCAACATCAGCGCACAGAGCTGAGCGACCGGGCGGGAGCCGGCCTCCTGGGAACGCCGTCGGGCCGGAGCGTCAGGAGCTCGTGAGGATCACGAGCTCCTGCGTGGCCCGGGTCATCGCCACGCAGTGGTCGACGGCGCCTTCGAGACCGTCGGCACCCTGGCCGAAGTTCTCCGGGTCGACGAGCACGACCGGGTCGAACTCCAGCCCCTTGGACAGCTCCGGGGTGAGCGACCGGACGCGGGGCGAGGCCGGGCGGAACGCGGGATCGCCGACCACACAGGCGATCCCCTCGGAGTGTCCGGCCAGCCAGATGTCCAGGACCGACGTCAGCTCCGCGGCGGACCCGTGGCGGACGGGGACGCCGCTGCTGCGGACGGACGTCGGCACGTTGGCGTCCGGCAGCGCGGCCCGGATGACCGGCTCGGCCTCCGTCATGATCTCGGCGGGCGTCCGGTAGTTGGTTCGGCCATCGACTGCTCCAGGCAGTCGGCGATGGCGGCGAAGTGCCGTTCGTCCCCGGCGATCGACGCCGGGGCGGCCTTGTGCGCGAGGCGGTCGGGAAGGTCGAACGCGCTCGTGGTCGCAGGTGTCACGTCATGCTCCCGTATCCGCAGGTCCTGGGCCCAGGCCGGACATTCCGCGGGAGCCGGGGGGCCTTGCCGCAAGACCCCCCGCGGGCTATGACTTGAGACAGGCGAGGAGAACACTCCTTGCCTTGTCTGTTGCCCGCCCCTTGTTGCCGGACCGCCGTTTCCGTGTGGCACGCTCGTCGTCCCGACAGCGTGGAGAGGCGGCGGCATGCGCATAGGACTGCTCGGCACCGGACCCTGGGCGCAGCTGGCCCACGCACCCGCGTTGAGCGGGCATGAGGAGCTGGACTTCGCGGGGGTGTGGGGCCGTCGCCCCGAGGCCGCCAAGGAACTGGCGGAGCGGCACGGCGTCCGCGCCTACGACGACGCCGACGAGCTGTTCGCCGACGTGGACGCCGTCGCGGTGGCGCTGCCGCCCGAGGTGCAGGCCTCCCTTGCCGCCCGGGCGGCCCGCGCCGGGTGCCATCTGCTGCTCGACAAGCCCCTGGCGCCGACGCCGGCGCAGGGGCGGGCCGTGGTCGAGGCCGCTGCGGAGGCCGGTGTCGCCTCGGTCGTGTTCTTCACGGCCCGCTTCCAGCCCGAACCGGCGGCGTGGATCGCCGAACAGGCGGCGGTGCCGGGCTGGTTCACGGGGCGGGCCGAATGGCTCGGGGCGGTGTTCACCAGCGAGAGCCCCTTCGCGACGCCGTGGCGGCGGGAGAAGGGCGCCCTGTGGGACGTCGGCCCGCACGCCCTGTCCGTCCTGCTGCCGGTCCTCGGCGACGTCCGGCGTGTGACGGCAGCGGCGTACGGCCCCGGCGACACGGCGCATGTCGTCCTCGACCACACCGGTGGCGCGTCGAGCACGCTCACCCTGAGCCTGACGGCACCGCCCGCCGCGGCCGGTGCCGCCGTGGAACTGCGGGGAGAGGCCGGGGTCGCGACGCTGCCGGACAGCTCCGACGGAGCGGTGCCCGCGCTGAGGCGGGCGGCGGACGCACTGCTCGCCGCCGCCCGCACCGGCCGCCCGCACGCCTGCGACGCGGCGTTCGGCCTGAGGGTGACGGAGATCCTCACGGCGGCCCAGGAGCAGCTGAACGACTGAGGGCGACGCGACGGCCCCGGCCTGCGTTTCCGTTCGGCCGGGGCGAGTTCGCGGGCGGCCCGGTTCCTACGCCGACGCCGGGTCGAAGTTGATCCGCTCCTTGACCACCGGGTAGCCGGCCTTGGCGAAGTTCGCCGCCATGGGGACGTTGCCCCGGTCCGTGGCCGCGGCGACGAACTCCGCTCCCCGCTCGACGAGGAAGTGGGTGCACTCGGCCAGCAGGTCGTAGGCGTAGCCGTGTCCGCGGTGTTCCGGCAGGACACCGATGAAGCCGATGCAGGGGCCCGAGGGGTTGTGGGCCGGGATGTGGATGCCGGCCAGGTCGCCCTGCGTCGTGCAGGCGACCTGCCACCACTCGCGCGGCGACGGGCACCAGTGGAAGAAGTCGAGTTCCTCCTGGGCCGCCTGGTCGGTGCCGCCCTGCTCGATGGCCTTGAGCGCGTGGGCGTCCAGGGTGACGGAGTGGATGCGGCGCAGCGCGTCGAAGAACACGGCGTCGTCCGGTTCGGCGCGGAACTCCAGGCGCCCGGGCCGCTCGGGCAGGCCGTGTTCGAGGGTCCAGCGGTACAGGAAACGTTCGGCCAGGAGATCGTAACCGGCCTTCCCGGCGGCCGTGACGCAGGTTTCCGCGGCGCTGCGCAGGGCCGGGTCGTCGCGCCAGTTCGCGGGCAGGTTCAGCTCCAGTTCGACCTGCCAGGGGGCGGAGCGCAGGAGTGCGGCGCCCGCTTCCTCCTCGCCCTCGGCCACGTCGAACCAGTTGAGGCTGACGGGCTCGGTGTCGTCGGGGCCGCCCCACCAGGCACCGCGGGCGACGACACGGCCGTCGCGCAGGGCCACCCGCTTCCACTCGGGGCGGTGCCGGGTGGCTCGGTGGCCCTCACGGGCGCCCAGCGGGTCGGGCAGGGTGTCGAAGAGTTCGGCGTCGCTCGGGTCGAGCGCGCGGATGACCACATCGGTCATGGGATGTCCTCCGGGACGCGTACTGCTCGGAGCGCTCCCGGTCGGTCAGTCGAGGCACGCCGGGACAACGGGCAGGGAGGGCGGGATCGGTGTGAACGGCACGGCTCTGCCCTCCTTCCGCTGGTCGGGGCGTGGCGCGCCACACGCTACGGGATCTTCCGACACACCGTCCACCGGTTTTCGGGCACGGCTCCCGCCGGGCATCAGGCTGACGCCGACGCCCTTCCCGCCGCGTCCGAGGGCCCCGCGGCGGGGCGGGCCCGGAGTGCGGCGGGCGGTCGGGCGTAGCAGCGTGGTGGTGTGAGCAGCGTGCGCGGCCGGCTGGCGCGCCGGGACCCGTACCGGCGCGGCTGGCTGCGCGGCGCACCGCCGCCCCTCTGGGCCCGGGTGCTGCCGTCGGCGCTGCTGGCGGGCGTCTGTCTTGCGGAGCTGGTCAGCCCACAGCCGCTCGACATCGGCTTCCTGCTGGGCGCCATCCCGCCCCTGGCCGTGCTGGCGCACGGCCCGGTGGCGACGGCGGTGCTCGGCGCGCTGGTGGTGGTCGTGCTGACCGTGCCGGTCTTCAGCCTCAACGATCCGGGCAGTACCGACCTGCTGACCGTGTGCTTCGTGTCGGTGCTGAGCGTGCTGCTGTCGTACGTCCGCTCCCGGCGGGACGCGCAGCTGGTCACCGAGCGCACCGTCGCCGAGGTCGCGCAGCGGGCCGTCGTGCCGCTGCTGCCCGAGCGGGTCGGGCCGGTGCGGTGTGCGGGGCTGTACCGGGCCGCGCAGCGCGGGACGCTGGTCGGCGGCGACTTCTTCGACGTACGGGCGGGCCCCTACGGCGTACGGGCGGTGATGGGCGATGTGCAGGGGCACGGGCTGTCGGCCGTGGCCACGGTCGCCTCGCTGCTGGGCGCGTTCCGGGAGGCGGTGCTGGACCAGCCCGACCCGGAGGCGGTGGCGGCCCGGCTCGACCGGAGGCTGGCGGTGGACTCGGCGGACGACCCGCACGCCGAGCTGTTCGCGACGGCGGTGCTGCTCGACTTCTCCGCCGACGCCCGGGTCGTGCGGATCGTGGCGTGCGGGCAGGCCGGACCGCTGCTGCTGCGTGACGGCAGGGCCGTCGAGCTGGACATCGAGCCGTGCACGCCGCTCGGTCTCGGCCTCGCCGGAGCCGCCCCGCCCCGGGTCGTCTCGGTGCCGCTGAGGGCGGGTGACCGGCTCTTCCTCGCCTCCGACGGGGTCACCGAGGCCAGGGACGCGGGCGGAGTCTTCTACCCCCTGGCCGAACGGCTGCCGGGCCTCACCGCCGACGACCCGGTCGCGCTGGCCGAACGGGTGTGGACCGACCTCGTCCGGCACTGTCCCGACGTGCAGGACGACGTCACGATGCTGGTGCTCGCGCCGCGTCCGCAGGAGGGGCACTGACAACAGCGGCCGGCGGCACGCCGCGATGTGCGCGGGCCGCCGCCGGCTGGGGCGTGCGACCGGGACGTCAGTCCTTGATCGTGCCCTCGTTGCCGAACGCCGGGTTGAGCAGCCCGGTCACGTTGATCGAGTTGCCGCAGACGTAGGCGTTGAAGTCGACCGGGATCTGGATGACGTCGCCGGAGAGGACGCCGGGACGGTCGGTGGCGACACCGATGGTGCCGTCGTCCGCGCTCGCCGTACGGCGAAGGCCAGCAGGGCGGCGCAGGCCAGACCGGCCGCGGCAGTCACACGTGTGCGCATGGGTAGCCTCCTGTCAGCCGCAGGGACACGTGTCTCCACCGTCACCGGGGTGAGCCGACGCGACATCGGTGAGCGTCCGAACGGGGTGCGCGGGGTCCGGCGGGGCCGCCTTCGCGCTCTCCGGATGCACGCCGCGCTCCCGCGGGGAATGGTGATATCGGACCCGTTTTTCAGCACCGGGGCCGCACCAGCGATCCGGACCCTAGGAGCAGAGAACATGTCGACGTCAGAGCCCGCCGCATCCCGGCCGCCCGAGGACCGCGCCACCCCGGACCGCCTGCTCCACGCCCGCACCGGCACCGACGTGTCGCCGGAGGATCTCGTCCTCGCCTCGGGTAAGGACCTCACCCCGCACAACCTCGAGTGGGCCAAGCGCAAGCTGGCGGCGGAGGGACCCACCGCCCTGGAGAAGCTGCTGCCCTAGCCGCACCCCCTCTGCACACGGAAGGCCACCGGCCCGGCGCCGTCGCGTCCGGGGCCGGGCCGGCGGCCCTCTGCCTGCCCGGCGGGCGGGTCACACCCTGCCGTCGTCCTCGGGCAGGGCCGTCTCGTCCTCCACCACGTGCACGGCGGCCTCCTCCGCGCCGGCCGCTCCGCCGTCGATGCCGACATCGGACGCGACGGTCTCCTTCGTGGTGTCGGCGTGCGCGCCCTCGTCCGGGGCGACCAGACGGCCGGCGCGGGCGGTGCCCGCCTCGGGGTCCACCGGTTCGCCGTCGCTGTCCGGGGTGTCCCCCACGCCGTCCCCGCCCGGCTCCGCGGCCACGTCGGGGACCTCCTGGGCCAGCCGTTCGTCGAGGGTCTCGCCCTCGTGCTGCTCCGCGGCGGTGGTGCCGCGCTTGGTGACGCCGAGGGGCTTCTCCGGCGGGGAGTAGCCCTCGTCGAGAGTGTCGTCGTACGTCCGCTCGTCGACGGCGTCCTGCAGATCCAGCGGCGCGGCGTCCGCCTGCTCCTCGTTGGTCCCGGTGGGCTGGTACGCATCGTCCGCCATCGGTTCGGGGCGCATCGGTTCCGTGCCCATCACTCCTGCCTCCCTGTCGCGCTGCTTCGACTCGTTCGTCGTACTGTGCGTTTCGCGTTTCCCGTTACGCGGTCTCTAACCTCGGCGGACGATCCCCGGCCGGGTCGGCACACCGAGCGTCTCGCGGACCAACGGGAGTCAAGACCCTGGGGCCGGGCCGTACGTTACCCACCGGTCAATCTTGAAAGATCAAGGAGTGGGGCTATCATCACTCGCACCCACGGTGTGACCGGCTGCCGACGCGGCGGCAGCACGGTATCCACCACCCCATTTTCATCGTCACCGGGCCGGAGACCACCCTCCTCCGTCCGGCGGCGAGCTCCACCCCCCACCCCCAACACCTCCGGGACGGCCTGCCCGCCCCCGGTCGTGCACAAGTGAAAGCGGCGCATCCATGAGCTACAGCAGGGGCAGAGGGCTGCAGGCCAATGTCCTCAGCACGTTCGACACCGTGGTGATGGCGGTCGCCGGCAGCGCACCGGCGTATTCGCTGGCCGCGACCACCGCCGTCCTGGTGGGCGCGGTGGGGCTGGCCAGTCCGGCCGCCCTGCTGTACTGCGCGATACCCATGCTGGGCATCGCGCTGGCGTTCAGCTACCTCGGCCGGATCGACGTCAACGCGGGCGCCAGCTACTCGTGGGTGGGGCGCACGCTCCACCCGTTCCTGGGCTTCATCAGCGGCTGGGCGCTGGTGATCTCGGCGACGATCTTCATGGTGGCCGGTTCGCTGCCCGCGGGGTCGATGACGCTCGCGCTCTTCGACGACAGCCTCGCCGACAACACCGCGCTGTCCACGGTGGTCGGCGCGGCCTGGTTCGTCATCATGCTGTGCGTGGTGCTGGGCGGCGCCCGGCTCACGGTGCGGGCCCAGCTGATCATGTCCGGTGTCGAGCTCGTCATCCTGGCGCTGTTCGCGGTGCTCGCCTTCTTCCACACGGACAACGCCCGCGCCTTCGACTGGTCCTGGCTCGGCTTCTCCCACTTCGACGGCATGGCCGGTTTCGCCTCGGGCGCGCTCATCGCCGCGTTCTACTACTGGGGCTGGGACGTCACCAGCAACCTCAGCGAGGAGACCCGCAACAGCCGTCGTACGACGGGACTCGCGGGACTGATCGGAGTGGGCATCGTCTTCCTGCTGTTCGAGGTGTTCACCATCGCGGTGAACGTGATCCTGTCCTCGAAGCAGATCGAGGAGAACGACGCGAACGTGCTGGCGGTGCTCGGCGAGGAGGTCTGGCCGGGCTGGGGCGGCAAGCTGCTGATCGTGGCCGTGATGCTGTCCACCATCGCCACGCTGGAGACGACGCTGATCCAGGTCACGCGCTCGCTGTTCGCGATGGGCCGGGACCGTACGATGCCGTCGGCCCTGGGCCGGGTGCACCGCCGGTGGAACACGCCCTGGGTGGCGATCGTGGTGGTCGGGTCGGTGGCGCTGGTGATGTTCATCGCCTCCAACGCCCTGGGTTCGGTGGGCGACATCCTCTCCGACGCCATCTCGGCGATCGGCCTGCAGATCGCGGTCTACTACGGTCTCGCGGGGCTCGCGGTGGTCGTCGCCTACCGGAAGATGCTGCTGAAGAGTCCGGCCAACTTCCTCTTCGGAGGCCTGTGGCCGCTGTGCGGCGCCCTGTTCATGTTCTGGGTGTTCGTGGAGTCGCTGGGCGAGCTGAGCAGCGCCGCGATCTCGATCGGCATCGGCGGGCTGGCGGTCGGGCTGATCCCGATGCTCTGGTACTGGAGGCAGGGCAGCGACTACTACCGGCCCGCGAAACTGGACGCCTCGCGCGCGGTCGAGACGGACTACGTGCCCGGCGAACAGGACGGCCACGCCCGCGTCCACGAGGGTCTCTCCACCGACTTCTGAGGAGGACCCCGATGGCGCGAGGCAGTCTCAGACGTGGTTTCACCCCCGACTTCGACCCCGACTGCGGGGACGCCGACCTCACCTCCGCCCGCCAGGACGTCGTGATCGGCCGCTGGCAGGGACTGCGGGACCTGCTGGGCGCCACCGGCCGCGACTGGGCGTCCCGAGGCCACCGGATACGGCAGCTCGCGCAGGTGTGCGCGGGCAGTTCGACGGTGGAGTCCTGGCTCTCCGCGGACGCCCACAACGCCGACGCGCTGGTGCTGCGGGCGGCGACGGAGACGGCCCGCACCTTCAACGTGGCCATCGCGGCCGGCCGGGGCGTGCCGATCGACCAGCACCGCGTGGACGCCGCGGTGCTGGCCTGTCTGACGGCGGCGGAGGCGCACCCGGAGGATCCGACGCCCTGGGTGTCGCTGATCTCGGTGGCGCGGCTGTACCCCTCGGGGGTCCGGCGCCAGGAACTGGGGCGCTGGTGGGACGAGTTGCACGGGCGCGACCCGTACAGCGTCGAGGGGCACCTGCAAGTGCTGCACTACTACTCGGCGCGCTGGCACGGCACGCACGGCCTGATGTACGACTTCGCCCGGGACGCGGCCGGGGTGGCACCGCCCGGCTGTCCGCTGCCGGTGCTGGTGCAGTACGCCCGGGTCGAGGAGTACCGCTTCGCCCTGGACGCGGCACAGGGCAGGCACTCCGCCGTGGGCCTGTCGCAGCACTGGAACCACGACGGTGCGGCGAGCGACCTGCGGCGGACCTGGCAGCGCTGGGTCATGGGCCGGACGGAGACCGGGATCGCGCCCGCCGAACTCCGCGACTTCAACTACCTGGCCCACGCGGCCTGCACGGCGGGTGCCAGGGACATCGCGGGCATCCTGCTGGGCATGCTGGGGTCCCGCGCGACGCGCACGCCGTGGTCGTACACGGGCGATGCGGAGAAGCAGATCACCAAGTGGCGCAAGGAGCTGCGGCCGGGGGCCTGAGCGCCTGGCTGTAGTCTCCCCGCCAAGAGGGGTGTCATGGCTGATGACGGCTGGTACGAGGACGGCGACGCGGTCCGGGAGGCCGAACGCGCGCCGGGTCGCCTGGACGGGGATGTCCGTGGTGACGTGCCTGTTCGGTGCGGTCGTGCTCGCGGTGGCCGCCGTCGGCCTTGCGGTGATCCTGGCGCTCGCCTATGCCATGGCCGTCATGGAATGACGCCGCGCCCCGGCCCGGCCAGGTCCCCCGACCACTTCTCCTCGATGCGTCCGACCCTCCACACCACCAGCGCCACCACCCAGGTGGCGAAGAACAGGGCGACCACCGCGTAGCCGAGGATGTTGAGGTCCAGGCCGGAGATCCGGTCCCAGAAGGGGCCGTGCAGGCCGAGCCGTCCGGCGAGGAGGCCGAGGAGTTCGGCCGTGCCGATGAGGAGGGCCACGGCGACGGACAGGCCGGTGATGGTGAGGTTGTAGTAGACCTTGCGCACCGGCTTGGAGAAGGCCCAGCCGTAGGCGAAGTTCATGAACGAGCCGTCGACGGTGTCCAGGAGACACATGCCCGCGGCGAACAGGACGGGCAGGCACAGGACCGCGTACCAGGGCAGTCCGGAGGCGGCGCCGGAGCCGGCCAGGACCAGCAGGGCGATCTCGGTGGCGGTGTCGAAGCCGAGGCCGAACAGCAGGCCCAGCGGGTACATGTGCCAGGGCCTGGACACCGACCTCATGACACGGCCCAGCAGACGGTTCATCAGGCCGCGGTTGTTCAGCTGCTCCTCCAGGGCGGCCTCGTCGTAGCGGCCGGAGCGCATCGCGCGGAACACCTTCCAGATACCGGCCAGGATGACGAGGTTGACGCCCGCGATGAGGTAGAGGAACGTCCCGGAGACGGTCGTGCCGATCAGGCCGGTGACGTCGTGCAGTGAGGAGCCGTCGTCGCGGACCGGCCCGGCCAGGGTCTTCACGCCGAGGGTGAGCAGGAACGCCAGGACGAAGACGACGCTGGAGTGGCCGAGGGAGAACCAGAAGCCGACCGACAGCGGACGCTGCCCCTCCCCCATCAGCTTGCGGGTGGTGTTGTCGATGGCGGCGATGTGGTCGGCGTCGAAGGCGTGCCGCATACCCAGCGTGTAGGCGGTGACGCCGATGCCGACGCCGAAGGTCTGAGTGCCGATGGCGTGGTGCTGCGGGGCGACGATCGCGACGAGGGTGAACCAGCCGATCACGTGCAGGGCCAGGATGAAGGCCGCCATCCCCCCGACCCTGGTCCACTCCCGCCGCGTCATGGAGGTGCGGACGCGGTGCCCGGCCGTGCGCTGGGCGGGGGCCGGGGCGGGGAGGCGCGGAGCGGACTCAGGGGCGGCCGTCATCGGGGGGAAGGTCCTTCTGTCGGACGGACGGCTGCGGTGAACAGCCTCGTGCCATCCTGCGGCACCTGCAAGGGATGTGCAGTAAAGCCCGTGACAGGTCTTGTCCATGGAACCGAAAACTCCGCCGGGCGACGGGGAGCCGTCCGGTGTCAGACCTCGGCGTTCGGTCCGTCCGGCCGGGTGTGACGCTGCTCGACCATCGCGCGGCTGAAACTCCGCGAAGGACGAGGAGCCCGGTGTGGAGAACTCCTCCCCCAGCCTGCCCTCGTGCTCGCTCACCGCCATGCCGTTCCCCCCTCGGTCGTGGCCGTCGACCGACTCCTACCTGAGCCGGACGGACGGGAAACGCGCCGCGCCGCGTCAGGGCCCCGGCGCGACACGGACGTCCAGGTCCGAGATCCGGTGGGCGGGCCAGGAGCGTGCGTAGCGGGGCGGGGTGCCGCCGGCCGGCGCGAGGTGGGCGACCGGGAGGCGGTCCGCGGTGCGCAGGACCCCGGCCACGGTGATGTTCTCGTTGTTTCCGGACGTCGCCCCCGAGGAGCAGCCGGTGTAGTAGCCGATCGGGATGGCCTCGTGGCCGGTGAGCAGGCAGGGTGGGCGGACGCCGAGCCGGTGCAGGGCGTCGGCGGTGCGGCCCCAGTCGCGGCGGCTCTCGGTGTTGCGCGACACGGCGCCGTCCAGAACGGCGAGCTGCGCCGCGAGATGCCCGGCCAGGACGAGCGCGACCAGCGGGGCGGCCACCGGGCGCCATGATCCGCCCGGGCCTCTGACCAGGCGCCACAGGGCGTCGGCGACCGGGATCGCGAGCAGCGCGTAGGCCGGCTGGAGGAAGCGCGGGGCCGCGTAGCCGATCATGAACAGGTACGGCAGCGCGGCCGTGGTGGCGCAGGCCAGCGGGACCAGGGTCCGTTCCAGGCGCCGGGCACGGGCCGCGACCACCAGCGCGAGACCGGCCAGGACGGGCAGGGTGAACCACCAGAAGGTGACCAGCGGGGTGGGCATCGACCCGGTGCACGGCCGGCACAGGGCCCGTCCGCCCAGGCTGCGCAGCTGGTCGTCGACGGCGATCTGCCAGCCCAGCCCGCCCTGGATCCGGGAGGCCTCCGCCAGCCGCGCCCCGAGGCCACCGTGGCTCAGGTACGCCTCGATCACCCAGGGCACGGCGCCCGCCGCGAGGCCCGCCGCGAGCACGAGCAGGAGGCGCCAGCGGCGGCGCACCAGGGCGAGGACGAGCAGCGGCACGGCCACGTAGACCGCGTCGGTGGGACGCATCCAGGCCATCAGCGCGCCGCCCGCCGCGAGGCCCCACAGCGTCCTCGGGGAGGAACGTTTCGCCCGTGTCCTCAGGAAGCAGCCGACGCTGATCAGGGCACCGATCGCGACCCAGTAGTTGGGCATGGCCTGCGGACCGTAGAAGAGGGTCAACCACAGGGAGGCGAAGAGGGCCCCGCCGCCGAGCAGGACGCGGGTCGGGAACAGGCCGCGCCAGGCGCGCAGGGCCAGGTAGAGGGCGAGTCCCGACAGCAGGGCGAGGTAGACGCGCAGCAGGGGGACGGACGGCGACCAGGACGCGACGGGCGCGACCAGCAGCGAGACGCCGCGGGAGCGGGGGGCACTGAAGAACGCCGCGGGGTGGTGCGAGGTGACCTGGCTGACGTAGACGATCTCGTCCCAGCCCAGGCCCAGGACGGGCCGGACCAGGGCGAGCTGCGCGAGCGTGAAGACGGCGGCCAGGACGGCGAAGGGTCGGTTGCCGCGCGTCCAGCGGGTGGTGCGCTGCCCGGCCGCCTGTTCGCGTCTTCGCCGTCGTACCAGGATGGCGTTCGCGCCGTCGGCCATGTTTCGCCCCTTACCCCGTTGATCGAAAACACGATCACGCTAACCCGGGGGGTGTGGGCGTGCGGGGCGGAAGTGGGCCAAGTGCCTGACCCGCGAGTGGGTCAGCGGGCGTTCGGGGCGCGGTGCGGGGGCTGGCCCGGGGCCGGGCGGTGGGGCAGGTCGGGGATGGGGTGGGAGACGGGGGCGTCCTCGCTCACCGTGAGCTCGGTGCCGTGGTGGCGGATGGTCAGGGGCAAGCCGGAGTTCAGGGTGTACGTGGCCCGGTCGGCGGTCAGTTCGACGCGCAGGCACCGGTCGAGGAAGCCCACGGTGAAGGCGAGCCTGCTGTAGCGCTCGGGCAGGCGGGGCGCGAACCGCAGGGTGCCGTCGCTGCACCGCATGCCATCTTCGGGAAGACCGAGCTGCGTCATACAGGACCGGTTCCCCACCCGGAGATGTTCCAGTGAGTGGCGCACGCCACACGCCGGGGACGCGAGGGGTGGGACGCGCCCGGCGTTCGCGCCCGCCCCGGGTGGCAGACTCTCTCTGTGCCGCTCACCTTCGACGACCTCGTCCACCGCGCCCGGGCCCTCCCCCGGGACGGCCGGCGCGCGATCCTCGGCATCGCGGGCAGCCCCGGCGCGGGCAAGTCGACGCTCGCCGAGCACCTGGTACGGGAGATGAACGGCACCGGCGTCCCCTGGGTCGCACACGTCCCCATGGACGGCTTCCACCTCGCCGACGCCGAACTGGATCGTCTCGGCCGCCGGGACCGCAAGGGCGCGCCCGACACGTTCGACGCGGCCGGGTACGCGGCCCTGCTGCGGCGGCTGTGCGACGAGCCAGGCGACGACATCGTCTACGCGCCCGGTTTCGAACGCGTCCTGGAGCAGCCGCTCGCCGGCGCGATTCCGGTGCCGCCGACGGCCCGTCTGGTCATCACCGAGGGCAACTACCTGCTCCTGACCACCGGTGCCTGGCCCCGCGTCCGCCCCTTCCTCGACGAGGTGTGGTTCTGCGAGCTGCCCGAGCCCGAGCGCGTCCGCCGCCTGGTCGCCCGCCACGAGCGGTTCGGCAAGACGCACGAGGAGGCGGTGGCCTGGGTCGCGCGCTCGGACGAGCGCAACGCCGACCTGGTCGCGGCGACGCGGGGGCGGGCGGACCTGGTGGTTCCTCAGTCGGCACTGCCCCGCGCGGGGACCGGAACGATCCACACGGCGTGACGGGATCGCCCCCTCCGTGCTGCCGCGGGAGTGGGGCAGGTGGTGACCGGGACGCATCGGCGAGGGTGGGGGGTGGCCGGCCTGCCGTTGTGCCGCCGGAGCTCGCCGTGACCGCCCCCGAGCCGGTTCCCCGCCGTGCCGGCATGAGACATGATCGGCCCATGATCAGATCCGCCACCGTGAACGACATCCCCGAGATCCGCACGATGATCCGCGAACTCGCCGCGTACGAACGGGCCGTGGAGCAGGCCCGGGCGACCGAGGAGCAGCTGCGCGCGGCACTGTTCGGGGAGCACCCCGCCGCCTTCGCGCTGATCGCCGAGGACGACGGCACGGGGGAGGTCATGGGCTACGCCCTGTGGTTCCCGCGCTTCTCGACCTGGACGGGCACGCGCGGTATGCACCTGGAGGACCTCTACGTACGTGCGCACGCCCGGGGCGCGGGGTACGGCACGGCGCTGCTCGCCGCCCTCGCGGCGACCTGTCGGCGAGACGGGTACGACCGCTTCGAGTGGTGGGTCCTCTCCTGGAACACTCCGGCGATCGACTTCTACACGTCGCTGGGGGTGGAGTTCCTGGACGAGTGGAAGGTGTGCCGGCTCAGCGGCGAGCCCCTCGCGGAACTCGCCGCTCAGGCTCCGGAGGTCGTGGCCCCGGCCTGCGACGGGTGAGCCGGTCGGCCCCGTGAACGCCTTGGCGCGGACCCTTCGCCGACCTCACACGACCGGTGCGGACCGGCGGGCGCGCAGTGCGACGGTCAGGGTGTGCGGGCCGAGTCCGCCGATGTAGACGCGGTTCCCGGTCGTCGTGTCCGTGCCGCCCACCACGCTGTAGTCCTGCCCCGGGTCGTACCGCAGTACGTCGCTCCGGTCCGGCCCGGCCAGTGGTTCGCCTGACACCACGTCGGCCTCGACCCGGATGTCGTCGTCACCGACCCGGTAGGTCATCGACCCGGTCGTCAGGCACCAGCGGCCGTCGCCGATCGGTACGGCACCCTCCGGCACGCCACCGGGCCGGAAGGTCAGTTCGAGGGACCAGGGCACCCGTGGTCCGCTGATGTCGATCCGCAGGTCGGCACCGTCCTCCCGCAGGTCCACCTCGACACGGGTCGTGTGGGAGACCTCGTCCCGGGGCCGGTCCGCGAAGGACATCGCTGCCGAGAAGCGTCCCTCGTCCGCCATCCGGTAGGCGGCGTCGCCCCGCCGCAGGTCCGGCGGCAGCGGCTGGTAGTAGGCGGCCGTGAGACGTTCGGTGAGCCGGTACCGGTGGTCGGCGGGCCGCTCCACGTCGGCGGCGCGGAACGGGCCCAGGTCGAAGAACCCCCGGGAGAGCCGGACCGCGTCGAGGACCGCTTCGCCGGCGAACAGGCGCATGAAGGTGGGATTGCAGGCGAGGCCCGACCGGATGCGCCGGTGCTCGGGCACGTCCGAGCCGCCGTACACCACCGTGTGCGCGGTGGCCGAGGCGCGTGCGGCGAGACGCGCGGTGGAAAAGTACCGGTCGCGGGGCAGCGTCTCCGGGGCCGGGGCCGGCAGCGGACGGCACAGGTCGGGGGTGAGCAGGGTCTCGGCGAGCAGGTCGGGGTCGTCGATGCCGCCGGAGGCCGCCAGCCGCGCCGCCCGGCTGAAGTCGCCCCGTCCGGTGCGGATCGCGAGCAGCCGGTAGTGCGGCAGATAGGGCGCCAGCGGGAACGGGTGGTTCTGGTCCTGCCGCCGGGACAGGACGGTCTCCACGGTGCCGTCCGGCCTGATGAGGTCCAAGGTCGCGGCGAGGTTGCGTTCGACGGCGTCCCGCAGGTCGGCGCGGTCGAGCACGTCGGCCAGCAGCAGCAGCGACGGATTGGACACGTGGGCCGCGTAGTTGGCGCTCCGTTCCGAGTACAGGCCCTCCGCGTCGATGTCCACGCCCTCGGCGAGCCACTGCCCGACGCGGTCGAGGAGCCGGTCGTCGGGGAACGAGCGGTGCAGCCGGGCCAGCGCCGCGGACAGCTCCCAGCGGTGGTTCGGGGTGTGCACCCCACCGGTCAGGAGACTGCCGGCGGCGGCGCCGGCGATCTCGGCGAGGGTGTCCGTGACGCCGCGCAGTTCCGGCCCCGCGGCGGCGGCAAGGACATGCGCGTCGCACACGTCGTTGACGGTGAACCCGGAGTCCGGCGGTGACTGCACGTTGTCGCCGCCGGCGAAGAGGCCGGTGGTCGTCTGCGCGGCGCGCAGCGCACGGAGGTGGGTCGTCGCCGCGGCGACGGCCCGCCCGCTGCCGTGCAGCACCGAGTCCGGGGACCGGTACGCGGCGATCAGCGTCTTCACCCGGCGCGCCAGTGCGCGGTGGGGCACACCGGCGGGTTCCTCGTCGGGGCCGGCCACCAGCGGGGCGGCCAGCCGGTCGGCGGCGCCGGCCACCGCGCGGACGAACTCGTGGTCGAGCACAGTGGGCACGGTCAGTCCTTCAGTCCGGCGTTGATGTCGGCGCCCATGACATAGCGCTGGAAGACCAGGAAGACGGCGATCAGCGGGATCATGGAGATGACCGACGCGCCGAGCAGGACCGACCAGTTGATGTTCTGCGCGCCGACGATGCTCTGGATGCCGATCTGCACGGTGAACTTGTCGGGGTCGTTGAGCATCAGCAGCGGCCAGATGTAGTCGTTCCACCGCCACTGGAAGGACAGGATCGCGAGGGTCAGCATGATCGGCCGGGACAGCGGCACCATGATCCGCAGGAAGATCGACAGTTCGCGGGCGCCGTCGATGCGTGCGGCTTCCACGAGTTCGTCGGGGACCGTCAGGAAGAACTGACGGAACATGAAGCATCCGGTCGCGGTGAGCACCGCCGGAAGGATGATGCCGGCGAACGAGTTGTAGAGGCCGAGGTCGCGGACGACCAGGAACTCCGGGGCCAGCATGACCTCGGACGGCAGCATCGTGGTGGCCAGGATGCAGACGAAGAAGACCTTGAGCCATCTGTTGTCGTACTTGGCCAGCGCGTAACCGGTGCAGCAGCTGACTCCCACCGTGAGGATCGTCGTGATCACGCACACGATGGTCGTGTTGATGAAGTACTGGGAGAAGTTGGCGCTGTCCCACGCCGCCTTGAATCCCGACAGGGTGGGGTCGTGCGGAACCAGTGTCAGCGGATAGGAGAACAGGTCGCTGGCCGGCTTGAAGGAGCTGAGGATGAACCACAGCACCGGCAGGCCGTAGAGGCAGGCCAGGATCCACAGCAGTGTCGTCGCGGACACCGCCTGCCGGAGCCCACCGGTGGCTGCCCGACGGGGACGCTTCTTGGAGACGGCCCGTCCGGAACCGGCGTCGACCGGGCGTGGCATGTCTGTGGTTGTCATCGGTTCTCCACCCGTCGGTTGACGATCAGCTGGATGATCGCGACGGCCATCAGGATGAGCATGAGCACGAACGACGCGGCGCTCGCGTAGCCGATCTGGCCCCGTTTGAAGCCGGTCTCGTAGATGTACTGGACGAGCAGGTTGTTCGACGTTCCGGGTCCGCCGTTGTTGAGGGCGACGAACACCGGATACTCCTTCATCGCGTTGATCGTGTTGAGCAGGATGACGATGAACGAGGTGGGCGCGATGCTCGGCAGCGTGATGTGGAAGAACTGGCGCCAGGGGCCGGCGCCGTCGAGCGAGGCCGCCTCGTAGTACGACACGGGTACGTTCTTGATCGCCGCGATGAACAGCAGCATCGAGAAGCCCGTCCAGGCCCAGGACGCCGCCATGACCACCACCAGCAGCGACAGGTCCGCGTTCGACTGCCACGGAACGGCGTCCCCGCCGAGCTCGTGGATGATGTAGTTGACCAGTCCGAAGTTCTCACCGAACAGCCACCGCCACAGCACACCCACCACGATGGGCGACAGCAGCCACGGGATGAAGAAGATGACGCGGGCGACCGAGGCGCCCTTGGCGTGCCTGCTCACCACCACGTTCGCGATGAGCAGGGAGAACACGAAGTTCAGCGGGACGAAGAGCACGGTGTACAGCAGCGTCCGGCTCAGCGCGTCGTAGAAGGTGGAGTCCCCGAACAGGTTCTGGTAGTTGTCCAGCCCGACGAACTGGAAGACCCCTACGCCCGTGTAGTTCGTGAAGGAGTAGACGAGCCCGATCACCGCCGGCCAGACGAAGAACAGCGCGAAGAGCACGACGTTGGCCGCGATGAGGACGAGCGGCGCAAGGGTGTACTTACTGCCTCTCCTGGGCGGGCTCACGGACACGTCCGGGGCGCGTTTGGTCATCTTCCTGACTCCGTGCTGGTGGAATGGGTTCCTGTGGGCTCAGGCCATGAGCCCGGCATCACGTGAGGGCCGGGGCCGGGCGGCGGTGTCTCGACCCGCCGCCCGGGCCTGCCTGGCCTGCGCTCAGCCGCCGACCTGCTGGTTGTAGACGTCCACGATGTTCTGCAGGGCCTTGTCGGACGACTGCTGTCCGTTGATCGCCTTGCCGAGTTCCGTCTTGGTCGGGTCCTCGGGGAGGCTCTTGCCCTTCAGCACCCACTTCGTCTGCGCGGTGTTGAAGTAGCCGGAGATGGGGGCGTAGAGCGGGATCGACTCGTTGTACAGCTTGAACGCCGCCTGCGCCGCCTCGGACTTGAAGGGGTACTTCGGGTTCAGACCGCTCTCGACCGGCAGGAAGCCGGACGTCTCGCACAGCACCTGGTAGTGGGCCGGCTCGTACAGCCAGGTCAGGAACTTCGTCGCGGCGTCGGCCGCGGCGGCGTTGTTGTTGAAGCCCACCGTCATGCCGCCGCTGTTGACGTCACTGGCCTGCACCGGCTGGGCGGGGGTCGGGACGCTCGCCCACTCGAACTTCTTGATGCTCTCCGCGAAGGCGGGGACCTGCCACACGCCGGACCAGTAGGCGACCACGTCACCGCTCTGGAACATGGCCGACGGATCGGCGCCGCTGGTCCACACCGACTTCGGCATGGTCTTGTCGTCGTTCAGCCCGACGAAGTACTTCACGGCCTTCTTGGTCGGCGCGTCCACCGAGAACGTGCCGGAGGAGTCCGCGTGGACGTACTTCCCGCCCATCTCGTACACCATGGCGCGGAGCCGGGACGGCGACTGGTCGAACGTGAGGGAGTACTTGGCGCCGGTCTTCTCGCGGACCTTGTCCGCCGCCTTGATGAAGTCGGTCCAGGTCCAGGTCTTCTGGGGCGAGGCCGGGAAGGAGACACCGGCCTTCTCGAACAGCGTCTTGTTGATGAACAGACCGGAGGCGGTGACGTCCGAGGGGATGGACAGCACCTTCCCGGACGAGTCCTTGGCCAGGAAGTTGGCGTTGATCTTGTTGCTCTTCTTGTTGGCGATGGACTTGAGGTCGATCAGCTTGTTCGCCCAGATCGGGTCCAGCGCCGGCACGGCCGCCACGTCGGGCAGCGAGTTCGCCTGCGCGGCGTTGTGCAGCTTGGCCGGGTAGCCGTCGTAGGGGATGTTGACGAGCTTGACCTTGACGCCGGTTTCCTTCTTGTACTGCGCCACCATCTTCTTCCAGCCCGCGTCCTGACCCGGGACCGTGGAGATCCAGAACGTCAGCGACTTGGCGTTCCCGCCCGAGTCGGACCCCGACCCGCAGGCGGAGAGCAGAAGGGCACCTGCCGTGGCCACGGCAGCGAGGGGAACTACGCGACGTATGCCGCCGCGGCCGAGACGGCGGGAGCGCCGCACACCCAGACTGGTCATCTTCAATCCCTTTTCGTCGTAGCGGAAGAAGCACGGCGCCAGCCGAGGCGGCACGGGTGCATTTTGCAGGAGATTCCGCTTTCCGGGGGCGCGGCCTCGCCCGGCCGCGTCGCCTTGACGGGTGGGGTCCCCGGCCATGTCGGCCGTCGTCGCACGAGCACGCCCTCGTGCGGCTCCCGTACTTCGCGTACGGGCGGGAGGCTCACCCGGAGTCGGCGTCCCGGCCGACTCAGAAAGCGCTTGTCCGGACATTGGCAGACCGATGGCGCAGCCGTCAATGCTTCGCCCGCACAGCTCCGGTCACGGTTTGAATTCCATGGGCGACCGCGAGCCTGCCGGCGCCCGCCACGGTGCCGGTGTCGCCCACCACGCTGCTGACCACCTCGGTGGGCCAGCTCAGCCGGGCCAGCTCGGCCCGCACCCCGGGCAGGAGCTGCGGGTCCGCGCCGGTACCGCCGCCGAGGACGATCAGGCCGGGGTCCAGCACGGCGGCGACGGCGGCGGCGAGCCGGCCCACGTCGGCGGCGTGCGCGTCGATCACGGACCGGGCCGTGGCATGCCCTTGCCCGGCCAGGGCGAGGAGCCGCTCGGCGGTGCGCGGACGGGGGCCGTCGGCCTGCTGCCAGACCTCGGCCGCCCGTCGCAGCAGCGTGCGCGATCCCATGCGCTGCTCCAGGCCCTCGTAGTGCGGGGCGCGGCTCTCGTCCCAGGGGTAGGGCAGCCGGGCCACCTCACCGGCGGCGCCGTTCGCGCCGCGCAGCACCCGGCCGCCGATGACGACGGCGAGACCGATGCCGACGCCGATGCGCAGATAGCCGAAGGTCTCGCGGCCGACGGCGGCACCTTCGTGCAGTTCGGCGAGCGCGGCGCAGTTGACGTTGTTCTCCAGGTGGACGGGCACTCCCTCGGGCAGTGCGACGGCCATGGCGTCGAAGACGGGACCGGCCTTGGCGGTCGCCGGGCGTTCCCGCGCGCCTTCGCCGTCCCGGGTGGTGACATCACCGACGGCGGCGACGACGGCCCGCAGCGGGGCTCCGGCGGGCAGTCCGGCGAGGACCTTGCGGACGGTGTCGGCGGCCTCCCGCCTGGAGCCGGTGCCCTCGGCGAGCAGCGTCCCGTCCAGGGCGCAACCGCGCACCCGTGTCCTGGCGGGGCCCAGGTCCACGGCGAGCACGGCCCCGGCGGCCGGGCCGAGCCGGTAGACGGCGGCGCTGCGGCCGGTGCCGCCGGAGGCCCGCCCGGAGTGGGCGGCGAGTTCCACGGCCTCCAGTTCGGCGACGGCGGTGGAGACGGTCGGCTTGGAAAGGCCCGCACCGGCCGCCAGCTGGGGACGGGTGGCCGTTCCCGCTCCGGCCAGTACGTCGAACACCACACGGGCACTCTCACTCAGGTGCATGGTCTCCCCAGGTCGTGCGGCGGCCGGGCAGGACGGCCGCGAGGGTCGCGCGGCATCGGGAATTCCGTGCCTCTTGACGCGCACCCTACTTCGTTAGTTAACTTCCTAACGAACTTCACGGTACTCGCCTGCCGTGTTCGGCAGAAGCCCGTCCCGGGGCTTCCCTACCTCTTCAACTGCCGTGGTACGACGGGTGGTTCGCCTGCCGTCGCCGTGCCACGCAACGACGAAAGAGGACCCGTGCAGGACTCCACTCCCTACGCGGTCGGTATCGACGTGGGCGGCACCAAGACGCATCTGCGCGCCTTCGCGGACGGCGCGGGCGTCGTCGATCATGTCCGTGGCAGTACGGGCTGGCGCCCGCACGATGCCCGGGCCGCCGCCGACTGGCTGGCCGATCTGATCGCCGTCGCCCTGCCTTCCTCTCCCCGACCGTCCGCTCTCGCCGTGGGCGGTCACGCCTGCGAGACGCCACGCCAGTGCGCGGGCATCCGCGCCGCCCTTCAGGACCGGCTGGGGGTGCCCGCGCTGGTCGTGGGCGATGCCGAGCTGCTCGTTCCCGCCGCGGGGCTGGAGAAGGGGGTGGGTCTGGTCGCCGGTACCGGTTCGGTCGCGGTGGGCCGGCTGCCCGGCGGCGAGGCGGTCCAGGTCGGCGGCTGGGGCGCGGTGCTCGGCGACGAGGGCGGTGCGGCCGGTCTCGTCCGGGAGGCCGCGCGGGCCGTCTGGGCCGCGCACGACCGGGGCGAGGAGCCCGACGCGCTGGCGACCGGGCTGGTCGCCGCGTTCGGGGCGGCCGAGGTGCCCGCGCTCGGCGCCGCGCTGGAGGCCGCCACGGACGTCTCGGCGGAGTGGGGCCGCCACTCCCCGGCCGTGTTCGCCGCCGCCGAGGCGGGCTCACCGCTCGCCCGGGCCGTGATCGCCGAGGGCGGCCGGGCGCTCGCCGGGCTCGTCGTACGACTGGCCGCGCGCGGGGTCGCGGTGGACGACGTGGTGGTGGCGGGCGGCACGGTGCTCGCCCAGCCCGCGCTGTACGAGGCGTTCACCGCCGCGCTCGCCGAGTCCCTGCCCGGGGCCCGGACGCAGCCGCTGCGGGTGCCGCCGGTCGAGGGCGCGCTGGCCCTGGCCCGTTCGCTTCTGTGAGCCGGGCCGTCGTTCACCCTCCGGACACCGGCCGGTGGCCGACCCCTCGCCGAAGGGTCACAGCACGGCCGTAGATCTTCGCTCGTACGCAACAGGTGCCACAGAAGCCCCCACAGGCACCAGAAGTCGCACAGCCCGCACCACCTTCCCGGCCACACGGCCGACGCACCGTCGCGCAACGCCACGACACCTTCTTCGCGAACTCCAGAGAGGCGCACCCATGTCATCAGCCGGGCACCGCTCCCCCGCCACCGTCGGCAGGCGGGGCTTCCTCAAGACCTCCCTCGGTGCCTCGGCGGGCCTGCTCGCCGCACCGACCTTCGCGTCCTGGCTCGGCGCCGCGGACGCGCAGGCCGCCACGGGCTTCGCCGCGTTCGTCGACGACTACAAGTCGAACATCACCGCGAACCTCACCCCGGAGACCAACGCCGTCGTCCGGATCCTGGGCGGCATGTCGAAGATGTGGAAGACCGGCGACGCCTGGAACACCGGCCGGGTCCTGGACCGCGAGGTACTGCGCGCCAACATGCGCTACTGCGCCCGCATCACCCGGGCCCGCTCCGAGGCGCAGGCGAAGGAGGCCTTCCTCTACGACCGCCAGCACCAGAGCTACGCCATGATCGCCGGCCTCGGTCCGCTCGAGGGCCTGTACAAGGCGGGTGCCAAGGCCGTCACGTCGATCACCACCGCCCCGGACGGCACGCCTCCGGGGAAGATCAACGACACCCTGCCCGCCGACGCCCCGGCCGGATCCGCGCTCGGAGCGGGCTCGTACGACTCGGACCTCGGCCAGGTGGCGAAGCTGGTCGACACCGTGCGCGGGCCGTTCGCCTCGGGCAACCCGGGCAAGTTCGCCTTCCAGTACCCGCGCCCGTGGCGGATGAACGAGGACAGCGAGGTCGTCGACACCGGCACGAAGGACGCGCTCGGCTACCCGGTCTACGACTCGGACGTGGTCGTGGCCCCGCAACTGCTGCGCCAGCGCTCCGAGAACGCCCAGGAGGACGGCGGTTTCCCCAGCGGCCACACCAACGCCTTCCACCTGGCCGGGCTGGCCTTCGCGTACGCGGTGCCGGAGCGTTTCCAGGAGCTGGTGACGCGGGCCTTCGAGCTCAGCCACACCCGGATCATGTCGGGCATGCACTCCACCGTCGACGTCATCGGCGGCCGGATCATGGCCACCGCCCTGACGGCCGCGACGCTGGCCGACCCGGCGAACGCCGAACTCAAGGCAGCCGCCCGCGCCCAGGCCCTCGCCTACTTCACGCAGCGGACCGGCACCACGGCCGACACCCTCTACGACTACGCCCACCCGGGCGCCGGGGACGCCTACGCCGACCGCGAGGCCAACTCCCGTGCGGTCGGGCCCCGGTTGACGTACGTCCTGCCGCGCCGCGGGCGCAAGGACCCGCTGATCGTGCCGAAGGGCGCGGAGGTGCTGCTGGAGACGCGGCTGCCGTACCTGAGCGCGGCCCAGCGTCGCGAGGTGCTGCGGACGACCGCGCTGCCCTCCGGGTACGTCCTGCTGGACGGCTTCGAGCAGTGGGGCCGGCTGAACCTGTTCGCCGCGGCGGACGGTTACGGCGCCTTCGACCGGGACGTCACCGTGACGCTGGACGCGGCGGCCGGGGGCTTCCACGCGGCCGACGGCTGGCGCAACGACATCGAGGGAGACGGCGGTCTGACCAAGCGCGGCTCGGGCACGCTCACCCTGGCGGGCCACAACCGCTACCGCGGCGGGACCGTCCTGGAGGCCGGCACGATGGTCGCCGCGTCGCCGAACGCCCTGGGCGAGGGCGACGTCCGGGTCACGGGCGGCACGCTCCGCGCGGCCGAGGTCCTGCGGGTGCGCGGCTCCTACGTCCAGGAGGGTGGGTCGACGCTGGAGCTGCCGCTGCGCCGGAACCACGGCCCGGCCCTCACCGTGGGCCGTCGGGTTCTGCTGGGGCGGGGCAGCGTGCTGTCGCTGCGGCTCGACGCCGAGCGGCCGCCGGTCGCGGGCACCACGGTTCCCGTCCTGTCCGCCGGGCAGCTGCGCGGCCGGTTCGACCGCGTGGAGCTGGACTCCGAGACGCTGCGGGCGGTGCCCGTCCACACGGCTGACGGTCTGTCGGTGCGACTCGTGCGGCGGTAGCGCTTTCCACGGCGGGGGCTGTTGCAGAGTGGGTCCATGAGGGACCTCTGGATGGCTCCCGCCGTTCCCCGGCCCGTGTCGCTCTCGCCCCCGGCACCGGCCGAACCCGCTCGGCGGCCGGGCGGACGGTGGGCGGTGCGGCTTCTGGTGGCCGCCCTGCTCGCCCAGATGGCCTTCGCGATGGTCACGACCGCCGTGCGACAGACCCCGACGATCGACGAACCGGTGTACGTGGGCGCGGCCGCGGAGTACGTGCACGAGCACCGCCTGCGGCACAACCCCGAGCATCCGCCGCTGGGCAAGCTGGTCATCGGTGCCGGGGTCGCCCTCGCGGATCCGCACCTCGACCCGGCCTTCGCCGGGGACCAGGGGCAGTTGGGCCGGCATCTGCTGTACGAGTCGGGCAACGACCCCTGGCGGCTGATGCTCCGGGCCCGTCTGCCGGTGATCGCGCTGACCCTGGCGTTCGGGCTGGTGGTGTTCGCCTTCGCCCGTGAACTGGCCGGACCCGTCGCGGGGTCGGCCGCGCTCGCGCTGTACTGTTTCTCCCCCGACGTCATCGCCCACGGCTCGCTCGCGACGCTCGATGTGCCGGCCGCGGGGTTCGTGCTGACCTCGGCGTGGCTGGTGTGGCGGGCGCGCCGGAGACCGCGGCTGTACGTCCCCCTCGCGGGGATGGCCCTCGGCGCCGCGTTGGCCACGAGGATGAGTACGTTGCCGGCCGTGCCGGTGCTGATGGCGCTGGCCGCTGTGTCGGTGTGGAAGGGGTCCGGAGGCAAGCCGTTCCGGGCCCTGGCCGCGGCGGGACATGTGGCCCTGGCCGCGGTCGCCGTCGTGTGGGTCACGTATCTGATGGTCGATCCGCTGCTGCGCTGGACTCCGGATCAGCACGTACCCGTGGTGCACGGTCTGCGGGGGCTGCTGGTCCGGCTCCTGCCCTTCCCGGACGCCTACCGGGACGGGATGCGCGTGCAGTTCGGGCTGGAGAACCGGCCCTGGCAGGGCTTTCTGTTCGGGCGGCTCTACGACGGGTCGCTCTGGTACTACCTGCCGGCCGCGCTGCTGGTGAAAACCCCGTTGGGGATGTTCGCGCTGTGGACCGCGGGCGCCACGGCGGTCGTCGCGGTCCGGCGGCTGCGGCCTGCCGCACCGTATGTGCTGGCCGCTCCGCTGGTGCTGCTGGCGGCTGCCATGCAGGGGGCGCGCGACTTCGGAACCCGGTACGCCGTGTTCCTGCCGCTGTTCCTCGCGGTCGCGGCGGGGTGCGTGCTGCTGGTGCGGCGGCGGTGGGTGTCCGTGGGGGTGGCCGTGCTGGTGGCCCTCGCCGCGGTCAGTTCGGCACGGGCGTACCCCTACTATCTGCCCTACTCCAACGAGGCGTTCGGGGGGCCGGGCAGAACCCGGCAGTGGCTGCACGACTCGAACGTGGACTGGGGGCAGGACCTCGGGCGGCTCGCGGACCGGCTCCGCGACCGGTACCCGGGGGAGCGGGTGTGGCTCGTCTACAAGGGCAGTGGGGTGCCGTCCTTCTACGGCATCGAGGCCTCGGATCCCCGACGCGTGCCGGTGCGGGCGGTGCGGGGGCTCCTGGTCGTGTCGGACTCGGCGGCGGCGAAGGCCTCCGGGCGGCTGGCCCAGCTGATCGGCGGCAGCCGCCCGGTCGATGACGTCGGGCACTCGATCACGGTGTACCGCCGTTGAGTGCGGCGGTGCGCGTGGGTCAGTGCGTCGCGTGGAGGAACCCGTGCGCGCTCACGTGCTGC
This sequence comes from Streptomyces sp. AK010, assembly GCF_014207295.1. Taxonomy (NCBI): domain Bacteria; kingdom Bacillati; phylum Actinomycetota; class Actinomycetes; order Kitasatosporales; family Streptomycetaceae; genus Streptomyces; species Streptomyces sp. AK010. The sequence goes on from NZ_JACHCX010000007.1 coordinate 129,980, forward strand.
ATGACCTTGGAGGCCACCCGGTAGCGGCCGTCGGGCACGTCGGGGCACCGCGCCACGTGGACCGCCAGCGGGCCGGCGAACTCGTAGCCGCGGCGTTCCGCGTGGCGGGACAGGCTGTCGGTGAGGGCCTGGCCCACGTCGGTGCCGGTGCGGGTCAGATGCTCGTGCACGTCTTCGGGCAGTTCCACGTCGTAGGCGTTGGGGACCATGACGCGTCCCTCACGGCACACCACGGCGTTGTCGTCGCACTCGCGTTGCAGGGCGTCGAGGACCTCGACCGGTTCCTTGTCGCGCAGCCGCGCCCACAGCGCGTCCCATCGGTTCTCCAGGGTCCGTTCCAGCGCACTCAGCGCGCTCATGCCGTCTCTCCTGCCGGAAGCGTCGTCGGTTCGGTCGGGGTTGCCGGGGGTGCCCTAGCGGTCGTCGTAGTCGTCGGGGCGCACCTCGGCCTCCTCCAGGGCCTCGCGCATCGTGCGGCCGGTCCCGCCCGGCGGACGGGGGCGGTTCTCGTCCCTGTGGTCCAGCAGGTCGTCGGTGTTCTCCGTCTTGAGCCGGTTCTCCTCCGGGACGGTCATGGCGGGGGCTCCTCTCGGGGGTGGTGTGCGGCGGCGGGTTCCCGCCCGGCGTACGGGTATCCCCGCGCGGGGCAGCTCATGCTGCCTTGAGAAGCCCTGGTCACTACGGTGCGTGAGCTATGTTGAACGTCCGTGGGAGACGAAGGAGGCGCACCGGTGCCATCGCCGCAGCAGGCACGCGCACAGGCATCCGCGATCACCTCGGGGAAGGCCGCCCCCGAGGCGGAGGTCTCCCCGTCCGCCCAGCTCAGATCGCTCTTCGACCGGCCCCGGCTGTCCCCGGGGCAGCGGCGCATCGCGCAGTACCTGATCGAGCACATCACCGAGGCGGCGTTCCTGTCGATCACGGATCTCGCGGACCGGGTCGGGGTGAGCCAGCCCTCGGTGACGCGGTTCGCCTCGGCGGTCGGCTTCACCGGTTACCCGGCGCTGCGGGAGAAGCTCCAGTCGATCGCGCTGAGCACCCTCGCCGTCGGCCCGGCCGAGGAGACGCACGGCAACGAACTCCAGGCGGCGGTCGACGCCGAGATCGAGAACCTGGAGAACCTGCGGCGGGACCTGGCCGACCCGAACCTGGTCATCGACGTCGGCCGTAAGCTCTCCTCGTCCGCGCCGCTGACGGTCCTCGGGCTGCGCATCTCCGTCTCACTCGCCGAGTACTTCGCCTACGCCGCCCGCCGGATCCATCCGGACGTACGGCTGGTGACCCGGGGCGGCAGCGTCGCCTACGACGCGCTGCTGCAGTCGCGTGAGGCGGGAGGTACGTGGGTGCTGGCGTTCTCCATGCCCCGGCACGCCCAGGAGACCCTGACGGCCGTGCGGGTGGCGCGGGGCGCCGGGCTCAAGGTCGCCCTGATCACCGACCTGGCGCTCGGGCCGCTCGCGGACGAGGCCGACGTCGTCTTCGCCCTCGGGACCGGGTCGCGCCTGGTCTTCGACTCCTACGCGGCCCCGGGCGTGATGTGCTCGGCGCTGCTGCAGGCCATGACGGACGCGGATCCGGAGCGGACGCAGGCGCGGCTGGAGGAGTACGAACAGGTCGCCGACCAGCACCAGTTCTTCCTCAGGGACTGAGCGTCAGGGACTGAGCGTCAGGGGCTGAGCGGCACGTCCGGACCGCACGCGGAGGAGGGCGCCCACGCGGGCGGGCCCAGGTGGACCGCCCGTGCGGACCTCGCGCGGGGACCTCACATGGAGACCATCCGCAACAAAGCGCGCATGAATGTTTTCATGCTCCTTGCAAACCGGATGGCATATATAAATACTGCTCACGGATCGCGACCCGGTAGTTCCGGATCCGTTCCGCACCCGTGGGGCCGGGTCCTACCCACTCCGGGTCCCGGGTGTTCGTGGCGGCCCCGGCCATCCCCTAGGCCGGGGCCGCCCCGACCCGTCGTCCACCCACGCGACGCCGCACACCCGAGAGCGATGATCATGCCCCTGACGACCACGCGCATCAGCCCGGACTGGCCCTGCCAGGTCAAGACCCCCGGGAGCCACGACTGGGAACGCTCTGCGGCCAAGTGGCTGCGCGAGCTGGTGCCCACGCGTTACGCCGGATACCCCGTGTTCATCCGCCACCCCGTCCTGCTCGCCCGGCACGCCCAGATCCAGGTCCAGAACGAGATCCGGGTCGCCCGCACCGCCCTGCAGACGGCCCGCGCCGACCTGCCCGGACTCGGCCTGCACGAGGGGGTCATCGAGCACACGATCAAGCTGTACGCGGCCGAGGTCATGCAGCTCCAGCACATCGCCCGCAGCGTCCGGGCGGTCACCCAGGCCCTGGCCGAGGCGAACCGGCAACCGTGAGCCGGCGGGCATGACTCGCGTCGCGCGTGGCATTCAGGACCGGTAGGGGGCAGCGGGTCACAAGTCACCGCGGTGACGCCAGTACCACCACAGCCCCACGAGCGAGGCCAGCAGGAACAGGGTGGGCAGCACCAGGCCGGGGATGCGGGAGCCGTTCACGGGCGTGGCCTTCGGTTCGTGGCGGTTCGGGCGCCCCGCGCGTCGCCCACGCCCAGGGTGACGCCGATCGGCCCCGACGATCCGCCGCTTTTCCCAGCCGTTGCCCGGCGTTCGACGGAGAGGGTGGGACGTCAGTCGACCGGGTGGCCCGGGTGGATGGTGACGGCGTCGGACATGCGCAGCAACGGCGTGTCGCGCGCACCATGTCCGCCCCACTCGACCGGGTCGAGGACGAAACCGATGTGGTCGCCGCCGCCGGCGCACGTCACGATCCGGCCGACGAACCAGGCCGCCGCCTCCTCCAGGACGAGGGCCCCGCCGTAGGCCTCCCGTAGCCGGACGTCCTGGAACTTGTCGGTCCGGGCGCCGGTCCGCCCCCCGAACAGCTCGGCCAGGGCGCGCTGTTCGCGGCCGAGCAGGTGCACGGCGAGGACGTCCGCGTTCCGCGCCACCCGGAAGGTGTGGTTGAGCTCGGACAGCCACACCACGAACCGCACGGGCCGCAGCGAGCACTGCGAGGCGAACCCGACCAGACAGCCCGCCCGTTCACCGCCCGCGGCGGCCGTGACCACGGACATCTCGGGGTTCAGCCGGTCGACGAACTCGTCCATGCCGGCCATGGTCACACATCAGCTCGCGCCCGCCGCCGTCCGGGACTCCAGGGCGGCCCGGGTGTCGTTGCCGTAGACGCCGGTCTCGTCGCCGCGGATGCCGTACCAGAGCTGGAAGCGGGCGACCGCGGCCGTGAGGGTGGAGTCGTAGTTGCCGCTGGTGGAGCCGTCCCGGTAGACGTCCGGGATGTCCAGGAGACGTTGCTGGAGCTCGGTCACCTCGGGGCCGCTGGCCCCCTCGCGCAGCGTGCCCGCGCCGTCGGGGTCCACGGGTGCGGGGACGGCCGGGCCGGGCGGGGTGGGAGTGGGGTCGGGGGTGGAGGGGGCGGTCCGGGGCGGACCGGGCGCGGGCGCGGCGCCGGCGTCCTTGTGCTCGCCGTGCAGCAGGAGCGCACCGCCGAAGCCGATCACCGCGGCGGCCAGGACGGCAACCGCGACGGCGGCGCGGCGCAGCCCGGGCTCCCGGGGGGACGGCTCGGGTGGGCCGGCGGGTCTCGCGGGCGACGGGCGGGAGCTCCTGCGTCAGGGCCTCGGAACCGGCCGGCGGTCCCGGCAGCGCGACGGACTCGTAGCCGCCGGGGCCGCGGCCGGACCCGTGGCCGCCGGATTCACGGCCGGTCTCCTGCCGGCCGGGGTCGCGGCCGGTCTCCTGCTGGAACTCCCGCATCAGCTCCGCGAGCGCGTCGGTGCGGCGGGGCCGCAGGACGCGGATGGGTTCGAGGGCCGGGCCGTCGTGCGGCGGCCGGGGCTCGGACGGTGTCGACACGCTGCTCTCCTTCGTCCGGGCCCGGGGGGGGCGCCCGTCCTTCGAGGATCGTCCTGCCGCTACATACGCGGCGGGCGCGTCCGGGGTTCAGAGCCCGGCCGGTCCGGCAGGCAGAGCACTCAGTACCTCCCTACGAGTGCACTGAGTGCCACCGGTGGTCCCACGAGTGCTACGTTCGCGCTCATGAGCTCCGAGAAAGCCGAGGCCGGCACCGGGAAGCCGCCCATCCGGGACGCCCTGGTGGCGGCGGCCTTCCAGCTGTTCCCGGAGCGGGGGTACGAGCAGACCACCGTCGACGACATCGTGGCGCTCGCCGGTGTCGGACGGCGCTCGTTCTTCCGCTACTTCCCCTCCAAGGAGGACGTGGTCTTCCCGGACCACGAGCGGTGCCTCGCCGACATGACGGCGTTCCTGGCCGACAGCTCCGACGACGACGAACCCGTGCGGCGGGTCTGCGACGCGGCCCGGCTCGTGCTGCGCATGTACGCCGAGAACCCGGCGTTCTCGGTGCAGCGCTACCGCCTCACCAAGCAGGTGCCGGGGCTGCGGGCCTACGAGCTGTCGGTGGTGTGGCGCTACGAGCGGGCCCTCGCCGAGTACCTGCGCCGGCGCTTCGCCGCCCGCCGGGACGGCACGCTGCAGGCCGACGTGATCGCGGCGGCGGTGGTCGCGGCGCACAACAACGCGCTGCGTTGCTGGCTGCGTTCGGACGGGCGGGGCGAGGCGAGCGCGGCGGTGGGCCACGCGCTGGACTACGTGCAGTCGGCGTTCGGCGGCGTGCCGCTGCCGCCCGCCGTGGAGCAGCCGGAGGACGTGGTGATCGTCGTGTCGCGGCGCGGGGCACCGCTGTGGCGGGTCGTGCAGGAGATCGAGACGACGCTGGGGCGGGACTGAGGGCTCCGCACATTGAGGGTACGGAGTGCCTTTACGAGTGGCACTGAGTGCCATACTCTGTGCTGCGTGCACGGTGGCACGGCGAACCGCGCACACGTGTGCGCGGGTGATCGCGTGCGCGGATTCCGGCCGAGTGCAGGGAGTTGACCAGCGTGTACCACTCAGGAAGCGTCACTCAGCAGGCCGCCGGCTCCGCGACGGGTCTGCTGGACCCGAGGGGCCAGAACTCGGAGGCCATCCTCTTCCAGCGCTGCACCTGGTGCGGCACCGCCATGTACCACCGGCTGCTGTGTCCGGTCTGCCGGGGCAGCGAGCTGCGCACGGAGCGCGCCGAGGGCACGGGCACGGTGCGCCACTCCACCGTCGTGCACCGCAACACCCCCGCGGCGCGCAACGTGTCGCAGATAGAGATGTCCGAGGGGTTCGTGGTGCGCGGCCGGGTGATGGGCCCGCCGATCGGCATCCACAGCGGGGACCGGGTACGGCTGTCCACGGCCAAGGACCCGGTACGGGGCGAGCCGGTCTTCCAGCTGCTGGACGAGCCGTACCGCGCCTGGAGCTGACGCGCCCTCAGCGGGCGATCAGCTCCTCGGTGCGCACGGGCCGTCCGGTCTCGAAGCTCCGGTTCGCCGCCAGCCCCACCGCGAGGGCGAGCGCCCCGTCGCGTTCGGTGGCCGTGCGACGGGTCGCGGCACCGGTGTCCGCCGGGGCGGTGGGACCGACGGGTCCGAACAGCGCGTCGAGCATGCGCGGATCGCCGCCGCCGTGGGCAGCGTGGGCGACCGCGAGCGGCACGTCCACCGGGGGCTGCCACAGCGGGCGCAGGGTGAGGCGGGCACCGCCCCCGTGCTCGGCCGCCGTGTCGCCGTGCACCGCGCCCACCGACGAGGTGATCCGGCTCAGCGGCGGCTGCCAGCGACTCTCCTCGACCTCCAGTTCCAGCCGGCCCGCGCTGCCGTTGACCATCACCCGGTAGCCCTCCCAGGGGGAGTAGGCGGTCAGGTGGTACGTCATCGTCGCGCCGCGCGCATAGCGCACCAGGACGGACATGTCGTCCTCGATGGTGACCGGCCCGTCGAAGACATTGCGGTCGCGCAGGTAGCCGTCGTCGCGTTCGGCGTCCAGGTAGAGGGCGCGCAGGGTGGCGTCGGCCGCGAGGTCCAGGGCGAAGGGGTCGTCGGCGGCCCGCTCGGCGCCGTGGGCACGGTCGTAGTCCCGGCGCAGTCCGTGCCGCTCCCCCGCCTCACGGCCGTAGAAGCCGAGCCGCCCGTAGCCGAAGGCCTCCCGGGGCTCGTCGGCGAGCCACCAGTTCACCAGGTCGAAGTGGTGCGAGGACTTGTGCACCATCAGGCCGCCGCTGTGCCGCTTCTCGCGGTGCCAGCGGCGGAAGTAGTCGGCCCCGTGCCGTACGTCGAGCAGCCACTCGAAGTGGACCGACAGCACCTCGCCGATCGCACCGTCGGCGAGCAGGGCGCGGACCTTCTCGTGCACGGGGTTGAAGCGGTAGTTGAAGGCGACGGTCAGGGAGTTGCCGGTCTCGCGGACGGTGTCGAGGATGCGGGCGCAGCGCCCGGCGTCGACGGTCATCGGCTTCTCGGTGACCACCCGGCAGCCCGCCTTCAGCGCGGGGACGATGTAGCGGTCGTGCTCGGCGTCGACGGTGGTGACCACGACCTCATCGATGCCCTCCGCGGCGAGCAGGTCGGTGAAGCGGTCGGGCTCCCACGGGGTGGCGGCCGGTGCGCCGGTCTCGGCCAGCAGCCGGTTGTGGAAGGCCATCCGGGTCGGGCTGGGGTCGCACAGCGCGGCCACGACATGGCCGGGGCGTTCGGCGAGGCCTCGGGTGAACAGCTGGGCCCGGTGACCGGTGCCGACGACGGCTGCGCGCAGGACGGGAGTTCGGCTCATGGCAGATGCCCTTTCCCGTGGGCCCGGTCCCCACTCCCCCGCGAGCGAAAGCGCTTGCCGAACCTCAGCGGGTGATGCGGATGCCCACGGTGCCGTCCACGCCCCGGCGCAGCCGGCTGCCGAGCAGGGTCAGCCGGCCCGTCAGGCCGTACTTGCGGCCGATCAGCTGCCGGTAGCGGGCGGTGGTGGCCGCGTCGCAGATCTCCGCCGTCGCGGGCACCTGGTCGCCGGTGGGGTTGCCGCGCAGGTCGCAGGGGCCGACGAGCACGTCGGCGCGGTTGCGGATCCGCTTCACCTTCCAGGAGTCGGCGGGCGTCCACACGCCGAGCGCGTCCCCGTCGCGTACCACCCAGACCGGGGTGGCGACCGGTGTGCCGTTCTTGCGGTAGCTGGTGACCAGCAGGTACTTGCCCGCGCCGAGTGCGTCCAGCGTCCTGTCGTCCATGGCGGGAAGTCTACGAGCGTGCCCGCGGGTTCAGCGCAGCGCCGCCGCCATTCTCCGTACTCCCTCCGTGAGCACCTCCCGCGAGGTCCCCAGGTTGAGGCGGACGTGGCCGGTGCCGCCGGTGCCGAACGGAAGGCCGGAGCTGAGGGCGACCCGACCGCGTTTCAGGAAGACCTCGGCCGGGTCGTCACCGAGATCGAGGGCGCGGCAGTCGAGCCAGGCCAGGTAGGTGGCGTCGCCCGGCCGGTAGCGGATCGCCGGCAGGTGTTCGGCCAGCAGGTCGGCGAGCAGCCGCCGGTTGCCCTCGAGACCGGTCAGGAGGGCGTCGAGCCACGTGACGCCGTCGCGCAGGGCGGCGGTGTGGGCGATGACGGCGACATGGCTCGGGCCGTGCCCGACCTCCTCGGGCATCCGCTCCAGGTCGGCGGCGGCCTGCGGCCCGGCGATCGCGAGGGCGGCCTTGAGCCCGGGCAGGTTCCAGCCCTTCGAGGCCGACATCAGCGACAGGCCGCGCTCGGCGCCCGGCACGCTCAGATACGGCACGAAGACGGCGTCGCCGAGCACGAGCGGGGCGTGGATCTCGTCGGCGACGACGCGCACGCCGTACCGCTCGGCGAGCCCGGCGAGGGCGGACAGCTCCTCGGCGGTGTGCACGGTCCCGGTCGGGTTGTGGGGGCTGCACAGCAGGTGGGCGGCCCGCCGCCCATTGGCCACGGCCTGCCGGAAGGTCTCCTCCAGAACAGCGAGGTCCAGGCGCCCGTCCGCCCCGAGCGGAGCCTCGGCGACCCTTCGGTCCATGTGCTCGAGGAACATGTGGAACGGCGGGTACACGGGCGAGTTCACGACCACCGTGTCGCCGGGGCCGGTGACCAGCTTGATCATCTCGACGACGCCCAGCATGACGTCGGGCACGATCGCGGTGCGTTCCACCGCGAGTCCGCTCCATCCCCACCGCTTCCCGGCGAAGGCGGCCAGGGCCTGCGCGTAGGCGGTGCCGGCCGGGTAGCCGGTGTCGCCGAGGTGGAGTGCGTCGGTGACGGCGCACACGACGGGATCGGCGAGCGGCACGTCCATCTCGGCCACCCACAGCGGCAGCACGTCCTCCGGGTAGGTGCGCCACTTCATGCTGGTGCGCTGCCGGAGCCGGTCGAGGGTGAGGGCTTGCAGGGGATTCGGTTCACCGGACGTCTCGTGCGGGATCCTGGTCATGGGCACACGATAGGGGGCTGTGCGGTGAGCGGGAATCTTGTGGGCGGGGAGCGGGGCGGGGCGTCGGGCGCGTTCCTGGAAATCGCCTGCGACGAGTCGGGGTCGGACGGAGAGAACCTCACCGGCGGGAACACGGACGTGTTCGCGCACGCCGGCGTGTCCCTGTCCGTGGCGTCGGCCGCGGCGACGGTACGGGAGATCCGGGACCGGATCCGGTCGCCCGCCGAGGAGTACAAGGCGAACCACCTGCTGCGGGAGAAGCACCGCGCGGTGCTGGAGTGGCTGCTCGCGCCGCGGGGGCCGATCCACGGGCGGGCCCGGGTGCACCTCATGGAGAAGGCGTTCTTCGTGGTGGACCGGACCCTCGGCCTGCTCCTGGACGACGCGGCGGAGGCGGCCGTCCTGTTCCGCGCGGGGCGCCCGGCCTTCGGGGACGACGGCTGGCGGGCGTTCCTGGAGGCGGCCAACCAGCTGCTGCGGGTCCGTCACGAGGGGGACCCGGTGGACGCCTTCTACGACACGGTGGACGCCCTGCGCCGAACGCACCCGCGGACGGACACGGCCGGGATCCTGGAGCGGCTCGCCGGGACCCGGCCCCGCGCGGTCTCCTACCGGGAGGGGGTCCTGGCCGGGCCGCCGCTGATCCCGTTGCTCAACCCGCTGCTTCCGGCGATCGTGGCGACGGCGGCGCTCTGGAGCCGCGACGGGCGGCCGGTCCACCTCGTGCACGACCGGCAGAACATGCTGACGCCGGACCGCATCGCGTGGATCGAGGGAACGGCCCGGCGGGCCGGGGTCGGCCTGGTGGGGGTACGGCTCGTCGTCGCGCGGGACGACGCGCGGGTGCAGGTGGCGGACTTCCTCGCCGGGATCGCCCGCAAGATCGCCTCCGACGAACTCAACGGCCGCGGTGACCCGGCGCTCACCGCCCTGCTGCGGCCCTACGTCGATCCCGGCTCGGTGTGGGGCGACGCGCGCAGCGGGGCCCTGCTCGCGGCCCCGGTCGCCGGGTGAGACCGAAGAGATCACCGGTGCGCTGAACGCGGCACGGCTGAGCTCCGTATGGGTGAAGGGCACTCAACTCAAGGAGGGCCCCGCGGTGTTCACATCGTGATGTTCGGGTTCGGGAGCCATGCATGAGGCACGCACGACGACGGGTCGTCCGGCGAGTGACACGGCTGGCGGCCGTCGGCGGAATCCTCCTCGGAGGAGCGATGGTCACCAACGCCGTGGCGAGCGAGCCACCGGCCCCGTCCATCGGCGTCCCGTTCACCGCGCCACCTGCGACCGGTGAGGGCAACGATCTCGTGTCCCGGCTGGGGAACTCCCGCACCGCCGGCAGCTGGGTCGACAAGGCCGGGCGGCCGGTCGTCGCGGTCACCGACGACAAGGCGGCGGCCGAGGTGAAGCGGGCCGGCGCGCAGGCCAAGATGGTCGAACACAGCATGAGCGACCTCAAGTCCGCCGCGGCGACGCTGCGTTCGGCGCCCCGGGTGTCCGGAACCTCGTGGGCCATGGACTACAAGAGCAACCAGGTGGTGGTGCGGGGCGACAGCACCGTCTCCTCCTCCGACTGGTCCCGGATGACGGAGGTCGCCGAGGGCATCGGATCGTTCGTGCGCATGGAGCGCTCCGAGGGCACGTTCACGACGCGGGTCAACGGCGCGCAGCCCATCCTGTCGACCGCCGGGCGCTGTTCGGCGGGGTTCAACGTGACCGACGGCAAGAGCGACTTCATCCTCACGGCCGGCCACTGCGGGCCCGACGGTTCCGTCTGGTTCGCCGACGACCGCGGCCGGGACCAGGTCGGCACGTCGCTCAAGGGGAGCTTCCCCGGCGACGACTACTCCCTGGTGAAGTACGACGGCGGCCGTGCGGGCAAGGGCGCGGACGTCGTCGCGGTCGGCGACGGCAAGGGCGTGCGCATCACGGGCGTCGCCGACGCGGAGGTCGGACAGAAGATCTTCCGCAGCGGCAGCACCAGCGGGCTGCGCGGGGGCGAGGTGACCGCGCTCAACGCGACGGTCAACTACCCCGAGGGCACGGTCACCGGCCTCATCGAGACGAATGTCTGCGCCGAACCGGGCGACAGCGGAGGCCCGATGTTCGCCGACGGCGTCGCGCTCGGCGTGACGTCGGGTGGCAGCGGGGACTGCAAGGCGGGTGGTACGACGTTCTTCCAGCCGGTGACGAAGGCGCTGACCGAGCTCGGGGTCAAGCTGATCGTGGCGAAGTCGTCCGGCGGCACGGGTGCCGCTCCCGCGCCGTCGGCGTCGCAGGGCGCGGCGTCGCCGGGTTCGTCGGCGCCCATCACGGGCACGGACGTGTCGACGCTGCTGAGCCGTCTCACCGACCCGCGCAACGTCGGCCCCGGCATGCTCGTCATCGGGGGCAGCCTCGTCGCCCTGGTGGCGACCCGGTGGATTCGCACGGAGCAGGACCGCAAGGCGTATCGGCAGTACTACTCGGCCACTTGGGGATGACCGGGGGTGCCGTGCGCGTCCGGCACGAGGACGAGGACCCCGCACAGCACCGACAGGGCACCACGGCATCGTCGTCCCCCGAGCCGAGAGCTTGGGGGACGACGATGCCGTGGACGACGGCCGAGGAAAGTGCGAGAAGGGCACCCGTTGGATCCGGGGTGCCCTTCGACGAGGGTCCGATGCGGCGGCGGGCCGGGACGTAGGTCAGGCCGCGGGCGCCGTTTGCGGGGCCGCGCAGGCCCACTCCAGGACGAGCCGCTGGTATTCCTCACGCTGCTCGACGCTCAGTGTCCCGCCCGACCGGCGCCACAGCGCGCGGATCTCCTGGTTGACCTCGTCAGCCGATCGCTCGGATGATGATTCAACAGTGGTGGACATGCTGTGAAGCATACGTCGCCGCACGTGAAGGCGATGTGAGTAATGATGAACTGAACGGTCATTTCGGACAGTGTTACTGATCACGTCCATCTCCCGGTAAACGTGAGGCTGTTCACATCAGCCACCTGTGAGTACCTTTCGCCACCCGGACGTTCGCCGTCGTTCACGCTTCGGCCGACCCCAGCACCAGCACCTTGATGGCCAACACGGCCGCGCCACGGGCCCAGTCGTGGAAGTCGGACACCTTCGTCTCCAGGCCGACCGGGGCGGCCAGTGGGTGCCGCAGGTCACGGACCGTCTCCTCGACCGTCTTCCCGGCCACGTCCATCAGCCCGACCCCCTCCCCCGCGAGCAGGATCTTCTGTGGCATCACGAAGTTGGAGATCTGTGCGACGAGCGTCCCCAGGGCACGCGCGGCCTCGTCGACGACCCGGGCGGGCATCGGGTCCCCCGCGGCGGCCAGGGCGAGGATCTCCTCGTAGGTGCGGTCATCGCCGGTGGCGGCCCGGATCTGGTAGCGGATGCTGGGGATGGTCAGCAGCGAGACGGCGCTGCCGCGCCTGCCGTCCGGGGTGAGCGGCCCGTTGGAATCGACGATCCAGTGCCTGCCGAAACCGCGGTCCTCCTCCGCGAAGGGCACCCGCTTGCCGCCCAGGACGAGCCCGTAGCCGAGACCGGCGCCGATGGTGAGGACGACGAAGCGGTCCAGGCCCCGTCCGGCGCCGAACCACGTCTCGGCCTCCACCAGGGCGGCGACGTCGTTCTCGACGACGACCGGCAGCCCGGTGCGCCCCTCGACCAGGTCGGCCAGGGGGACGTCCCGCCACAGCAGGAAAGGGGACTCGCCGACCACGGCGCGGTCCTGGACGAACCCGCCGACCCCGATGCCGATCCCGGCGAGGCGGGGGCGGCTCTCGGCCAGTTCGGCGGTCATCTCGGCCAGCACGTCGGCGACTTCGGCGGGGTCGTGGGTGGTGAGCGGGCGGTCGTGGCGGGCGACGATATGGCTGCGCAGCGTGGTGACGACGCCGTAGACCGTGTCCTCGGTGATCTTGAAGCCGAGGAAGAAGCCGGAGTCGGCGACGACGTCCAGCGGCTGGGAGGGGCGGCCCTGGCGCGTCTCCGCGGGCACTCCCGCCTCGGGTACCTCGACCAGCAGGCCCGACTCGATCAGGGGCTTGGTCAGCCGGGTGAGACTGCCGGCCGACAGGCCCAGCCTGCGGGCGAGCTCCGTGCGCGACAGCGGGCCGTGGACGAGCACTTCGATCGCCACGGAGCGCTCGCCCGCGCTCAGCGGCAGCCAGCCGGCGGTGCCGTCGGTCATGGCGGTCCGACTCCCCTCACCCATTTCTTTTGCACTGAAACCAACATGTCCACTCTAGGCCGATGAAGGTTCATGGGAAAAGATGTTTGCCCGCCTCTTGACGCATCAATTGTTTCGCACCAAAAGTAAGTACCGCCAGAGGACGAGCCGCCGCAGCGAGGGAGTCTCCCGATGACCATCGCCTCCAGCAGTCCTCCTTCACGTCTGCCCACGGGCGGCGCGGCGGAGGCCCACAGCAGGACCGGGACAGAGCAGGGGGTGTCCGGCGAGGACCGGGGGGACGGGCGGCTGGCCGCGCTGTTCATCGCACCGGCCCTGCTCGGTTTCCTGGTCTTCCTGCTCTGGCCGACGCTCCGGGGCATCTCCCTGAGCTTCACCCGCTTCAACCTGCTGACACCGGCGGAGTGGGTGGGCCTGGACAACTACGTCCGCATGGTCAACGACCCCATCTTCTGGGACTCCCTGTGGGTCACCGTCGAGTACGTCTTCATCAACATCGGCGTCCAGACGGTCGCGGCGCTCGCCATCGCCGTCCTGCTCCAGCGACTGACCCAGTCGGCGATGCTGCGCGGGATCGTGCTGACGCCGTATCTGATGTCGAACGTCGTCGCCGGTCTGGTCTGGCTGTGGATCCTCGACACCCAGCTCGGCATCGGCAACGAGATCATCAGCGGCCTCGGTGTGGACCGCATCCCGTTCCTCGCCGACGAGACCTGGGCGATCCCGACGATCGCGCTCATCAACGTGTGGCGGCACGTGGGGTACACCGCCCTGCTGCTGTTCGCCGGACTGCAGGCCATCCCGAACGACATGTACGAGGCGGCCCGGGTGGACGGCGCGAGCGAGTGGCGGATGTTCTGGCGGATCACCATGCCGCTGCTGCGGCCGGTGCTCGCGGTCGTGCTGATCATGACGGTCATCGGGTCGTTCCAGGTCTTCGACACCGTGGCCGTGACCACCGCGGGCGGCCCGGCGAACGCGACCAACGTCCTGCAGTACTACATCTACGGCTCGGCGTTCGGCCGTTTCCAGTTCGGCTACGCCTCGGCCATGTCCGTCGCCCTGCTGGTCGTGCTGAGCGCGATCACCGTCCTCCAGTACCGGCTCACCCGGGCCGGCCGGACCGACCTCGGCTGAGAAGGGAGACACCGCCATGGCCACCGTGACGACAACACCGCCGACGACCCTGCGGCCGGTCCGGCGCAGGTTCCCCTTCGGGCGGGCCGCCGCCTGGACCGTGATGGGGCTGATCGTCCTCATCACCCTGCTGCCGTTCTACTGGATCCTGCGCACCGCGCTCTCCACGAACGCGGGCCTGAGCGCCGACCCGACCAATCCGCTGCCGGTCGACCTGACCACCAGCGGCTTCCAACGCGCCCTGGGGCTGCAGTCGGCCGAGGAGGCCGTCGCGCAGGGCGGCGCGGGCGGCGGACTGGACTTCTGGCGCTACCTGCTCAACTCGGTGCTGGTCTCGACCCTGATCACCGGCTGTCAGATCTTCTTCAGCGCGATGGCCGCCTACGCCTTCTCGCGGCTGCGCTGGCGGGGCCGGGACAAGGTGTTCGGGCTGTTCCTGGCCGGGATGATGGTGCCGGCCGTCTTCACCCTGCTGCCGAACTTCGTACTGATCAAGCAACTGCACCTGATCGACACGCTCCTCGGCATCGCGCTGCCCACCATGTTCATGACGCCGTTCGCGGTGTTCTTCCTCCGCCAGTTCTTCATGAACATCCCCAAAGAGGTCGAGGAGGCAGCGCTGCTCGACGGCGCCGGGAAGGTCAAAATCTTCTTCCGGGTGGTCCTGCCGATGGCGTCCACGCCGATCATCACGCTGGGCGTGCTGACGTACATCACCTCCTGGAACGACTACTTCTGGCCGCTGATGGTCTCCTACAGCGACAGCTCGCGGGTGCTGACCGTGGCGCTCGCGGTCTTCCGGGCGCAGACCCCCGCGACCGGCGTCGACTGGTCCGGGCTCATGGCCGCGACGCTGATCGCCGCGCTGCCGATGCTGGTGCTGTTCGCCTGCTTCGCCCGTCGCATCGTCAGCTCCATCGGCTTCACCGGAATCAAGTAAGGGGACCGTGATGCGAATTCGACTTCGTCCGCTCGTCGCGGCGACCGGAGCGCTGGCGCTGTCCCTGGTCAGCGGATGCGCGCAGCAAGGCGCCGCCGGATCCTCCGCGAACACGGTCACGTACTGGCTGTGGGACGCCAACCAGCTGCCCGCCTACCAGGCGTGCGCGAAGGGGTTCGAGAAGGAGAACCCCGGACTGAGGGTGAAGATCACGCAGTTGGGCTGGAGCGACTACTGGACCAAGCTCACCGCCGGGTTCATCGCGGGCACCGCGCCGGACGTGTTCACCGACCACATCCAGAACTTCGGCCAGTTCGCCGACCTGAAGGTCCTCGAACCGCTCGACGGCCTCGGCATCGAGGACTCCGACTACCAGCCGGGCCTCGCCGCCAACTGGGTCGGCCAGGACGGCCACCGCTACGGCGCTCCCAAGGACTGGGACACCGTCGCGCTGTTCTACAACGAGAAGCTGGCGAAGGACGCCGGCCTCACCGCCGAGCAGCTGAACAGCCTGTCCTGGAACCCGAAGGACGGCGGCACCTTCGAGAAGGCCATCGCCCGTCTCACCGTCGACAGGAACGGCAAGCGGGGCGACGAGCCGGGCTTCGACAAGAACAACGTCACGGTGTACGGCCTGGCCACGGGCGGCGGCGGGTTCGGTGACGGCCAGACCCAGTGGAGCAACTTCGCCGCCTCCGCCGGGTGGAGCTACCTCGACAAGCCGCGCTGGGGCACGAAGTACCAGTACGACAGCAAGACCTTCCAGTCGGTCGTCCAGTGGTACTTCGGGCTGGCGAAGAAGGGCTACATGCCGCCCCTGTCGGACTACAACGTCCAGTCCAACCAGCAGAACACACAGATCGCGGCGGGAAAGGCCGCCACCGCGTTCGACGGGGCCTGGATGATCTCCACCTACGCCGGCTTCAAGGGCAAGGACATCAAGACCGCCGTGACGCCGACCGGCCCGACCGGCAAGCGCGCCACGATGATGAACGGCCTCGCCGACTCCATCACCAAGGCGTCCAAGAACAAGGCGGGCGCCCGCACATGGGTGGCCTACCTGGCCTCGGACCGCTGCCAGAGCGTCGTCGGCAAGTCCGGGGTCGTCTTCCCCGCCACCCCGGCCGGGACCGAGGCGGCCGTCGCCGCGTACCGGAAGAAGGGCATCGACGTCTCGGCGTTCACCGAGCCCGTGGCCGGCGAGAAGCGCTTCCGGACCTTCTCCTATCCGATCGCCAGCTACTCGGCGGACATGACGGCCTTGATGGCGCCCGCGATGGAGGACATCTACGGCAACGGCAAGCCCGTGAGCAGCCTCGACCAGACCAATGAACAGATCAACCTGATCCTCTCGCAGTGATCCCCCACCAGTGAAGGGCACGCCTCACATGACGTTCTCCATCGGCATCGTCGGCGCCGGACAGTTCTCGGGCCAGTTCGCCACCCTGTTCCAGGCCCACCCCGGTGTCGGCGACGTCTACGTCACCGACCTGCTGCCCGAGCGGGCCGCACATCTCGCCTCCGCCCAGGGACTGGCGGGCACCTTCCCGTCCTACCAGGCCATGCTGGAGTCGGAGGACGTCGACGCGGTCGCCATCTTCACCCAGCGCTGGACGCACGGGCCGCTGGTGCTCCAGGGCCTGAACGCCGGCAAGCACGTGTACTCCGCCGTCCCGATGGCCATCAGCACAAAGGAGATCGCGGCGATCATCGACGCGGTCAAGGCCACCGGGCTGACCTACATGATGGGCGAGACCAGCGAGTACAACCCGGCGACCGTCCACGCCCGCAACCAGATCGCGGAAGGCGCCTTCGGGCGGCTCTTCTACGCCGAGGGCGACTACGTCCACGACATGGACCTGGGGTTCTACGAGGCCTACCAGTACAGCGGCGGCGAGAACTGGAAGGCGACCGCCAGCTATCCCCCGCTGCTGTACCCGACGCACGCGGTCGGCGGGGTGCTGGGCGCCTGGAAGACCCACGCGGTGAGCGTGTCGGCGATCGGTGTCGTCGACGACCGGGGCGACGGCGTCTTCGACAAGGACGTCAGCCAGTTCGGCAACGACGTCTCCAACGCCACCGCGCTGTTCGAGGTGGCGGGCGGCGGCTCGTTCCGTACGAACGAGTTCCGGCGGGTCGGCTACCCCTCACACATACGGGAGTCGCGGTTCCGCTTCTTCGGCACCGAGGCGAGCATGGAGCAGCTCGCCACGGTCGCCCTGTGGCAGGACAAGAAGGGGGTGCAGGACATCAGCGAACTGCTGGAGCCCAAGCCCACCATGGCGCCCGACGACCCGTCGCTCCAGCACATCGCGCCGGAGTTGCGGGCCGCCTTCACCTCCGGCTCGGCGCCCGTGCACGACCGCGCGCGGCTGCCGAGGGAGTTCGACCACCTCCACAACGGCCACGAGGGCAGCCACCACTTCCTCGTGGACGACTTCGTGACCGCCGTCAACTCCCGCACGCTGCCGTCGGTGAACGCGTGGGTGGCCGCCCGCTACACCCTGCCGGGCATCATCGCGCACGAGTCGGCGCGGCAGGGCGGGGTCAGGCTGGAGATCCCGGACTTCGGGGACGCGCCCCAGTAGGGGACACCACCGGACGCGAGCCGGGTACCCGGTGTCAGGTGCCCGGCTTGCGGCCGTAGACGAAGACGTCGTCGCCCTTCTTCAGCAGCGACCAGTACTTCTTGGCGTCGGTCTTCGTCATGTTGGTGCAGCCGTGCGAGCCCGGCGGGTTCCACATGCTGACGCCGACCGAGTGGAAGGCCTGGCCGCCGTCGAAGAACTGCGCGTAGGGCATCGGCACGTCGTAGATGGAAGAGACGTGGTCGATGTTGCGCCAGTAGATCTTCTTCAGGCCGGTGCGGGTCTCGTACCCGTCGCGGCCGGTGCGGACCGGGACGGGGCCGTAGACGAGCTTGTTGCCGTCCTGGATCCAGCTGAGCTGGAGCGTCAGGTTCACGCAGGCGATCCGGCCCTTGTTCACCGGGCACTTGCCGTCCTTGTCGGGGGTCTTCCCGACGGCCTTCTGCTTCTGCATCAGGTCCATCACGCCCCAGGTGACGGAGCCGGCGTAGCCGATGTTCGGGGTGATGCCGTGCTTGGTCTGGAAGGCCTTGATGGCCTTGCAGTCGGCGGCGGACTGCTTGCCGTCGACCGGACGGCCGAGGTACTTCTCCACCTTCTTCTGGTACGGGCCGGCCTGCGTGGTGCAGCTCGCCGCCTGGGCCGGTGCGGCCCCGAGCGCGAGCGTGAGCGGTGCCACCAGACCGGTGATCCCCAGTGCGACGGCGCTCCGTCTGCGTACGTCCCCCATGGCTGGTCCTGCCCTTTCACGAAAGCGGTTCGGTGATGTCTGCCAGCTAGACGGACGGAGACCGGTTCCGGTTGTGCGGTCGGCCGCGCTGGGACGGAACAGTGACATTCCTCATGGAGCGGCCCGGGACCGCGCGAAGCAGCGGACAGGCGAAACCCATGATGGTGAAGGGGGCAGGGCCGGGCGCCGACGAGGACGGACGCCACGGCAGGCGCAGCGGGCGCCGCAGCCGGGAGCGCCGAGTGGCGGGCCGCACTGCACCGCATCGCCCGGATCACCTACCAGGTCTGCCTCGACCATCCGGAGGGGGCACCGCTGATCTTCACCCGCTTCACCGAGGTACCGCTGGCGCGCAGGGCGCCGGCGGTCCTCAGGGATCATGAACGCGTGCTCGGCGTCCTGTGGGACGCCGGTTTCGACGAGACGCGTTCCGCCCCGGTGCTGCGCGCCTTCACCGCCTGGGTCCTCGGGTACGTGTCGGTGGAACTGCGGGCCGTGGTGGACAACCCCAGGGAGCCGGACCCGGCGTTCCGGCTCGGTCTGTACCGCATGCCGTCGGACGAGCTCCCGAGGCTGCGTGCGACCGCGCCCGCCCTGGCCGAGCGGGGCGGTGTGGAAGGGCTGGCGGCGGGGCTGGACGCGCTGCTGGACCGCTTCGTCGAGAGGGGCCTGTGAGCGAGAGAGGCCGGTGAGGCCTGCCGGGGCCCGTCCGCCTCACCGGACACGGGTGGGGCGGGCGGGCTTCACCGGTATCCGGTGACGTCCGCGGGCTTCCCCGCGTCCTGCACCTCCACGAGGTAACGCCAGGCGTCCGGGCGGCTGCCGTCGAGGTCGGTGAAGCCGTACACCTGGGCGAGTCCGCCGCTCGACAGCGACTGGCCGTTCCAACGCGCCACGTCCGCGTCGGCGGCGAGTGCGGCCACGGCCCGGCCCACGTAGTGCGGGGTCTCCGAGATGGCGAAGTGGGGGACGCGCTCCAGGGCGTCGCGCCAGTTCTCCTCCCGTACCCCGAAGCCGTCCAGCATCAGCTCCGAGCGCAGCCAACCGGGGGTGAGGGCGACGGCGGTGGCGCCGCGCGGGCCGAGTTCGTGGCCCAGGGCGAAGGCCATGCGCAGCACGGAGGCCTTGGCGAGGTCGTAGAAGAAGTTCACGCGGTAGTTCCCGGCGTTGTAGTCGGCGGTGCCGTCGGTGACCTCGACGACCAGGCCGCCGGGGTTGCGCAGCAGCAGGGGCAGGACGTGGTGGGCGGTGACGGCGTGCGTCTCGACGGCGAGCCTCAGCAGACGTAGGCCGTTGTCGAGGTCGTGCTCCCAGAGGGGGGTGTCCCACTCGAAGAGCTTCTCGCCGCCCCAGATGTCGTTGACCAGGACGTCGAGGCGGCCCTGCTCGTCCGCGATCCGGTCCGCGAGCGCCTTGACCTGCGCCCGGTCGAGGTGGTCGGTGGGGACGGCGATGCCCCTGCCGCCGGCGGCGGTGACCAGGTCGGCGGTGTCCTCGATGGTCTCGGGCCGGTCGTACTCCGAGCGGCGGGCGCGGGTGCTGCGGCCGGTGACGTAGACGGTGGCGCCGGCCGCGCCGAGTTCCACGGCGATCCCCCGTCCCGCGCCCCGGGTCGCCCCCGCGACCAGTGCGACCTTGTCCTGCAACGGAGCTGACATGTCCGACCTCCCGTGACCGTGGCTGCTTGTCGCCTCCAGGGTCACGGGTATGCCGGACATCTTCTGTCGCCTTTTACGGCGACACGCGGTCAGTGGCCCCGGGCGATCCATTCCTGAAGCTGCGGGGCCTCCGCTCCGATGGTCGTGGAGTCGCCGTGGCCGGTGCGGACGGTCGTCTCGGGCGGCAGGCTCAGCAGCCGGTCGCGGATCGAGTCGATGATCGTCGGGAAGTGCGAGAAGGACCGTCCGGTGGCGCCGGGGCCGCCCTGGAAGAGGGTGTCGCCGGTGAAGACGGTGCCCAGTCCCGAGTCGTAGAGGCAGACGGCACCGGGCGCGTGCCCCGGGGTGTGCAGGACCCTGAGGTCGGCGCCGCCGGCCTCGATCGTCTGGCCGTCGACCAGCCAGGCGTCCGGCTCGCGGTCCGGGTGGGTCTGCTTCCACAGCGGCAGGTCGTCGTGGTGCAGCCAGATGGTGGCGCCGGTGCGCTCGGCGAGCGCGGGGGCGGCGTCGATGTGGTCGTTGTGGGCGTGCGTGCACACGATGGCGGTGAGCCGTCGGTCCCCGACGGCCTCGGCGATGGCGTCGGCGTCGTGGGCGGCGTCGATGACGATCGCCTCGTGGTCGTCGCCGACGATCCACACGTTGTTGTCGACGTCCCAGGTGCCGCCGTCGAGGCTGAACTGGCCGGAGGTGACGAGGTGTTCGATGCGGGTCGTCATCACAGCACCACCACCGAGCGCAGCACGTCGCCGTGGTGCATCCGCTCGAAGGCCTTCTCCACCTCGTCGAGCTGGATCGTCTGCGTGACGAACGCGCCGAGGTCCAGACGCCCCTGCAGATGCAGGTCGATCAGCATGGGGAAGTCGCGGGAGGGCAGGCAGTCGCCGTACCAGCTCGACTTGAGGGACCCGCCGCGGCCGAAGACGTCGAGCAGCGGCAGTTCGAGCTTCATCTCGGGTGTGGGGACGCCGACGAGGACGACCGTGCCCGCGAGGTCACGGGCGTAGAAGGCCTGCTTGTACGTCTCGGGGCGGCCGACGGCCTCGATGACGACGTCGGCGCCGAAGCCGCCGGTGAGTTGGCGGATCGCTTCGACCGGGTCGTTCTCGCGCGAGTTGACGGTGTGGGTGGCGCCCATGGAGCGAGCGGTCCGAAGCTTGCGGTCGTCGATGTCGACGGCGATGATCGTCGCCGCTCCGGCCAACTGCGATCCGGCGATGGCCGCGTCGCCGACTCCGCCGCACCCGATGACGGCGACCGAGTCGCCCCGGCCGACGTTCCCGGTGTTGATCGCGGCGCCGATGCCGGCCATCACACCGCAGCCCAGCAGCCCGGCGACCTGCGGGGCGACGCCCGGGTCGACCTTGGTGCACTGCCCGGCCGCGACCAACGTCTTCTCCGCGAAGGCGCCGATGCCGAGGGCCGGGGACAGCTCCTGGCCGGTGGAGGCGAGGGTCATCTTCTGCTGCGCATTGTGGGTGTCGAAGCAGTACCAGGGCCTCCCGCGCAGACAGGCACGGCACTTCCCGCACACCGCACGCCAGTTGAGGATCACGAAGTCACCGGGCTCGACGTCGGTGACGCCGGGGCCCACCGCCTCGACCACGCCCGCGGCCTCATGGCCCAGCAGGAACGGGAACTCGTCGTTGATGCCGCCCTGCTTGTAGTGCAGGTCGGTGTGGCACACCCCGCAGGCCTGCACCTGCACCACGGCCTCGCCCGGGCCGGGGTCGGGCACCACGACCGTCTCGATCCGCACCGGCTCGTCCTTGCCGGGGGCGATCACGCCGCGTACTTCCTGGGCCATGCTGCTGACTCCTTCGTCGGCCGGGGTCCGTTCCTCTCCGACCCTACGCGCGACCGATCGGTAAGGAGCGCTGATCGGCCCGTCTGTTCCCTGCGAAAAGGGCAGGCCGCGCGGGTCGGCGGCGACGTAGCCTGAACGCTCCGCCGACGCCGAGGGAGCGCCGTGAGCATCGCAGAGACCGAGACCGCCACACCCCCGTGGCGGCAGCTCCTCGGATACGTACGGCCGCACCGCTGGTCCCTGTTCACCGGTGCGCTGCTCTCCCTGGTCACCGGGGCGACCGGGCTGCTGCTGCCGCTGGTGGCGCGGGGCCTGATCGACGACCTGTCCCGCGACCGGGCCATCACCGGCGCCCTGCTGGCGATGTCGGCCCTGGTGGTGACCAACGCGGCGGTGGGCGCGCTGGGTTCGTACGTGCTGACGCGCACCGCCGAGTCGGTGGTGCTGGGCGCGCGGCGGACCCTGTCGTCGTATCTGCTGCGGCTGCGGATCACGGCCGTGGACCGCAGCGAACCCGGGGACCTGATGGCCCGCATCACCTCCGACACCACGCTGCTGCGCGCGGTCACCACCGACTCGCTGGTCGGACTGGGCACGGGCGGGCTCACCCTCGTCGCGACGGTGGTGATGATGGGCCTGGTGGACGCCGTGCTGCTGGGCGTCACCCTGGCCGTGATCCTGCTCGCGGGCGTGGTCCTCGGGGTCATCGTGCCGCGCATCAACCAGGCCAGCCGGCAGGCGCAGGACGCGGTCGGAGTCATGGGTGCCTCGCTGGAGCGGATCCTCGGCGCCCTGCGCACGGTGAAGGCGTCCGGCGCGGAGCACCGGGAGGAGCGGACGCTGCACGAGGCGGCGCAGGAGTCGTGGCGGCAGAGCGTGCGCGCCGCCAAGTGGTCGGCCGCAGCGGGCAACACGGCGGGGCTCGCCATGCAGATCGCCTTCATCACCGTGCTCGCCGTGGGCGGCGCCCGCGTCGCGACCGGCGCGGTCGACGTGGGCACGCTGGTCGCGTTCCTGCTGTACGTCTTCTATCTGATGTCGCCGATACAGCAGGTCGTCGGCGCCATCACCCAGTACCAGACGGGCGCCGCGGCCCTCACCCGCATCGAGGAGGCCCTGCGCCTGCCCGCCGAACCGGCCGCCGAGGCGGCCCCGCTGCCCTCCCTGGGCGCCGAGCCCGCCGCGCTCGCCTTCGACGACGTCCGCTTCCGCTATGCCGACGACCTGCCCCACGTCCACCACGGAGTGACCTTCACGGTGCCCGCGCAGGGCATGACGGCGTTCGTCGGTCCCTCCGGCGCCGGCAAGACCACCGTCTTCTCGCTGATCGAGCGGTTCTACGACCCCGAGTCCGGCGTGATCACGCTGGACGGGCGGGACCTCGACGACTGGGAGCTGCCCCGGCTGCGCGCCGCGATCGGCTACGTGGAGCAGGACGCGCCGGTCCTGTCGGGCTCCCTGCGGGACAACCTGCTGCTGGGCAATCCGGAGGCGGACGAGGACGCCCTCGCGCGGGTGCTCAAGACGACCCGGCTCGACGGTCTGGTCTCCCGGCTGCCCGGCGGCCTCGACACGCTCGTGGGGCACCGCGGAACCAAGCTGTCCGGCGGTGAGCGGCAGCGCGTCGCCATCGCTCGCGCGCTGCTGCGCCGCCCCCGGCTGCTGCTGCTCGACGAGGCGACCTCGCAGCTGGACGCGGTGAACGAGGCAGCGCTGCGCGACACCGTCGCGGACGTGGCGCGCACGACCACGGTCCTCGTGGTGGCGCACCGGCTGTCGACGGTGACGATGGCCGACCGGATCGTGGTGATGGACGCGGGCCGGGTCAGGGCCGTCGGCACGCACCGGGAGCTCGTGACGGCCGATCCGCTCTACGCGGAGCTGGCGGCGACGCAGTTCCTGGCCACCGCCGACTGATCCCGGCCGCCGCGGACTGTGGGCGCACGCCGAGGGCCGCCCGGAACCCCGGGCGGCCCTCGGCGTGCGCTGCCGTCAGCGGACGTTCGGACGAAGCCGAAGAGCGGGGAGACCAGACCGACGACCTGGTTCAGCTGGTCGAGGTCGTTGAGGCGGTTGAGCCCGGCCAGCCGCGAGGAGGGCCGCGGGATCTCGTCCTTGTGCGCGGCGGGGATGTCGCTCACGGTCAGCGAGTCGAGCGTGGCCATCGGGCTGAGCGGGCTCTTCGCTTCCGCGTCGGCCGCGTTCGCCATCGGCGCGGCGAGGCCGGTGACGCCAGCGGCGGGACCTACGGCGGCGACGATACGTCGTGTTGAGATCATGCCTGGCGCAGCGCGAACGGGTCCCCGGCGGACGCGGGCGGGCGGCGCCGCTCACCCCTCAGCCCCAGTGTTCCGGTTGCGCTTGCCGAGCCCGCCCGGCGGGAGGACGCTCGACAGGAGGGGCCTTTCGCGGCCCGCATCCGGCGGGCCGCGGCCCTTCGAAGGAGGTCATCATGGGAACCGCGGCAGACCCCGCCTTCGACCGGGACACCCTGCGCCAAGGCGTGGAAGGGGATCCGGACATCCTGCTCTCCCTGTACGCCGACGATGCGGAGCTGCGCATCGTGGACCGCACGACCCAACCCAGCCACCCCAAGGTCCTGCACGGCCGGGACGAGATCGGCCGAATGCTGGAGGACGTCTACAGCCGCGACATGTCGCACAAGCTGGAACGGTGCGTCATCCAGGGCGACGAGGCCGCCTACAGCGAGAGCTGCCAGTACGCGGACGGGGTGCGCGTACTGTCCGAGTCCATGATCGGGCTGCGCGACGGCAAGATCGCCGAGCAGACCCTGGTCCAGGCCTGGGACGAGTAGCAGGAGCGTCACCGGGCTCCGTCAGGGCCGGGCCGTGACCGGCGCCGGGGTGGAGCACCACCGGGGAGCGGCCCCGCAGAAGTCGATGCCGTGCGCCTGGGCGAAGCAGTACTTCGGCCCAGGAGTGGATCATGTCGCAGGCACGGCTCATGGACGGCGCCGCACTCGCGCGGCGGATCATCGAGGAGACCGCGCAGTCCCTCGGCGCCGACGAGGAGCCGGGTGAGCGCCGCGCTCTCGCGTGGGCCGAGGGTCCAGTTGTCGAGCAGTGTCGCCATGGCGTCGAGCGGCTCGGGCGTGGTCAGCGGGGTGTCGGTGTACAGAGACTCCATCAGGTAGGCGCGCACCGGGGCCGGGTCGCGGGGCGGGGGTGACTTGGGCGGGGCGTCGCTCCAGCTCGGTGGGTAGGTCCGGTCGAGGTGGACGTGACCGTCGTCGACGAGGTGCGGTTCGCCGCCCTCGTCCGAGAGGACCGGGCGGCCCGGGTGCCTGGGTTCCGTGGCCACGACGAGTTCGGTGTGGCTCGCCCGCCAGCGCACGAGCCGAAGTGAGGGCCGCCGGGCGGCACTGGATCGGCGCTGCGCAGCAGTTCGAGTTCGTCAGCCATGGCCGTGTTCCTTCGGGGCGGTCATGCAGGAGGGCTCGGCGATCGGTTCACCCCCAGGTACCGGAAGGGTCTGATGCCGAGCATGTACAGGAGCCGAGGCGGCCGTTGGGTTTCACCCGCACCCGGCGGCTTCCGTCACCCTTGCGGATTCCACCCCGGCGGCCGCACGATCCCCAGCAACTGCCGGACCAGTTCGTCGACGACCTCGTCGAGGGTCGCGTCGACCCAGCCGGCGCTCCAGTCGTGCAGCAGGCCGTTGACGCTGCCGATGAAACCCGTCGCGGCGAGGCGGTAGTCGCGGGGTGCGGCCTCTCCGCGTGCGGCGGCCGCGTCGGCCTCGGCGCAGATGAGGTCGACCCAGCCGGCCCGGCGGGCGAGCCGCTGCTCCTCCAGGCGGGGGCTGACGCCGATGATCTCGACGAAGGTGACGCGGATCCGGCGCGGGTCGGCGGCGACGTTCCCGGCGTAGGCGCGGAAGATGGCGGTGGCGCGTTCGACGAGCGGCAGCTCCGCCGCGCCCGCGGCCGCCTCCAGGACCGCCGCCTCGGCCCAGCCGTTGACCTGGAGGTGCAGCGCGGCGAGCACGTCCTCAAGGGTGCGGAACTCCTCGTAGAACTGACGCGTGGACAAGCCGGCCGTCTCGCTGAGGGCCGCGACCGTGGTGGAGCGGAAGCCGGGGGTGTCGCCGAACAGTTGGAGCGCGGCGTCGAGGAACCGCCGGCGCCGCTCGGCCTGCCGCTCCTCCGCGGTCTTGCCGCCGTAGCGGCCGGTCGGCGCTCTGAGTCTGCCCGGCACCGGCTCTCCCTTCGTTGTTCGAACACCGATTTTGTCGTGCACGCGGTCTTGTGGAGAAGGCCGCCCCTTCCTTACTTTGCAGTAAGTTCACTCTGAAAGCATGTGTGTTCAGATTCCACGCGCCCAGCTTTGGCATGTCCCACTCACGACGCTCACTCCACGGCAGACCCCACAGCAGAGAGGGGAGCAGTCATGCCCGCCTTCCGACGCCGGCACCTGTGCTCCGTAGCCGCAGCCCTCACCCTGACCGTCACCGCTCCCGCGACCGCCGCCACCGCCTCCCCCGCGGCCTCCCCGGACTCCTCCGTCGCGCTGCGCGAGGTGCTGTTCGTGGGCAACAACTGGGACGGCACCGCCGATGCCATCCGGTCCTCGGGTGACTTCGCGAAGATCGGCCGCATCAACGTCATCCCCGACAAGGACGAGCGGATGGCGGCGATCAACGCAGATCCGATCAAATGGATCTATTTCATGGCGATCCGCAACAGCGTCGGCGAGGGCCACGACCAGTTCGTCGACGACATGTACTCCACACCGGACGGGACCTCGGTGGTCGTCTCCCGGCCGAGCTTCGCCGACGTCGTCTCGATCGACCTCGCCTCCGGGAAGCTCAACTGGCGCTTCCCCGTGTCCGGTTACCGCTCCGACCACATGGCCGTATCCCCCGACGGCAAGCGGGTCGCGGTGTCGGCGTCGACCTCCAACACCGTCCATGTGCTGGACATCGTCTCCGGCAAGGAACTGGGCAGGTTCGGCACCGGCGACAAGCCGCACGAGAACATCTTCACCCAGGACGGCAAGTACATCTACAACATGGCGATCGGCGACGTGAACACGCAGACCGACGCCCCGTGGCTGGACTGGACGAAGGGCGACCGGCGCATCACGGTCGTCGACGCCACGACGTACAAGCAGGTCAAGGTCATCGACATGCGCCCGCACCTGGACGCGCTCGGCCTCAAGGACTACTCCGACGCCGTCCGCCCGGCCGTCTTCTCGCCGGACGAGTCGAAGTTGTACTTCCAGGTCTCCTTCTTCAACGGCTTCTTCGAGTACGACATCGCCACCGACAAGATCACCCGCACCAAGACCCTGCCGAAGAACGCGGCGACCAGCGACGACCGCACGACCTTCGTCAACGACTCGCGCCACCACGGCATCTCGATGAGCCCGGACGGCCGCAAGCTGTGCGTCGCGGGCACGATGGACGACTACGCCACCGTCGTCGACCGCGCCACCCTCCAGGAGGGCCCGCTCGTCACCGCCTCCAAGCCCTACTGGGCCACGGTCAGCGGTGACGGCAAGTCCTGCGTCGTGTCCGAGAGCGGCACCGACCAGGTCACGGCCATCGACTTCGCCACCGGGAAGAAGGTCGTGTCCGTGCCGGTCGGCGACCACCCGCAGCGCGTCCGGCTCGGCCATGTGGCGGCCGGCTGGACGAGCCCGTCCGCTAGTGCCGCGGCAGGCAACGTTCGCCCCGTCGCGACGCCCGGCACGCACTCTCGCCGCACCGGGCACAAACCCAAGTACATCCAGTACGAGGGCATGCACCCGGCACGCCGAGAGCACGCACCGGACGCCGCTCCTTGACGGGCAAACGTTGCCTGCCGCGGCACTAGTTGACCTTTTTCGCCGCCCACGCCGCCAGTTCGGAGCGGGCCGCGGCGAGCAGATCCGCCGAGGGAGCCGTCGCCCCGTTGGTCACCAGCGCGTAGTGCAGGACGCCCGAGTCCGGCGCGGTGAGCAGCAGGCGGCGGCTTCCCGTGCCTCCGGGCTCCTGTGCCACGCCGACCGGTGTCGTCGAGGTGTAGGCCGACGGGGCGTGGACCGCGCCCAGGTCGGAGACGACCGTGGTGGACGCGGCCGGGAAGCTCGCCGGCAGGTGCAGTTCGGTGGGCGCCGAGCCGCCGTCGGAGCGCCAGAGCAGCAGCCCGTACTGTCCTGCGCCCACGAGTCGTTGCACGTTCGGCAGGGAACCTGGCACCGGGTTCCAGGTCAGGGTCTTCGACCCGTCCCGGGAGCGGTCCTCGTAGGTGAAGCCGACGGTCCGGCCGGCCGTGGCGCTGGGGTAGACGCGGTCCAGGAGCCGGGCGTCCTGGCGCAGCACGGGCTTGCCCGTGCCGTCGAGGCGTACGGCGGACAGGTCCTCGTCGTTCCAGGCGTCGCCGGTGGTGAGCACCTTGTCGGGGTTGCCGTTCATCAGCTCGTGATGGCGGCCGTTGTAGATGTCCCACTGCCATTGGGAGCCGGAGAGCACGGGCCCCGAGGCGGCCGGGTCGGACCACCAGTCGGCGCCCTTGAGGCGGGAGTCGAGAGCCTGGTACATCGCCTTGAGGACGGTCGGCGCCTTGTCGGAGACGTTGCCGGCCAAGGGGTGTCCGAACTCGCTGACCACGGCGGCCGTCTGCGCGGCGGCGGCGCGGTCGCGGACGGTGCGGAAGTCGCCCGCGTACTGGCCGTCGGCGGCCTTGCCCCACATGAAGACGCCGGAGATGGCCTTCTGGTCGTAGAAGTGGGTGTTGAAGACGTAGCGCGGCCCGAGTCTCCCGGCGTCGAGCAGGCCGCCCTCCTGCTTCTGGAAGTCGAGGTTGGCGTTCCAGAAGAGGTTCGGCTCGACGAAGGCGGGCTTGTCGCGCCAGCCGGCCGTGTCCATGCGGGCCCGGAACTTCTCGTAGAACGGCCAGAGCACGTCCTTCTCCCAGGCGCGGCTGGTCTGCCCGGAGTCGTACACGCCCGCGTGCGGCTCGTTGTACGGGTCGAAGCCGACGACGCTCTTGAACTGATCGGCGCTCAGGTGCTGCTGGACGTAGGCCATGGTCTTCTGGGCGGTGGTGAGGAAGGCGTCCTGCACGCCGTGCGCGTTGTGCCAGAAGTCGTGTGTGGCGCGCTTCACGGCCTCGTTCTGGGTGATGTTCTGCCCCCAGAAGAGGCAGATGCCGCAGGACTCGTCCGGGTAGTTCCCGGCGTCCACCGCCCACTTGGGCGCGCCGTCGCCGGTGTACCAGCTGTCGGTGTCGAAGAGGTGCCGGGAGTAGAGGTCCTGGTGGAAGTCGGGGTAGACGCGGATGCCGGCGTCGAGGAAGGCCTTCATCTGGTCGGTCGCGGCGGCCAGGTAGGCCGTGTCGACCTGGCCGCGCTCGGGCTCGGCGTACGCCCAGGAGAGCAGGAAGCGGACGGTGTTGCCGCCGCCGAGGGCGCGCAGCGCGGTCGCCGAGGTGCGGGCGTCGGCGACCGACGCGAAGGGCAGGCCCTTGTTCTCCGCGAGTTTGGTCTCGCCGGAGACGTTGTAGCCGCGCAGCACGATCTCGCGGCCGTGGGCGTCGGTGAAGCGGCCGTCCCGCACGGTGACGGTCGGGTCGTCGAACCAGAGGGAGCCGGGAGGGGAAGCGGCGGTGGCCGGCGGGACGCCCACCGACACGGAGCCGAACAGGACGACCAGGACAACCAGCAGACGTGCTCGAATGGTCGGCATGTCCACTACAGTCCGGCGATATCAGGACACCGTCAACACCCCTGACTCTGGAGTAAGTCCCGCTAGGCCGACCCTCACACTTCAGCCACTCACCCTCCCTGTCACGCTCAACAAGCACTCCTTCCTGTTCAGCGGGTTGTGGTCGGTGCGCGGGCGCTCGGGGATCGTGCCGTGGGTGACCGGCGCGTAGCGGGCGAAGGAGCTCTCCAGATCGCCCTCGCCGCGGGTGAGTCCCGGCAGCCGTTGTTCGAGGGCGTGCACCCGGGCGGCAGGCGCGGTGCCTTCGAGGACGCAGACGTCCTCCCGGTTCCGTGCCGTCTCGGGCACTGACGGTGTTCTCGATGTACGTGGCCGGCAGGGCGTCGTCGTGCCCGGTCAGGACGTCGAGGGCGGCGGCCGGTGCGAGCCCGGGGGCTCCGGCCAAGCGGGCCGCGCGGGTGCCGAGGCCGACGGCGGTCCCCATCGGCACGATCGCCGGGGTCAGCCGGGCCGAGATCTCCCGCAGCACCGCCTCGTGGCGCGCCCCGCTCCGGTCGATCTTGTCGACGAAGAGCAGGGTCGGGATGCGCGGCCGCCGCAGCGTCCGCATCAGCACCCGCGTCTGCGCCTGCACCCCTTCGACGGCGGAGATCACCAGGACGACGCCGTCCGGCACGCCGAGGACGCGCTCCACCTCGGCGATGACGTCCGGGTGGCCGGGGGTGTCGATGAGGTTGACGGCCACGCCGTCGAGCGGGAAGCAGACGACGGCGGACTTGACGGTGATGCCGCGCCGGCGCTCCAGGGCGAGGGTGTCGGGTGCGGGTGTTCCCGTCGTCGACGCTGCCGATCTCGTCGATCACCCCGGCCGAATGGAGCAGCCGCTCGGTCAGGCTGGTCCTACCGGCGTCGACATGGGCGAGAATTCCCAGGTTGAGCATGTGCACGAAGCGTCATGTCCTTGGGAGAGAGGTCCTTTCCTGGCTGAGACATGCACGCGGTGCGCATCTGGCGCTCCTTCGGACTCGGTGACATCGCTGTCCTGAGCAGTGCGGCAGACCTGTGCGGAGGGCCACAACAGAATCGACCGCTGCCGGGGTACCCGGCGGGGTGCGCGCAAGGAAGGGAGCGGCTCGTGCGTGACGTTCTCCCGGTGCTCGGCCGCTGGTACGCGGCCGGGGTGCCGTTCGGACTCGCGACGGTCGTCCAGGTCAGCCGCAGCGCGCCGCGCGACCCGGGCGCGGCGATGGCGGTGGGCCCGGACGAGGAGGTCGTGGGCAGCGTCTCCGGGGGCTGTGTCGAGGGTGCGGTGTTCGAGCTGGCGCAGGAGGTCGCCGCTGGCGGCGAGGCCCGTCTCGAGACCTTCGGCTACAGCGACGAGGACGCCTTCGCGGTCGGCCTGACCTGCGGCGGCGAGATCACTCTGCTCGTGCGCGCGGTCACGGCCGAGCGGGATCCCGGCTTCGGCGCCGTCGCGGACTCGGTGGCGGCGGGCGAGCCGGTCACCGTGGCGACCGTGACCGACGGCCCGGCCCCGCGCGGGGCGGCCCTCGCCGTCTGGCCGGACCGGACCCTCGGCACGCTCGGCGCGAGCGGCCTGGACGCGGCCGTGACCGCCGACGCCCGCGGCGAACTCGCTCTCGGCGCCACCGGCCTGCGGCACTACGGGCCCGAGGGGCAGCGCCGCGAGGACTCCGTGAGCGTGTTCCTGCAGTCCTTCGCACCGCCGCCGCGGATGCTGGTCTTCGGCGCGATCGACTACGCCGCGGCCGTGGCCCGCATCGGGGACTTCCTCGGTTACCGGGTCACCGTCTGCGACGCCCGCCCCGTCTTCGCCACGCCCCGGCGCTTCCCGGAGGGCGTCGAGGTGGTCGCCGAGTGGCCGCACCGCTATCTGCGCGACACCACCACGGACGAGCGTACGGTGATCTGCGTCCTCACTCACGACCCGAAGTTCGACGTGCCGCTGCTGACGGAGGCGCTGCGCCGCCCGGCGGCCTACATCGGGGCGATGGGCAGCCGCCGTACCCACGCCGACCGTGCGGAACGGCTGGCCGAGGCCGGGCTCACGGAGCGCGAGCTGTCCCGGCTGCGCTCACCGGTCGGCCTCGACCTCGGGGCACGTACGCCCGAGGAGGTGGCGGTGTCCGTCGCCGCCGAGATCGTGGCGCTGCGGTGGGGCGGCACCGGAGCGCCACTGACCGCGACGGAGGGGGCGGTGCATCCGTACCGTTCCTCCTGAACCCCCAGTGCACTTCCGCACTTCACCGAAGGGAATCCCATGATCTTCATCACCGCGAAGTTCCGCGTCCGCCCCGAGCACGCCGACCGCTGGCCCGAGATCGCCGCCGATTTCACCCGGGCGACGCGCGCCGAGCCCGGCTGCCTGTGGTTCGACTGGTCGCGCAGCGTGGAGGAGCCGTCGGAGTACGTCCTCGTCGAGGCCTTCCGCGACGACGAGGCCGGTGCCGCGCACGTGCAGTCCGCGCACTTCAAGGCCGCCCAGCAGACGTTGCCCCCGCATCTGGCCGAGACGCCGCGCATCGTGAACGCGAACGTCCCGCAGGACGACTGGTCGCTGCTCGGGGAGATGGCGGTGCCGGGACAGGAGTAGCTCGCCGCCCGGGGCCGGCCGGCCGCATGAGCCGTGAGTCGTGGCGCTCCGGCTCTTGCCCCGGACGGCGGGCACCCGTACGCTCACGGCCGTACCGACTGGGCGGTATGTAGCCGAGGAGAGGCGCCGCAAATGAGCACGATCAACCGCCAGATACGCCTGGCCGCACGTCCCGTGGGAGAGCCGCGCCCCACCGACTGGGAGCACGCCGAGGAGCCGGCGGCGCAGCCGGGCGACGGGGAGTTCCTGGTGCAGGTGCTCTGTCTGTCGATCGACCCGGCGATGCGCGGCTGGATGAACGCGGGCAGGTCCTACATCCGGCCGGTGGAGATCGGCGAGGTGATGCGCGCCGGCGCGGTGGGCAGGGTGGTCGCCTCCCGGCACTCCGGATTCGCGGTCGGCGACCATGTGTCGGGCACGTTCGGCGTGCAGGAGTACTGCGTGTCGGACGGGCGCGGCGTGACCAAGGTCGACCCCGCGGCCGCTCCCCTGCCGACCTTTCTCGGCACGCTCGGCATGTCGGGCCTGACGGCGTACTTCGGCCTGATCGAGGTCGGTCGTCCCGAGCCGGGGCAGACCGTCGTGGTCTCCGGAGCGGCCGGGGCCGTCGGCAGCGTCGTCGGGCAGATCGCCAAAATCCTCGGATGCCGGGTCATCGGCATCGCGGGCGGCGAGAGCAAGTGCCGCCTGGTGGTGGACGAGTTCGGATTCGACGCCGCGATCGACTACCAGAGCGAGGACGTCCGCAAGGCCCTGCGCGAACACGCACCCGACGGCGTCGACGTGTACTTCGACAACGTCGGCGGCGACGTTCTGGACGCCGTGCTGCTGCGGCTGGCGCGCGGCGCCCGCGTCGTGGTCTGCGGCGCGATCTCCCAGTACAACAGCACCAAGCCGCAAGGCCCCGCCAACTACCTGTCGCTGCTGGTGAACCGAGCCTCCATGACGGGCATCGTGGTGTTCGACTACGCCGATCGGTACGCGGAGGGCATCGCTCAGATGGCCACGTGGCGGGCCGAGGGCCGGCTGAAGTCCCTGGAGGACGTGGTGTCCGGCTCGGTCGCGGAGTTCCCCGACACCCTGATGCGCCTGTTCCGTGGTGACAACCACGGCAAGCTGGTGCTGAAGATCGCTGACTGACCGGGCCGAGGGGAGGGAGAGATCCGATGAAGGCACTGACCTACCACGGCCGTCACGACATCCGCTTCGGGGACGTCCCCGACCCGGCCGTCACCGGCCCCGCCGACGCGGTGGTGCGGGTGACCGCGGCCGGCATCTGCGGCAGCGACCTACACATCTACGGCGGCAACGGGTTCAGCGCGGACCTGGGCTACACACCGGGACACGAGTGCGTCGGCGTGGTCGTCGGCACCGGTGACCAGGTCACCCGCTTCAAGCCCGGCGACCGGGTCCTGGTGCCCGCCTCCGTCGGCTGTGCGCAGTGCCGGCAGTGCGCGGCCGGCTTCACCGCCCGGTGCGAGCGCGCCACGTCGAGCACGGAGCTCTGCTACGGAGTCAGCCCGAAACTCCAGGGCAGTCAGGCCCAGGCTCTGGCGGTGCCCTGCGCCGACGTCAATCTGGTGCATCTGCCCGAGGACATCTCCGACGAGGCCGCCGTCGTCCTGACGGACAACGCCCCCACAGCCTGGTACGGCTGCCGCCGTGCCCGTATCCAGCCCGGTGAGACCGTCCTGGTCGTCGGCCTCGGCCCGGTCGGGCTCATGGCCGCCCAGTCCGCCTTCGCGATGGGCGCGGCGCGGGTGCTGGGCGTGGACCTGGTCGCGGAGCGCCGCGCCTTCGCCGCCGGCCTGGGCGTCGAGCCGGTCGAGGGTGACGACGTGCGGGCGGTGATCCGGGACATGACCGCCGGCCGCGGGCCGGACGCCGTCGTGGAGGCGGTGGGTTCCGACGCCACGATCGAGCTCGCCCTCAAGGCGGTCCGGCAGGCCGGCCGGGTCAGCGTCATCGGGGTCAGCCAGAACAAGGCGTTCCCGTTCCACATGTACCTGGCGCAGGTCAAGGAACTGGAGTTCGCCATCGGGCTGTGCTCGGTGCACTACGAACTCCCTCCCCTGATGGCCCTCACCCGTGCCGGACGGATCAGGCCCGAGGTCGTGGTCTCCCACCGTTTCGCCCTCTCCGAGGGGCCGGCGGCGTACGAACTGTTCGCCGGCCGCTCCGACGGCGTCCGCAAGATCGTGCTCGACCCGACGGGCTGACTGCTCCCGCCTCTTCACCGTCAGGTGTTCAGCCGGTCTCCCAGGGTGATTCCCTCGGAAATCCGGAGGTCGCCATGCCACAGCGCGACGAAGACGCCCGACCGACCCGACCGCGGCTGATGCCGCTCCCCGAACGGAGCCGGTTGGCCCGCTCCTGCTCGGGGCCGTGTTCGTCGGGGCAGATCAGCGGCTGCACGCGGGGTCGGCGTCCTCGACCAGCAGCACTTCCCCGGGTCGCAGGGCCTGCACCGTGGAGCGCAGTGCGGCGTCGCGCTCGGTGACGTGGACCAGGACGAGACGGGCGTGCACCAGGTCGAAGGGACCGGGGGGAGGGGCGTCGCGTCCGACGTCGTGCCGGAGCACCTCGACTCCCTCGGTGGCGGCCGTCCCGGTCCAGCAGACGTCGATGTCGGTGGCGAGCACGCGCCCGGTGGGCCCGACCCGTTCGCGCAGCCACGCCGCCACGCTCGGTCCCCCGGACCGTCACCGCGACCTGGGCGCAGCAGACGTCGTGCGAGATCGACGTGGTCGCCTTCGTCGTCGACGAGGAGGAACAGGTCTGTTTCGACGAGGACTTCGTCTTCTACGGGGCGCCGGAGAATCCGGGCGGGACGGTGCGGCTGCACAGCGACGGGCCGACCGCGAGCAGACGATCGGCGTCGATCCCGCCGCACTGCCACCCTCGGCCCGCGAGGTCGTGGTCGCCGCGGCCATCGACGGCTCGCCCACCTTCGGCGACGTCGGCGCGATCCACATCAGCTCCGGGCCGGGCATCAGCGCCGCACCCCTGGCCCAGGCCCCCCTGGACGCCGCGACCACCGAGCGCACCCTGCTGCCCGCCGAGCGCTACCGCCGCGGCCCGCTGTGGCGCCTGCGCACCGTGGGACAGGGCTACGACCAGGGGCTGGGCGCCCTGGCCCGGGGCTACGGCGTGGATGTCTCCGACTGAGCCACCTTGACCGCGAACAGACAGACGCCGCAGCTCAGTTGCCCTGTCCGCGGAGATGATCACGGCGAGGTCTCGAAAGGTGAGGCGACCTCGCCGAGCGGGTTAGCATCGGGCAACACGCAGCACAACAGGACGTCTACGGCAAGCGACCCGAAGGGGCCCGGAAACCCGATGCCGGTCAAGGTCAGCGTCATCGTCCCCGTGTACAACCCGGGGATCTACATCGAGGACTGCATCTCCTCGCTGCAGCGGCAGTCGCTGCCTCCCGACGAGTTCGAGGTGATCTTCGTCGACGACGGCTCGACCGACGAGACCCCGGCCCGGCTCGACGCGCTCGCCGCCGAGGACCCCCGGATGAAGGTCATCCACCAGGAGAACTCCGGCTGGTCGGGCAAGCCCCGCAACGTCGGCGTCGAGGCCTCCCGGGGCGAGTTCGTGATGTTCGTCGACAACGACGACTACCTGGGCGACGAGGCCCTGGAGCGGATGTACGACTACGGCACGGCCAACGGCGCCGACGTCGTCGTGGGCAAGATGGCCGGCAAGAACCGCGGGGTGCCGGTGGAGCTGTTCCGCCGCAACCACCCGCGTGCCACCGTCGAGAACGCCCCGCTCATCGACAGCCTCACCCCGCACAAGATGGTCCGCCGGGCCTTCCTGGACCGCATCGGCCTGCGCTTCCCCGAGGGCAGACGGCGCCTGGAGGACCACGTCTTCATCGCGGAGGCGTATCTGCGCGCGGAGAACGTCTCGGTGCTCAGCGACTACGTCTGCTACTACCACATCCGGCGGGACGACAGCTCCAACGCGGGCTTCGAACGCTTCGACCCCGTCGGCTACTTCAAGAACCTGCGCGAGGCCCTCGACGTCGTCGAGCAGTACACGGAGCCCGGTCCGGTGCGCGACCGGCTGTTCCGGCGGTGGCTGCGCGTGGAGATGGTCGAGCGGCTGCGGGCCAAGCGCCTGCTGAG
The DNA here is from genome assembly GCF_014207295.1 of Streptomyces sp. AK010. Taxonomy (NCBI): domain Bacteria; kingdom Bacillati; phylum Actinomycetota; class Actinomycetes; order Kitasatosporales; family Streptomycetaceae; genus Streptomyces; species Streptomyces sp. AK010. The sequence continues at coordinate 165,822 of NZ_JACHCX010000007.1, forward strand.
CCTGCCGGACGACTACCGCCGCGAGCTGTTCGGGGAGATCCACGAGGTCGTCGTCGAGCGCTTCGGGCCCGGTGTCGCGGCCGGTCTGCAGCCGACGCAACAGGTCATCGCCGCGCTGACGGCGGCCGACCGGTACGACGACGTGGTGGCCTTCGCGGAGTGGGAGGCAGGTGTCGGCCCCACGGCGGCCCCCGGGGACATCGAGTGGCGTGACGGTTCACTCCGTATCGGCTTCACGGCCGAGTACCTGTCCGACGGCGAGCCGATGCTGTTCCCTGCCGACGCCGAGGTCGCGCCGCTGACCGACGTACCGAAGGACGTGACCGAGGCGGTGCGCTGGGTGGCCTCGGAGACCGCCGCTCGGTTCGGGCAGGCCACGGCCGATCTGCTGCTGCGGGAGCGCACCAGCGCCGCCCAGTACTTCCAGCCGGTGGAGTTCACCCGCGAGACCGTGCCGGTCGGGGACGGCGAGGAGGTCCGGCTGTTGCTGCGGGGGACCGCCACGGTCGACCCGGGCGTCCTGCCGCGTGACGGCGCCTGGGACGCACTCGTCCGGGTGAAGTCGGGAGGCTGGACCAAGGAGTGCCGGCTGGGCCCGGCGCCGCGCGAGGACCGGCCCACACCCCTCGCGGGGGTCGTCGGCGGCCGCCCGGTCCTGCCGTACTGGACCGCACCGCACGGCAACCTCTCCCTGGAGCTCGGCGCGCGCGGCAAACGACTCGGGCTGGGCCGCGTGGAACCCGGGGACGTCACCGTCTCCGACGACCGGTTCCGGGTCCTGCTCCCGGTGCATGTCCCGGGCGACACGGAGGTGCGGCTGAGGTTCGTCTCCTCCCGCCGGATCCTGGAGACGCCGGGCACCCTCTCCCCCGGCGCGGACCGGCCGGGCTCGGTGCTGAAGGCGGTCCTGCCCGAGGATCTCTCGGACGACGTCTGGCGGGTGGCCGTGTGCCCGAACCCGGGCTCCGCCCGGGCCCGTTTCGCCGGTCTGCCGTTCGCGCTGCGGGCCGGGGGCGGGAGCTTGCTGGTGACGCCGGTGCCGGGGCCCGGTGTCGCGCTGCGGCTGGCCCGGCGCGCCCGACGCGTGCTCGGTACCGCGCGCCGGAAGGTGAATTCCCGTATCAGGAACGGAGGGCGGTGACGGCATGCGACCGCTGGGGACAGAGGGCGCCTGGCTACTGGAGCCCAAGATCTTTCCGGACGACCGGGGCAGCTTCCACGAGTGGTACCGCGGTGCGGAGTTCCGCGAGGCGACGGGACACGACCTGTCCCTGGCGCAGGCCAACTGCTCGGTCTCCAGGCGGGGCGTGCTGCGGGGTGTGCACTTCGCCGACGTACCGCCCGGTCAGGCCAAGTACGTCACGTGCGTCCGCGGTGCCGTCCTGGACGTGGTGGTCGACATCCGCGTCGGCTCCCCCACCTACGGGGCGTGGGAGGCCGTACGGCTCGACGACGACACGCGGCACGCGATCTTCCTCGCGGAGGGCCTCGGTCACGCCTTCATGGCCCTCACGGACGACGCGACGGTGGTCTATCTGTGCTCGGAGGGCTACGCCCCGGGCCGTGAGCACGGCATCCACCCCTTGGACCCGGCGCTGGGCATCGAGTGGCCCCAGGGCATCACCCCGCTTTTGTCCCGCAAGGACGAGCAGGCCCCGACCCTGGCCGAGGCGGAACGCCAGGGGCTCCTGCCCTCGTACGAGGCCTGTCTGGCGTACTACGAGGAACTGCGGAGCGAGCAGGGGGCGTAGCCCTCGGCCCGAGCTCGGACACGCCGCAGGCCCGGACGCGATCGGCGTCCGGGCCTGCGCTCCGTGCAACCCGGGAAGGGTGTCGGCCCCGGCCGTCCTCGGGCGGTGGCCGGCGCCGTCGTTCAGCGGCTCACGCCGACCTGCTGCAACGCCTTGCGCAGGGGCTCCCAGCCGATGGAGCGGGGCAGGCCGCGGTTGCGGGCCTGCGCGAGAGGGCGCCAGAAGCCGGCTTCCAGGAGCGTCTCGGGGCGGACCGCACCGGCCCGCTCCAGGATCGTCTCGGGGACCTTCTGCGGGTCGGGGATCTTGTACTCGGCCATGATCTCGTCGTACTTGTCGTGCAGGACCCGGTTGTCCGGGTCGGCACCGAAGACGACCAGCTGGCCGGTGGGGGCGGTGTCCACCTGCACCGTGACCAGGTCCGGGCGGTAGCGGGCCAGCACCTCGGTGATCTTGTAGACGTCGCCGGTCCAGGCGTTGGTGTGCCGGTCCCGGGCCGCCTCGTCCACGCTGCGCGGCAGCATGTCGTCGAGGACGATCACACTGCCCCAGTCCGAGTACTTCTCGACGTTCATGAAGTCGCGCAGCGCGAACTCGAACAGGTGCATGCCGTCGATGAACGACAGGTCCAGCGTCGTCTTGCGCCAGTAGCCGATCGGGCTGCGGCCACGGCGCAGGTTGCGCAGCGGGTGACGGCCGCCCTTCAGGTGCTGGAGGGGATTGTCACGCGCGAAGAAGTCGTCGCTGGTGGCCTTCACCAGGTGGACGTCACACCTCAGCTCCGAGACCACCTTGAAGGCGGGGTCGATCGCGATGCTGGGGACGCGGGACAGCGTCAGGCTGCGCCCGTCGTTGACGCCGATCTCCAGGTAGTTGCGATTGGCGCTGACCTTGTGCAGTTCCCGGAGGAACTCATGGCGTTTCACGAGGAAGACCTTCCTTGCGGATGCGGGGCAGTGCTTCGTGCAGGGCGGAGCGCCAGTCGCGCGGCAGCGGCAGGCCGATCTCCTGCCAACGGCGGTGCGCGAGGGCGCTGTACGCCGGGCGGGGCGCGGGCCGGGGGAAGGCCGCGCTGCTGGTGGGGCGTACCCGGTCCGGGTCGGCGCCGATGAGGGAGAACACCTCCCGGGCGAGGTCGAACCAGGTCGCCTCGCCGGAGTTGGTCGCGTGGAAGACGCCGTGCGCCTCGGGGCCGAGCAGGGGGCCGAGGTCGGCGATCCGCTCGGCGACGTCCGCGCTCCAGGTGGGCTGCCCGCGCTGGTCGTCGACGACGTCGAGGGTGTCCCGGCGTGCTTCCAGTCCGATCATGGTCCGGACGAAGTGGGAGCCGTGGACACCGTAGAGCCACGCCGTGCGCAGCACCGCGCTCGCCCCGGGGAGCTCGTCCAGCACGGCCCGCTCCCCGGCCAGTTTGGTGCGGCCGTAGGCGGTGCGGGGGCCGGTCGGGTGGTCCTCCGGGTAGGGGGTGGTACGGGCCTCGCCGGAGAAGACGTAGTCCGTGGAGACGTGGATGAGGCGGGCGTCGTGCGCGGCACAGGCCCGGGCCAGCAGGCGCGGGCCGTCGCCGTTGATCTCCAGGGCGCGGGCCTCGTCGGTCTCGGCGTCGTCGACGGCCGTGTAGGCGGCGCAGTTCACGACCAGGTCGGGTCGGTGCTCCCGCACGGCGGAGTCGACGGCCGGGGGGCTGGTGATGTCCAGGGCCGCGCGGTCGAGGCCGACGACGCTCTCGCCGCGGCGCGTGAGTTCCTCGACGACGTCACGGCCGAGCATCCCGCCCGCGCCGGTGATCAGCCACCTCATGCCCGCTCCTGGGCGACGCGCTGCTTCAGGGGCTCCCACCAGGCCCGGTTGCCGCGGTACCAGGCGACGGTCTCTTCGAGGCCGGTGGTGAAGTCGTGGCGGGGGCGGTAGCCGAGTTCGTCGCGGGCCTTGGAGCAGTCGACGGAGTAGCGCAGGTCGTGGCCCTTGCGGTCCTCGACGTACTCCACCCGGTCCCAGTCCGCTCCGCAGGCCTCCAGGAGCAGGCCGGTGAGTTCCTTGTTCGTGAGTTCGGTGCCGCCGCCGATGTTGTAGACCTCGCCGGGCCGGCCCTTGGCGCGGGCGAGGTCGACGCCCTGACAGTGGTCGTCGACGTGCAGCCAGTCGCGGATGTTGCGGCCCTCGCCGTACAGCGGCACCTTGTGGCCGTCGAGGAGGTTGGTGACGAACAGCGGGATGACCTTCTCGGGGAACTGGTGCGGGCCGTAGTTGTTGGAGCAGCGCGTGACGCGCACGTCCAGGCCGTGGGTGCGGTGGTAGGCCAGCGCGAGGAGGTCGGAGGATGCCTTGGAGGCCGAGTACGGCGAGTTCGGCTGGAGCGGGTGGTCCTCCGGCCACGAGCCGGTCTCGATGGAGCCGTAGACCTCGTCGGTGGAGACGTGCACGAAGGGGCCCGTGCCGTGGCGCAGGGCGGCGTCCAGCAGGGTCTGGGTGCCGAGGACGTTGGTGCGGACGAAGTCGGCGGCGCCGCTGATGGAGCGGTCGACATGGGACTCGGCGGCGAAGTGCACGACCTGGTCCGCGTCGGCCATCAGCTTGTCGACCAGTTCGGCGTCGCAGATGTCGCCCTGCACGAACTCCAGCCGCGGGTGGGTCAGTTCGAGGTTGTCGAGGGTGCCGGCGTAGGTGAGCTTGTCCAGCACGGTGATGCGCGGCGCGTCGGGCGCGTCCGAGGCGAGCAGTGCCCGGACGTAGCGGGAGCCGATGAACCCGGCGGCGCCGGTGACGAGGAGGTTCATGAAGTGATCTGCACCTTGCTGTGATCTCCGAGGACGAGACGGTGGGCGCTGGGGACGCTGGGGGCGGGGGTCACCTCGACGTGCCGGCCGATCAGCGAGGCCTCGATGCGGCCGACGCCCTGGATCGAGGAGTCCCGCAGCACGATGGAGAACTCCAGCTCGCTGTCGATGATCCGGCAGTTCTCGGCGACGGAGGTGAAGGGGCCGACGTAGGAGTTGCTGACGACGGTGCCCGAGCCGATGACGACGGGTCCGACGACACGGGAGTTGACGATCCGCGCGCCCTCTTCGAGCACGACGCGCCCGATGGTCTCGGACGCGTCGTCCACCTCGCCGTCGATGCGGCGCTCCATGGCTTCGAGGACCGTGCGGTTCACCTCGAGCATGTCGCCGACGTTGCCGGTGTCCTTCCAGTAGCCCTTGATGACCGTGGAGCGCACGTCGGCGCGGGTGTCGATCAGGTGCTGGATGGCGTGGGTGATCTCCAGTTCGCCGCGCCAGGAGGGTTCGATGGCGCGGACCGCCTCGTGGATGAGGGCCGTGAACATGTAGACGCCGACCAGCGCGAGATCGCTCTTGGGCTGGTCGGGCTTCTCCTCCAGGCCGATCACCTGGCCGGACGGGTCGAGTTCGGCGACGCCGAAGGCGCGCGGGTCGGCCACCCGCGTGAGCAGGATCTGGGCGTCGGGCCGGTTGCCGCGGAACTCCTCGACGAGGCCGGTGATGCCGCCGACGATGAAGTTGTCGCCGAGGTACATCACGAAGTCGTCGTCACCGAGGTAGTCCCGGGCGATCAGCACCGCGTGGGCGAGCCCCAGGGGCCGCTCCTGGGGGATGTAGGTGACCTTGAGGCCGAACTTCGACCCGTCCCCGACCGCTTCCTCGATCTCCTCGGCGGTCTCCCCGACGATCATGCCGACGTCGGTGATGCCGGCCTCGGCGATCGACTCCAACCCGTAGAACAGCACGGCCTTGTTGGCCACGGGCACCAGTTGCTTGGCCGACGTGTGCGTGATCGGCCTCAGTCTTGTTCCTGCGCCGCCGGACAGCACGAGAGCCTTCATTCGGTTCACCTTAGTCGTGATCCGGCGGATGTGAACATCACTTCTTTTGGTTGTCGATGCGCGGAGTTACTCGGATCGACACCGCGCGGTCCGCGGGCGAGGTATCAGTCCTCACCCCGGACGATGTTCCACTCCGCCCCGGAGTGCGCCACTCCGGGCGTGCCCCGGTCCTCGACGGCGGGGAGGCAGGTGCGCAGCGCGGCCTTTCCGCGCAGACGGCGTGCCTTCGACCAGCCGGTCTCGTGCTGACGGACGACGGGCTTCTCACTGGTGTCCATGGACTCCACGACTCATCATCTTCCTTCTGCTTCCACTGCTGTTCGAGTCCCCAGTGAAAAACCGAACAAACCCGGACCGGAGCACCTGCGGCGCGATGCCGAAGTCCCTTGCTCCGGACCGGGGTTCGGAACACCAGTTAGGCGGACGCGTTCCGACCGCGCCCGTCAGGCATTGGGGTGCGCGGCGCTGATGTCACCGAGCGCCGACTCCGGGTCACGCTCCATGGCCATGTCGCCCAGGGAGGCGATGCCCACGGGATGCCCGTGGTCGACGACCGGGATGCGGCGCACGGAGTGCTCGCGCATCAGGCCCACCGCCTGGGCCGGGTCCTCGTCGGGGCCGACGGTGACCAGCTCGTCGCTGCACGCGCCGGCGACGGTGATCCGCTCCGGGTCACCGCCCCGGCTGACGGTCCGCACCACGATGTCACGGTCGGTGACCACCCCTCGCAGCCGGTCGCCCTCCGTCACCAGTACGGCTCCGAGGTCCTCGTCGCGCATGATGCGCGCGACCTCGGCGACGGAGGTCTGCGGTTCGACGGTGACCGGGTCGCCGGTCATGATGTCGCGGACATGCTGAGCCATGACGTTCCTCTTCCTTCGGCTCGTGGTGTCTTCTCCGTCCTGCGCCGCGGCGGGTACCCGGCCGGCCCGCGGCGTCACCAGGTGCGGCCGGCCGCCAGCAGACGGTCGCGGACGAGGGTCACGTGCGGGTTGTCCGAGGTGCCCGGCCGCTGGACGAGGAAGCCGGTGTTGATCGGCGCGTCCTCGGGGGCGTCGAGAAGGACCAGGGCGCCGGACGCCAGCTCCCCGGCGCACAGGTAGCGCGGCAGCACGCTGTAGCCGGCACCGGCCGTGACCAACGCGAGGACGGCCCTCAGGTCCGGGACCGAGACTGCGGCGCGGCAGTTCAGGCGCCGGCCGAAGACGTGCCGCCAGTAGCGGCGCACGATGGGCAGGTCCTCGGCGTACGTGATCAGCGGGATGTCGTGCAGCGCGGCGGGTCCGTCGGCGGCCGGTCGCCGCGCGACGCGCTCGGCCCAGTCGGGAGCGGCGACCAGGACGAACTCCTCGTCGGTCAGCGGCACCGCGGACAGGGTGCGGCCGCGGGGCCGGGTGGTGGCGATCACCAGGTCGTGGCGGCCGGCGCGCAGTTCGTCGAGCAGGGGCTCGGTGAGCCCCATGGTCACACGCAGCCGTACGCCCTCGGTGACGAGCGGGGCGAGGGCTGGCAGGGCTCGGGTGGACAGCAACTCGGCGGGCCCGGCGAGGTGGACCGGCTCGGCGCGCGAGCGCTCCTGGGGGCCGTGCCCCGTGGCCTCCGCGAGCGCGTCGAGGGGGGCCGCGACGCGGGCGGCGAGTTCGTCGGCCACGGCGGTCGGGGCCACGCCGCGCGGCAGCCGTTCGAAGAGCTCCCGGCGGGTCTGCCGCTCCAGGGAGCGGATCTGGGTGGTGACGGTGGGCTGGGACAGGCCCAGCAGCTGCGCGGCGGCCGTGAAGGAGCCGGACCGGTAGACGGCCAGGAAGGTGCGCAGCAGGTTGAGGTCGTACTGCGGGGGCGTGCCGGACGTGCCGAGGGGATCGATGGGCCTCACACGATCCGACCCTACTGCGCTGCGCCATTGGAATCCCTATGGCTGCCATTGGCTCTGCCATTGGAAAACCGGCGGTGCGGGGGCCTACCGTCGAGCTCATCCGAATTATCGCCGCGCTGTCCGACCGCGGCCCGTCCTCACGGAGATGCACCCACCATGTCGAAGATCCTCTTCGTCGTCACCGGCGCCGACACCTGGACCCTGGCCGACGGCACCGCACACCCCACCGGCTTCTGGGCCGAGGAGGCCGTCGCCCCGTACGAGGCGTTCCGGGCCGCCGGCCACGAGGTCGTCGTGGCCACGCCCGATGGGGTCGAGCCCACCGTCGACCGGGCCTCCCTCGCCGCCGAGGTGAACGGGGGCCAGGAGAACGCCGACCGGGTCGCCAAGGCGCTGGAGTCCTTCACCGAGCTGCGCCACCCCGTCCGTCTCGAGGACGTCCGGGTGGACGACTACGCGGCCGTCTTCTACCCCGGCGGCCACGGCCCGATGGAGGACCTCGCCGTGAACGCCGACTCCGGCCGGCTGCTCGCCCGGGCCCTGGAGTCGGGCAGGCCGCTCGGGGTCGTCTGCCACGGGCCGGCCGCGCTGCTGGCCGCTGTCGGGGCCGACGGCACCAACGTCTTCGCCGGCTACGAGGTCGCGGCGTTCACCAACGCCGAGGAGATCCAGGGCGGCCTCGCCGACCGCGCGAAGTGGCTGCTCCAGGACCGCCTCACCGAGGCCGGGGTGACCGTGCGGGCCGGTGAGCCGTGGGCCCCGCACGTGGTCGCCGACCGGAACCTGGTCACGGGCCAGAACCCGGCGTCGTCGGCCCCGCTGGCCCAGGAGCTGCTGAAGCGGCTCGGCTGAGCGGGAGCACCGCCCGCCGCGACCGGGTCAGCGTCCCAGCACCAGTTCCGCCCACACCTGCTTGCCGCCGCTGACCGGCAGGGTGCCCCAGGTCGCGGCGAGGGCCTCGACGAGGAGGATGCCCCGGCCGCCGGTGGCCTCCCAGCCGATGCTGGTCGGCCGGACCGGTGAGCGGGGTGAGGCGTCGGCGATGGCGATGCGCAGGCGGTTGTTGACGAGGGTGAGGTCCATCCGGACCTTGCCGTCGGTGTGGACCAGGGCGTTGGTGACGAGTTCTGAGACGACGAGGAGCGCGGCGTCGTAGTCCACGGTGACGCCCCAGGAACGCAAGGTGCGCCGGGCGAAGCGGCGGGCGTGCCCGACGGCCTGCGGCACCCGCCAGACCGTCCAGCTCTCCCTCAGCGGGCGCAGTTCCATGCCGTCGTAGCGCAGGAGGAGCAGGGCCACGTCGTCGCTGCGCGGGGCGTTGCCCAGGAGGGCGTCGGCGACGAGCCCCATGGCGGTGGGGGTGGCTTCGGCGAGCCGCTCGGCCAGGTGCTCCATGCCTTCGTCGATGTCGGAGTCGGGCGTCTCGACGAGCCCGTCCGTGGCCAGCGCGATGACGGTGCCGGGCGGGAGCCGCAGCGGGCTCATGGGGAAGTCGGCCCGGGCGACCACCCCGAGGGGCGGGCCGCCCTCCGCCTCCGCGATGTCGGTCCGGCCGTCCGGGTAGCGCAGCACCGGCGGCAGATGCCCGGCGCGCACGCACCAGGCGGCGCCCTCCTCCAGGTCGACGTCGACGTAGCAGCAGGTGGCGAAGAGGTCGCTCTCCATGTCCATCAGGAGCCGGTTGGCGTGCGCGACCACGACGTCCGGCGGGTGCCCCTCGACGGCGTAGGCGCGCAGGGCGGTGCGCATCTGGCCCATGAGGGTGGCGGCGCCGGCGCTGTGGCCCTGGACGTCGCCGATGACGAGGGCGACGTGGTTGTCGGGCAGCGGGATGACGTCGTACCAGTCGCCGCCGAGTTCGAGCCCGGCCGTGCTGGGCAGGTAGCGGGCGACGGCCACCGCGCCGGGCAGCCGGGGCAGGCTGCGTGGCAGCAGCTGGCGCTGGAGCATGCCGACGAGTTCGTGCTCGGCGTCGAAGGCCCGGGCCCGCATCAGGGCCTGTCCGGCGAGGCCGGCGCAGGCGGTGAGCAGGGCGCGTTCGTCGGTGCCGAAGTCGTGCGGGGTGTCCCAGCCGATCAGACAGGCTCCGGCCATGCGGTTCCCGGCGGGCAGCGGCAGCACGGCGAGGCCGCCGGGGCCGACCTCGGCCAGGGCCCGTTCCAGGGAGCTGCCGGCGGGCCAGATCCGGGCCCGGCCCTCGCGCAGCGCGGCGGCGAGGGTGGGCATGGCGCGCACGGGTGCGTCGGGCCACTCGGTGCGCCACTCCGACCGCCACAGCTCGGGCCAGGCCTCGGGCTCGGGCGGGTCGAGGACGGTGACGACGAGCCGGTCGCCCTCCAGCTCGGCGAGGGCGATCCGGTCGGCCCGCAGCGGCCGGCGCAGCGCGGCGACCACGGCCCGTCCGACGTCGCGGACGGTGACGGCCGTGGCCAGCGCGGCGGCCAGGCGCTGGACGCGGGCGACGTCGGTGACGTCGGAGCGCAGTGTGGAGACGTCGACGACCGTGCCCACGAGGCGGGCCGGGCGGCCCTCGCCGCCGGGCAGGAGGCGCCCGCGCAGCCGGAGCCACTTCGGCGGCCCGGAGGGCTGGAGCACCCGGAACTCCAGCTCCCGGTCGCCGATGGACATGTGGTCGGCCTCGACCACGGACATCAGCGACGGCAGGTCCTCGGGGACGGTCAGGCTGAGCAGTGTCTCGACCCGGCCGTCGAACTCCACCGGGTCCAGGCCGAACAGGTCCAGCAGGTCGTCGCCGACCCGGACTCGTCCGGTGTCCATGGCGAGGCTGAAGGCGCTCGGCGGCAGTTCACCGGCCTCGGCGGGCGCGGCCGGGACGGTGAAGGCGACCGCGTCCGCGATGAGTTCCAGGCAGCGGAGGTCGTCGGCGCCGAACCCACCGGGCCGTTCGGTCACGGCCAGCAGGCAGCCGCCGTCGCCCTGCACGGGCAGGGCCGTCAGGAAGAAGTCCCTCGACGGTACGCGCCGCGCCTGGGCGTGCTCGGCGAGTTCCGCCGGGCTCAGTGACACCGGCTGCCCGCGGCGGTGGGCCTCGGCGGCCGGGGACCGTCCGGCGCGCGGGTAGCTGTCGCGCAGCCCGTACAGCGTCCTCGGGACGCCGGCCGACTCCATCAGGCAGAGCAGCTCGCCGTCCTCGCCGGGCGCGTAGACGGCGGCGAGCGCCGCACCGGCGAAGACGAGCGCCTGTTCGAGGACGCGGCGCAGCCGATCGGGCGACTCGTGATCGACCGCGATCGCCTTGAGGGCACCTTCGGCACGCAGCGTTCGCGTTCCGCTCTCCTGGGCGCCCTGACTGACCACGTTGGCCATTACAGCGCTAATGAGACACCTGCGCAGCCCCTGTGGGCGTTCCGTGGACCATCGAGGACGCGGACGCTCGAAAGAATCCGAACATGTCTTGACGCATGCGTTTCGCACGGTGTTCTCGTGACAGGCGTGACTGTCCGTGCCCGGCTGGTGGCTGGAAGGCTCGGTGCTCGTCAGGAGGGGGACGCATGGACAAGCGGTACGAGGTGTACGCGCTGGCCGACCGGCATTTCTACGAGACGCCGGACCGGCTGGCGCGGGGCGGCCAGGGGATGGCCGACCACCTCTACGAGACGGCCCGCCGGCCGCTGCCGGAGGGCTGGGAGTCGGCCCGGATCGGCGACTGGCAGACCATGACGCCGCTCGGCCCGGACGGCGAACCGGTGCAGGGCCCGGCCCAGGGGTGGAAGATCCACGCCTCGGCGACCCGGGCGAACGCCGGGGAGATCGCCCGGATCGTGTGGGACTACTGCGTCGAGCGGCGCGTCCCCTTCAAGTTCGTGCCGGGCCCGCATCTGCTCCACCTGCGCAACACCAAGTACGCGCCGCGTGACGGCAGCGGCAAGTTCGTCACCGTCTACCCGGCCGACGAGGAGCAGCTGCACCGGGTGCTGCGCGAGCTGGGCGCGCTGCTGGAGGGTTTCGAGGGGCCGTACATCCTCACCGACCTGCGCTGGGGCGAGGGCCCGCTGTACGTGCGCTACGGCGCCTTCGCCCGGGCGTTCGTCGTGGACGAGCGGGGCTCGCTGGTGCCGGCGGTGCGGGACGGCGAGGGGCGGCTGGTGCCGGACCGGCGGGCGCCGTCCTTTCAGGTGCCCGAGTGGGTGACGCTCCCGGCATTCCTCCAGCCGCACCTCGACGCGCGGAACGACACGACGACCGGCGAGCTGCCCTACCGCATCGAGAAGGCGCTGCACTTCTCCAACGGCGGCGGGGTGTACGCGGGCACCGACACCCGCGACGGGCGCAAGATCGTCCTCAAGGAGGGGCGGCCGCACGCGGGGCTGGCCTCGGACGGGGCCGACGCGATCGCCCGGCTGGAGCGGGAGAAACAGGCGCTGGAGCAGGTCGCGGGCACGGGCGTGGTCCCGGAGGTGCGCGACTGGTTCGAGCTCGGCGGGCACCGCTTCCTGGTGATGGACTTCCTGGAGGGCCGTCCGCTCAACGCCTTCTTCGCCCAGCGGCATCCGCTGCTCACCCAGGACCCCGACGCGCAGGCCGTCGCCTCCTACACGGCATGGGCGCTGCGCATCCACCGCAGGGTGGAGGAGGCCGTGGCGGCGGTGCACGCCCGGGGCATCGTCTTCAACGACCTGCACGTCTTCAACATCATGGTCGCCCCGGACGGGGAGACGGTGTTCCTCCTCGACTTCGAGGCCGCGGCCCCGGTCGGGGAGAACGGCCGACAGGTCGTCGCCCACCCCGGGTTCTTCGCGCCGCCGGACCGCCGGGGCGCCGACATCGACCGCTATGCGCTGGCCTGTCTGCGGCTGGCCCTGTTCCTGCCCGTGACCACGCTGTTCGTGGTCGACCGCGGCAAGGCGGCGCACCTGGCCGAGGTGATCGCGGAGCAGTTCCCGGACGTACCGCGGGAGTTCCTCGACGAGGCGGTCACGGAGATCACCCGGGAGGTGTCCGGCCGTACGGTGGCCGCTCCCTCCTCGCCGGTGGACCCGGGCGACTGGCCGTACAGCCGCGACTCGATGGTCAAGGCCATCCTCGCCTCGGCCACTCCCGAGCGCGACGACCGGCTCTTCCCGGGCGATGTCGCGCAGTTCTCCGACGGTGGCGGGCTCGGGCTCGCCCACGGCGCCGCGGGGGTGCTGTTCGCGCTGGACGCTGCCGGCGCCGAGCGGTACGAGGAGGGCGAGCGCTGGCTGCTGGACCGGACGGCACCGCCCCCGGTCGGCACCCCGCTCGGGCTGTACGACGGGCTCGCGGGCGTCGCCCTGGTCCTCGACCGGCTCGGGCACCGGCAGCGGGCGCTGGACCTGGTCGAGGGCATCCTCGCCGAGCGGTGGCAGAACCTCTCGTCCGACCTGCACGGCGGACTGGCCGGGCTCGGCCTCGTCCTCGGGCACCTGGCCCGTACGACCGGCGAGGCGGAACTGGCCGAGCGGGCCCACGAGGCCGCGCGGATCCTCGTCCAGCGGCTCACCGAGCCGGTCCCGGCCACGTCCCGGCCGCGCGCCGGACTGCTGCGCGGCGCGAGCGGCCCCGCGCTGCTCATGCTGCGGCAGTACGAGTGGACCGGCGAGGAGGCCTGGCTGGAGGCGGCGGCCGTGGCCCTGCGCCGGGACCTGGCGTCCTGCGTGACCCGCGAGAACGGGTCGCTGGAGGTCGACGAGGGCTGGCGGACGCTGCCCTACCTCGGCGACGGCAGCGCGGGCCTCGGCATGGTCCTGGACGACCTCGTGGACCGCTCCCCCGGCCTGGCCGGGGAGTTCGGGACGGCCCGCTCAGGGGTGATCACCGCCGCGACCTCACGCTTCTACGCGCAGCCCGGCCTCTTTCAGGGCCGCGCCGGAATGATCCTGCACCTCAGCCGCACGACCGCGCCGGGCGCGACCGAGGACCGGCTGGCGGCGCAGATCGCCGGGCTCGGCTGGTTCGCGATGGCCTACCAGGGCCAACTGGCCTTCCCCGGACACCAGATGATGCGGCTCTCCATGGACCTCGCCACCGGAACGGCAGGGTGCCTGCTGGCGCTCGGCGCGGCCCTCGACCCGGCGACCGACGCCCACCTGCCGTTCCTCCCGCCGCCGAGCAGGCGGCCCCACTGACGCGGCTGCGCGATCCCGCGGAGTCGTGACACCACCCCGTCCCCACGGATGACCACGGACGGACCCCCAATGGAAGGACACACCATGGCACTTCTCGACCTGCAGACCATCGAGACCGAAGAGCGCACGGACGGCGGCGGCAACAGCACGGTGAGCCTGCTCTCCTGCATCAGCGCCGCGAGCGTTCTGCTCTGTCTCTGACCAGCGGTCTGCTCCCTCCGGGCGGCTCCCTCCCTTCGGGGAGGGGCCGCCCGGGGTCCTTCCCGCCCCAGGAAAGGCCCGTATGACCTCGCGCGGCGACGACGACCCGGCGACCGGACACGCGCGCACCCTGCTGCGCGCGGCCACCCGGTACAGCGGGGCGCGCTGCCTGGCGCTGTGCCTGGTGAGCATCGCCGCCACGGGTGCCGGGCTGCTGCTGCCGACCGCGCTGGGCCGGGCCCTCGATCTTCTGCTGGCGCACGCCCCCGCCACCGGCTGGGTGCTCTGCTGCGCCGGCCTCGTCCTGCTGCTCGGTCTGCTCGACGCGGTCCAGACCGTCCTCACCGGCACCGTCGACGCCCGTACCACCGCATGGCTGCGCCGCCGGCTGACCGGGCACGTGCTGGGCGTCGGCCCGCGCGCCGCGGACCGCTTCGGCTCCGGTGACCTCGTCGCCCGCCTGGTCGGCAACGCCGCCGAGGCGGGGACCACGCCGGCGGCCCGGGCGGCGCTCGTGGCCGCACTCGCCGGCCCCGTCGGCGGGGTGGTCGCGCTGGGTCTGATCGACTGGTGGCTCGCGGCCGTGTTCCTCGCCGGAGCCCCCGTGCTGGCCCTTCTCCTGCGCGCCGTCTCCCGTGACACCTCCGAGAGCGCGGCGCGCTACCAGCGGGCCCAGGGCCGGATCGCGGCCGCGCTGGCGGAGGCCGTCGAGGGCGTGCGCACCGTCCGGGCGGCCGGCACGGAAGGCCGGGAGACGGCCCGGGTGCTGCGGCCGCTGCCCGATCTGTCCCGGGCCGGGCACCGCATGTGGCGGGTGCAGGGGCGGGCCGCGGCCCGGGCGGTCGCCGTGGCACCGCTGCTGCAACTCGCGGTCGTCGCCGTGGCCGGGGTGCTGCTCACCCGGGACCGGCTCTCGGTCGGCGAGGTGCTCGCGGCGTCCCGGTACGCGGTGCTCGCGACGGGCGTCGGTGTGCTGGTCGGCCGGCTCGCGGGCCTGGCGCGGGCCCGGGCCGCGGCCCGGCGCCTCGGCGAGGTCGGGACCGAACCCGCCATCGTGTACGGCACCCGCGGGCTGCCCGACGGCCCCGGGCGGCTGGAGCTGCGCGGGGTGACGGCCCGGCGTGGCGGACGCGCCGTGCTGGGCGGGGTGGATCTCGACGTGCCGGGCGGCACGACCCTGGCCGTCGTCGGCCGGTCCGGCGCGGGCAAGTCGCTGCTGGCCGCACTCGCCGGACGGCTGGCCGATCCGGACGCGGGCGAGGTGCTCCTCGACGGGGTGCCGCTGCGCGAGCTGCCGCACGACGTCCTGCGCGGCGCCGTCGGCTACGCCTTCGCCCGCCCCGCCCTCCTCGGCGGCACGGTCGGGCGGGCGATCGGCCTCGGTCTGCCCTCCCCCTCCCCCGGCCTGGTCCGGAAGGCGGCCCGCGCGGCCCTCGCCGACGACTTCGTCCGCCGCCTCCCCGACGGATACGACACGCCCGTCGCCGACGCCCCGCGCTCCGGCGGCGAGTCACAACGGCTCGGTCTCGCCCGGGCGTTCGCGCACGGCGGCCGGCTGCTGATCCTCGACGACGCCCTCTCCAGCCTCGACACGGTGACGGAACGCCGCATCACCGACGCCCTGTTCGGCGACGGGCCGGGCGCCACCCGGCTGCTGGTCGCCCACCGCGGCGCGACGGCCGCGTGCGCCGACGCCGTGGCGTGGCTGGACGGGGGGCGGGTGCGGGCGGTGGGGCGGCACGAGGAGTTGTGGCGGCTCGCGGAGTACCGGGCGGTGTTCGGGGACGGCGCGGGCCCCGGCGGCACGGACGCGGGCGACGACGGTGCGCGGACGGACCCGGGCACCCGGGACGGGACGAGCGGGGAGAGCGCCGTGACGGGTGCGAACGGCCGGAGCGGTGCGGATGCCGGGGACGGGGCGCTGGCATGACGGCCCGGATCCGTGCGCGCCGACGCAGCGGGCGGGACGCGGACACGACCGCCGACGCCCCGGCGGGAGCCGCCCTCCCCACCCGGGGCCTGCGTTTCCTGCTGGCCCGCCGGCGGGTCCTGCTGCGGCTCACCGCCTGGTCCGTGCTGGAGACCGGTCAGACCTTCCTCATCGGGTACGGGCCCGCCCGCGCCCTGGACGAGGGGTTCCTGAGCGGGCGGGCGGATGTCGGACTGCTCTG
Organism: Streptomyces sp. AK010; assembly: GCF_014207295.1. Lineage (NCBI taxonomy): Bacteria > Bacillati > Actinomycetota > Actinomycetes > Kitasatosporales > Streptomycetaceae > Streptomyces > Streptomyces sp. AK010. The sequence goes on from NZ_JACHCX010000007.1 coordinate 181,766, forward strand.
GCTGGCCGTGACCGGAGTGGGCGTCCTGCTCGGCGCGTACGGGACCGCCCGGGTCTACGCCGCCGTCGCCGCGCTGGTCGAACCGTTCCGGGACCGGCTCGTGGAACGGGTGGTCACGCGCGGGGTGCGGACCGGGGACGCGGGTTCCCTGTCCGGGCTCACCCAGCAGGTGGAGATCGCCCGGGACACCTTCGCCGGGCTGGTCATGGTCTCCCGCTCCTTCGTGTTCACCGCCGCCGGTGCCCTGGCCGGCCTGTTCACGCTCGCCCCGCCGCTCCTGCTGGTCGTGGGGCCGCCCCTGGCGCTGGGCGTGGCGCTGTTCGCCGCGACGCTGCGTCCGCTCGCCCGGCGACAGGAGACGTTCCTGGTCGCCGACGAGGCCCTCGCCGGCGACCTCGGCGTCGTCGGCCCGGGCCTGCGGGACATCACGGCGACCGGCGCGGAGGCGGACATCGCCGCCGGCACCGGGGAACGGGTCGAGGCGGAACTGCGGGCGGCACGCGCCCTGGCCCACTGGGGCGTGCTGCGCGTGGCGTCCCTGACGATCGGCGGCCAGCTGCCGATCGTGCTGCTGCTGGCCGCCGGACCCTGGCTGCTGTCCCACGGCGTCACCGCGGGTGCCCTGGTCGGCGCCCTCGCCTACGTCACCCAGTCCCTGCTCCCGGCCCTGCGCAACCTGATCCACGGCCTGGGCACGAGCGGCTCCCGCCTGACGGTGGTGCTGCGCAGACTGGCCGGGCCGGACGCCGGCACACCCCGCCCGCCGGAGAGCAGGCCAGGGCCTTCGGGCACCACCGCGGACCACGGCACTCCGACCTCCGCCTTCTCCCTCTCCTCCGTCACGTTCGCCTACGGGCCCGCCAGCGCGCCCGTCGTCCGGGATCTCGATCTCACCCTCCCGCCCGGCGCGCACCTGGCCGTCGTGGGGCCCAGCGGCGCCGGCAAGTCCACGCTCACCGCGCTCGTGGCGGGGCTGCTCGCCCCCTCGCACGGCACGATCCGGGTCGGTGGACACCCCGTGCCCGGCCCGGAGGCTGCCGCCGAGCGGGTACTCATCCCACAGGAGGCGTACGTCTTCAGTGGCACCCTGGCCGAGAACCTCGCGTATCTGCGACCCGATCCGGTGCCCGTGGAGGAGTTGCTGGCCGCGGCCGAGGCGGTCGGGCTCACCCCGCTGGCCGAGCGGCTCGGAGGGCTCGACGCCCGGGTCGATCCGGCGACGCTGTCGGCCGGCGAACGGCAGCTGGTCGCACTGACCCGGGCCTATCTGTCGTACGCCCCGCTCGCCCTGCTGGACGAGGCGACCTGCCATCTGGACCCCGGGACGGAGGAGCGGGCGGAGCGGGCGTTCGCCGCGCGGCCGGGCGGGACCCTGGTGGTCGTGGCCCACCGCATCAGCTCGGCCCGCCGCGCCGGCCGGGTCCTGGTGATGGACGGCCGGAGCACGGCGTACGGCGGTCATGAGGAGCTGCTGCGGTCCTCGGCGCTGTACCGGGACCTCGTGGGGAGCTGGACTCGCGCCCCGGCCCGGCGCGGGTCAGAGCCAGCCCTGGCCCTGGGAGATGCGTATCGCGTCGATGCGGTTGCGGGCCCCGGTCTTGCGGGTGATGGCCGCCATGTAGTTGCGCACCGTCCCGTGGGACAGGTGCAGGCTCCCGGCGATCTCCGCGATGGAGGCTCCCTCGGCCGCGAGGGATAACACGCTCAGTTCTCTGCGGGTCAGCGGCATCTCCGCCGCCTGGAGGAACCCGAAGCCCAGCGAGTCGTTGACGAAACGTTCCCCCTCGGCAACGCGACGGATCCCGCGCAGCAGATTCTGCGGGGATCCCTCCTTGTCCACATAGCCGAGCGCCCCCGCCTCGGCCGCCCGCTTCAGCAGGCCCGGCCGATTCGCGCTGGCGAGCACGAGTAATCGGGGGCGCACGCGCTCCGGGCCCGGCCGGCACAGTTCGCCCAGCGGTGGGATGCCGTAGGAGTCCGCGCACTCCAGGTCCGCCGCGCACACGTCCGGCCCAACCGACCGCACCGTGCCCGGCGCGACGCGCCACGACGTGTCGTGCACCGCCAGGTCGGTCTCCCGCCGCAGCCACTCCGCCAGCACGGACCGCACCAGACACTCGTCGTGCACCAGAAGCACCCGGATCACTGCCACCCCTCCGCTCGACCTACGCCCCCTCGCCTGTTGAGCGCGTGCCCCATTGTTCGCGACCGTCACGCAGCGTGGGCGCGGAGAACCGGCCATCAGGGTGCGCGGGGGCGCACGCCCAGCGTCCGTACGCCCGGCCACGCTTCGACTACGGGGGCATGGGTCGGGGCAGTCGGGGTACGTGAGCGCGCCCGCCGGGGCCGGAGCGCATGTGACCGACGGTAACCAGGCCCGTCGCGGAATCGCTCGTCGTGCGGGACCGGCCGTCTGGGGGGAGATTTGTTCCTGGACCCGGTCGCGCGGCCGTGCGAGGAGGTGGTCGGCGTGTCCGACGAGCAGTCGTCCGCGCAGGCGCCGGCCGCCGCCATACCGCCGGTGGGCCGGCCGCTGCTCTCCTTGGCGCTGGCCTCGATGATGGACGAGGTGCACGCCCACTCCGGCGCGGTGTACCTGATGTCACCGGACCAGCCGGTGCTGGAGATGACCGTGATGGCCGGTCTGCCCCGGGCGTTCGCGGCCCCCTGGGAGCGGGTGGGCCTGAGCGCCCCGATCCCGGTCGCCGACGCGGCGCGCGAGCGGCGGCTGGTGTGGGTCGGCGGCGAGGAGGAGATGGCCCGCCACTATCCGCGGATCGCCGTGGTGCTGCCCTATCCGTTCGCCCTGGCCGCGGTGCCGGTCGCCACCGAGTCCAAGGTGTACGGCGCGGTCTTCGTGACCTGGCCGGGCGCGCATCCGCCGGAGATGTCCGACCACGAGCGCGAGCACCTGACCGCGGCCTGCGGCCGGCTCGCGGTCCGGCTGGAGCGGGCCGCCGAGCACAGCATCCCGCCGCACCCCGAGACCGATCTGCTCGCCTCCCCCCTGGTGGGCGGGATGGCCGGGACGCTGGGCACGGTCGAGGCGGCCCGGATGGTGAGCCGGCTGCCGTACGGACTGGTCTCACTGGACCTGCACGGACGCGTCGGCTTCGTCAACGCGGCGGCGGGTGAGCTGCTGAACGTCCCCGTCAGCCGGCTGCTCGGCACCCAGCTGTGGGCGTCGGTGCCCTGGCTCAACGACCCGGTGTACGAGGACCGTTACCGGGCCGCGCTGCTGAGCCAGCACGTCACCTCGTTCGTGGCGCTGCGCCCGCCCGGCGAATGGCTGTCGTTCCGGCTGTACCCGAGCACGACGGGCCTCAGCGTCCGCATCACCAGATCCCGGGCCGTGTCCCGGATGAACCGCACTGCACCGCCGCCCGACGGGACGCCGTCCCGCCTGGTCACCATCTCTCAGGTGCTGGACCTGGCCGGGGCGCTGACCGAGGCCGTGGGGGTGCAGGACGTGGTGCAGCTGGTCGCGGACGAGATCTCCCCGGCGGTGGGCAGCCAGGCCCTGGTCGTGCTGGGCTCGCGGGCGAACCGGCTCCAGGTGCTCGGGCATCGCGGGTACCGGGACCCGCACGTGGTGGAACGGTTCGACGGGATGCCCCTGACCGAGTCGACACCCGGCACCCAGGTGCTGCGGACGGGCGTGCCCGCGTTCTTCGAGTCGCAGGAGCAGCTGGAGCGCCTGTACCCGGCGCGGCTCGCGACCCCCGACGGGTTCGCGGCCTGGGCCTACCTGCCGCTGATCGCCCAGGGCCGCCCGGTGGGGACCTGTGTCCTCTCCTACGCCGAGCCCCACCCCTTCCCGACGGAGGAGCGGGCGGTGATGACCAGCATGGCCGGGCTGATCGCCCAGGCGCTGGAGCGGGCCCTGCTCTACGACGCCAAGCACCGGCTCGCGCACGGCCTCCAGGAGGCGCTGCTGCCGCACTCGCTGCCGTCACTGCCCGGCATCGAGGCGGTCGGCCGCTATGTGCCGGCCACTCAGGGCATGGACATCGGCGGCGATTTCTACGACCTGGTCGGCGCCCAGGGGACCGCGGCGGCGGTGATCGGGGACGTCCAGGGCCACAACGTGACGGCGGCCGGGCTGATGGGGCAGGTCCGCACCGCGGTGCGCGCGTACACGACCGTGGGGCAGGCGCCGGAGGAGGTCATGCGCAGCACCAACCGGCTGCTGCTCGACCTGGGTGCCGATCTCTTCGCCAGCTGCCTGTACCTGCGGCTCGACCCGGAGCACGGGCGGGCCGTGATGTCCCGGGCCGGGCATCCCCCGCCGCTGCTGAGACGGCCGGACGGCAAGGTGCGCGTCCTGGACCTGGCGGGCGGTCCGCTGCTGGGCATCGACGCCTCGGCGGTGTATCCGACGACGGAGGTCGCGCTGCCTCCCGGTTCGCTGCTCGTCCTCTACACCGACGGGCTGGTCGAGTCCCCCGGCACGGACTTCGAGGAGGCCCTCGCGGACCTGAGCCGGCGCCTGGCCGACGCCGGGGGCCAGCCGCTGGACGAACTGGCCGACAGCCTCGTCCACCAGGAGCGGCACCACACGGACGGGGAGGAACGGCTCGACGACATCGCCCTGTTGCTGATCAGGGCGCTCGGGTAGCTCCACCGGGCACAGCGCCGCGGACACGCCGGTGGCCGGCCCGGTCCCGCCAGGAAGGGGGCGGGACCGGGCCGGCGGCGTCGGACCGGCTGCCGACGGCTTGGGGAGGGGTCAGCGGGACTCGGTCAGACCGGAGTTGTCCTCGACGCCCTGACCCGCGTCCTGACCGGCACCGGCACCGGCTCCGGCACCCGCTTCGTCACCGCCGGCCTGCTCACCGGCACCCGCACCGGCTTCTTCACCGGCCCCGGCTTCCTGGCCGGCACCGGCCTCGCCACCGGCTCCGGCCTCCTCACCGGCACCGGCACCGGCGTCGTCGCCCGCGCCCGCACCGGCGTCGTCACCGGCACCGGCACCGCCGCCCGCGGCACCGCCCGCGCCGAGGGTCGCGCCGACCGCCTCCAGGGCGGTGGTCACCGGCTGGAAGAACGTCTCGCCGCCGGCCGTGCAGTCGCCGCTGCCGCCGGAGGTCAGGCCGATGGCGAGACCGTCCTGGGTGAACAGCGAGCCGCCGCTGTCGCCGGGTTCGGCGCAGACATCGGTCTGGATGAGGCCGGTGACCGTGCCCTCCGGGTAGTTCACCGTGGCGTCGAGGCCGAGGACCTGGCCGTCGTTGAGCCCGGTGGTGCTGCCCATCCGGAAGACCTGCTGGCCGACGGTCGCCTCGGCGGCCTCGGTGATCGGCACGGTCTGGTTGCCGGTGTTGACCTCGCTGGGCGCCTCGGTCGCCGGGTCGTCGTACTTCACGAGTGCGAAGTCGCCGTTGCCGGGGAAGGTCGACTGGTCGACCGTGGCGATCGGCTGGCCGCCCTGAGTGTCGGACCACTCGTTGCCGCCGAGGGTGCAGTGACCGGCCGTCAGGAAGGCCGGGGAGCCGTCGCCCGCGGTGACGTTGAAGCCGAGGGAGCAGCGCGAGCCGCCCGCGAAGATGGCGTCGCCTCCGGAGACGAACGGCTTGAAGGTGCCGGAGGACTTCTTGATGGTGGCCATGTCGGAGCCGAGCTCCTTCACGGTGCTCTCCAGTCTGTCCCACTTGGCACCGGTCACGGTGCTGTCCGCGGTCACCAGGAGCTTGTTGGTGCGCGGGTCGATCGACCACGAGGTGCCCGCGACGGTCGCCTCGGACTTGAGCGTCGACGCCCCGTCCTGAAGCTCCGACCAGCTGTTCTCCACCTCGCGGACCTTCGCGCCGGCCGCCTTCGCCTGCACGATCACGTTGTTGTCGTCGCCCGGCACGACGTTGACGACGAGCTGCCTGCTGTCGGCGTCGTAGTAGGAGCCGCCGAACGCCTCACCGAGGAGCCCGGAGAGCTGCGAGGCGAGATCCGAGGCGTCGCCCGCCTTCAGGGTCTTCGGCGCGGCCGCCGCGTCGCCGGACGAACCGTCCTGCGAGGCGTTGGCGTTGGGGAGCAGGATCGCGGCCGCGCCGAGCGCCACCACGCCGCCCGCCGCTATCGCGGCCTTGCGCTTCGGAATTCGCTTGTGACTCAAACTTCTCTCCTCCTGGGGAACGGAGTAGGTGCCGCCGTCCGGCAGCTTCTGGGGGGCGCCTGGATGGCTGTTGGTACGCACGGGCCGCACGGGGCGTTCAATTCCGATTGCAAGTGATCCCTTCGCATCGCGGAATCAGCCAACTCCCGCCGTCCGCACGGCGACCGCGCGGTCCACGACCGCCCTGTTCACATGGCCCGCTCCGGCAGGCCCGACCCGGGCGGACCGCGGAGAGCCATGGCCGGATGACGGCGCTCCAACGACGGGCCTCGCTGCGGCATGACGGAACGAAACGCTCCGTATCCAGTCGGGAACGATCTGTCGCAGTCACGGAGTCGAATCCCGACTTCAGTGAATCTGCACATCGAATGCTCAACCCGGTCACCGAAATGAGGGTTGTCCACACCCCGGCCGCGTAGGTCACACCTTTGGGGCGGTAGTGCCGGATTCGCCGCCCCGCCGGGCAAGGGCCCGGATGCGCCGATGCCGTGCGGCATGTGAAGAACTCGCCGCCAAGCGGTGCGCAGACCTGCACGGATCGGTGCCGCTGGGGCGCAAGTTGCCTGGTGAGGGGGGTGGTTGATTGGAAGCGCGGACCCGCAGCGTGCTTTGATCCATCGCACCGCGGGGGCCGCTCAGGGCATTCGGAAACGGATGCCCGGTGCTCGCGGTCGCGGCCGTCATCTGTCCCCAGAGGGGGCCGCTCCCCCCTTGTGAGATATCCATACGAAGGGAAGTTCCATCATGAACTCCACCCCCCAGGTTGAGACCGTCGAGATCGCCGACGCCGAGCTCGACGCCGTCTCCGGTGGCCTCGCCGTGAACGCCGTGAACACCGTCACCGACACGGTCGACAGCATCGCTCCGGTCTCCGGCCTGGTGAACACGGTCGTCGGCACCGTCGAGGGCACCACCGGCCTGAACACGGCCCCGGTCACCAACCTGGTCGCCGGTCTCTGATCGAGCCCTTGTGCCGTTGAGACCCGGAGCCGCAGCCGGCGGTTCCGGGTTCTTCGGGTTCCACATGCACCTCTTGCACGGTCGCAGGCACCTTCGCCAAGGCCGTGAGTACCTCTTCTACGGGTGAGGGAAGTTCCTTGCAGTTCCGCCAACAGGCCCTCGCCAAGCTCCAGTCACCGGAGGAACTCGACCTCCCGGTGCGCTTCGCCCGGCCGCAGGGCTGGCTCGTGCTCTCGGTGACGGTGGTCGCGATGGCCGCCGCCTCGGTGTGGGCGGTGGCCGGCTCGGTGACCTCCACCGTCAGCGCACCCGCCATCCTCACACACGGGCAGGGCAGCTACCTCCTCCAGAGCCCCGTCGCGGGCCAGGTCACGGCAGTGCTGGCCAAGCAGGGCCAGCAGGTGCCCGCGGGCTCCCCCGTGCTCAAGGTCCGCACGGCCAAGGGCGACGCGGTCGTCCGCACCCTCGACGCGGGCCGCGTCTCCGCGCTCGCCGCGACCGTCGGGCAGATCATCCAGACCGGCGCGAACGTCGCCGCCGTCGAGAAGGTCGCCCGCACGACGGACCCGCTCTACGCGACCGTGTACGTCCCCGCCGAGAACGCCGCCTCGATCCCCGACGACGCGGCCGTGGACCTGACCGTGCAGTCGGTGCCGACGCAGGAGTACGGCGTGCTGCGCGGCCATGTGAAGTCGGTGGACCGCTCGGCTCAGTCCCCGCAGCAGATCGCCGCGTTCCTCGGGGACAGCCAGCTGGGCGAGCAGTTCACGAAGAAGGGCAGGCCGGTGGCCGTGACGGTCCGGCTGGACACGTCCTCCGCCACGAAGAGCGGCTACCGGTGGTCGTCCGCGGACGGGCCCCCGTTCAAGCTGACCTCCATGACGCTGGCCTCCGGTTCGATCCGGCTGGCCGACCAGCATCCCGTCGACTGGCTGCTGCCATGAGCGCGACCGCGCAGGAGCCCCGCAGCAGGCGCCGCGCCGCCCCGACGAAGCGCAAGGTGCCCAAAGCCCGGGCCAAGACCGTCCGCACACCCACCGTGCTCCAGATGGAGGCCGTCGAGTGCGGCGCCGCCTCCCTGGCGATGGTGCTCGGCCACTACGGCAAGCACGTCCCGCTGGAGGAACTGCGCATCGCCTGCGGTGTCTCCCGCGACGGCTCGCGCGCCAGCAACCTCCTGAAGGCGGCCCGCTCCTACGGTCTGACGGCCAAGGGCATGCAGATGGACCTGGCCGCCCTCGCCGAGGTGAAGTCGCCGGCCATCCTGTTCTGGGAGTTCAACCACTACGTCGTCTACGACGGCATGGGCCGGCGTTTCGGCCGCCGCGGTGTCTACATCAACGACCCCGGCAAGGGCCGCCGGTTCGTCCCCATGGAGGACTTCGACGGCAGCTTCACCGGTGTCGTCCTCGTGCTGGAACCCGGTGAGGACTTCGCCCGGGGCGGCCGCAAGCCCGGCGTCCTGGGCGCGATGCCCGCCCGGCTGCGCGGCACGGCGGGCACGATGCCCGCCGCCGTCCTGGCGAGCCTGCTACTGGTGGCGGTCGGCGCCGCGGTGCCCGCGCTGAGCCGCACCTACATCGACGAGTTCCTGATCGGCAACCAGACCTCGTTGCTCGGCGTGCTGTTCACGTCGATGGCGGCGTGCGTGCTGCTCACCGTGGTCCTGACCTGGCTCCAGCAGGCCAACCTGCTGCGCGGCCGCATCATCTCCTCCACGCTCTCCAGCGCCCGCTTCCTGCGGCATCTGCTGCGGCTGCCGGTCACGTTCTTCTCCCAGCGCAGCCCGGCCGACCTGGTGCAGCGCCTGCAGTCCAACGACGCGGTGTCCGAGACCCTGTCCCGCGACCTCGCCGCGGCGGGCGTGGACGCGATCGTGGTCGTCCTCTACGCGGTGCTGCTCTACACCTACGACCCGCAGCTGACGTTCGTCGGCATCGGCGTGGCCCTGCTGAACATCGTCGCCATGCGGGTCGTCATCCGGCTGCGGGCGACGCGTACGGCGAAGCTGCGCGCGGACACGGCACGCCTGACCAACACCGCCTACACCGGTCTCCAGCTCATCGAGACGATGAAGGCGACCGGCGGCGAGGACGGCTACTTCCGCAAGTGGGCCGGGCAGCACGCCACGACCCTGGAGGAGCAGCAGCGGCTCGGTGTGCCGAGTGCCTGGCTGGGGGTGGTCGCGCCGACGCTCGCCACCCTCAACAGCGCGCTGATCCTGTGGATCGGCGGCATGCGGGCGGTCGAGGGGCACATCTCGGTCGGTCTGCTGGTCGCCTTCCAAGCCCTGGTCACCCGGTTCACGGCCCCGCTGACCCGGCTGAACGGCGTCGCCGGCCGCATCCAGGACTTCGCGGCGGACGTGGCCCGGCTGAAGGACGTGGAGAACTTCAAGGCGGACCCGCTCTACGGCCGCCCCGGCTCCGGCGAGTCCACCCGCCGCCTCCAGGGCCATGTCGAGCTGGAGAACATCACGTTCGGCTACAGCCCGCTCGACAAGCCCCTGCTCACCGGCTTCGACCTGACGGTCGGTCCTGGGCAGCAGGTCGCGCTGGTGGGCGGCTCGGGCAGCGGCAAGTCCACGGTGTCCCGGATGATCTCCGGGCTGTACGCGCCGTGGGAGGGCGTGATCCGCATCGACGGGCAGCGCATCGACGACATCCCGCGGGGGGCGCTGGCCGCCTCGGTCTCCTTCGTCGACCAGGACGTGTTCCTGTTCGAGGGCACCGTCCGCGACAACGTGGCGCTGTGGGACCCGTCGATCCCCGACGACGCGGTGGAGGACGCGCTGCGCGACGCCGCTCTGCACGATGTGATCACGCGCCGCCCTGGCGGCATCCACAGCAGGGTCGAGCAGGACGGCCGCAACTTCTCCGGCGGGCAGCGCCAGCGCCTGGAGATCGCCCGGGCGCTGGTGCGCCGGCCGAGCATCCTGGTGCTCGACGAGGTGACGAGCGCACTGGACGCGGAGACCGAGCAGGTCGTGATGGACAACCTGCGCCGGCGCGGCTGCGCCTGTGTGGTGATCGCACACCGGCTGAGCACGGTGCGCGACAGCGACGAGATCGTCGTCCTTCAGCACGGCACGATCGTGGAGCGGGGACGGCACGAGGACCTGGTGGCCCGCGGCGGCGCGTACGCGGCACTGGTCAGGGAGCGGTGACATGACGGCCGTTCACGAAGGGCACGACGGCGACCTGGTGCTCGGCGCCTTCGGGCAGATGGGTTCGCGCATCGACTGCGCCGGGTTCAACCGCCTCGACCTCGAAGGCCCGCAGGTGCTGTGGCTGGTCGCCTCCGGCGCCGTGGATCTGTTCGCGGTCGACGCCGGGCAGCAGGGCCATTGGCACCATCTGGGCCGGCTGGAGGCGGGCTCGCTGGTGCTCGGCCCGGTGCCGGGCCCGCAGCACACCCTGGTGGCCCGGCCGCTGCGGGACTGCGTGGTGCACCGCATCGGCCTGCGCGAGCTGTACCAGCCGGCCAACACGGCGACCTGGTCGTACGACGACTACGGCAACCCGCAGTACGTGCCGCCGACGACGAGTCCACTGGAGTACGCGCTCGCCCTCGGGGTCGGCCGCAGTCTGTCGATCCTCTTCCAGGCACCGATGGCCACCGAGCGGGCCGCCGCGCCCACCGACGACGACGTGTTCTGGATGCAGGTGCCGCCGGGCAGCGTGCAGTACGGCTCGCTGTACGGCGCGGAGGCCGCGGCCGACCTGCTGATGGACCCCGCGCTGTGGCAGTCCATGGTCGACCAGCAGCACCGGCTGCTGACCACGCTGGACCGCTGGATCGAGCAGCTGGAGCGCACCCACGAGTCGCGCACGGCCGAGGGCATCAAGGCCGGTGAGGCGGTGCGCGCCCAGGCCGACCAGACGCTGCTCGCCTCCATCGGCAAGCGCCCCTCGAAGCGCACGACCGCGGCCGACGCGGACGCCACGTACGCGGCCTGCAAGCTGGTCGGGCAGGCGGCCGGGATCCGTATCACCGAACCGACCCAGAAGGGCACCGGCGGGGACCGCCTCGACCCGGTCGAGCAGGTCGCCCTCGCCTCCCGGGTGCGTACCCGGGCCGTACGGCTCGACGGCCGCTGGTGGCGGGACAACGTGGGACCGCTGGTCGGTCAGCGGTCCCTGTCGGGTGCGCCGGTGGCGCTGCTGTGGCGGCGCGGCGGCTATGTCGCGGTGCATCCGTCGACCGGCCGGGAGACGCCGATCGAGAAGGCCAACGCCGAGGAGTTCGAGCCGCGCGCGGTGATGTTCTACCGCCCGCTGCCGGAGCGGGGGCTCAGTCCGCTGAGGCTGCTGCGGTTCTGCATGCAGGGCATGCGCGGCGACCTGACGGGTCTGCTGCTCAGTGGTCTGGTGACGGTGGCGATCGGCGCGCTGGTGCCCATCGCGACCGGCAAGGTGCTGGGCGAGTTCGTGCCGAAGGCGCAGACCGGGCTGATCGTGCAGGTGTGCCTCGCGGTGATGCTGAGCAGTGTGGTGGCGGCGGCCTTCATGCTGTTGCAGAACCTCACGATCCTGCGGCTGGAGGGCCGGATCGAGGCGACGCTCCAGCCGGCGGTGTGGGACCGGCTGCTGAGACTGCCGACGAAGTTCTTCACCGAGCGCTCCACGGGCGAACTGGCCAGTGCGGCCATGGGCATCAGCTCGATCCGCCGGCTGCTGGCGGGGGTCGGGCCGACGGTCGCCCAGTCGGTGACGGTCGGCGCGATGAACCTGGGGCTGCTGCTCTGGTACAGCGTGCCGATGGCGATGGCGGCGATCGGCATGCTCGTCGTGATCGCCGCCGTGTTCCTGGGGCTCGGGTTGTGGCAGGTGCGCTGGCAGCGGCGTCTCGTGGTGCTCTCCAACAAGCTGAACAACCAGGCGTTCCAGACGCTGCGGGGTCTGCCCAAGCTGCGGGTGGCCGCCGCCGAGAACTACGCGTACGCCGCGTGGGCGTCGGAGTTCGCGCGCAGCCGGGAGCTCCAGCAGAAGGTCGGGCGCATCAAGAACCTCACGTCGGTGCTGGGCGCGGTGTACCTGCCGCTGTGCACGCTGCTGATGTTCATGCTGCTGGCCGGCCCGGCCCGGGGGTCGATGTCGGCGGCGGCGTTCCTCACCTTCAACACCTCGGTGACGATGGTGCTGACCTCCGTCACGCAGCTGACGGGCTCGTTCGTCTCGGCGGTGGCCGCGCTGCCGCTGTTCGAGGAGATCAAGCCGGTGCTCGACGCGACGCCGGAGGTGCGCACGGCGAGCACCCGGCCGGGTCCGCTGACCGGGGCGATCGAGGCGCGGCGGGTGTCCTTCCGCTACTCGGACGACGGTCCGCTGGTCCTCGACGACGTGTCGTTCGACGTGCGGCCGGGCGAGTTCGTCGCGGTCGTCGGCCCGAGCGGCTGCGGAAAGTCGACGCTGCTGCGGCTGCTGATCGGCTTCGACCGGCCCGTGTCGGGCAGTGTGCTCTACGACGGGCAGGACCTGGCGGCCCTCGACCAGTCGGCGGTGCGCCGACAGTGCGGTGTGGTGCTCCAGAACGCGCAGCCGTTCACCGGTTCGATCCTGGACGTCATCTGCGGCACCGAGCCGTACACGCCGGAGGAGGCGATGGCGGCGGCCGAGATGGCCGGTCTCGCCGAGGACATCAAGCGGATGCCGATGGGTCTGCACACCATCGTCGCGGGCAGCGGAGCCGTCTCCGGCGGCCAGCGCCAGCGGCTGATGATCGCCCAGGCGCTGATCCGGCGGCCGCGCATCCTCTTCTTCGACGAGGCGACCAGCGCGCTCGACAACGAGACGCAGCGCACGGTCATCGAGAGCACCAAGGCTCTGAACGCCACCCGGATCGTCATCGCGCACCGGCTGTCGACCGTGCTGGACGCCGACCGGGTCGTGGTGATGGAGGAGGGCAAGGTCATCCAGCAGGGACCGCCGGCCCAGCTGCTCGCCGACACCGGAGGCCGGCTGCACGAGCTGGTGCGGCGTCAGATGGCGTGAGGCGGTCAGTCCCGTTGGCGTGAGCGGTCAGTCCAGTCCGGGCACCGGCGCGCCGGAGGGCATCCCCGTCGCGACGTAGGCGGCGTAGAGCTCCTTCCAGGGCGCGTCAGCCCCGGCGTGCGGACCGGCGGTCTCCTCGCCGCGCGCCCTGGCGTCCAGCGCGGCCAGGCACACCTCCCAGCCGGCGCCGTTGCGGGCGGCGCTGTCCTGGGCGTCGAGGACGTTGGTGAGCGTGAAGCGGGTGCTCTTCTCGCCGGTTTCCTCCAGGTCGAAGCGGAGTTCGTCCCCGCCCCACTCGAACGCCAGGTGCCGGGGCGGGTCGACGGCGAGGACCCGGCCGGTTGAGTTCTCCATGTGCGGGTCGCCGCTGAAACGGATCGTGCCGCCGGGGCGCAGCTCGATCTCGGCGCGGGACGGGAACCAGCGCTCCAGTTCGTCCGCGTCGGTGACGAACTGCCAGACGCGGTCCACGGGGTGGTCGTACACGCGGCTGAAACGGACGGCGGGGCGGCCGTCGTCCAGGGTCAGATAGGTGCCGGTGAGGTCGGGGGTCATGGCGGATCAGTCCTTCGGTGGGGTGGTTCGGGGGCGTCCGGCGTCTCGTCGAGGCGGCGGCCCAGCGTGTCGAGGCTCTTGTTCCAGAGCGCGCGGTAGGGGGCGAGCCAGGCGTCCAGGGCGGCGATCGGGGCGGGGTCGAGGGCGTAGACACGGCGTTGCGCGTCCTGCCGCACCCGGACCAGGCCCGCCTCGCGCAGCACCTTGAGGTGCTTGGAGGTGCTCGGCTGGCTCAGTCCGCTTGCCTCGACGATCTCACCGACGGACCGGGGCCGCTCCAGGAGCAGCGCGACGATGGCCCGCCGGTGGGAATCGGCGAGCGCGGTCCAGAGGGCGGCGTCGGACATGACCCCAATATGCCTCGCTCGTTATATACGCGTCAAGGAATATGCGAGCTACCGCCAAGCTGGACGTGCCGGGCACGATCCTGATGGCCGGCGGCCTGTTCTCCGTCGTCTACGGCTTCTCGAACGCGGGAGACGCACGACTGGGGCTAGCCGCACACCTGGGGCTTCCTGATCGCCGGCGGCGTGCTGCTGGCCGCCTTCGCCTGGTGGCAGACCCGCGCCGCCCACCCGCTGCTGCCCCTGCGCATCCTGCTCGACCGCACCCGCGGGGCGTCCTTCCTGGCCGTGCTGATCAGCGGCGCGGGCATGTTCGGGGTGTTGCTGTTCCTCACCTACTACCTGCCACTCCACCTGGGCTTCAGTCCCACGAAGACCGGTGTGGCGTTCCTGCCGATGGTCGGCGCGCTGATGGTGACGGCTCAGCTGGGCACCACCGTGCTGCTGCCGCGCCTCGGCCCGAAGGCCGTGATCCCGCTGGGCTTCGCCATCGCCACCGCCGGCGTGGCGTGGCTGACGGGTATCGGCGTCGGCTCCTCCTACGCGAGCGCGGTGCTGCCGCAGCTCGTCGTGATCGGCGTGGGTCTCGGCCTGGTGATGCCGTCGGCGATGCAGCCGGCCACGGGCGGCGTCGCGGCCGAGGACGCCGGCGTGGCCTCCGCCACCGTCAACGCCATGCAGCAGGTGGGCGGTTCGGTCGGCACGGCGCTGCTGGACACCCTCGCCGCGAGCGCGGTGTCCGACTATCTGTCCGGCAGGGACCCGAGCGGCAAGCTCGTGCAGGCCCAGGCCACGATCGAGAGCTGCACCACCGCCTTCTGGTGGTCGGCCGGGTTCTTTGCCGCGGGCGCGCTGATCACCCTGGCCCTGCACCGGCGCGGGGTGCCGGGACAGGACGCGGAGGCGGCGCCGGTCGTGCACATGTGACCGACGGGGCTGGCCGGGGGCCGTCGTGCGCGGGGGCACGGCGGCCCCCTCTCCCCTGCCGCGGCCTGCGCCCCCCGCGGGTGGCGCGTCCTCGCCGGTCCGGCGCGTGCGATCTGTTGACCGGCCCGGCAAATGGGTACCCACCGGCCATGCGTATCAGCGTGGTGGACGTGGGATCGAACACGGTCAGACTGGTGGTCGCGGACGCGGCGGACGGAGTGCCGCTGCCCGTGCACACCGCCAAGTGGCGGCTGAGGCTGTCCGAGCAGATCGCACCGGGAGGACCCGTCCCGGAGCAGGCCGTGGGGCAACTCGTCGACGCGGTGGCCGAGGCGAGCAGGGCCGCCACCCGGTGGGGTGCCGCCGACCCGCCGGCGTTCGCGACCGCCGTGGTACGCAACGCGCCGAACCGGCGCGAGGTGCTGCGCACCGTCCGCGCCCGTACGGGCGTCGACCTGTGCACCCTGCCGGGCGAGGTCGAGGCCGAATTGACGTTTCTCGGGGCGCGGCGCTGGATGGGCTGGCGCTCGGGTCCGCTCGCCCTGCTCGACATCGGCGGCGGCACCCTCGAAGTCGCCTTCGGGCGCGGCCGGTTGCCCGACTTCGTGGCGTCGCTGCCGCTGGGCGCGCGCCGACTGACGCACGAGTTCTTCGAGGACGAGGACCCGCCGTCGCCGGAGCGGGTGCGGGCGCTGCGCCGCAAGGTCCGCCATCAGCTGCGAGACGTCGCGGCGCGGATCCGCTGGGAGGGCCCGCGCACCGCGGTCGCCACCTCCCGCACCTTCCAGCAGCTGGGGCGGCTGTGCGGCGCCGCACCCGGGCGCCACGGCCCCTTCGTGGACCGGCAGATGCGCCGCTCCGAGCTGCAGGAGGCGATCACCCGGCTGGCCGCGCTGCCCGCCGCCGAACGCGCGCACCTGCCCGGCATCTCCGCCCCGCGCGCCGCACAGAGTCTGGCGGGAGCGGTGGTCGGGCACACCGCGATGAAGCTGACCGGCATCAAGGCCGTCACCGTCTGCCCGTGGGCGATCCGCGAAGGCGTGCTGCTGCGCCACATCGAGGACGGCCCCTCCTGGTGGGCGGAGGTCGCGCGCCGCAGCGAGGAGGCCGCTCCTCCCGACCCGGTGCCGCTGCGGATCGCCGCCACCTCCCGCTGACCGCCCGCGCCCATGCCCGTGACGGGCCGTACCCGAACACAGGAACAGGAAGGAGACTCCCGTGTCCCAGCACCATGATCACGGCCAGGACCAGCATGGCAAGCCGCCCGAGACGGCGCTCGAGGAGGTGCTGCGCGAGGTCGAGGACGCCGAGAACCGCACCCGCGACTCCGCGGAGCGGCGCCGCCACCGGGGCGAGGCCGGGGAGGCCGTCTCCCCCAGCCCGCGTGCGCAGGAGGAGTCCGAGGGGGACTGAGGAGGACCGGGCCGGGCCACTGGGGCGGCGCCCCGAACGGTCGCGCCGCCAGGGCCCGCGCCACACCCGGCAGATCCGCCGCCATGGCCCGCCCGGTCGAGCGCGACCAGTCGTGGCCCCGCTCGGCGTCAAGGAAGCTCGGCCCGGGGCCGGGCCCCTGGTTCCCGTGGGTCCCGCCTGGCCGGGGATCGTGGAGCCGACGTCTCGACGAGTGCTGGACCACGAGTGCCTTCGTGCCATGCCGGAGTACCCCGTGGGGCGGGTGTCACGCGAGGGGTGCCCGGTCGCCGGGCGGGTACCCGGCGCGCATGGAGCACCAAGGACCACGACTGCCGACCCCGCGCGGCCCGCTGAGCAGAGGTGTCGACGCGTATCTGCGGGGCGCGGGCCGCCTGCCCCGCCTCGAGGAGGTCGCCCGCGCCGAGGTGTACGGCGACGACCTCCAGCTCGCCCTGTACCTGTGCTACGAGCTGCACTACCGCGGCTTCGCGGAGGTCCCTCCCGAGCGTGAGTGGGACCCCGACCTGCTGCGCATCCGCGCGGCCATGGAGCAGCGCTTCCTGTCCGCGCTGCGCACCGACGCGCACGTCCACGAGAGCGTGGACGAGGCCTTGGCCGGCCTGCTGGTCGAGCCCGTCGAGGGCACCGGCGTGACCCACTTCCTGCGCGCCGAGGGCGAACTGTGGCAGGTGCGCGAGTATGCGGCCCAGCGCTCCCTGTACCACCTCAAGGAGGCGGATCCACACGCCTGGGTGCTGCCACGGCTGTGGGGCCGGGCGAAGGCGGGGATGGCCGCGGTGGAGTTCGACGAGTGGGGCGGCGGCCGGGCGGAGCGCGTGCACGCGGCCCTGTTCGCCGGCCTGATGACGGATCTGGGCCTGGACACCGCCTACGGCCGCTACCTCGACGCCGCGTCCGCCGAGGCCCTGGTCACCGTGAACATGATGTCCCTGTTCGGGCTGCACCGCACCCTCAGAGGCGCCCTGGTCGGGCACTTCGCGACGGTCGAGATCACCTCGTCGCCGGGGTCGCGACGGCTCGCCGAGGCGATGCGCCGCACGGGCGCCGGCCCCGCGGCCGAGCACTTCTACGACGAGCACGTCGAGGCCGACGCGGTCCACGAGCAGGTGGTGCGCCACGACGTCATCGGCGGACTGCTGGAGCAGGAGCCGCAGCTCGCCCCGGACGTCGCCTTCGGCATCGACGCCACCGAGTTCGTCGAGAAGCGCTTCGGCGCCCGGCTGCTCGCCGACTGGCGTGCGTCACGTTCTTCCCTGCGTACACCACTTGCCCGGGAAGCAGCCCATATCTCCTGATGGCCGGGGTACTCGGCGTGGCGTGATTGCACTGGTACCCCCGGGCGTGTACGCCCCGCAGGAGGACACCGAGCTGCTGGCCGGTGCCCTGTTCGACGAATCGCTGCCCCCGGGCGCGGAAGTCCTCGACGTGGGCACCGGCAGCGGCGCCCTGGCCCTGGAGGCCGCGCGCCGGGGCAGCCGTGTGACCGCCGTGGACGTGTCCTGGAGCGCCGTGTGGGCCGCGCGGCTGAACGCCCTGCTGGCGGGACTCCCGGTCCACATCCGGCACGGGAATCTCTTCGAACCCGTACACGGAGAAACGTTCGATCTGATCCTGGCCAACCCGCCGTACGTGCCGGCGCCGGACGGTCATCGCAGGCCGCCGCGGGGCGCGGCCCGGGCCTGGGACGCGGGCGGCGACGGACGGCTGGTCGTCGACCGCATCTGCCGGGAGGCGCCCGGTCTCCTGCGGCCGGGCGGGGTGCTGCTGCTCGTGCAGTCGGCGCTCAGCGGCCCGGACCTGACGGTCGGGCAATTGCGCGCGGCCGGCCTGAAGGCCGCGGTGACCCGTCGGCGCCGGATCGCGCTCGGGCCCGTGCTGCGTGGCCGGGAACACTGGCTGCGGGAGCGGGGGCTGCTGCCCGCCGTCGAGGACAAGGAAGAGCTGGTGGTCGTCCGTGCCGAACTCCCCGTCTGACCGGTCTGCCGCACCGCGCCGCGTCACCGTCCAGCGCAAGGGCCCGCTGCTGGTGGAGGGCCCGGTGGAGGTGGAGCTCGAGGACGGTTCCGTCGTCAGCTCCGACCGGTTCCGCGTCGCCCTGTGCACCTGCCGCCGCAGTCGCCGCTACCCGTGGTGCGACACGAGCCACCGCGACCGGGCGTGAGGCCCCGGGCGCGGTAGCGCCCAGAGGCCGGCGGGCGGCCCCACTCCGCCCGCCGGCCCCCTCGCACGAGATCGCGACCTCCCGTGACAACGGCCCGGCTCCCCAGCCACGGCCCGCTGCGCTTCACGGTGTCAGCGCGATCCCGGTCTGTGGGTCCAGCCCTCTCAGAAGGAGAAGACTCCCGTTCCGTAGGCGTTCTTCATACAGTCGTTGGAGAAGGTGCGCTCGTAGGAGACGCGCTTGCCCTGCCAGACGCCGTCCACGGTGACGACCACCGGGTCGTACTGCTTGGTGCACATCACGCCGTCCCTCGCGGTCAGGGCGTCGAAGTCCCCACCGACGCCGCGCAGTTCCGCGCAGGCCGAGCGGGCCGCCGGGTGCGTGCCGGCCGCCGTCGGGGCACAGGTCAGGGTGACCGCGCGTTCCGGAGTCGCTGCGATCGCGCTCTCGCCGTGGCCCACCGTGAGGACGAGGGCCGACGGGGCGTAGAGCGCGGTGGGGGCCTGACCCGGGGTGGCGAGCGCGGCCCCGGTGAGGGGTCCGCAGACGGCGGTGGCCGTCATGCCGAGGATCATGGCCCAGCGCGCGGTGTTCCGCATTGTGTGCATCCTTCCGCTTCGATTACGGGGTGTGCCGGTCCGTGCTCGGTCGGTGCCCGGAGCGGCGAGCGCGAGTCTGCCGAGTCCGCCGCGGAAACACACATCGACCCCACGGGTTTCAGTAACCTTGCGTATTGAATCAGTGGCGTGAAGTTACGGAACGCGCGCGGGTGAAGCCCGTAACTGCACGGCCTCCGGGGTCATGAAGCGGCCAGATGGCCGATTCCCGTGCGTTCGTTAATAGGCCTGAAACATTCCGATTCCACTCTCGGCCGACTGCTTTGCGACCCCTTGTGTTCATGTACTGGTGAAGTAATCGTCATTACATGATTACGAATGAGCAGAGAGAGAAGCTCCGCGGCTGGTTCGCCGGTCGCCTGCCCGACGACCTCTTCGAGGAGCTGACCGAGATCACGGTCGACCGCGAGGAGATCACCGTCATCGGCCGCATCCCCGCCCCCAGGCCGGCCGGGGACGCCCCGGCCACCGAACGGGAGGCGGCCCTGGAGAGCCGGGTGCAGGAATTCCGGGAGCGCACCCGCGTCGGCCGCATGGCCGTGGCCCGGGAGGCCGAGCACCGGTTCGGGCGGAAGGTGTCCTGGGGCGTGGAGTGCGGCGGGCGGCGCACACTCTTCACGCACGTGGCCGCGCCGGTCATGACACGGCTGCGCCAGCCGGAGCGCCAGGTGCTCGACACCCTGGTCGCCGGCGGTGTCGCGCGCAGCCGCAGCGACGCGCTGGCCTGGTGCGTGCGCCTGGTCCAGCGTCATACGGACGACTGGCTCGCCGAGTTGCGCGAGTCCCTGGAACACGTGCAGCGCGTCAGGGCCCAGGGCCCGGACTCCGAGCCGGACCCCGCCCCGCACGCGGACGAGGAGTGACCTGTTGTCAGACCCCTCGGCTACGTTGCCCGCATGACGGACTTCGTACTGGTGGCAGGGGCATGGCTCGGGGCGTGGGCATGGGACGAGGTGGCCGCGGAGCTGCGCGGCGCCGGGCATGACGTCCGTGCGCTGACGCTGACGGGCCTCGCCGAGAGACGGGACACACGGCCTGCCGGACAGCAGGCGCACGTCCGGGACATCGTCGAGGAGGTGGAGCGGCTCGGTCTGCGGGACGTCGTCCTGGTCGGGCACAGCTACGCGGGCGTTCCGGTCGGGCAGGCCGCCGGGCGGATCGGCGACCGGCTGCGGCGCGTGGTGTTCGTCGACGCGAACGTGCCCGTGGACGGGGAGTCGTTCCTGTCGGGCTGGCCCAGCGAGCAGGTACGGCGGACGATCGACGCGCAGGGCGGGTACTGGCCGCCGCTCGGCCCCGAGGAGTACGCGGGGCAGGGGCTGACGGACGAGCAGATCGCCCGGATCGTGGGAGCGACCCCGCACCCGGGTGTCACGCTCACCGAACCGGCCGTCCTCGACCGCCCTCTGGGTGAGCTGCCTGCGACGTACGTGAAGTGCCTTCTCGACGGGGACGAGCCGATACCGGCGGTGGCCGCGCTGCTCGGGAGCGACAGCTGGGAGCTGGTGGAGCTGGACACCGGGCACTGGCCGATGTTCTCGCAGCCGAGCGCACTGGCCCGTGTGCTGCGCGAGGCGGCGGTCCGCCCCTGATCCACCGGAGCGCATACCGCTCGGTATCGTCGCCCGTACGGCACGGTCTCGACGAGGAGACGACGGAGGCGGGGCGTACGTGGGCAAGCACTGGGCGGACTTCCAGTACGAGATCTATCTGAACGGGATGACGGGTGCCGTTCCGCGGCTGCCCACCGATCTGACCCGGCTGGAGGAGCTCACCGAGCAGCGGCTGGGGCCCGGACCGGTCGGGTATGTGGCGGGCAGCGCGGGCGACGGCAGTACGGCCCGCGCCAACCGGGCGGCCCTGGAGCGCCGCAGGATCGTGCCGCGCGTGCTGCGCGACGTGCACGACCGGGATCTGTCCGTCGAGGTCCTGGGCCGCGCCCTTCCGGCCCCCCTCGCGCTGGCCCCGGTCGGCGTGCTGTCGATCATGCACCCGGACGCCGAGTCCGCCGCGGCCCGGGCCGCCGCCGCACAGGGCGTGCCGTACATCCTGTCGTCCGCGTCCAGCACGCCCATGGAGCAGGTCGCCGAGGCGATGGGTGACGCCGAGCGCTGGTTCCAGCTGTACTGGCCGAAGGACCCGGAGGTGGCCCGCAGCTTCCTGAACCGGGCGAAGGCGGCCGGGTTCACGGCCCTGGTGGTCACCCTGGACACGCCGCTGCTGTCGTGGCGGCCGCGCGATCTCGACCAGGCGTACCTGCCGTTCCTGCACGGGGTCGGCACGGCGAACTACTTCTCGGACCCGGCGTTCCAAGCAGGTCTGGCCAAGCCGGTGCACGAGGATCCGAACGCGGCCGTGATGCACTTCGTCGGGATGTTCTCCGACCCGGCCAAGAGCTGGCCCGACCTGGCGTTCCTGCGGGAGAACTGGGACGGCCCGATCGTCCTCAAGGGCGTCCTGCACCCGGACGACGCGCGGCTGGCGGCCGAGGCCGGCATGGACGGCGTGGTCGTCTCCAACCACGGCGGCCGGCAGGTGGCCGGTGCCGTCGCCGCGGCCGACGTGCTTCCCCGCGTGGCGGAGGCGGTGGGCGACCGGCTCACCGTCCTCTTCGACAGCGGCGTCCGCACCGGCGACGACATCGTCAAGGCCCTCGCCCTCGGCGCCCGCGCGGTCCTCGTCGGCCGCCCGTACGTCTACGGCCTCGGCCTCGACGGGCAGTCCGGCGTCGAACACGTCATCCGCTGCCTGCTCGCCGAACTCGACCTCACGCTCGCCCTCTCGGGGCATGCGACACCGAACACCGTCGGCCCGGCCGACCTCGTCGAGGATCCGGCCTGACGGCGGGCTGCGCGGCTCGCCGGCCGCGCAGCCCCCGGTCAGCCCCCGGTGCCCCGCGTCACGTGGTCGGGCCGTCGGTGACCGTCACCTGGCGGGCCGCCGGGTCGTCATGCTCCTCGATCGACAGGGAGCCCTCCGTCGTCGGCAGGGGCTCCGACTGCCAGCGCTGGTCCTCGGAGGAGCGGTCGCGGACCTTGACGACGACGTCGGCGTCCGGGTCGTCGTCGGCCGGGGCGAGGGCGAGCCGCTCGTCCCAGCGGGGCAGCAACTCCCCCTGCACGGTGAGGTCGTAGCGCACGTCGTCGCCCCGCTCGGCATCCTCGTCGGCGCAGGTACCGAGGACGACGACACCGGCGTCCTTGTGGGAGTCCAGGCACAGCCCGGGATCGGCGACGCTGCGCAGGAGCCCGTCGTCCTCGTACGTCCACTGCTGGGTCCACACCGCCGAGCACGAGGCCAGCTTCGCGCCCGCGCCCTCCTTCGGCAGGTCCCGGATGTCGAGGCACAGGCCGGCACCGGTGTTGCGCAGCCGGGTCACGCCCTGGGCCATGGGAAGCCCGGCGGTGCCGGGTGGCGTCACCGATGCGGATCCCTTGCCGCCGGCGGCGCTGTTGGAGCCGGCCGGGTCGGCCTCGCCGCCGTCGTAGGACGACGCGCTGATGATGAGCACCGTCGCCAGCACCCCGGCCGAGACCGCGCCGACGCCCGAGAGCAGCGCCCGCGACGACCGCATCGCCTCCGGCACCCGGGCGGGCACGGGGAGCCGGGACAGCAGTCCGTGCCGCCCGCCGCCCCGCCGTCCGCCGCCGCGCCGGCCCGCACGGGCACCGCGCGTGCCGTGCGACGCGCGCCCCGGGCGCGAGTCGAGGTAGCGGCGGGCGCCCCAGCCGAGCACCGCCTCGGCGACCAACGGCCCCAGCGGGCCTTCGAAATGGCTCAGTTGCTCCGCGGCGTTCCGGCAGTAGCGGCACTCGTCCAGATGCTGCTGGACGTCCGGCAGCAGTGCACCGCCGCGGCGGATCGGGACGTCGAGGAGACGGTTGTAGAACCGGCAATCGTGGGTCGGCGCGAGTTCGCGATGGGCACGTACGCAGCCTTCACGGAATTTGTCCCGGGCCTGTTCGAGGGACGCCGCCGCGATGTCGGTGTCCATGCCCAGCAGGCCGGCCGGGACGCTTAAAGGATCTGCCTCGACCTCGACATGCCACAGCAAACAGCGCGAGGCCGCGGGAAGTGCCTGGAATGCCCGCTCCGCGAGGATGCGATTTTCGGGCGTCATGGACGTCGCGGCGCGCAGCCCGCGTCCTCCGGCCGGTTTCTGCAACGCGGGCAGAACGGCTGATATTCGATCGTCGCCGGACCACTCGCGGATCGTGTCGCGCACGGTCACCAGAAGGGCCGGGCGCAGTGCGACGGCGGTCTCGCCGAAGGCGAGGCGGTTGAGGGTCCGGTGGAAGGCGGTTCCGGTCACCATGGCTGCCACCTGCGCCGACGAGGCGAGGCAGATGACCGCGTAGTCGTGCACCGACTGGTAGTGCCGCGCCATCAGCAGCGCGACGGAATGGGCGGCGACCTCGCCCTCCGGGCTGCCTCTCAGCGGGGCGGCGAGTGATTCATCGGATTCCCCGGGATCCCCGCCGGGCGGGGGATACGGGGGACGAGGGGGGTGGGGGGTGGGCACTGAGATGGTTCCTTCCCACGCGTGTGACACACAGAAGTCCTGCCGCCGAAAAAGGAGGCCCGGTTGGTGCGTACCTTTTTGGCGGGGCGCGGGAGGTGCGAATTCACCGACGGCGAATCGGACGCGGTCCACAAAGCACGTGCGACACCCGGCCATTCCCCCCGCACGCGCGTTTCACTCTTGCACAACCCCCACACGGCCAACAAGGCACCCGGACAACATCCCCACCATTGACAGAAAGTCAGAAACGGGGAACGGATACGCGTGGATCGCACCCGTTTTCGACATTTCCCTGCGGCCTGTGTGAATCGGGCGCCGGGTCCGGCCCCTCAGATCTGCCAGGAGCGCAACCGGTCCGCCGCGCCGTAGACGTCGGTGGTGCCGGACAACAGGTCGCGGGCGAGGTCGACGAGGGCGCCGTAGGGCGGGTCGATACCGACACCGCTGACGAACATGTACGCCACGGCCGTCGCACAGGCGAAGCGGGCGTTGGCCGAGGGCAGCGGCCGGAGCACGGTGATGGTGTGCAGCAGCGCGGCGGCCCGCCAGGCCGGGTCGGAGTTCACCCCGAGGCGCGGCGGGTCGACGCGGTGCCGGGCGACGGCGGCGACCAGCGCCGAGAAGTCGTTGACGGTGGGCTGGTCCGGCAGGACCTCCTCATGGCGCTGGAGCAGCCAGGGCACGTCGATATGGATCACGGGCGCCATGGGTCAGGCAGCCCGCCCTTCGCCCTTGGCGGGCGGTTCGTCGTCGGGGAACGCGGCGGCGAACTCGTCGGCGTGCGTGGCGAAGAACCGGCGGAAGGCCTCCGCGCCCTCCTGCAGCGCCCGATGGCGGGCTATGTCGGCCGCGGCCGCCTCGCGCACGAGGGCCTTCATGGACGTACCGCGCTCCTTGGCGATCTGCCGCAGGTCCTCAAGTTCGCGGTCGCTGAACTCCACGTTGAGAGCTGGCATGCCTTCACGGTACCGCTCGGGTACTGACTCGTAAATATCCCCAGGTCAGGGAGGTCGTCTGAAGGTACCAGGGAGAAGGGCCACGTGAGATGTGGGTCACATCGAGCCGTGCGATGTCACAAATCAGCGCGCTGTCCGGCTCGCAGTCGGTGAGCGCATCCACGGGAGGCACACCCATGACCGAGATCTCCGTCACCGGCACCGAAACCCCGCTCGACGCGGCGACCGGGGTGTTCGTCGAACATCGCGAGCTGCTGTTCGGCGTGGTCTACAACATGCTCGGCAGCGTCGCCGACACGGAGGACGTCCTGCAGGAGACATGGCTGTCCTGGGCGGCACGCGGCGGCGCCCCCCTGGCCGGCGTCGACAACCCGCGCGCCTATCTCGTCCGGGTGGCGGTCAACCACGCGCTGCGCCGCCGCGCCGTCATCAGCCGCCGGCGGGAGACGTACGTCGGCCCGTGGCTGCCCGAGCCCCTGGTCGGCGCGGACACCGGGACCGCCGAGGATCCGGCCCTGCGTTCCGAGTCCGTGTCGCTGGCCATGCTGGTGGTCCTGGAGTCGCTGACACCGCTGGAACGGGCCGTGTTCGTGCTGGGTGAGGTGTTCGGCTACCCGCATGCCGAGATCGCGGAGATCATCGACCGCTCCCCTGCCGCCGTGCGGCAGTTGGCGCACCGGGCCCGGGAGCACGTGCACGCGCGGCGGCCGCGGTACGAGGCGCATCCGCGGGTGCGGCGGGAGGCGACCGAGCGGTTCGTGCGGGCGGCGCTCGGCGGGGACATCGCCGAGCTGATGGAGGTGCTCGCACCGGACGTGACGGCATGGACGGACGCGGGCGGCAAGCGCCGGCGGGCGAGCCTGCGCCCGGTGCACGGCCGGGACAAGGTGACCCGGCTGCTCACCGCCGGGCGCGGCGGCCCAAACCACCCGGTCTGGCGCTACCGGCGCGTCAACGGCGACGACGCGGCGGTGCTGTTCGACGGCGACGCGCCGTACGCGGTCCTGGTTCTGGACCTCACCCCGGAGGGCGACCGGGTACGCGGCATCTACGTGGTCGCCAACCCCGACAAGCTCGCCCACCTGCCCGCGGCGCGGGGCGACCGGTGGGGCGCCGGTCAGGAGTGAGCGCGGCAGAACTCCCGGACGGTCCGGTTGAACGGCTCGGGCGCCTCGATGTTGCTGAGGTGCCCGATGCCGGGGAGCACGACCAGCGTGGCCCGCGGGATCGCATCGAGGAACTGGTGGGCGACGGGATCCACGGGTGAGCGGGCGTCGAGCTCCCCCCACAGCAGGAGCGTCGGCACCTCGATCTTCGGCAGCAGATCCCGCAGGTCGGCCTCGGCCATGACGGTGAGTTCGGTCCGCATGCTCTGGGCGCGGGTGTCGGCCGACATCACGGACAGCAGACGGACGGCTTCGGCGGGGGGCCGCCCGGCGAACAGTCCCGGCATGGTCGGTGCGAACGCCTCGGCCGGGACCGCGAGCATGCGCTCCGCCCCCTCGACCCGGGAGCGCACCTCCGCGGCGGGCAGCGAGCCCTTCCAGCCCGCGTAGGTGTCGACGAGGAGCAGGGTCCGCACGAGCGCGGCGTGGTGCCGGTAGAGCTCCAGCACGACGGTGCCGCCCCAGGACGCGCCGAGGACATGGGCCGGTCCCAGATCCACGTCCTCGATGACGGCCGCCAGGCTGCGGGCGTAGTCGGCCAGGGTGAAGGAGGGCGGTACGTCGGAGGAGCGGCCGGCGCCGGGTTCGTCCCAGGCGACGACGGTGAACTCGTCGGCCAGGTCCTCGGCCTGGGGGCGGAACAGCCGGGCGTCCGCCGTGGCGCCGTGCGCGAGCACGAGGGGCGGGCCCTGGCCCACCCGGTCGTACGCGACCTCGATGCCGTCGACCCGCACCGCTGGCATGTCACCAGGCTACGCGCGCGTGCCGGGGGCGTCCTGTCGGCGGACTCCCCCGGCACGCGGGCGGCGGCGCTGCCCGGCTCCTACCCCTGGTCCGCCACGAAGGAGGCCATACGGGTCAGGGCGGCGTTCCAGTTGATCGTGTGCTCGTTGGTCGACCAGGACTGGATGTCGTCGATGTAGCAGAACTGGCCGACGCAGCCCTGCAGTTTGCTCTGTGCGTAGGGGTCCTGGATGCTCGAGTTCGGTCCGCCCGCGAGGGTGCCCCGCGGCGGGTTGGGCAGCTTCGGGTCGAGCTGGCGGGCGTACCAGCGGCTGTGCTGGTTCTGCGCGCTGACCTCGCCGTAGCCGGTGACGTAGGAGATGTTCAGCGCGTTGCGGCCCAGGACGTAGTCCATGCTCTGCAGCGCGCCGTCCCGGTACGCGGCGGCGCCGGTGAGGTCGTACGCCGTGGCGAGGACGACCGCGTTGTTGAGGACCTGGTGGCTGGAGCCCCAGTCGTAGGTGTTGCCGTCCGGTGCGTACGGCATGCCGTAGGGGTGGGCCTTGAGGGTGGCCAGGTAGCGGTCGGCGCCCTTGACGACGGACTGGCGCACCTTGTCGCGGCCGGGCAGTCCGTTGGGCACGGTGGCCAGGTCCAGCCGGCCCGCCGCGCCGGTGCGGGCCCAGTCGAAGCCGAGGGGCTTGAAGAGGTCGGCCGTGTGGACCGGGGACTTCAGGACGTACTCCTCGAACCGCTTCTCCCCGGTGGAGAGGTACAGCTCGGCCGCCGCCCAGTAGAAGTCGTCGGTGACGTCGCTGTCGGGGTAGGCGCCGCCGCCGATGCCGTCGCTCGCAGAGGCGAGGCGGTCGGGGTGGGCGAGCGCCGCCGACCAGGCCTTGCGGGCGGCGGCCAGCGCCTTGCCGGCGAACGTCCTGTCGTAGGGCCGGTAGAGGCGGGCGGCCTGTGCGGCCGTGGCGGCCAGGTTGAGGGTGGCGGCGGTGGAGGGCGGGTGCAGCTCGCGCTTCTGCGGGTCGTCGCTGGGCAGCAGGGGCAGGCCGGTCCACTGCTCGTCGTGGATCTTGTGGTGGGCCATGCCGGCCAGCGGCTTCCCGTCGGGCACCTGCATCCTCAGCAGGAACTCCAGCTCCCAGCGGGCCTCGTCGAGGATGTCGGGCACCTTGTTGCCGCTCTCGGGGATGTCGAGCGTGCCGTCACGGAGTTTGTCCGCCTGCCCGGTGCGGGCGTGCCGGGCGCGTTCGTAGGTGCTCAGCAGTTCCCAGGTGGAGATGCCGCCGTTGACGACGTACTTGCCGTGGTCGCCGGCGTCGTACCAGCCGCCGCTGACGTCGAGGGTGTAGTCGCACACGCCGGGCTGACAGGGCACGGCGGTGTCGCCCTGGTTGGGTGCCACGCCCACGTGACCGGCCGGGCGGCCGTAGCCGGGCCGTAGGTCGTCGCGGATCGCGAGGCCGCTGCGCTGCGTGTAGTAGTACTTCGCCGAGTCCAGCCGGAGCCGCTCGTAGGCGCTCGCGCCGATGTCGAAGGGCCTGCTGGTCTGGCCGTCGGCGACGAGCGTGAAGCCCGTGCCCTTGGTGCGGTAGGCGCCGAAGTCGATGGAGTGGACGTTCTGCCCGGAGGAGGCGTCGACCCCGCGCGGCAGGGTCGTGCCCTTCGCGACGACCGTCCCGCCGGAGGTCTTCAGCTGCCAGGGCAGCCTGGTCGTGGCGTCGGTGACCAGGGTGGCGTTCTTCGGGCCGGCCGGTAGATAGCCGACCTGGTTGACGCGCACCCGGGGACCGGTGTCGGGTTCGTACGGCTCCGGCGCCACGCCGCCGAGCAGCGAGACGTCGTCCATGCAGAAGCGCCAGGCGTCCGCGCTGCCGCCGAGCTGGAAGCCGACCTGGCCCTGCGCGGTGTCGACGGGCGAGGTGAAGGTGTAGGAGTAGTGGTCGCCGGAGACGCTGAGCTGCGGCGTCACCTCGTGGTAGGTGTCGTAGGGCGACACCGACAGGCCCACGATCGCCCGCACCACGTGCCCGGCGGGTGTCCCGGTCGCGCTGAACGAGAAGCGGTACGACTCGCCCTTCACGAGGGTGATGTCGTTCTGCCCGACGGCGGCGTCCCAGCGGTTGGCGGTGCCGCCGGGGACGTCGGCGCAGAGCCGGCCGTCGGACAGGCCCGCGGTGACGTTGCTGGTCGTCCACCAGGGGTCGGTGGTGGTGTCGAAGGTGCCGTTCCTGACCTGCTCGACCTCGTCGGCCCCGGCCGGCGAGGACGGCAGCGCGGTGAGCGCGGTCGCCAGCAGGGCCGTCAGGGACAGCAGGGCGGTTCTGCGTCGTTTCACGTCTGGGCTCCTCCGGGAGGTGCGGGCGACGCTCGGCATGGGAGCGCTCCCAGATGCGGACGCAGGCCATGGTTGTGGCTGTTGTGACGCCCCGTCAACGGTTCGGACGGGACTGGCTGTTCACCGCCCGTCCGGACCGGGGCGGTCTACAGGGCGTCCAGTCGGCTGATGCGGATCGCGCCACGCGCCTCGCCGGGATGGCGGCTTGTCAGCGTGAGCCGGATCCGGGAGCCTCGCAGGGCCTTGAAGGTGATCACGGTGGGGGCGTCGGAGGCGGTGGCCCAGCCTGTCTCGGTGTCCCGCGCGATCCGCCACGCGCGGCCGTCCCAGACCGCCACCTCGATGGCAGCGGGCAGGCTGTGCGCGGCGTCCACGGTGAAGGAGACCTCCACCCGGTCGTAGCCGCGGGTGCGCCCGTGGTCGACGCGGACCCAGTCCTCGGGCCGCGCCCCGTCGAAGTCCGGCAGCAGGGGCGTGGCCTGCTTGAAGAAGCCGTTGGACCAGCCGGTGGCCGGGTCGCCGTCGAGCATGGCGGCGGGCAGTGTGTCCGGACGGCCGGAGTAGCTCGCGTCCGCGCGCGGGTGCCCGACGGGCGCCGGGTGCTCCGGTCCGAAGGCGGCCGGGGCCGTCTCGGCCCGGTCCTGTGCGCGGGTGGCCCGTACGGTCGCCGTGCCCGCGCGCAGCCCCTCGGCGCGGGCGGTCACCTTCACCGCCCCCTCCTTCGTGCCGGACCGGACGATGGCGAGGGCCTTGCCGTGGAAGGCGGTCCGGGTGCTCGCCTGATAGCGCTCGGCACTCTCCTGCCGGCCGTTGTCGAGCCCCGCGAGGGAGCCGCCCGCCACCTCGAAGGACAGCAGGTGCTCCGCGTCGGGCACCACCACCCCGCGCCGGTCGACGACCTCGGCGGTCACGAAGACCAGGGCGCGGCCGTCCGCGGCGAGGGAGGGGCGGTCCGCGGTCAGGCGTATCGCGTGCGGGGCTCCGGCGGTGCGCAGCACGTCGGTGGCGACCACCGTGCCGGCACGCCGGGCGACGGCCTTCAGCTCTCCGGGTTCGAAGGGCACCTTCCAGGTCAGGTGGAGCTTGCCGGCGCTGCCGTTCGGACTGGTGTAGCTGCCCGGGTGGGGGCCGTCGGTGAAGGTCTTGTCGTCGCCGGTCGCCTCGGTGGTCTCCAGGTAGGTGCGGCCGTCGGCGGTCTCCTTGGTGTCGAACCGCCGTACGCCCAGGGACGTGCCGTTGAGGTACAGCTCGACGGTGTCGACGTTCGCGTACGCCCAGACCTCGACCGTGTCGCCCTTGTCGTGGTTCCAGGTCATCGGCAGCAGGTGGACCATCGGTTCGCTGGTCCACTGGCTCCGGAAGAGGTGGTACATGTCCTTCGGGAATCCGGCCGTGTCCACCGCGCCGAAGAAGGACGCCTTGACCGGGAAGACGTCGTACGGCGTGGGCTCGCCGATGTAGTCGATGCCGGACCAGAGGAACTGCCCGGCGAACCACTTCCGGTCCCGGTCCTTCTTGTGGCCGTACTCGCCGCTCATGGTCCAGGAGGCGAGGTTGTTGTCGTAGGAGGAGGTCGCGCGTCTGCCCGGGGTGTGGTTCTCGCCGGTGTTGAGGTGCTCGGGCTCCTGGTAGGCGCCGCGGGTGGAGGTCTCCGAGGAGGACTCCGACTCGAACAGGAACAGGTGCGGGTAGGCAGCGTGCAGCTGGTCGACCGACTTGGCGGTGTTGTAGTTGAGGCCGAGGCCGTCCAGCTTGGCCAGCATCAGGTCGGCGGCGGATCCCTTGGCGGGCAGGCGGCGGTACCTGTCGGAGCCGATGACCAGCGGGCGGGTGTCGTCGGCGGCCCTGATCGCCGCGATGATCCGGTCGGCCATGGCGAGGCCGGCGGTGGAGGTGGAGTCGGGGACCTCGTTGCCGATGGACCAGCTGAGCACGGCGGGCGAGTTGCGGGCCGCCAGCACCATCTCGGTGGCGTCCTTCTCGCACCACTCGTCGAAGAATCGGCCGTAGTCGTACCGGTTCTTTCCGGTGCGCCAGCAGTCGAACGCCTCCACCAGCATGACGACGCCGAGCTCCTCGCAGACCTGGACCACCTCGGGCGCGGGCGGGTTGTGGGAGGTGCGCAGGGCGTTGACGCCCATGGACCGCATGATCTCCAGCTGCCTGCGGACGGCGTCGATGCTGACGGCGGCGCCGAGTGCGCCCAGGTCGTGGTGGAGGTCGACGCCCTTGATCTTGTGGCGGGTGCCGTTGAGGAAGAAGCCCTCGTCCGGGTCGAAGCGGAAGGTGCGGAAGCCGAAGACCGTGCGGTGGGTGTCGGTGGTGCGGCCGCCGACGCGCAGCTCGGTGTGCAGGGTGTAGCGGTGCGGTGTCTCGAAGTCCCACAACTCCGGGCGCGGGACGGTGAGTTCCTGGGTCTCGGTGTGCTCGCCCGTGACGGCCGCGGTGGAGGATGTGCGGGCGACCGTCCGGCCCGTGCGGTCGACGATCCGGGAGACGACCTCGACGTCCGCGCCCGCGCCGGAGGTGTTGACGACGGATGTGCCGACCCGTACGACGGCACGCGCGGCGGAGATCTCGGGCGTGGTGACGCGGGTGCCCCAGCGGGCCACGTGCACCGGCTCGGTGATCACCAGGCGGGCCTCGCGGTAGATGCCGCTGCCGGAGTACCAGCGGCTGCTGGGGAGCCGGTTGCGGACCTCGACGGCGATCACGTTCTCGGTGGTGCCGTCGGTGTGCACCAGGTCGGTGAGGTCGAGGGCGAAGCCGGTGTAGCCGTAGGGGTGACGGCCGGCCACCTTGCCGTTGCAGTACACGGTGGAGTTCATGTAGACGCCGTCGAACTCCACCGAGACGCGCTTGCCGGCGAGGCCGGGCGGCAGGGTGAAGGCCAGGCGGTACCAGCCGAGACCCCCGGGCAGGAAGCCGGTGCCGCTGGTGGTGCCGTGCTCGGTGGTGGGGGTCTGCTCGATGCTCCAGTCGTGCGGGACGGCGGTCTCGCGCCATCCGGAGTCGTCGTAGCCGGGAAGGTGGGCGTCGGCGTAGGCGCCGGTCGGGTCGGTGATGCCGCCCGGGTTCACCAGCGCGAAGCGCCAGCCGTCGCGCAGTGCGACGGTCCGGCGGCCGGACGCGCCGGGCGCCTGCTCGGCGGCCCACGCCTCCGGGGCGCCGAGCAGCGTCCCGGCCGCGGGTGCGGCGGCAGAGGCGAGCAGGACCGATCTGCGCGTGACCGACATGGCGGCTCTCCCTCAGTAGGACCCAGAAGTACTCACAACTGATCGCGAACAAACAGATTCTGTCGACGCGTCACACGCGGCCGTCAAGAGTGCGGGAGCGACCTTCTGCCGCATGGGCGGCTTCGGCGCCATGTGTGCGTGACCCCGGCCGGGAAGGCGGCACCGGGGTTACCGGTCCACGCTGGGCGCCCACGGACTACGCTGGAACTCAACTGACTTCCCTGTTCACTGTGAGTGTCCGTATGGAGTCGCGACGATGAGTCCGGACGAGGCGTTGGACGATGGCGTGGCCGCCCGTGCCGTCATCGCCGTCGACGGCACGCTCACCGAGTGGAGCGAGGGCGCCCGCCGTCTGCTGGGCCACACGGCCGCCGAGGTCGTGGGCCGCCCGGCCGCCGACCTGCTGGCCGACGGCGCGGACCCGCCGGCCGTGCCGGACGACTCGCGCTGGAGCGGCACCGTCACCCTTCGCCATCGTGACGGCCACCCCGTCACCCTCTGGGTGCTCGCCCACCGCCGGCCGCCGGACGCGGCGGAGGCGATCGACTGGCTGGCGGTGTCCCCGCCGGAGGCCGTCGACCACGCGCTTGCGGACGACCCGCTGGTGCGCGCGGCGCTGACGCAGTCGCCCTGCGCCACGATGATCTTCGACGAGCGGCTGCGGCTGCGTGGCGTGAACGAGGCCATGGCCGATCTGCTGGGACTGCCCGCCGGGCGGATGCTGGGCCTCAGGCCCACCGACGTCGGCAGCCGGCCGCCGAACGCCGAGCTCGAGGAGAACTTGCGCCGGGTGCTGAGCACCGGCCGGCGGCAGGACATGCAGTCGTACTTGAAGGCGACCGGCGAGGACCGGGGCGCGCACGCGTGGCTGGCCCGGATGGCGCCGCTCACCGACGGGGCGGGCCGGGTGCGGGGCGTGTGCGTGACCGCCCACGACTTCTCCGACCAGTACCGCGCGCGAGAGCGGTTGCAGCTGGTCAACGAGGCGAGCGTGCGGATCGGCACCACCCTCGACGTCACCCGTACCGCCCAGGAGCTGGCGGACGTGTGTGTCCCGGCGCTCGCCGACTTCGTCAGCGTCGACCTGCTCGACCCGCAGGAGCACGGCGGCGAGTCCGCCGGACCGCCGGTCCCGCCGCTGCGTCTGCGCCGGGCCGCCCACCAGTCGGTCAACAAGGGCAGCCCCGAGGCCGTCGCCAAGCCCGGGCAGGTGGACCTCTACCCCGAGAACTCCCCGCAGTCCGCCTCGCTGGTCGCGGGGCACACCGTCGTGGCCTCGGGCTCCTCCGGCGACCTCGAGCGGTGGCTGGCCTGGGACCCGGTGCGCTTCCGGCGGATCCAGGAGTACGGCATCCACTCCACGATGTCCGTTCCGCTGCAGGCCCGGGGCACGACCCTCGGGGTCGCGGTCTTCACCCGCTTCCGGCGCCCCGAGGCGTTCACCGTCGACGACGTGCTGCTGGCCGAGGAGGTCACGGCCCGGGCCGCCGTCTGCATCGACAACGCGCGCCGCTACTCCCGCGAGCGCGAGACGACCCTCACCCTGCAGCGCAGTCTGCTGCCCCGCACCCTGCCGCGCACCGCGGCGGTCGAGGCGGCCTCCCGCTACCTGCCGGCCACCCGCTCCGGCGTCGGAGGCGACTGGTTCGACGTGATCCCGCTGTCGGGGATGCGGGTCGCCATGATCGTCGGCGACGTCGTCGGCCACGGCATCCAGGCCTCGGCCACCATGGGCCGGCTGCGCACCGCCGTCCGCACCCTCGCCGACATCGACCTGGCCCCCGACGAGCTGCTCACCCACCTCGACGACCTGGTCGTCCGGCTGTCGGAGGAATCCGGCGGGGACCACGGCACCGGAGAGGTGGGCGCGACCTGTCTGTACGCGGTCTACGACCCGGTCTCCCGGCGCTGCACCCTGGCCCGGGCCGGGCATCCGCTGCCCCTGCTGGTGCCGCCGGACGGCCCGGCGCGGCAGCTCGACCTGCCTTCGGGGCCGCCGCTGGGCGTCGGGGGGCTGCCGTTCGAGGCCGCCGAGGTGGAGCTGCGGGAGGGCAGCGTCCTGGCGTTCCACACGGACGGGCTGCTGGTCAACCGGGAGCGGGGCGTCGACGCCAGCGGCCGGATGCTCCGCGAGGCGCTGTCGGCGCCCTCCGACTCCCTGGACGAGATCTGCGACCGCGTACTGCACACGCTGCTCCCGCCGGGCGGCTCCAGCGACGACGTGGCCCTGTTGCTGGCCCGCACCCGCGGCCTGCCGTCCGCCCAGGTCGCCACCTGGGACATCCCCGCCGACCCGGCACTGGTGGCGCCCATCCGCAAGCAGGTCGTCGACCAGCTAGAACGCTGGGGGCTGGCCGAGGCCACCTTCACAGGCGAGCTGGTCGTGAGCGAGCTGGTCACCAACGCCATCCGCTACGGCGCCCCGCCCATCCGGCTGCGGCTCATCCATGACGCGGCCACCCTGATCTGTGAGGTGTCCGACAGCAACCACACGGCGCCGCACCTGCGCCGGGCCAAGACCTGGGACGAGGGGGGCCGCGGGCTGCTCCTGGTCGCCCAGCTCACCCAGCGGTGGGGCAGCAGGCACACCGGCGAGGGCAAGACCATCTGGGCGGAGCTGGCCCTGCTCGACGACGAGACCTGAGTCACCGGCGGCACTCGCTGCGGCCCGTGGTCCTCGACCAGGACCGCGGGGCCGCCGAGGGTCTCTTACCGACGCCTGGTTTCATTGGGCGGGCACCGCCTGATCGCGCCCCGGAGGACCCCGCCCTGAACACCCCGCTCGCCGAAGTCCTGTCCGTGACGCTGCTGGCCGCCGTGCTCGTCTGGGCCGTCGCCCGCCCCAAGGGCCTGCCGGAGGCCGTGCTGGCGGTGCCCGCCGCCGGGATCGCCGTCGCCCTCGGAATCATCACTCCCGATCACGCCTGGGAGGAGATCCAGCGACTGGGGCCCGTCGTCGGCTTCCTCGCGGCCGTGCTGGTGCTCGCCCACTTCTGCGACGTCGAGGGGCTGTTCACCGCGTGCGGGGCGTGGATGGCCCGCTGGGCGGCGGGGCGCCCCACACGGCTGCTGACCGCGGTGTTCGCGCTGGCGTCCGTCATCACGGCCGTGCTCAGTCTGGACGCCACCGTCGTCCTGCTCACCCCGGTGGTGCTGGCCACCGCGACCCGCATGGGCGTGCAAGCACGGCCGCATCTGTACGCGTGCGCCCATCTGTCGAACACCGCCTCGCTACTGCTTCCGGTCTCCAATCTGACCAATCTGCTGGCGTTCACGGCGAGCGGGCTGCGCTTCACCCGCTTCGCCGCGCTGATGGCGCTGCCGTGGCTGGTCGCGATCGCCGCCGAGTACCTGGTGTTCCGGCGGTTCTTCGACGACGAACTCGCGGCGCCCCTCCCCTCCCCCGACGCCGAGCCGCGTCCCGAGCCGCTCCCGCTGTTCGCCCTCGTCACCGTCGGCTGCACGCTCGCCGGGTTCGTAGTGGCCTCCGCCATGGGGATCGAGCCGGCGTGGGCCGCGCTGGCCGGTGCGCTGGTGCTGGCCGGGCGGGCACTGGTGCGGCGCAAGGCCACCCCCCTGACGGTGGTGCGGTCGGCGGCCCCGGCCTTCCTGGTGTTCGTGCTCGCGCTCGGCGTGGTCGTGCGTGCGGTCGTCGACCACGGGCTCGCCGATGCGCTGCGGCGCGTGCTGCCCGGCGGATCGGGCCTGCTGTCGCTGCTGGGTGTGGCCGCGGTGGCCGCCGTCCTGGCCAACCTCATCAACAACCTGCCCGCGGTGCTGGTGCTGCTGCCCCTGACCGCCGGGTCCGGTCCGGGCGCCGTGCTGGCGGTGCTGCTCGGTGTGAACATCGGCCCCAACCTGACCTACGCCGGATCACTGGCGACCCTGCTGTGGCGGCGGATCGTGCAGCAGCACGGGAACCGGGTCGGGCTCGGGGAGTTCACCCGGCTCGGGCTGCTCGCCACTCCGGCGGCGCTGGTGCCGGCCGTGGTGGCCCTGTGGCTGTCGCTGACCGTCGTCGGAGCCTGAACCGGCCCGGTCAGCGGCGTCCGCCTCCGCCGTAGCCGTAGCCGTAGCCGGGGTAGCCGTAGCCCGGATTGCCGTACTGACCGTCCGAGTCGCAGTGGTGGCCGTAGCGGTGGCAGGGCGATTCGGTGGCGGCCGGGCTGCTCCGGGCCGGCTGCGGCGCCGGGGACGTCGCGGACGGCCTCGGGGTGGGCTCGGGCGTCTTCGACGGGGTGGGTGTGGACGTGGGGCGCGGGACGGGAGCGGCGGCCTTCCAGTTCACGGACTCCATCCGGAGGTCCGCCTTGGAGGTGTCGATCACCCAGCGCTGGACCTCGTCGTCCGCCCGGGCCTTGAGGACCAGGGCTCCCGAGCCGTCGGTCGCGGCCGGGGTGAGGGCCAGGTCCTGGTCCGAGCGGGGCACCAGGGCGCCCTGCAGGGTGAAGTCGTAGCGGATGTTCTTCGGGTCGGGCCGGGACGCGCCCGTGCAGGGGGCCAGCCGCACCGAGTATCCGAGCTGCGAGTCCAGGCACAGGTCGGGAGCGGCGCCGTTGCGCAGCAACCCGTCGGTCTCATAGGTCCACTGCTGGGCTGCGTCGGCCGAGCAGGTCGTGAGCTCGGCCTCCCCGCCCTCCACGGCCTTGTCGCCGTCGATGCCCACGCACAGGCCCGAGGAGACGTTGTGCAGCCGGCCGCGCAGGGCGCCCTTCTCGGCATCGCCCGCACCGGCCCAGGACGGGTCGCGGCTCGCCTCGCCCGCGTCGGAGTCGGGGGCCTCCCCGGTGGGCCGGTCGGCAGCGGCCGGCGCGTCGTCGCCGGAGTTGCCGGTGGACCACAGGACCAGTGGCAGGACGACCAGACCGCTGACGGTCAGCACGCCCGCGGTGAGGTTGCGCCGCCGGGCGGTACGGCGGGCCGCCTTCTGGGCGGATCTTCGTGCGGCGGCCCGGGAGCCTTCGGGGCGAGGGGCCCGGGGTGCGGGGGCGGGCGGTACGGAGACGTCCGCGCGGGTCGGAACCTGCGCGGTGGCCGCGGCCGGGGCCACGCACTCGGGCTTCGAAGGGGGCGGCGGCACGGCCGCCGGGCCGCCCGGATCGGTGAACGACTCCCCGACCGCGCCGGCGAGGGCGACCGGGTCCGGGAAGGCCTCACGCCCCTCACGTGCCGGGCCGGGGAAAGCCTCACGCGCCGCATGAACCGGATCCGGGAAGTCCGCACGCGCCGGACCGGGGAACGCCTCGCGCGGTGCACGGACCGGGCCGGCCGGGAAATCCTCACGAGCCCCGCCGGCCGGGCCCGGGAAGGCCTCGCGCCCCTCGCCGGCCGGCCCGGGGAATGTCTCGCGGGGTGGGTGGACCGGATCCGGAGCAGCCGCATGCCGCTCGCGTGCCGGCCCGGGCGTCTCGCGGGGTGCGCGAACCGGGTCCGGAATGATCTCGTACGCCAGATCGACCGGGTCGGGGAAGACCTCGCGCGCCAGGGCGACCGGGTCCGGGAGCAGTTCACGCGCCGCACCGGCCGGCATCACGGCGGCGGCCGCACCGGCCGCCGTCCCGGGCCTCCCGGGCTTTCCGGCGTGCCGCCCGCCCCCGGCGCTCTCCCCCGCCTCGTGCGCCCGGCGCTCCGCGTAGTCCCGCCCGCCCCAGCCCAGCACCCCCTCCGAGAGGGCGACACCCAGGTCGTGATTGAACTGGTCGAGCTGGTCGGCGGCAGCGCTGCAGTGCCCGCAGCCGTCGATGTGCGCGCGTAGATCCGGGTCGATGTCGAGACCCCCGCGCCGGTACGTCACGTCGAGCAGGCGCAGATAGCGCCGGCACTCCTCGTCGGGGGCGAGTTCACGGTGCAGCTGAAGGGACTCCTCGCGCAGCCGGTCCCGGGCCCGGCCCAGTTCGACCCGCGCGCCCTCCTCGTCCAGGCCGAGCAGCCCGGCCGGGGAGGTGAGCGGTTCGGCCTCGACCTCGACGTGCCACAGCAGACAGCGCGCGGACTGGGGCAGCCGCTGGTAGGCCCCGGACAGCAGGCGCCGGCGCGGCGAGGGCAGCAGCCGGGAGGCGGGCCGGTTCCCGTCGCCGGTCCCGGCGAGCAGGTCCGGGTGGAGCGTGTCGCACCGGTGGTCGCCGGCCCACTCGGCCGCGATGCGCCGCACGGTGAGGAGCAGGTGGGGCCGCCACGCGGAGGTCGGGCCGTTCTGCCGGAGCGTTTCGCCGAAGAGGCGGGTGAAAGCCGCAGTCGTGAGCATTCCCGCGGAGCGCGGGCCGTCGGTGCACAGCCGGGCGTAGGCGAAGGCCGCCTCCCAGTGCCGGTCCAGCAGTTCACCCACGGGGTGAAGTGCGGGCGTCGCCCCGGTCCACTTCCTGAGCTCCGCGCTCAGTTGCTCGTCCGTCGCGCCGAACCTGCGGGCCGAGGCCGGGGAATTCGACGGGCCTGCGTCTTCCAAGGCTGCATTCCTCTCAAGGACATACGGAATAAAGTCCATACCAAGGGGTATGCCGGCCCGGCGGCCTCGCGCATACGAAAGAGCGGCGTGTTGTGGACACGCCGACAGGGCACACCTTTGCACAGCTCAGCAACAGGGAACAAGTGAACCAGCGGTTTCGTGCATTGCGCACGCGGCCGGCGGCTTTTGACGAAATGTCAATCAAGTGAGCGAAAGGCATTTCCTTGGTGCCTCCCCCCCTTTGGCCGCTCACATTCGGTCCCCTGCGGCACCGGCCCGAAAACCATTGACACACCGCCTGAACAGCAGCTCACACCGTCGTCCCCGTTCTGGCCGCCGGCCTTTCCCGCCCGGCTGCGGAACCAATAGCGCCGCTCAGCCGGACGGATCGCCGTGCGTCGTGCGGTACGACCCGGGCGGTTCCCCGTAGCGCTCGCGAAAGGCGCGATTGAAGTGGAACGGGCTGACGAAACCCGAGGCAGCGGCGACGCGCTCCACGGGCAGGTCGGTGCTCTCCAGCAGCCGGGCGGCATGGCGCAGCCGCGCCTCGCGCAGGGCGCGCATGGGCGACTGGCCCAACTGGCGGCTGAACAGATGGGCGAAGCGCGACGGTGACAGCGCGACGCCCCCGGCGAGCGAGCGGACAGTGTGCGGGGCTCCCGGGTCGGCGTCGATCAGCTCCTGGGCACGGCGGATCCGTGCGTCGAGGCCAGGCCGGGGCGCCGTCGGCCGGGCGCCGGTGGTGAGGAGGACGACCTCCTCCAGCGCGCACAGGGCCAGTTCGCGGGCCGCGCTGCCGTGCGCCACGGCGACCTGCGGGTTCGGGGGTGACGCGTCGGGCGGCGCCTCGGTGCCGGTCCAGCGGGCGTCGGCGTGCATCCGCCGGAACGCCGTCCCGACGCGGTCCCGCACCGCGGCCGGGGCGGAGGTGACCGCGTACATCCCGTCGCCGGTGCCGTACGGCCGCAGCCACGTGGCCCAGGACGGACGGGCCTGGCAGTGCACCCACCAGAACTGCCAGTGCGGGGCGCCGGGCCCGACGGCGTAACCGTGCGGGACGCCGGGGGCGAGCACGACCAGGTCGCCCGCGCCGGCCGTGGTTCGGGCACCGCCCTGCCACAGCAGGCCCCGGCCCGCGGTGGTCCAGGTGACGAGCCAGCTCGCGGATCCGTGCGGCCGGTTGACGCCGTAGCCGGGCGGCTGGTCGAAGTGACCGAGCACCACCAGCCCGGGGGGCGGGGCGGGATCCCCGCCGTCCCCGGTGCGTCCGGTGTTCCCGGAACTCCCGGTGTTCCCGGAGCTCGCGATGTTCCCGGAACTCCCGGTGATCCCGGAACTCCCGGTGTTGCCGGTGATCCCGGAGCTCCCGGTGATCCCGGAGCTCGCAGTGTTCCCGGAGCTCGCGGTGATCCCGGAGCTCCCGGTGATCCCGGAGCTCGCGGAACTCCCGGTGTACTCGCCGTCCCAGGCGTCCCCGCTGTCCGGGTGCGCAGCAGCGTCGGGCAATCCGTCAGCACGCACGGGCATCCTCCTCCGCGGCCGGGTGGCCTAGCGTTTCGAACCGAGGACACCTGACCGAGGAGTGCGTTCATGACAGTCACGGGCAACGGCGCCGTCGGCGTTTCCATCCTGGACCCCGCTGGGCTCCGGCGGTACCGGGAGGGGTTCGAGGAGGACGGTTTCACGGTGGTGCGCGGGCTCTTCGGGTCCGACGAGATCGATCATCTGTGCGGCGAGTTCACGGCGCTGCGGGCGGCCGGTCCGGTGCCCGGGCACTTCGAGCCACGCGCCGAGGACAGGCCGGGCACCGACCCGCTGCACGTCTGGCCGCGGGTGATGCACCCGCACGAGATCAACGGCCTCGCACGCGAGGTCCTGCTGGACGCCCGGCTGCGGACGGTCCTGGAGGCCCTCCTCGGGGAGGAGGTGCTGGCCGCGCAGAGCATGTTCTACTTCAAGCCGCCGGGGGCCCGGGGGCAGGCGCTGCACCAGGACAACTTCTACCTGCGGGTGGAGCCGGGCACCTGTGTGGCCGCGTGGGTGGCCTGCGACGTGATCGACCGGGAGAACGGCGGACTGGAGGTCGTGCCGGGCACGCACCGCATGGACGTGTTCTGCCCGGAGCCGGCCGATCCCGACGTGTCCTTCGCCCGGGAGTACGTTCCGCCGCCGCCGGGGCTGGCGCCGGTGCCGGTGGACATGACGCCGGGGGACGTCCTGTTCTTCAACGGGAGCCTGGTGCACGGCTCACAGCCGAACCGGGCGCCCGAGCGGTTCCGCCGGTCGTTCATCGGGCACTACGTGGGGCGGTCGGCGGAGCGGATCGGGCGGTTCTACCGGACGCTGGCGATGAGCGGGGCGAGGGTGGAACTGGCGGAGAGCGAGGGGGCGGGCCCCTGCGGAACGGAGTTCGAACCGCAGGGCCCGCACTGAGCTTCGAGTGACCTCTCTCAGTGCCCGGCGATGGGGTGGGGACCGTACGGGCGCTGCAGTTCCTCCAGTTCCTCGTCGCTCAGCTCGATTTCCACGGCGGCCACCGCGTCCTCCAGGTGCCCGGGCTTGGACGCGCCGACGATCGGGGCGGTCACCGTGGGCTGGTGGAGGAGCCAGGCGAGGGCGATCTGCGCGCGGGGGACGCCCCGCTCCCCGGCGATGCGGGTGACCGCCTCGACGATGGCGCGGTCCCCCTCCTGGTACAGGGTGCTGCCGAAGCTGTCGGTGGCGCTGCGCTCGGTGGTGGTGTCCCAGTCCCGGGTGAGCCTGCCGCGGGCGAGCGGGCTCCACGGCAGGACGCCCACGCCCTGGTCCGCGCACAGGGGCAGCATCTCGCGCTCCTCCTCGCGGTAGATCAGGTTGTAGTGGTTCTGCATGGAGACGAAGCGGGTCCAGCCGTTCAGCCGCGCGGTGTACTCCATCTTGGAGAACTGCCACGCGTACATCGAACTCGCCCCGATGTAGCGGACCTTGCCCGCCTTGACGACGTCGTGCAGGGCCTCCATGGTCTCCTCGACCGGGGTCTGCGGGTCGAAACGATGGATCTGGTAGAGGTCGACGTAGTCGGTGCCGAGGCGGGTGAGGCTCTGGTCGAGCTCGGTCATGATCGCCTTGCGGGACAGTCCGCCGCCGTTCGGTCCGGGGCGCATCCGGCCGTGCACCTTCGTCGCGAGGACGATCTCGTCGCGGCGGGCGAAGTCGCGCAGGGCCCGGCCGACGATCTCCTCGCTGGTGCCGTCGGAGTAGACGTTCGCCGTGTCGAAGAAGGTGATCCCCGCTTCGACCGCCTGCCGGATCAGCGGCCGCGAGGCCTCCTCGTCGAGGGTCCACTCGTGCGTGCCGCGGTCGGGCAGACCGTAGGTCATGCACCCCAGACAGATCCGCGAGACGTCCAGGCCCGTCGAACCGAGCTTCACGTACTGCATCGATGCTGCTCCTGCCTTCGGAGGGGTTTCCACGGGGAGCGTACGTGTTCGATCGCACTCGAAGTCGCGGCCGACGAGGGTGCCTGACGGGTCGTCACCACTGCCGTGACCTCTGCCGGCGGCGTCCGGCCGTCAGCCGCGCCCGACCATGTCCAGGGCCCGTTCCCACCCGAACTCCGGCCGGCCGCCGTCCGTCCCCGGCTCTCCCGTGTACGGCTCACCGAACCGCACGCCCATCCCCCGCAGCCGTTCGACGCTGTCCCGGTAGGCGGGGTGGGCGGCCAGCGCGTCGGCCACGCACGGCAGGACGACGATCGGCACCCCGAGCCCCGCGACCTCGCACAGGGTGCCCAGGGCGAGGGTGTCGGCGATACCGGCCGCCCACTTGTTGACGGTGTTGAACGTGGCGGGCGCGACGACCACGGCGTCCGGTGCCGGAAAGGGACGCGGCTCGCCCGGTGCGCGCCAGGCCGAGCGGATGGGCCGGCCCGTCTGGGCCTCGACGGCGGCGGTGTCGAAGAAGCCGTTCATCGCGACGGGTGTCGCGATGACGCCCACCTCCCAGTCCCGTTCCTGCGCGGCGGTGATCAGCTTGCTGACGTCCGCGGCGATGCCGGCGGCGCAGACGACGACGTAGAGGAAGGGCTTGCGGGCGGCCTGTTCGGTCATCCGGGAAACCCTAGCGACTCCCCCGGACTCACCGGAGGGGAAGATGTCTCCGCGTTCCGACTCCGGCCGGGCGCCGTGGATCCGGCTCCTCCTCCTCGATCGGCACGTCGTTGATG
The DNA here is from genome assembly GCF_014207295.1 of Streptomyces sp. AK010. Classification (NCBI taxonomy): domain Bacteria; kingdom Bacillati; phylum Actinomycetota; class Actinomycetes; order Kitasatosporales; family Streptomycetaceae; genus Streptomyces; species Streptomyces sp. AK010. The sequence goes on from NZ_JACHCX010000007.1 coordinate 224,459, forward strand.
CTCGCCTCGCGGCGGGTCATCAGGCCGTGCTCGTCGAACTCCCATCGTTGCCGTAGGAGCGCCACCACTCCGAGTACGCCGAGCGGCACGGGGAGCCGGAACAGCGGATCCTGGCCGTGTTCGACTGGCTCGGGATGTGGTTCGCCGAGCCGGGCTTCCGCGGCTGCGCATGGCTCGACGCGTACGGCGAGCCGGGCGCCACCTCGGAGCGCGTGGCCGGCCAGGTGCGCGCGCACAAGCGGGCGTTCCGGGAGTACCTGGGCGCGCTGGTGGCGGCGGCGGAGCGGCCCGATGCGCTGGCCGGGCAGCTGTTCCTGCTGGCCGAGGGGGCCATGGCCACAGCGGGCGTCACCAGGAGCGCCGAGCCCGCGGCCGAGGCGCGCGAGGCGGCCCGGCGGCTCCTGGAGGCCGGGTGAGCTCCGGGGTCAGCCCACCGTCTCGGACACGCTGATGGCGCTGACCGGGCAGGCGCGGGCCGCCTCCCGCAGCAGCGGGCTGCCGCTGTCCTCGGCGCCGGGCAGCAGGGTGCTGCAGCCGTCGTCGTCCTGGGTGAAGACGTCCGGGGCGGTCAGGGCGCACTGGCCCGCGCCGATGCAGACGTCCTGGTCGATGTCGATGCGCATGTGCGGAAGGCCTCTTACCAGGTCACGGGGAGTTCCAGCATCCCCTGGATGGTGTCGCCGGGCTTGAAGGGGATCTCCTCGGCCGGGGCTGCCAGGCGCAGGGTGGGCAGCCGGTCGAAGAGGCTGCGCAGGGCGATCTCCAGCTCGGCCCGGGCGAGGTTCTGGCCGAGGCACTGGTGGATGCCGAAGCCGAACGCGACGTGGTGCCGGGCGGAGCGGCTCCAGTCCAGCCTGTCCGGCTCGGGGTAGACCGTCTCGTCGCGGTTGATGACGGAGGTCGCGAAGACCACTCCCTCGCCCTTGCGGATCGTCGTCCCGGCCACCTCGATGTCCTCCACGGCGAGGCGCAGCATGCCGTCCGCGATCGACAGCATCCGCATCAGCTCCTCCACCGCGGCCGGCAGCAGCCGGGGGTCCGCGCGCAGCTCGGCGAGCCGCTCGGGGTGCTGGAGCAGGGTGAAGGTGCCGAGCGAGATCATGTTGGCGGTCGTCTCGTGGCCCGCGACCAGCAGGATGAGAGCCATGGCGATCAGGCCCTCGCGGTCGAGGTCGCCCTCGCGCAGCTGCCGGTGGACCAGGTCGTCCAGGAGGCCGGTGCCCGGGTCCTGCTGCTTGCGGTCGATCAGCTCGCCGAAGTACGTCTCCAGCCGGTCGCGGGCGTCGAGCACGTCGGCGGTCTCGGGGCCGCGCAGCAGCCGTCGCGACTGGGTCTCGAAGAAGTCGTGGTCGGAGTACGGGACGCCCAGCAGGGCGCAGATCACCATGGACGGCACGGGCAGCGCGAAGGCGCTCACCAGGTCGGCGACCGGGCCCGCGGCGATCATCGCGTCGAGCCGTTCGTCCACGATCTGCTGGATCCGTGGCCGGAGTTCGACGGCCCGCTTGAGGGTGAAGTCCCCGACGACCATCCGCCGCTGGGCGCGGTGCTCGGGGTCGTCGACGCCGAGCAGGGCCGTTCTGCGGTTGCGGATGCCGGCGAAGCGCTCGGTGGGGGCGGGGAAGCCGGGCCGGTCGCGGTTGGACGACAGGCGCGGGTCGGCCAGCAGCGCGCGGGCGGTGGCGTGCCCGCTGACGAGCCACGCCTCGCGTCCGTCGAAGAGGGCGATGCGGGTCAGGGGGCGTTCGGTGCGCAGCGCGTCGTAGGCGGCGGGCGGGTGGTAGGGGCAGGTCCGGCTCTGAGGGAAGGCGACGGGTGCGGTCGTGTCCGTCATGAAGACCTCGCAGACGAGTAGTGCGTCGTACCGATCTTCATTAGATGCCCCAGGCATCTATAGGGCGACGCGAAGTTCGGCCAGATCGCCGACGCCGGCAACATGGCCGGGGAACGCCGCCTCCCTGTTCGAACACCGGGGGCGGAGGCGCGTGTTGCGGGTTCACCATCCTTGCCGGGGCGCGGGTGCGGCGGCGCCGATTCGAAAACCGGTTGTCGGCGGGGCCGGGCAGGCCTCAGGATCCGGCCATGCCTGCGTTCACCGTTGCCCTGCCGTTGTCCGCCGCCTCCGCCGCGGGCCGACAGCAGCAGTCCGGCCGCCGGGGAGGACCGACGCCACCGCGGTCATGACGGCCGCGCTCGTCGCGGGGCTGCTCGCCGGGTACGGCATCGCCGTCCCCGTGGGCGTTGTCGGGACCTACGTGGTCTCCCTCACCGCCCGCACCACCCTGCGCACCGGTGTCTGCGCCGCGCTCGGCGTCGCCACCGCCGACGGGCTCTACGCCCTCGCGGCCACCCTCGGGGGCACCGCTCTGGCGTCCACGCTGCGGCCGGTGCTCGGTCCGCTGCGCTGGGTGTGCGTAGCGGTGCTGCTGGCCCTGGCGGCATGGGGCGCCATGACCGCGCTGCGGGAGTACCGCGGCCACCGGCTCGCGACCCGTACCGCCCCCGCTCCCCCGGGCCCCGCCCGGGCCTACCTGGGCCTGCTGGGCATCACCCTGCTGAACCCCACCACCGTCGTCTACTTCGCGGCCCTCGTGCTCGGTTCCCAGGCCACCGGCCCGGCCGGTCCGCTGGAGCAGGGCGTGTTCGTGCTGGCCGCGTTCGCCGCCTCCGCGAGCTGGCAGGTGCTGCTGGCCGGGAGCGGCGCCCTGCTGGGCCGTGCGCTGACCGGCCGCCGGGGGCGGCTGGCGACGGCCCTGGTCGCGAGCGGTGTGATGACGGCTCTGGCCGTGCGGATGGCGCTGCCGCCGGGGTGAGGGCCGACTTCCGGCCCGATCCGCCCGGGTGCGGATGATTCCCGGGGGCACGAATGTTGAAGACGGGTGGCGATGAGCCGCGGACGCGACGATGGGACGGATGCCATGCCTCTCGAAGGCGAGTACGAACCCAGCCCGACGCAGTGGGTGCGCAAGCAGGTCGAGCTGTACGAGAGCTCCGGCGGCAAGGAGGGGACGACGCTGCAGGGCTCGAAGATGCCGGTCGTCGTCCTGACCTCACGCGGGGCGCGGAGCGGGAAGCTGCGCAAGACGCCGGTGATGCGGGTGGAGCACGAGGGGCGCTACGCCGCGGTGGCTTCCCTCGGCGGGTCGCCCAAGCATCCGGTCTGGTACTTCAACCTCCTGGCCGATCCGCACGTGGAGCTCCAGGACGGGCCGGTGAAGCAGGACATGACCGCCCGTGAGGTCACGGGCGAGGAGAAGGCGGCCTGGTGGGAGCGGGCCGTCGCGGCCTACCCGGCGTATGCCGACTACCAGAAGAAGACGGACCGGGAGATCCCGGTGTTCGTCCTGGAGCCGACCGAGGGCGGCTGAGCACGGGGCCGGCCGCCCGTGCGGGCAGCCGGCCTCAAAAAAGATCTTGCTCCCCGGGTGTGTGAACCCGTACCGAGGGGGCACGCGAGGTTCAGGCCCCGCCGCGTTCCCCCGTCGCGGCGGGGCTTTCCGCTGCCTCGCGGGCGAGCCGGTCCGTCACGTCGAGGAATATCTGGTCCGCCTCGGGCACCGTCCGCGCGATGGATCGCTTGATCCGGACGGCGACCTCCTCGACGCGCTCGCTGTCCAGGCCGGGCACGAGGTCGACACGGGCCGCCACGAGGGCCGTGTCCAGCCCGGTCTTCATCGTGAACAGCGCCTCCACACTGTCGATCTCCGGCTGGGCCCGCAGCAGTGACTCGATCCGCCCGCTCGACTCCGGGTCGGCCGCCTCGCCGATCAGCTGGTCGCGGGCGTCGCGGCCCAGCCGGAAGGCCACGTAGACCAGGAGCGCGCCGATCGCGAGTGAGGCGGACGCCTCCCACACCACCTGGCCGGTGACCATGTGCAGCGCCATGCCCACGATGGCCAGGGTGACGCCGAGCACGGCGGTGCCGTCCTCGGCGACGACCGTACGCAGGGCCGGGTCGCGCATCCCGGCACCGGCGCCGCCCTGCTTGCGCACCTGGTGGAGCGCCCGCAGCAGCGAACCGCCCTCCGCGAGGAGGGCGATCCCGAGCACGATCAGGCCGGCCACATAGCCGCCGAGTTCCTCCTCCGCACCGCTCGCCAGGGCCTCGAAGCCCTGGAAGAAGGAGAAACAGCCGCCCATGACGAAGATCCCGACGGCCGCGAGGAGCGACCAGAAGAACCGCTCCTTGCCGTAGCCGAAAGGATGACGCCGGTCGGCGGGGCGGCGGCTGCGGCGCAGTGCCGCGAGCAGGAACACCTCGTTCAGGCTGTCGGCCACCGAGTGGGCCGCCTCGGACAGCAGGGCGGGCGACCCCGCCGCCAGGCCGCCGATGGCTTTGGCCACCGCGATCACCAGATTGGCCGCGAGCGCCACCAGCACGGTGACGCGTGTCCTGCGATCACTTCCTTCATCAGTCACCCACGCCGATTGCCCCGGTCGGCGGTGCTCACACCGTGCCGTCGGCGGAAAACGGGGAACGCGTTCACCAGGGTCCACGTACGGCAAGGAGGTCACCCCCATGAGCCGCGACGACGGCGACGACGGCAACACCGGCTACGGAAGGAGGACGTTCAAACGGTCCAAGGCGCATTTCGCGGACCGCATCACCGCGGACGGCCGGGACGGCTGGCCGGTCGAGGCCGGCCGCTACCGTCTGGTCGTCAGCCGCGCCTGCCCGTGGGCGAGCCGGTCGCTGGTCTCCCGGCGGCTGCTCGGCCTGGAGGACTCCCTGTCCCTGGCCGTCGCCGACCCGATCCAGGACGACCGCAGCTGGCGCTTCACACTCGACGAGAACGGCCGCGACCCGGTCCTCGGCATCCGCTTCCTCGCCGAGGCCTACGACCGGCGCGAGAGCGACTACCCCGGCGGGGTCAGTGTGCCCGCGATCGTGGACGCGCCCAGCGGCCGGCTGGTGACCAACGACTACCAGCAGCTCACACTCGACCTCGCGACCGAGTGGACGGCCCTGCACCGGGACGGCGCGCCCGACCTGTACCCGGACAAGCTGCGCGACGAGATCGACGAGGTGATGGCGGGCGTCTACGCGGACGTCAACAACGGCGTCTACAAGGCGGGGTTCGCCACCGGGCAGGAGGAGTACGAGGCCGCCTGCGCCGGGGTGTTCCGCCGGCTGGAGCTGCTCGCGGACCGGCTGGAGCGGCAGCGGTACCTCGTCGGCGACACGATCACCGAGGCGGACATCCGCCTGTTCACCACGCTGGTGCGCTTCGACGCGGTCTACCACGGCCACTTCAAGTGCAACCGCTGGAAGCTGACGGAGAACCAGGTGCTGTGGGCGTACGTCCGTGACCTCTACCAGACGCCCGGGTTCGGCGACACCGTCGACTTCGACCACATCAAGCGCCACTACCACCAGGTGCACACGGGCATCAATCCGACCCGCATCGTGCCGCTCGGCCCGGACCTGTCCGGCTGGCTGACCCCGCACCACCGCGAGGAGCTGCCCGGCCGTCCGTTCGGTGACGGTACACCGCCCGGGCCGGTCCGCGCCGAGGAACGGATCCCGGCGGCCCACACCCCCTGACCCCCTTCAGCTACCAAGGAGTCCCCCGTGGCAAAGAAGAAGAAGATGTCTCTCGCGTACCAGCCCCTCGGGTTCGTGCTCGGCTGGTCGGGCGGCTGGCTGGCCGGGCTCGCCTTCCGCAAGACGTGGATGGCGATCCGGCACGAGCAGGACGCGCCCGACGCGCTGGACAAGGACCGCGGCTGGGGTGAAGTGCTGCTGGCCGCGGCGATCCAGGGCGCCATCTTCGCGGTGGTGCGCAGCGCCGTGGACCGTGCGGGCGCCAAGGCGATCGAGCGTTCGACCGGAACCTGGCCGGCCGGCGAGAAGGGCGGCCGGGACTGACGCCGACGCGGCCCCGCCCGGCACCGTACCGGGCGGGGCCGTGCTGTGCGCTCGGCCGTTGTTCTGGATCGTCTGCGTGGTGGGCGCGACTCGGGGGCGCAGGGCGACGGCCAGGGCCTGCCGGCGCCGGGCGCACGCCGGGTTCAGCCCTGCTTGGGTGCCGTCGGGGCGGTGCGGCGCAGGGTGAAGGAGTGGCCTGCCGGGTCGGCGTAGCCGCGTTCCTCCAGGGGGCCCGAGGGCTCCTTGGCCTCCAGGGGGCGGCCGCCGAGGCCGATGACGCGGCGTTCGACCGCGTCGAGGTCGTCGACCACGAACTCCAGGTGGGCCTGGAGGGAGTTCTCGGGGCGCGGCCAGCTGGGCGGGGTCGCGTTGACGTCCCGGCGCAGTGCGATCCGGAAGCCGTCGGGGCTCTTGATCTCCACCCGGTTGGCGGTGGCGTCCGACTCCTCCCCCTCCAGCAGTTCCTTGTAGAACGCGGCGAGCTTCTCGGGCTCGGCGCAGTCGAGCACGAGGACCCCCGCTTTCACCAGTGCCATGTCTCCTCCGCAGGATTCCGGTCGCGGGGCGGTCGTGCCCCGCGGACCCGTACCTTGCGGATATCCCGGAGCGGCGGATTCAGTCGGTCTTCAACCATCGTCCGTCGCGCATGAGTTCGCGCCCGTCGAGCTCGTCGGCCTCCCGCCGGGCCTGGATCCGCCGCGGCACGACACGGAAGTAGAGGTACGGCGTGGCGAGCCGGCGGGGGCCGAACCCGGTCTTGGCGGCGAAGAGTTCGGCGTCCTGCTCGGTCAGCTCGCCGGGCTGGACCGTCTCGGCGGTGCCCTCGACGAGGACGACGTCGCGGGTCGGCCCGATGCCCGCCCGGGCCCGGCCGGAGGCGGCCGGGTTCCGTCCGGTGGGGCTGGACGCGGGCGTGGCGAACAGCAGGTACGAGCCGTTCCGCAGGAAGGACAGCGGGACGCGGCAGCGCGTCCCCGACCCGCCGTCGGCCGTGGCGACCCAGGCGTCCACGTCGTGCTCCAGGCGGTGCAGGGAGTCCTTCTTGCGCTGCCCGGCGCTGCGCACGGGTGCGGACGTCGTCGTCGGTGTGCCTCCTGAGAAGTCTGAGAAGTCGCCGGACAGACCGAGTCCAGTGTGCGCCGGGCAACCGCAGAGGCCCGGCGGACGCGACACGCCGAGTGAGGGACGAGGGAGTATACGCAGCTCAGGCGCCTTGAGCAGTAACGGACATCACGGTCCGGTCACGCGTAGATCAATTACGCGTTGGGCAGATTGGTTCCGCTTCAACTTTCGTGCCACGAACCCCGGTTCGAGCGGATGGGCGCTCACCCTGACCGTCCACCCGCCGAGGCGGGGCCATTCGTGCTGCCGTGACCACAGCTTGAAGGGAGACCCGTGTGAAACCTCGAGTCGTAGGCGGTGGTCCGGAGTTTTCCACCGACACCTTCCTCCCGGCCCATCCGGGCGCCCAGCTCCAGTCCGCGGAGGCGGGGAACGCCCTGGCCCGCCTCTTCGCACACCACACAAGACGGTGCACGGACGAGTTCCGCGCTTCCGAGAACGCCGCTCAGCAGCGGCTGGACACACTCCGATCCCCGCACTCCAGGACCACGTTGCATGTCGAGGGAGCCCTCCGTCTGGCGCCGCGCGCATTCCTCCCGCCCGACGAAGAGGGCTCCGCCAGGTTGCAGCGGCTCGACGCCGGCCTGCGCGTGATCGCGGCAGCCTTTCCCCAGGTCAGCACCGATATCGAGCTCTGTCGACTGACCTGCGCGATGCTGGAAGGGGCATGGAGGAGCCGAGCACTCGCCGTGCCGCGCGAGGAGGAGCAGACCGCCGTGTGCGACTGCTCGTTGTGCGGTCGGCTGCCCACGCCCCCCGAGCGCACGCCGGCTGACTACGATTGGCGGCAGAGCGCCGGTCGTCCCCTCACAGTCAAGACCTGGCCCTACGCCAGGGAACTCGACAGCGTCCTGACCGGTGGATGGGTCTTGGCCCGGGTGTTGAACGACTTCGAGCGAGACCTCGGCTACCGCCACCGCTTCGAGGACGACATCCTGCTCTTCCACGAGTACAAGCGCGTGATCGACACCATAGACACCACGCACCTCACCCAGCTCATTGCAGCCCGCCTGGCCGAGAACTTCAGCACCAACACCGCACGTGCCCTGGTCTGCGGCCTCTACGCGGCCCACAAGCGATCGGCGGACGAGTACTGGCTCCAGCAGCACCACATGGGCAGCGTCGTACTCCCCCAGACCAACCCGCTCGGCCAGAGCGCCTACTCCGTCCTGCAGATGATGGACTGCCTGTTCTGGCACGTCTCGCCCGACACAGAGCTCTGGCAGGAAGAACACCTCGCCTCCCTGCTGCTGTGCCGCGTCGTCGACGACATGGTCGACGTACGAGCCGACGCCCTCACCGGCGAGATCAGCAATTTCTGGCTCACCGACATGCCCGCCCACGCCAAGGTCCTCTACGCCGCCGCCGCCATCGCCCTCATCAAGCACGGCTGCATGCCCGAGGCGCATTCGCCGATGTGGAACACCTGGCTGATGCCCAGCACCATCGTCTGGCTGGGGCTCACGGGCCGCCACGCCCTGTGGTTCGACGGCATCACCCAGGGCCTCCCCCCGGCCGAGGGGTGCCCGTTGTGCGACCTTCAGCCCGACGCGTGCACCGGTGTCCTCACCCACGGCATCACCCTCACCATCGCCCCGCGGCCCACCGCACCGGCTCTGGGCACCCACGCCGCCGAGCTGTCCGCCCGCTGCCGGGCCCAGTACCCCACGACATGGCCCCTTTTCGACGCCGAGCTCCATGCCTTCGAGGCACTGCACGGTCCCTGGCACGGCAGCATCGACAGCACCTGGGAGGTCCTGCGCCGCACGTACATCTCCGCCGTGGAGGCGGCCGGCGCCGCACCGTCCACGGCCCGCGCGCGTGAGATCCAACAGGACTCCGGCGCAGTCGGAGCCGAGTTCTTCCACACCCTGCAAGACCCTCGCACCGGGAGGGAGGACATCGCACTGCTCGCCTACATGTTCGGCTGCGCCCACCCGCATTTCCTCTGGAGCGCCACGGGATACCGGCCCTCGGACCTCGCAGGCGACTGGCTCGACGGCTGACGCCGCTGCCCGGCCGGCAGAGCCGGCCGGGCAGCGGCGTTCCGGGCCTATACGTCGAACTCGACCGGCAGGCTGTCCAGCAGCGACATCCATGTGGACGCGGTCGAGGTGAGCTCCCCCGACGGCACGGCCAGGCGTAGGCCAGGCAGACGGTGCAGCAGGACGTCCACCGCGATCTCGATGACGGCCATCCCGATGCTCTGCCCCGGGCACTCGTGCGGGCCCGCGCCGAACGCCAGGTGCGCCTGGTTGCCGTGCACCGAGACACCCAACTCCGGCCGGATCTCGGGGTCGAGGTTGCCCGGGGCGAGACCGATGACGAGCAGGTCGCCCTCCTTGACGCGGTGCCCGCCCAGTTCCACGTCGCCGACGGCGAAGCGCCCCGGCAGGACGGCCAGCGGCGGCGAGTTCCACATGGCCTCCTCCACCACCGCCGAGATGTTCAGCTGACCGCTGATCAGGCCGGAGAGCCGGGAGTCGTCGGTCAGGACCAGCGCCAGCACCCGGGCCAGCAGGTTGGTCGTCACATGCGCGGCGATCAGCACCGCGCGCAGGTGGGAGACGACCTCGTCGTGGTCGAGCCCCGCGTGATGCTCCAGCAGGCCGGTGGCAAGGTCGGAGCCGGGTTCCGACCGCCTGCGTTCGGCGAGTTCACCGAGGATCTCTTTGATCACGCCGTCGTGCAGGACGGCGTTCTCGCCGCCCCTCATCACCTGGGCGCAGGACTCGACCAGGCGGCGTCCCTCGGCCTCGGCGAGCCCCAGAACGCGCGCGACCACGATCATCGGCAGGCAGTCGGCGTAGTCCGCCACCAGATCGGCGCGGCCGGAGCCCGCGAACGTGTCGATCTGCTTGTTGGCGAAGCGCATGGCGTGGCGGCGGACACCGCGGCCGGCGGCGGACTGCAGGGCGTCGTTGACGGCTCGGCGCAGCCGGCGGTGAGCCTCGCCGTCCTGGGACACGCAGTCGGGACGCCAGGCCAGCATCGGAACGAGCGGAGAGTCGTCCGCGATCCGGCCCTCCCGCAGGTCACGCCATGTCCGCGCGTCCCGGGCGAACTGGAGGGGATTCTCGAGCACTCGCCGGCTGTCCCGGTAGCCCAGTACCAGCCAGGCGGGGATGTCGCCTTCCAGCAGCACCGGTGCGACCGAGCCGTGTTCCTTGCGCAGCCGCTCGTAGATGCCCCCGGGGTCGGTCGCGGCCTCCGGCCCGTACAGCCGGGTGAGGTCGCTGCCGTGGTGGGCCACGGGGCAGCCGGGGCCCTGGAGGGAGTGGTCGGTCGAGTCGTTCATCGGGGCTCCAGGGCCACGGCCGAGCGTTCCTTCAGATGGTGGATCAGGGCGACGAGTACGTCCCGGCTGGAGGCCCGGTCGCGTGCGTCGAAGGCCACGACCGGGGTGTGCGCGGGGATGTCCAGGGCGTCCCGGATCTCCTCGGCCGGGTAGTTCCGGGAGTCGGGGAAGACGTTCAGCGCGACGACGAAGGGGACCTCCTGGCGCTCCATCTCCTCGATCGCCCGGAAACTGGACTCCAGGCGGCGGGTGTCCACCAGGACGATCGCGCCGAGGGCACCCTTGAACAGCCCGTTCCACAGGAACCAGAACCGCTCCTGCCCGGGCGTGCCGAACAGGTACAGCACCAGACTCTCGTTGATGCCGATCTTGCCGAAGTCGAGGCTGACGGTGGTCTGCGTCTTGTCGGCGACGCCGATGAGATGGTCGATGTCGGCACTGGCCTGGGTGAGGGTCTCCTCGGTGGTGAGCGGCTTGATGTCGCTGACCGACCGGACCATGGTGGTCTTCCCGGTGCCGAACCCGCCGGCGATCATCACCTTCACCGAGCGGGTGTCCCCGCCCGAGCCTCCGGGTTGGTCAAAGCCTTTCAAGTCCACTGAGTACCTCCTCAAGGAGCGCGAGGTCGGGCCCGCGGCCGGCGTCGTGCGCCGGGATGGGGTTACGGGCTTCGACGCGACCTGCGTCCAGCAGGTCCGACAGCAGCACCGCGAGAATGTTGAAGGGGAGCCCGAGGTGAGCGCCGAGCTCGGCGACCGAGAGCGGGTCGCGGCAGCGCCGGAGGATCTCCTCGTGCTCGTGCTGCATGCCCGTTAACGGGGTGGCGCGGGAGACGACGAGGGTCGCCACGTCGAGGCTCGACGCCGAACCGCCCGGTCCGCTGCGCCCGCCGGTGAGGACGTAGTAGCGCTCGAGACCGGACGGGTCCGACGGCCTGCGGGGAGCACTCATCCAGAGTGCTCCTCCAGGCGCGGAGTGGTGCCGAGGAGCTCACCCATCCTGCGGGCCAGATCTCTCATCTGGTGGCCGAGCAGACCCTGGTCGAGGCCTTCCCTGGCGAGGACGCCGAGGTACGTCTCCACACCCGCGCGCACGACGAAGAGGTGCCCGCCGTCCACCTCGATCATCGCGAGGCGCAACTGCCCGGCGTACTTGGGGAACTGCTCGGCGACCGGCTGGGCCAGGGCCTGCAGACCGGCCACCACGGCGGCGAAGCGGTCGACGTCGTCGGGGTCTTCGGCGCCGTAGGACGTGATGGCCTTGCCGTCGCTGGAGGCCACGAGGGCGAAGCGGATCTCCTGGATGCTCTCGACGAGATCGCGGAGCGCCCAGCTCACATCTGTTCCTTGTTGCGTCATGGGACTAGTCGCTCTCTTCGGTGCGGTGCTCGGTGTACTCGCGGCCGGCGAGGGTGTCGCGTTCGCCGGCAGCCTCGGATGCCTCCGCCGCGTCGCGTCCGGCGGTGGCGAAGGCGGCGAGACCCGAGAAGGACGCGTCCGGCGGGACGGCGGCCACCGTGCCCCGGTCGGTCCGTTCGGCCGGCCTGGGCGCCTCCGTCTCGTTGCGCTTGCTGCGGCGCCGGGGCAGTCCGCCGGGCGTGGTCTCCCCGGTCTCGGCCGGCGCGGCCCGTGGTTCGGGTTCCGCGACCGCCTCGCGGGCCGGGGCGGCCGCGGCGGTGCGGACCTGCGGGGCCGGCGCGGCCGGTACGGTCGCGGCCGTCGGCAGCGGGCTGAAGTACTTGTGCGGCACCACGACCACCACGGAGGTTCCGAGCCACGGCGAGTCCGCGAAGGTCACGCGGATGCCGTAGCGGCGGGCGAGGGCGCCGACGACGCGCAGACCGATGTTGGCGTCCTCGGTGATGCCGCCGAGGCCCGCGCCGGGTGCGGTGCCCGCGAGGGCGTACTCGGCCTCGCGCTTCTTCTCCTCGCTCAGGCCCTTGCCGGAGTCCTGGATCTCGATGCCGACGCCGTTGGGGACCTCCTTGCCGGAGATGAGCACCGGCTCGGTGGGCGGCGAGTAGCGGGCCGCGTTGTCCAGGAGGTGGGCCAGGATCAGCGTGAGGTGGTCGACGAGGCCTCCGTCGACGCCGAGTTCGGGCAGGTGGCGCACCTGGATCCGGTGGAAGTCCTTGATCCGGCCGATGCCGCCGCGCACCACGCTGAGCAGCCGCTGCGGTTCCTGCCACTGCCGGCCGGGCCGGTCGGAGCCGCCGAGCACACCGATGCTCGCGGCGAGCGAGTCGGCGGGGCCGAGCTCCTGGTCGAGCTCCATCAGGCCCCGGGCGACGGCCGGCAGCCGGCCGTGCTCGCCCTGCATCTCGTGCAGCCGGCCGCGGAGCTTGCTGGTCAGCACGTGGATGCGGTTGCCGATGCTGATCACGGCCTGCTCGGCGGAGGTGGAGCGGTCGAACTCCGCCTCGAGACCGATGAGTGAGGTGCGCAGCAGCTTGCGCAGTTCGGCCTGGAGTTCCGGGCTGACCTTGGCGCACTGGTTGACCGTGGGCAGCAGGTCGTCGATGGCGTCGCCGGAGCGCAGCTTCTCCATCGCTTCGGGCAGCTGCTCGTCGGCGAGCCGGGCGACCGCGGCGAGCTGGTGGGAGAGCTGCTCCTGCCAGACCGCGGCCTGGTCGGCGAGCTGGGCCTCGTACGACGAGGCCTGCTCGGTCAGCCGTTCCTCGTAGGCCCGGGACCGGTCGGCGAGCTGCGACTCGTACGTGGCGCTCTGGTCGGCCAGGCGCCGCTCGTACGTCGCGTTCTGCTCGTTGAGCTGGGATTCCAGGCCGGCACGATCGGCGGCGAACTTGCGTTCAAGTCCCGCCACATGCTGCTGCCACTGCTGGTTGTGCTCGGCCTGCGTGGTGCGGAAGGAGCCTTCCACACGGTGCAGTTGGGCCCGGGTGCGCAGCAGCAGGCGTACGCACACGGCGCCGGCAGCCGTCGCCGCGACACCGGCGACGGCCACGGTTATTCGCTCCGAGCTCATGAACGTGGCGGCAACGGTCCCGCCTCCCAAGCCCAGCGGCATCAACCACCAGCTGTACCAGGCGACAGGGGCCCGCGCCGCCGGTGGCGGAGTGGCGAGTTCCATCTGCATCCTTCGAAGCAACACGAACGAACAGGGGGGGTGTGGACCGCACTCATGAGTACGCACCGCGAGTCGACCGGACGCGATCGCGTCAACTCGCAGCGCCGATCGGAACCTTATCGGGTTCGGACCCGAAAGGATCAACTGCGGCCACCTGCCGGACGTGAGGGCTCCGTCACTCTCCGAAAGAGGGCAACTGGTCGACAAATGGCTTTGCTGTCAGTGGAATTGGCGGTGCGTCAGGCCGCACGGCGCCCCGCGTAGCGTGCCGTGCGGCGAGGTCGCGGAGGTCAGCGGGCGGTCTGGAACGTGCGGCGGTAGGCCTGCGGGGAAACCCCGATCGCCGCGTTCAGGTGCTGACGCAGGGACGCGCCGGTCGCGAAGCCGACCCGGCCGGCGATCTGGTCCACCGTCAGATCACTGGATTCGAGCAGATGCCGGGCCCGGACCACGCGCTGCTGGATCAGCCAGCGGCCGGGGCTGAGCCCCACCTCGTCGTGGAAGCGGCGGGCGAAGGTGCGCTGACTCATCCGGGCGTGGCCGGAGAGGTCGGCGAGGGTGAGCGGTTCGTCGAGGCGCTCCAGGGCCCAGGCGCGGGTTGCGGCGGTGCTCGCGGCGCCCTGCTCGGGGACGGGCTGCTCGATGTACTGGGCCTGGCCGCCGTCCCGGAAGGGCGGGACGACGCAGCGGCGGGCGACGCTGTTGGCCAGCCGGCTGCCATGGTCCTTGCGGACGAGGTGCAGGCAGATGTCCACGCCGGAGGCGGCCCCGGCGGAGGTGAGGAACGGATGGTCGTCGACGAACAGCACGTCCGGGTCGAGATCGACGCGCGGGAACATGCGCCGGAACCGGTCGGCGACCTGCCAGTGAGTGGTCGCCCGGCGCCCGTCGAGGAGGCCGGCGGCGGCGAGGACGAAGGCGCCGGTGCAGATCGAGACGATGCGGGTGCCGGGGCGGATGAGCGCGAGCGCGGCCAGGATGTCGTCGGACACCTCGTCGGCCAGGTGGGCGGGCGCCACGGGTGCGATCACCACCGTGTCGGCCGTGGCCAGGGCTTCGGGGCCGTGCTCCACGGTGACGCCGAAGTCCGCGTCGGTGCGCACCGGACGGCCGTCGACCGAGCAGGTGAGGACCTCGTAGCGGCCGTCGGCCGCGCCGAGGATCCGGCTGGGGATGCCCAGCTCGAAGGGGTACACCCCGTCCAGGGCCAGGACCACCACTCGTTCACGTCGCATGGCACGATTCTATCGAAGGTTGGCAATCTTGCCATTGGCGGGGTGCGTGCGGACCGGCAGGCTGGTTGACCATGAGCACACAGCACACGATGCGAGCCATGAGCCAGGACGTCCTCGGCGGCCCCGAGGTCCTGAAGGAAGTACAGGTCGAACGCCCGGTACCCAGGCCGAACGAGGTACTGGTCCGGGTGCGGGCCGCCGGGGTCAACCCGACCGACTGGAAGCACCGCGCGACCGGCGGGTTCCTGGGCGAGCCGCCCTTCGTCCTGGGCTGGGACGTCTCCGGGGTGGTGGAGGCGGTCGGCATCGGTGTCGTGGCCTTCGCACCCGGTGACGAGGTCTTCGGCATGCTGCCCTACCCGTACGGGCACGGCTCGCACGCCGAGTACGTCATCGCCCCCGTCCGCGCCCTGACCCGGAAGCCGGCCGGGGTCGACCACACCCAGGCGGGCGCGCTGCCGCTGGTCTCGCTCACCGCCTGGCAGGCGCTGACCGAGCACGCGGACCTCCGGCCCGGCCAACGGGTGCTGATCCACGCCGCGGCCGGCGGGGTCGGGCACGTGGCGGTGCAGATCGCCAAGGCACGCGGCGCGTACGTGATCGGCACGGCGAGCGCGGGCAAGCACGAGTTCCTGCGCTCGATCGGCGTCGACGAGACGATCGACTACCGCGAGACGGACGTCACCGAGGCCGTGAAGGACGTCGACGTCGTGCTGGACACGATCGGCGGCGACAACTCCCTGCACTCACTGCGCGTGCTGCGCCCCGGCGGTGTCCTGGTGTCGATCCTCCCCGTCGGCTCGGACGACCTCTACGAGGAGGCCGCACGGCTCGGCGTACGTGCCCTGCGGATGCTGGTGGACGCCGACCGCAGCGGCATGGAGGTGATCGCGGACCTGATCGAGACGGGCAAGCTGCGCGCCACGATCGCCGGCACCTTCCCCCTGGCCGAGGCCGCCGAGGCACACACCCTCGGCGACACCGGCCGCACGACGGGGAAGCTGGTGCTGCTGAACGACTGAGCCGGCACCGCGGCGGGCGGTTTCAGAACGTCAGGACCGGCTTGATCGTCTTGCCGGACCGCATGTCCTGGACCGCCCGGTCGATGTCCTCGAAGGGGTAGGTGCCGATCAGGCGGTGCAGGGGGAGCCGGCCGTCCTTCACCAGGTGGACCAGGGCCGGGATCATGGTCCGGGTCTCGCTGTCGCCGAGGGTGAGGCCGACGATCCGCTTGCCGCCGAGGAGGCCGTTGACGTCCAGGGCGACCTCGGTGCCGAAGGGCGGGGCGCCGACGACGACCAGGGTGCCGCGTGCGGCGAGCGCGTCGACGCCCCGGCGCAGGACCCCGACGTGGCCCGTGGTCTCCACGACACCGTCCGCGCCCTGGCCGCCCGTGATGCCGGTGAGGGCCTCGGCCAGGTCCTCCCGGCTCGTGTCGACGGTGTGCGTGGCGCCCAGTTCCGTCGCCAGACAGAGGCGTCCGGTGACCCGGTCGACGGCGACGATCCGCGTCGCCGGGGTGAGCGCCGCCGCCATCACAGCCGACAGACCGACCGCTCCGGCGCCCAGGACGACGACCGTGCTGCCCGTGTCCGGCTTCAGCACGTTCCAGACGGCACCCACACCGGTCTGCACGCCGCAGCCCAGCGGGGCGATCGACTCCAGCGGCACATCCGGGTCGACCTTGACCAGGCTGCGCTCGTCGGCCAGCGCCAGCTCCGCGAAGGAGGACTGGCCGAAGAAGTGGCCGCCCAGGGCCTCGCCGCCCCGGCTGATGGTGTGCGACCCGTCGGCCCGGCCGCCGCCGAGCAGGTTCAGCGGCAGCCAGGTCGCGCAGTACGCGGGATGACCGCCGCGGCAGTTGCGGCAGTCTCCGCAGGAGGTGAAGGAGAGCAGGACGTGGTCGCCCGGCGCGACGCCGGTGACGGCGGGGCCGACGGCCTCGACGACGCCCGCGCCCTCGTGGCCCAGGACCCCGGGCAGCGGGAAGGGCAGTCCGCCGCTCGCCACCCCCAGGTCGGTGTGGCACAGGCCGGTGGCGACCATGCGGACCAGCGCCTCGTGCGGGCCGGGCGCGTCGAGGACGACGTCGCAGAGGGTGAAGGGCGCGCCGCCGGACTCGACGACCGCGGCACGGGTGGTGGTGGGCATCGCGATGACTCCTTGACGGTGTCTCAGTCGAGCGAGACGACGACGGACTTGACCTTGGTGTAACCGGCGAGGGCCTCGGGCCCGTACTCGCGGCCGTGGCCGGAGTCCTTCACCCCGCCGAAGGGCACCGCGGGGTCGAGCATCGCCCAGTCGTTGATCCAGACGATGCCGGCCTGGAGCCGGTCGGCGACCCGGTGGGCGCGGGCGAGGTGGCTGGTCTGGATCCCCGAGGCCAGGCCGTACGGCGTGGAGTTGGCGAGGGCGACGGCCTCGTCCTCGTCGTCGAAGGGCTGCACGGTGAGGACCGGCCCGAAGATCTCCTCCTGGATCACCCGGGAGTCGTTCGCCAGGTCGGCGATGACGGTGGGCCGGTAGTAGTAGCCGCCGTCGAGGTCGAGCCGCTCGCCGCCGCAGACGATGCGGGCGCCCTCCATGCGGGCCAGGGCGACGTACTCCTCCACCTTCTTCAGGTGCTTCTCGGCGGCCATCGGGCCGATGACCGTGGCCGGGTCGCGGGGGTCGCCGATGGGTACGCCGGGCACGGCCTCGGCGAGGATGCCGAGCAGGGTCGGGTACACCGGGCGGGCCACCAGCAGGCGCGGCCCGCCCATGCAGAACTGGCCGGTGTTGAAGACGAATCCCTTGATGACCGCGCCGACCGCCTTCTCCAGATCGGCGTCCTCGAAGACGATGTGGGCGGCGTTCCCGCCGAGTTCCATGGTGACGGGCTTCAGCGCCCCTCCGGCGACGCTCGCCACGTGCCGGCCGATCGCGGTGGAGCCGGTGAAGGCGACCTTGTCGACACCCTGGTGCCGCAGCAGCGCCTCCCCCGCCACCGGGCCGGTACCGGTCACGACGTTGACCACGCCGTCGGGGACGCCGGCCTCCTGGAGCAGCCGGGCCATGTACAGGGCGCTGAGCGGCGTCTCGTCGGCCGGCTTGTGGACGACCGTGTTGCCGGCCGCCAGAGCCGGGGCGAGCTTCGAACCGGCCAGGATCAGCGGGAAGTTGAACGGGGTGATCGCGGCGACCACGCCCAGGGGCTCGCGCTTGGTGTAGGCGAGGGCGTTCAAGGGGAGGTCGCGCAGGGCGCCGTCCTGGCTCTGGGCGAGATGGGCGTAGTACTCGTAGTCGTTGGCCGCGTTGGTGACGTCGACCGCGCCGCACAGCGTGATCGGCTTGCCGACGTCGAGGCTCTCCAGCGCGGCGAGCTCGTCGGCGTTCTCCCGGATGAGCTGGGCGACGCGCTGGAGCACCCGGCCGCGCTCACGGCCGCTCAGACCGGACCACGCTCCGTCGTAGAAGGCCTCGCGGGCGGCGTGTACGGCCGCGTCGACGTCGGCGGGGCCCGCCTCGGCGACGGTGGCGACGGCCCTGCCCCGGGAGGGGTCGATCACCTCGGTGCGTGCCCCGTCGGCGGCCTCGCGCCATCGGCCCCCGATGAACAGCTGCCCGGGTGTGCTCTCGAAGGTGGTCATCGCCACTCCTCAGCGTAGTCACCAAGATTTCAACAAACAGGTTTCCTGTCTGTGCGCAGTCTCTTTACGGACAGGAATCCTGTCAATGGTCTAGCCTGCCTCCATGCTCGACACACAGGTGACCAAGGCGCCCCCGTCCCTGCTCTACATGGTCAAGCAGGTGGAGCTCGTGGTGCGCTCCCACCTGGACGAGCTGGTCAGACCCTCGGGAATCACCGCGCTTCAGTACACGGCGCTGACCGTGCTGGAACGGCACGACGGACTGTCCGCGGCACAGCTGGCGCGCGACTCCTTCGTCACCGCCCAGTCCATCGCGGACCTGGTCCGCTCTCTGGAGGGCCGCGGACTCGTACGCCGGGAGCGCAACCCCCGCAACCGCCGGGAGCTGCTGATCCTGCTCACCGACTCCGGCCGCGAGCTGCTGGCCCGGCACGCCGGGCCCGTCCGGGAGCTGGAGGAGCGGATGGTGCGCGACCTCACCGCGCACCAGACCGAGCAGTTCCGCCAGGCGCTCACCAAGGCCTGGCACGCCCTGTCGTGATCCGGCCGGGGCTGCGCGACGCGCCCCCGGAATGTCGCCCGCGTACGCCCCGGCGTGAACCTTGGCCAACTCGGCCGGAATTCAAAGACATATGTCAATCGAACATGCTCAAATTCACTCGTTGGAGGGTAACTTGCACAGCGGGGACCGGTGTTGAGGCCGTCGCCCCTCCCCACGCACGGAGCAGGCTGGAGGCGATCTCGTCGTGCGGCAGGAACCTGCACCGCTCACCCGGCATCTGCGCGTCCGCCAGGAACGGGGACACACGGTGCTGGAGTTCCGCGGCGAGATCGACCTCGCCGCGGCCTCGGAGATCGCCCCGCACCTGGACCGCGAGACCGGCCGCCCCGCCGCCCGGATCGTGATCGACCTCAGCGGGATCGACTTCTTCGACTGCTCCGGCCTGCGGCTGCTGTACCGGGCCCGCAGCCGGGTGCTCGACCGGCGGGGCCATGTGCTCCTCGTCTGTGCGCACCCGCTGACGCTGCGCGTCCTGCGGATCACCGGCCTGTCCCGGCTGCTGCCTCCGCAGCCGACGCTGGACGCCGCCCTGGCGCAGCCCGAGGCGACGTCCCGCCCCTGACGGCTGTGCGCCCCGCGTGCTTCCCCCGAAGTCGTCCCGTCCTCGACTCGGCGGTCTGGCAGGGCGTCTGGCGGGCATCCGGACCGTAGGAAGGAGGGCCGTCGTATGACGACTCCCGTCAAGCGCCTCCCCAGGCGCATGCCCGGCTGGGCGAAGGTGGTGGCCGCGCTCGTGCTGGTGCTGGTCGTGTTCTTCGCCGGGCTCAGGCTGAGCGTACTCCCGGGCCTGAAGGACCTGTTCGGCACCGAGACGCACGACCGGTCCGGTCCCGCGCTGCTGACGTCCATCCAGGACATCAGCCGCTACGACGCCGCCTCCGGCAACTTCCAGGTCGTCGTGGACCTGGAGAAGGACGCCAAGCTCCTGCCCGACGCGATCCGCGGCACCCGCACCCTGTACGTCGGTGCCGGCACCGTCGACGCCTACGTCGACCTGGGCAAGGTCGGCGAGAACGACGTGAAGGTCAACGGCGACCGCACGTCCGCCACGCTCCGGCTGCCCCACGCCCAGCTGGGCAAGCCCGCCCTCGACCCCGACCGCTCCTACGCGGTCTCCAAGCAGCGCGGTCTCTTCGACCGCCTCGGCGACCTCTTCTCGGACAATCCCAACGGTGAGCAGGCCGTGCAGAAGCTCGCGGTGCGGCACATCGGCGACGCGGCGCAGGAGAGCGAGCTGACCGCGCGCGCCGAGTCGAACACCACCGGCATGCTCGAGGGTCTGCTGCGCTCCCTCGGCTTCAAGGAGGTGCGTGTCTCGTACGGGAACTGATCAGTTCCCGAGGACCCCGGGCAGGGCCGACGCCCCCAGCAGCGAGGTGCCGACCAGGAGCCGGGCGACGTAGTCCCCGACGTGCCCGGAGGGCAGGCGCCGTAGCGGCAGGGCCCGGCCCGGGGCGGCCAGCAGCCGGGGCCGGGTGACCGCCACGGCCGTAAGGGCGAGCGCCGGCGCGCCCGAGGCGAGGCCGAGCAGGACGCCGAGCGGGGTCCGTGCCGGCTGCTCGCGGCCCGCCGGCCAGGGCGCGCGAGGCGACGAGGTTGCCGCCGATCAACAGGGCGCCGATCACAAGGAGTTTCGTCGTCTCCCGGCCGGTTCCGTGACCGCGCACAGCGCCGGCACGACCGCGGCCCCGAGGTAGGCCCCCTCCCAGGTGACCCCCCGGCCGCGGGACGCGGCGGGACGCGGCGGCTCCCCGCCGGGAGTGCCCCCGCGATTCGCGGGCAAACCGAGGGTGGGCACGGTCCCCGGCGACGCCGCCGGGGACCGTGGCCGGGAATCACCCCCCACGGCATCGTCGGCCTGCCTGGGGGTAACCGCCCTGTCACGCAGGGACGTTGAAGACTGGAGGACTCCCCATGGCCAGTGCAGCCTCACGTCCCCGGACCACCGGGTCCGGGAGCGAGCGACGCCCGCTCCCGTTGCCCGTCCGGCTGCTGGCGATGCTGTGCGCGTTCACGTTCATGGTGGCCTTCGCCGTGGTGCTGGCCCGGCTGACCCTGCAACCCTCGCCCGCCTCTCAGGCGCTGACCCACAGCAATCTCCAGCCGGGCAGTTCCCTGAAGGCCTACCTCGACCAGCCCGAACTGCGGGACGCCTTCAAGCAGATCGGCGGCAACATCCTGCTGGGCATTCCCTTCGGCGTCCTCGTGCCCGTGGTCGCTCCCCGCACCCGCGGCATCCTGCGCGTGCTGCTCCTGACCGCGATCGTGATGCTCCTGGTGGAGTTCGCGCAGGGCGCCCTGGTCACCGGCCGCGCCTTCGATATCGACGACGTCATCCTCAACACGACGGGCGCGCTCATCGGCTACCTGCTCCTGGGGCGTCGCCTCAGCAGGGCCGTGCACGCGCGCAAGCCGCGCTCGGGCGGGGCGGCGGGGAAGCCGTCGGCGGAGAAGAAGCCGTCGGCGGGCAAGGCCTAGGGACCGGCAGATCCTAGTGCACGGTCCAGGTGAACTTGTCGCCGCCCACCCAGCGGACCACGTCCGGGTCGTCCATGTCGTGCACGGTGATCCCGAACGCGGCCGCGGCCGCCAGCACGTCGGTGACGGCCCGGGCCTCCCCGACCACCTGGCCGTCGATCTGCACGATCCGGAACGGCGGTGTGGCCGGCTGTACCCCGAGCACCAGGATCCGCGGGTGGGATATGTACGGGCTCGCACTTTCGGTCATGCATCGAGCGTAGAACGCAACCGGCGGCGGCGCGGGTCCAGGACGCCCGCCGGGCCGACCCGCCGCTCAGGGGCGGCGCCAGTCGTGACCGGTCAGATGTGAACCGGCCTGCGGGCCCATCCGGAGCATGCCGCCGTCGACGCTCCAGGACGCGCCGGTGACGTACGAGGCGTCCGGGCCGGCGAGGAAGGCGATGACGGCGGCGACCTCGCGGGCGTCGCCGGGCCGGCCGAGCGGGGTGCCCGGGCGGCTCTCGGTGTGCGGGTCGGTGTCCTCCTGTCCGGTCATGGGCGTGGAGATCTCCCCCTCGGCGACGGCGTTGACGGTGATGCGCTGCTCGGCCAGTTCGAGCGCCATGACCTGGGTGAGCTGCCCGAGCCCGCCCTTGGCGGCACAGTAGGGCGCGGCGCCCACCCGCGGCTCGTGCTCGTGGACGGACGTGACGTTGATGATCCGGCCGCCCTCGCCGCGCCCGATCATGTGCCGGGCCGCCTTCTGCCCGCACAGGAACGGCCCCACGAGATCGACGTCGAGGACCTCGCGCACATCGGACAGCTCCAGGTCGAGGAAGGGCGTCATGGTGCCGGTCCCCGCGTTGTTGACCAGCACGTCGATACGGCCGAGCCGTTCGCACAGGTCGTCGACGGTGTCGGCGGCGCCGGGCAGCCGGGTGAGGTCCATCCGGGCGACCTCGGCCCGCTGTCCGTGCGAGCGCACTTCGTCGGCCGTCTCCTCCGCGCCCTTGCGGTCGCTGTGACAGGTGATGCCGACGTCCATGCCCGCCTGCGCCAGGCGTACGGCGGTGGCGCGGCCGATGCCGGAGTCGGCGCCGGTGATCACGGCGACCTTGCTGGGTGACGCGCTGGGGGCGGACATGACGAGCTCCTCGTCGACGGGGCCGGGACGAGGCATCGCAGCACCCGGGGGGATACCGGGCAAACCGCGCGCCCGTCGTGCGGCCTCCCGGGCGCTGGGGAACCCTTGAGGGGGAGGTGGCGATGGACCCCGTCGAGGCACTGGACCGGATCGCCTTCCTGCTGGAGCGGTCCCTGGCACCGACCTACCGCGTGCGCGCCTTCCGTACGGCGGCGCGCGTGCTGAAGGACCTGGGCGGCGACGAGGTGCGCCGACGGGCGGCGGACGGGTCGCTGGAGAAGCTCAAGGGGGTCGGCCCGAAGACGGCGCAGGTGGTGCGGGAGGCGCTGGCCGGCCAGGTGCCCGGCTATCTGTCGAAGCTGGAGGGCGAGGCGCACGAGCAGCCTGCCGTGCGGGGCGGCGAGCAGCTGCGGGCGCTGCTGCGCGGGGACTGTCATCTGCACTCCGACTGGTCGGACGGGGGCAGCCCGATCGAGGAGATGGGCCGGGCCGCCGCGGAGCTGGGCCACGAGTGGGCGGCGCTGACCGACCACTCGCCGCGGCTGACGGTGGCCCGCGGGCTGTCGCCCGGACGGCTGCGGGAGCAGCTGGACGTGGTGGCGGAGCTGAACGAGACCTGGGCGCCGTTCCGGCTGCTGACCGGCATCGAGTGCGACATCCTCGAGGACGGCACCCTCGACCAGGAGCCCAAGTTGCTGGACCGGCTCGACGTGGTGGTGGTGTCGGTGCACTCCAAGCTGCGCATGGACGCCCGGTCGATGACCCGGCGGATGGTGGCCGCCGTACGTGATCCGCATTCGGACGTGCTCGGGCACTGCACGGGGCGGCTGGTGACCGGGCGGGGGCGGCCGGAGTCGGAGTTCGACGCGGACGAGGTGTTCGCCGCCCTCGCCGAGACGGGCACGGCCCTGGAGATCAACAGCAGGCCGGAGCGGCTGGACCCGCCGCGGCGGCTGCTGCGCCGGGCCGTGGACGCGGGGGTGCTGTTCTCCGTCGACACCGACGCACACGCGCCCGGGCAGCTGGACTGGCAGATCAACGGCTGCGCGCGGGCGGAGGAGTGCGGGGTGCCGCCGGAGCGGGTGGTGACCACGTGGTCCCTCGACGAGCTCTTGGCCTGGACCCGGGAGCGGCGGGTGCCGTCCGGCGTGGCGGGCGGCTGACGTGGTACCCGCGCTGCCGTGGAGGAAAGGACTGCACCTATGGGAAGCGCGGGACAGGCTGCCGTGTTCGACGTCGACGGCACGCTGGTCGACACCAATCATCTGCATGTCGTGGCCTGGTGGGAGGCCTTCCGGCAGGCGGGTCACGACGTGCCGATGCACGCCGTTCACCGGGCCGTGGGCCTGCCGTCGACCGACCTGGTCGCCCATCTGCTGGGCGAGGACCGGGACACGGACCAGGACGCCGACATCCAAGCCGGGCACAAGGCTTTGTACGGGCAGTACTTCGACCGGCTGCCCGCGCTGCCGGGGGCCGGGGACCTGCTGCGGCGGCTGCACCGGGACGGCTGGACGGTGGTGCTGGCCACCTCCGCGGGCGGCGCGGAGCTCGGCGCGCTGCGCCGGGCCATCGACGCGGACGAGGCCATCAGCGCCACGGCGAGCGCCGACGACGTCGACGAGGGCAAGCCGGCCCCCGAGCCGGTGGAGCACGCCCTGGAGCTGGCCGGGGTGCCGGCGGCGCGGGCGGTGTTCGTCGGGGACACCGTGTGGGACATGCGCGCGGGCAGCAGGGCCGGGGTGCGCTGCCTGGGCGTCCTGTGCGGTGGCATCCCGCGCGCCGATCTGGAGGAGGCCGGCGCGGACGCGATCTACGCCGACCCCGCGCACCTGCTGTCGGCCCTCGACGGCGGCCTGCTTGCATGAGGGAACGTGAAAGCGCCGGTCAGGCGGATACGCAGCACATGACGCGTGTGACGAGTGCGGTACGGCGCAGGGCGGGAGCCTTCCGCCGGCGGAGGAACATGAAGGCGAACACGGGGGCGGCCTCGAAGGCGCGGTCCCACGGAGCATCCACCGAGCAGGGCCGGATCGGGAATGCGGAGCAGGAAATGCGACGCGTACGGCCGGTGGATGCCGTGCGACGGGACTCGCGGTCGGCCCTGGAGGCCGTACGGGCGGCGTGGCGCGGTCCCGGGCGGGAGCGGGACCTGGTCGTCCAGTCGCTGAAGGCGGCCGGGGCGGCCGTGCTCGCCTGGCTGGTGGGCGGCGTCTGGATGGGCGATCCGCTGGCCCTGATGGCGCCCTGGGTGGCGCTGGTGCTGGTGCAGGCCACGGTCTTCAGCTCCCTGCTGCAGGGGGCGCGGCAGTTCGGGGCGATCTGCGTCGGCACGCTGGTGGCCTCGGGGGCACAGGCCATCACCGACGACACGACCGGCGCGCTCGCCCTGTCCGTACCGGTGCTGATGCTGCTCGCGAACTGGCCTCGCTTCGGTGACCAGGGCATCTACGCGGCGACGACGGCCCTGTTCACCATCTCCTCGGGCATGGTGAGCCTGTCGGCCGTCGGGCACCGCGTGGAGCAGGCCGCGATCGGCGCCGTCATCGGCGTCGCCGTCAACGCGCTCGTCCTGCCCCCGATCCACCTGCGGGACGTACGGGAGAACCTGGCGTCCCTCGCCCGGGAGGCGGGAGAGGTGCTGCACACCGTCGCCGGCGATCTGCGCGAGGGCGAGTGGGACGCGCAGACCGCGGCCGGCTGGGTCAGTGCCTCGAACCGGCTGGACCACCGTCTGAAGGCCTTGCGCTCGGCGCGCCGGTGGAGCCAGGAGAGCCTGCGCCTGACCTACGCCCCGCTGCGCGCCCTGCACCGCGTGCCGCACGACGGTGTCCTGCCGGCGGTGGACGAGGACGAGCGGCTCAGCCGGGTCACCGGGCACGTCGCCACACTGACCCGGGCGCTCGCGGTGTCGGTGGACGACAAGCGGACGCCCGCCCCGCCCGAGGGCCCGGCGCTGCGCTCGTACGCGCGTCTGCTGGAGCTGATCGGGGACGCCCTGTGCGCGGAGGCCGACAGTCTGCTCGAGGGCGGTGTGACCGCCCGGCCGGACGACGAGACCGAGAAGGCCATGCAGGAGCTGCACGAGGAGTTGCAGGACGGACTGCGCCGGCACGCCGGGGAGGGGGCCGCCCACACCGCCGTCCTGGGCACCCTGCTCCTCCAGGCGGAGAACCTGTGGGCCGAGACCGCCCCGGGCGACGAGGAGCAGTGACGCGCCTCACCGGACGGGTGGGCCGCGCGCGGAACACCCGGATGTGATTGCCCGTTGAACAACACGTGGGTCCGGACAGGATCCGCTCCTGTGAGCCGCCCCGGCCGTGATTCCCCCGTCCGGCCGGGGCTTCCCTCTGCCCCCGTAGAAGACGCGCCACCCGGGTACTCGGTCACCTCTCGCGGAACCACGCGGCCGAGAGGAGCGCAGGGTGAGCAGCGCAACGGGCATGAGGGTCGTCGTCACGGGCGCCACCGGCAACGTCGGAACCAGCGTGGTGCGCCGGTTGTCGGAGGACCCGGAGGTTTCCTCCGTGCTGGGTCTGGCCCGGCGGATCCCCGACTGGTCGCCCCCGAAGACGGACTGGGCCGCCGTCGATCTGGCCTCCGAGCGGTCCGATCTGGTGGAGCGGTTCACGGACGCCGACGCGGTGGTCCATCTGGCCTGGGCGTTCCAGCCGACGCACCACCCGGCCGCGACCTGGCGCACGAACGTCCTCGGCAGCATGCGCGTCCTGGAGGCAGTGGCCACGGCGGGCGTGCCGGCGCTGGTGCACGCCTCGTCGGTCGGCGCGTACTCCCCCGGCCCGAAGGACGAGGCCGTGGACGAGTCCTGGCCGACGCACGGCTGGCCGGACGCCGCGTACTGCCGGGAGAAGGCCTATCTGGAGCGGGCGCTGGACACGTTCGAGCGCGACCACCGCGAGACGCGGGTGGTGCGGATGCGGCCCGCCTTCCTGTTCCAGCGGGAATCGGCGAGCGAGCAGCGCCGCATCTTCGGCGGCCGGTTCCTGCCCGGCCCGCTGGCCCGCCCGGAGTTGCTTCCCTTCCTGCCCGACGTCCCCGGGCTGCGGGTGCAGGCGCTGCACACGGGCGACGCGGCGAACGCGTATCGGCTGGCGCTGCGCTCCGACGTCCGGGGCGCCTTCAACCTGGCGGCCGACCCGCCGGTCGACGCGCGGCTGCTGGGCGAGATGTTCGACGCGCGTCCGGTTCGGCTGCCCCGCACGGCGGCCCGGTCGGCGATCGCCGCCGCCTGGGGCCTGCATCTGCTGCCCGCCTCCCCGCACCTGTTCGACGCGGTGCTGCGGCTGCCGCTGATGGACTGCACGCGTGCGCACACGGAACTCGGCTGGCGGCCGGAGCACACGGCGCCCGAGGTGCTGGAGGAGTTCCTGCTGGGCCTGAAGCAGGGGGCGGGGGCGCCCACGGAGCCGATGCGGGGACGCAAGGTGGGCTGACCGGGCGGTCTGCGGTTCCCCAGGTGTTCCCGGGCGGCCTGCGGGACTCTCCAGGTGTCCGGACATGCCCGGGGGCCGCAGCCGACCCCCACAGCCGGCTGCGGCCCCCGGTGGGATGCCCTCCTCAGGCGGAGGGCTCTTCAGGCACCGGGTGCTCGGTCTGAACCGTCCCCGAGCGCGGTGTTCCCTGCCGGCCCGTCCCCGCTTCGTCGGTGTCGGGGACGTCGTCGGAGGGCTCGTCGGTCTCGTCGTCGCGGCGCGTGTCGTGCTCGCCGGTGCCCGTGAAGCGCGGGGCGACCTCCCACGGGTCCTCGCCGGCGTCGGCCTGCTGGTCCGGCATGTCCCGCGGGATGGGGTCACCGTTCTCGCCGGGTCCTTCGAGGCGGTGGTCGGTCACGGCGTGCTCCCTTCTGTGGTCCGGGCGCCTCGCGAGTACCTCCGCGGTGATCGGCGAAACCTCTAGCGGGGCGTCCGCTCCCGAAGCGCCGTGCGCCAGGCCGGGACCGGGTACTCCGGTGCGGGGTCGGGGCGCCGTCCGCCGCGGGCGAAGAAGTCGGCGAGCGGCAGGATCGCGGCGCCGACCGTGACCGCGTCGGGTCCGAGCCGGCCGAGGTCGACGGTCACCTTCCCGGCCGGGTGGCGCAGCGCGTACGACATGGCGTGGCGGCGTACGGCGGGCAGGAAGCGGGAGCCGAGCGCCAGGCCCGCCCAGCCGCCGATCAGGATGCGCTCCGGCTGGAAGAGGTTGATCAGGTCGGACAGACCCGCCCCGAGGTACTCGGCGGTCTCCTCCAGGACGGCCAGCGCGACGGGGTCGGCGGCAGCGCCCTCGCAGGGGTGGGCCGCGGCGAGCATCGTGGTGAGGGCGGTCTCCTCGTCGGTGCCGTCCGGGACGCGGCCGCCCTCCTCCCGCCAGCGGGCGAGCAGCGACTCGGCGCCCGCGTACGCCTCCAGACAGCCGAGCGCCCCGCACCGGCAGCGGCGGCCTCGCACGCGTACGGTCAGGTGCCCCCACTCCACCGCGCGGCCCTGCTCCACGTCGGGGGTGACGAGGCTGGCGCCGACGCCGGAGCCGAACAGCACCACGACGGCGTTGCGGGCGCCGCGTCCGGCGCCGAACCACATCTCGGCCTGGCCCAGGGTCTTGGCGCCGTTGTCGATGAAGTACGGGACGGTGTCCGGCAGCGGGGAACGGGCGCGCAGCAGCGCCTCCAGCGGGACGGCGTCCCAGCCGATGGTCTGCCCGTGCACGAGCGCGCCACGGTCTCCGGTGCGCTCGACGATGCCGGGGACGCCGATGCCGACGCCGAGGAGCCGCTCGGGCGCGAGGCCGGCGGTGTCCAGCACCTCGGCGATGCCGTGGCGGATGTGGTCGACGATGGCCTCGACCTCGTACCGCTGCGGCGACAGCGGGCGCTCGACGCGGGCGAGTTCGGTGAGGGTGAGGTCGAAGAGCTCGACGCGGACCCGGGTCTCGCCGACGTCGACGCCGATCATGTGGCCGCTGCCGGGCGCGACCCGCAGCAGGGTGCGCGGGCGGCCCCCGTCGGAGTCGACGCTGCCGGCCTCCTCCACGAGCCCGTCGGCGACGAGATCCGCGACGACGTTGCTGACGGAACCGGAGCTCAGGCCGGTCACCGGGCCGAGTTCGAAGCGGCTGAGCGGGCCGTCGAAGTAGAGCCTCCGCAGCACGGCCGTGCGGTTGGCCCGCCTGAGATCGCGTACCGTGCGCCCGTTCCGCGCCGCCATGTGACTCCCCTCGCATCCCCTGTCCGACCTGCAACATACCGTCGGGGCGGGGCTCGGCGCGACATTCTCCGCCCCTTATTTCACGGTGTGAGCTAACAGGCGCCCGGGCGGGCGGGAGCGGCCTCCGCGATCTCGTCCAGGGCCGCGACGAGCTTTGGGGCGACGCTCTCCCGCACCCAGCGCCGCTGCTCCTCACCGGCCTCGTGGGGAACCGTCTCGGTGAGCATGATCAGGTACAGGTAGGCGCGGTAGAGCGCGAGGCGCAGCCGGGCCGCGGTGTCGAAGCGGGCTCGTCCTCCGGCCTCCCGGTAGCCCGCGAGGAACTCCTCGTCCTTCCTGATGTCGCCGAGGAGCGCGAGGGAGACGAAGTCGGCCAGGGGGTCGCCCCAGAACATGCGCTCCCCGTCGATGAGGCCGCCGATCCGCACCTCCCCGCCCGTGCGGTCGACGAGGATGTTGCCCCGCCACAGGTCGAAGTGGACCAGGCGGGGGTCGGTGACCTCGTCGAGGGCGCCGAACGCGGACGCCGCGGTACGGGCCACCGCGTCGACGGGGCGGGGGCAGCCGGGCCCCGTAGCGCCGGGCGTCGTCGAGGACGGCGTCGAACATCGCCGTGAACGCGGTGCGCCAGTCGGCGGCGAGCAGGCCGAGGGCGCCGGAGGGGTAGCCGAAGCCGGGGCCCGTCACGCGGTGCAGGCGGGCCACCTGGCGCCCCAGCTCCGCGCGCAGGGTCATCTGCTCCGTGTCGGTGAGCGTGCCGTCCCACGGCTCGCCCGGGACGGCCGTCATCAGCAGGAAGTCGTCCCCCGCGGACACCTTGTGCGGTGCCGGGACCCCGACCCGGGCGGCCGAGCGGTAGAACTCGGCCTCCGAGACGAGCAGCCGCCTCTCGTACCGCAGACCGGGGACGGCCGCGGCGGGCGGGACCTTCAGTACGTAGCGGCCGCCGCCGGTGAGGCGGAGCTCCTCGACGGTGTTGTACGTGCCGCCGGTCAGCGGGGCGAGGTGGGTCAGGCGGCCGGGGTCCAGGCCCGCCGCCGCCAGGACGTGCCGGGCCCGTTCCCAGGAGTCCACCACGGCGTGCCCGCCCCTCCCCTGCCGCTTCGGTCAGCCGGCCGCGTACACGTCCTCGACGTAACGCCCGTCCGCGATCAGGCCGTCGAGCCACTGCTCGGCGGCGGCCTCGTCCGTGCCGTCGACGGCCTGCGTGTGCTTGCGGAACAGCGTACGGAACGCCTCCCGCACCCCGGGCGCCATTCGGGAACCGTCTCCGCAGACGTACACCCGCGCCCCGGCGTCCAGCAGGGCCCACACCTCTGCCGCCTCGGCGGCGATCCGGTGCTGCACGAACCGCACCTCGCCCTCGGGACTCTCGCTGAAGGCGGGGCGCAGGGACACGGCACCGGCGGCCTCGGCGGCGCGCAGTTCCTCGGCGTGCAGGAAGTCCGCGTCGGGGGCGTCGCAGCCGAAGTAGCACAGGGCCGGGGCGAGTTCGGTACCCGCCGCGACGGCCGCCGTGCGGTCGGCGACGACGCCGCGGAACGGCGCGAGGCCGGTGCCCGCCGCGACCATGACGACCGGCGCCGAGTCGGCGGTGACGTCGATGCGGAAGGCGTCCCGGCAGGGCTGCACGCGTGCGTACACGGTGTCGCCGGGCTCGACGGTGGTGAGGTGGCCGGAGCCGGTGCCCCGGTAGACGCCCCGGCCGGAGCGGGCGGGTGCCTCCAGCAGCGAGACCATCAGGTCCACGTGGCCGGGGTCGACGGCGGGCGAGGAGGAGACGGAGTAGTGGCGCGGGCGCAGCGGGGTGAGGAGGTCGAGGAGCGGCGGCCAGTCCAGGGCCCCGCGCAGGGCCGGGTGGTCCTCCAGGATCTCCACGAGGGTACGCGGGTCGTCGCCGAGGGCGGCCAGGGCCGCGCGCTCCGGCGGGCACGGGTTGGCGGCGGCGAGCGCGGCCAGCTGCCCGGCGCTCGGGCGCTCCTGCAGCTCCACGTGGTGGGTGAACAGCTGCCGAACCGTCACGGGCCGGTCCACGGCGATGCCGTCGCGGCGCGGGCGGGTGGCGCGGATGTCCAGAACCGTGTCGAGGTCGACGCCGAGCGCGGTGGCGGCCCGTGTGACGAGGTCCGGGGCGTTGGCGGGGAGCACGGTGAGGTGGTCGGCCGTGCGGTAGGTGACGCCGTCCGGCAGCGCGACGCGGACGAACCGCTTGCGGCGCGCGTAGCCGGGGGCGGTGAGGTCGCGGGTCTCGGTGACGCGCATGGGGACGAGTCCGTGCCGTTCGGCGAGGGCGTCGAGCGGGCCGCCGGTCACGGTGCGGACCTGGTAGGCGGTGGCGGGCTCGGGCTGCGGGGTGGTGGCGTCCGGGTCGCCGTAGCGCTCCAGGAGGGCGCCGCGCAGGGAGGTCGTGAAGGCGCGGACGGTGCCGGTGAGATCGCCGGAGGCGTCGGCCGCGGCACGCTCCAGCAGTCGGCCGGCACCGGACGCGGCGAGCCGCTCGTCGATGCGGGTGGGGACGTGCTGGTAGGTGGCGGCCCAGTTGCGGTCGCCGACGCCGAGGACGGCGTACGTCACGCCGGACAGGTCGTGGGTCTCCTCCAGCCGGGCGGCGAAGGCGGTGGCGTCGTCGGTGGGGCGGCCGTTGTAGGAGGCGGCGGTGATGACGACGGGCCGGTCGGTGGGCAGGCCGCCCGCGTAGGCGTCGAGCGCGGCCACCTCCGTGTCGCAGCCGATCGCGGCGGCCTCGTCGGCGAGCTGCGCCGCATAGTCGCGGCAGGTGCCGTAGTTGCTGCCGTGCAGGAAGAGCGCGGCCGTGCCGGGGCGGACGCGGGCGGGCAGGTCCTGCGGCTCGGCCGACTCCGCGTCCTGGGCCGGGGCGGCCCCGGGCAGCGGCGTGTGGACGCGGTCGGCGGCGGTGCGCGGCGCGAGCGCGAGGGTGAAGCCCTCGGGCTTGAGGGTGAGGGTCTCCTTGACCGTGAGCCGGTAGTCGGCGTGGTCGCTCAGCCGGTAGCGGTGCACGAGCATGGCCAGCAGCATGGTCGCCTCGTGCAGCGCGAACTGCCGTCCGATGCAGGCGCGCTCGCCGGTGCCGAACGGCTTGAAGGCGTGCACCGGGCGCTCCGCCTCGGCCTCGGCCGTGAAGCGGGAGGGGTCGAACAGCTCGGGGTTGTCGCCCCACACGGACTGCCGGTGCAGCATCGGTGTGAGGACGAGGGCGGACTGCCCGGCGCGCAGGGGGATGCGCCCGCCGAGCAGGGTGTCCTCGCGTGCCTGCCGGGAGAAGACGGCGGCCGTGGGCCAGAGCCGCAGGGCCTCGTTGAGGACCTGGCGGGTGTAGGTCAGCCTGCCGACCTCGTCGTACGTCGGC
The DNA here is from genome assembly GCF_014207295.1 of Streptomyces sp. AK010. Taxonomy (NCBI): domain Bacteria; kingdom Bacillati; phylum Actinomycetota; class Actinomycetes; order Kitasatosporales; family Streptomycetaceae; genus Streptomyces; species Streptomyces sp. AK010. The sequence continues at coordinate 256,435 of NZ_JACHCX010000007.1, forward strand.
TCGGGGTCGGCCGCGTCGCCCCACAGCTCGTCGACCTCGCGCTGCACCAGTTGGAGGGCCGTGGGGTGCTTGGCGAGGTAGTACAGCGCGAAGGACATGGCGCCGGAGGTGGTCTCGTGGCCGGCGATCAGGAACGTGATGACCTGGTTGCGGATGTTGGCGGTGTCGAGTGTGGTGCCGTCGGCCGGGTGCTCGGCGGTGAGCATCAGGCCGAGGAGGTCGTCGGCGTCGCTCTGGTCGGTGCCGGTGCGCGCGGCGATGACGTCGTCGACGACGCGGGCCAGGTAGGCGGAGTCGTCGCGGAAGGCCGCGTCCTGCGCCGCGTGGTCCTGGCCCGGGACGCGCGCCAGGCGGGTCATGCTCCACTCCAGGCAGCGGACCATCGACTCGACGAAGGGGTGCGGCTCGGCCCGCTCGAAGGAGCCGAAGTCGTAGCCGAAACCGGCGAGTCCGATGGTGTCGAGCGTCATGCGGGTCATGTCGTCGGGCACGTTCACCGGCCGCCCGGCGCGGGCGTCGCGGTCCCAGGACGCGATGAGCCGGCGGGCCACCTTCAGCATCACGGGGTGGTAGGTGCGCATCGAGCCCAGCGCGAAGGCGGGCATCAGGATGTCGTGCGCCTTGGCCCAGTTGGGCTCCTCGTTGTACGCGGTGAACAGGCCGTCGGCGGCGAACTCGCGGACGTTCTCCAGACCGGGCCCGATGTGCTTGGCGAACCGCTGCTCGTCCGCGAGGTCGGCCACGAGGTCCAGGCCGCCCACGAACAGGGTGTCCCGCCCGTACAGCCGCCGCACGAACACGGGCCCGTGCTCGCGCATCAGGTCCATGGCCTGCTGGATGGGCGCGCCGCCGGGTCCGGTGGCGGTGATGTCGGCGACGGGGACGCCGGGGAGGGTGTCGGCGGTCAGGGGAGGCTGTCCGGTGGGGGGCATGACGCGGCAACTGCCTTTCGCGGTACGGAAGTACTGTGCTCCAGCGTGATCCACCGGGCGCGGGAGGCGGTGCCGCGGCCCTACATGATTGTGTAGTGCGAGCAGATGCGCCGCTCTTGCGCGGGAGTGGCCCGGCGTGGCAGGAGAGGCTCGTGGACCTGGCCCGGCAGGAGGCCGTGACATGGCGCAACCGCGCCCTGCTGCTGTTCGACCGGGTCGCGATGCCGGTCGCGGTGTGCGACGTGTACGGGGCGGTGCTGCTGGCCAATCCGGCGATGGCCGCGGAGTGCGGTACGACGCCGGGCCGGCTGCGCGGCCGTGACGTGCTGGACCTGTTCAGCCCGCGGGAGGCCACGCAGGTGGAGCGCATCGCCGAGGCCCTGCGGCTGCGCCACCGCTCGCGCTACCAGATGTCGGTGCGCTGGCGGGCCCCCGGCGGTGTGGAGCGCCACGGCGAGCTGACGGCCGACCCGGTCAGCGACTCGGCGGAGGACACCCCGGCGCTCCTGGTGATGCTCCGGGTGGACGCCGAACCGGCGCCCTCCCCCACCGCACTCGCCGGACAGGTCCGGGTCACACCGATGGAGGCCCGCGTCCTGACGCTGCTGGCCGCCGGCGCCACCACGGCCCGGGCCGCCCGAGAGACGGCTCTCACCACGGACGGCGTGACCTACCACCTGCGCCGGCTGTCGTCCCGCTGGGGCGCGTCCAACCGCACGGAACTGGTGGCCCGGGCCTACGCGCTCGGGGTGCTCAGGGCCGGGGTCTGGCCGCCGGAGGTCTCGGAGGCCGGGCAAGACCGGGAGACCCCGGACGACGAGGCCTGACGGAAATCCGCTGGCCCGCCCGCGTCACGGCTGTCTAATCTGACCTGGCCCCAAAACCTAGGACCCCTAGGTTTCGCGACGATCACTCTCAGGAGCCCCCGTGCAGCCGCTCACCGAGCAGGACATCCGCACCTCCTTCATCAACTGCTCCAAGGGCGAGGCCAAGCGCCTGGCCGTGCCCCGGGACCTCGGCGAGCGCCCCTGGGGCGATCTCGACTTCCTCGGGTGGCGGGACCCGGGGGCGCCCGACCGGAGCTATCTGGTGACCGAGCGGGCGGGGCGGCTCGTCGGCGTGTCGATGCGGTTCCAGCCGCCCAGCGCGGATTCCTGCACCGCAGCATGTGTTCGCTGTGCCTGACCACGCACCCGCGGGGCGGGGTCGCGCTGATGACGGCACGGAAGGCGGGGGCGGCCGGGCGCGAGGGCAACTCCGTCGGGGCGTACATGTGCACCGACCTCGCCTGCTCCCTGTACATCCGCGGGAAGAAGGCGCTCGAGGCCGGGTCCCGGTTCGAGGAGAGCCTCACCGTCGAGGAGCAGATCGAGCGCACCGCGGGCCATCTGGCCGCCTTCCTCGACAAGGTGTACGCCTGATCCCCTCGGTCGCCCGTGGTTTGCCCCGGCGCTAACGTCCTTCATGAGCGTCCTTCATGGATGTGTTCGACGGATGCGTTCGATGCGCCGGGAATTGGATGCGTCGGGAAGGGGAACAGCCCGAGGATGCGAGAGGTACGTGAGTGGACGGCGCACGCCGAGCGGATCGTGAGGAAGCGTCGTGATCCCGTGGTCGTCCAGACGCTGCGGTCCGCGACCGCGGCGACGATCGCGTACGTCATCGCGCTGCGCCTGAGCCCCGAGCCGGCGCCTCTCACCGCTCCCCTGACGGCGCTGCTGGTCGTCCAGGTGACGCTGTACGCCACCATCACCAACGGCTTCCGGCGGGTGAACGCCGTGGTGACCGGCGTCCTCGTCGCCATCGCGTTCAGCCTGCTGGTGGGCCTGACCTGGTGGAGCCTCGCACTGCTCCTGCTGGCCTCGCTGGTCGTGGGGCGGCTGGTCCGGGTGGAGGAGTACGTACCCGAGGTCGCGATCAGCGCGATGCTCGTCCTCGGCGTGACCAGCGTCGGGGACTACGCATGGGCCCGGGTGGTGGAGACGCTGATCGGCGCGGTCGTCGGGCTCGCCTGCAACCTGCTGCTGGCCCCGCCGGTGTGGGTGGAGGAGGCGGGCGAGTCGATCGAGGACCTGGCGCGCCGCCTGCGGCAGTTGATGCTGCGCATGGGCGAGGAGGCGGCCGGCGGCACGCCCGTGGACCGCGTGGAGAAGCAGCTGCACGAGGCGCGCCGGCTGGACCACGACATCGTCGAGGTGGACGCGGCCCTGCGGCAGGCCGAGGACAGTCTGCGGCTCAACCCGCGCGTTCAGGACAGCGTGCTGCACCGGGTGGTGATGCGCACCGGCCTGGACACGCTGGAGATCTGCACGGTCGTCCTGCGGGTGCTCGCCCGGTCCCTCACCGACCTCGCGAAGAAGCGGGAACCCGAGCCGCTGTTCGAGGCCGAGACGGGCGCCGTTCTGGAGCAGCTGCTGTCCGAGATCGCCGACGCCGTGGTGAGCTTCGCGGTGCTGGTCACCACCCATCTCAGCGCGAGCGCCGAGTCGGCGGAGGAGCGGCTCGCGGCGGAACTGCGCACCGCCGCGGGCACCCGCGACAAGCTGAATCTGCTGCTGCGCGAAGAAGCCGGGCGCGACCCCGGGTACTGGCAGCTGCCGGGAGCCGTCCTGACGGAGGTCAACCGCATCCTCGACGAGCTCGACACCGAGCACCGCACCCGGCGCCTGTTCGAGGAGCTGGACCGCGTCTCGCGCGAGCAACGCGCCCGGATGCCCCGTCTGACGCGGCTGCGGGAGCGGCTGGGCGTCACGGAACAGCTGTGGCGGAACCGCGCGGGGTTCGACGGGCGTTCTGGCTGAGGGGAGCGCCGGCAGGGGGCCGGCCCCGGATGCGGGGAGCGGGCCGATGGCCGACACGACCGTGCGGATCGACGGGAACACACTGCGGCTGCCGGGCGGGGTCGCGGTGCGGTTCATCCGCACCCTGCGCCTGCCGGAGACCGGTACCCATCCGCTGCCGCCGGGCCTCGGGGAGTTCCCGGTGCGACGGGTCAGACGCACCAGCTCAAGGACGCCCCGGGCAAGCCGGTCGAGGACGGGGACCGGTAACCGGCCCGGGGGCGGACGGGGAGGCCGCCCCCGGGGCGCGGCGCGGACGGGGACCGTCGGGACCACCACGACGGCCCACCCCGCGCAACGCCCTGCCGTTGTTGCACGCGGGGGCCGGGAAACGCCAGGGTGACTGTCACGACGGGGACGAGTGACGACCTGAGGGGCGACATGGACAGTGGTGGCTGGAGCAGGCGCCGATTCGTCGGCGCACTGGCGGGCGGGGCCGCCGCGGCGGCGCTGCCGGCCTGTGACAACACGCCCGCGCCCGCGACGACTCCGACCACGGCCCCGGAGCCGAGCACGTCACGGGAGGCCCGCCGCCCCTCCGGGCCCCGCCCGCTCCACCTCGGCACCTACACGTCCGTCGAGGGCGGCGGCAAGGGCATCGGCCTGGCCACGTACGACACGGCGACGGGCCGGATCACCGGCGCCGGCACGATCCCCGGCGTCGGCGACCCGTCGTACCTCGCGATCCACCCGGACCGCGGCACGCTGTACGCGGTGGACGAGCGCGACGACGGCACGGTGACCGCAGTCCGGCTGTCCGACCGGAAGGTGCTGGGCAGCCGGAGCACCGGCGGGGCGGCGCCCTGCCATCTGTCGGTGCATCCGGGCGGGCGCTGGCTGCTCAGCGCGAACTACGGCACGGGCAGTGTGGCCGTGCACCCCATCGACGCCTCTGGCGCACTCGGCGAGCGCACCGACCTCGTCCGGCACACCAGCCCGCCGCCCGGCCCCGGACAGGAGGGCCCGCACGCCCACCAGTTCGTCACGAGCCCGGACGGGGGCCATGTCCTCGCCGTCGATCTGGGCACGGACACCGTGTACACCTACCGGCTGAACGAGAAGGCCGGCACCCTCACCGAGGTCGCGCAGGCGCACACCCGGCCGGGCGCGGGCCCACGCCACCTCACCTTCCACCCGGACGGCCGGTACGCCTACCTCGCCAACGAGGCCGACAACACCGTCGCGGTCTGCTCGTACGACAAGGCCTCCGGCCGCGTGACCGTCGGCGAGGCGCAGTCCACGGGCACGGGTTCCGGTACGAGCTACCCGGCGCAGATCCTGGTGACCGCCGACGGCCGCCACGCCTATCTCGCCAACCGGGGCCACAACAGCCTCACCCGCTACGCCGTCGAGGCGGACGGCGCCCGGCTCCGGCTGCTCGACACGGTGCCGGTGGGCGGGGACTTCCCCCGGCAGATCGCCTTCTCGCCGGAGGGCACGCTGTTGTTCGCGGCGAACCAGAAGTCCTCCACCGTCACCGTCTTCCACGTGGACGAGGCGAACGGCGAACTGCGGCGCGCAGGAGAATCGTTCCCCTCACCCGTCGCCGTCTGTGCGCTGCCACTGTAGGGCCCGCGGGCACGACGCGGCGGTGGCCTGGCTGAGCAGGATGTGCATGCGTTCGGTGAGCTGCGCGACGTCGTCCGCGGGGGCGTGGAAGGCGAGGCGTACGTCGCCGTGGGTGCGGGCCCGTTCGATGCGCAGCGTCAGTCCGTGCCGGTCGACGGCGAGCGGCTGGACGCGGACCGCGCCGTGCAGGCTGTCGGAGTCGACGAGCCGGGTGAGCCGCTCAACGGCGTCGGCGTGGCAGTCGGCGAGATGGGTCAGCAGCCGGGCCTCCGCCGTGGTGAGCGGGTCGGGCACGGCGGCGGCGAACTCGTCGAGGTCGACGACCATGGAGCCGGACGGCTGCCGCAGCACGACCCGCGTGGGCGTGAAGGCGAGCCGCTCCCCCTCGACGGCGAACCAGCCCGCGAGCCACAGCCGGGAGCGGATCCGGCTGCGGACCGGGACGGGCGCCACGTCGGCGAACTCCAGCACGGCGGACGGCTCCCCGCGGGGCGCGCAGATCGCGGCCGCCAGCAGGGCGCTGCCCTCCGGCACCTCGACGAGCACCCGGCCGTCCTCGCCCACGGTGTGCGCGCCGACCAGCTCCTCCCGCGTGCCCTCCGCGGTCACGGAGCAGGACCACGCGGCGGCGAGCACCGAACGCGCCCGCTCCGCCGCGGCGGGAGCCGCCGTCCAGCTGTGGCTGTCGTCACCCATCCCAGACCTCCTTAGGTAAGCCTCACCTAACCTACCGAAGATCGGGGTGCACGCCAACCACGGCACGTGCTCTTTCGAGACCTTTCAGGGCGTGAGGACGCCGAGGAGGGCGCGCGTGCACAGCTCGCGCACCTTCCCCCGGCCCAACTCCGCACCGCGCAGCCACTCCAGGCAGACGGCCGTGGTGAACGCCAGCCAGCCGCGCACGGCCAGCCGGACCTCCGGCCGGTCCTCGAAGGCGGGCCCGAACTCGGGGTCCGCGGCGAGCGCGGCGAGGATCTGCCGCTCCTGCGCGGCCAGGGCGCGCTGGTAGACCCGCCGGACCGCCTGGTCCCCGGCCGCGTCGGCGCGATGGAAGGCCCGGTAGCCGTGCGCGTGCGCCTGCACGTACTCCAGGAACGTCTCGAGACCGGCCGCGAGTTGTTCGCGGACCGGCACGCCGGGCACCGCCGCCGTCATGCGCAGCATGCGCTCGCTCTCGCGCTCGACGACCGCCGCGAAGAAGTCCCGCTTGGTCGGGAAGTAGTGGTACAGCAACCCGCGTGACACCCCGGCGATCTCGGCGACCTGCTCGATCCACACGTCGTCGTAGGGGCTCTCCGAGAACAGCCGCGCACCGACCGACAGGAGCTGCTCCCGGCGCTCCTCGGTGCTGAGCCGGCGGCGCGTGCGCCCGCCCTGGTTCGCGGCCATGCCCGCACTTTACTTGACGTCGGTTCAACAACCGCATCAGACTGAACCGCGCTATTGAACCCACGTACAACACGTGCGAACCCGCCGCCGGATCAAGGGAGATCGCGTCATGACCCAGGCGCCGATACGGACCGGGGAGCCCAAGGGTTTCCGGAGTGCCGAGCTGGGCTGGCCGGAGCTGGACCGCATTCCGCGTCCGCCGCGCCGCATCCCCCTCCTCGGCGACGTGGTGGGCGTGAACCGGAGCACTCCCCTGCAGGACTCGCTGCGCTACGCCCGCCGACTGGGGCCGGTGTTCCGGCGGAAGGCGTTCGGCAAGGAGTTCGTGTTCGTGTGGGGTGCCCGGCACGCGGCCGACCTCGCGGACGAGTCGCGGTTCGCCAAGCACGTGGGGCTCGGCGTGGCCAATCTCCGGCCGGTCGCCGGGGACGGCCTGTTCACGGCGTACAACCACGAGCCGAACTGGCAGCTGGCCCACGAGGTGCTCGCGCCGGGGTTCAGCCGCGACGCCATGGCCGGCTACCACCCGATGATGCTGGACGTCGCCAGGCGGCTGACGGAGCACTGGGACCGGGCGGCGGCGACGGGCCGGGCGGTGGACGTGCCCGGCGACATGACCAAGCTGACGCTGGAGACGATCGCGCGCACCGGCTTCGGGCACGACTTCGGTTCGTTCGAGCGCTCCCGGCCGCATCCCTTCGTGACCGCGATGGTGGGCACGCTGACCTACGCGCAGCGGCTCAACACCGTGCCCTTCCCGCTGGCTCCCCTGCTGCTGCGGAGCGCGACCCGCCGCAACGCGGCCGACATCGCCCACCTCAACCACACGGTCGACGAACTGGTCCGGGCCCGGCGCGCCACCGGCGGCGGCGACGGCGACCTGCTCGACCGCATGCTGGAGACCGCCCACCCCGACACCGGGGAACGGCTGGCGCCGCAGAACGTCCGCCGCCAGGTCATCACCTTCCTCGTCGCCGGGCACGAGACGACCTCGGGCGCGCTCTCCTTCGCCCTGCACTACCTCTCCCGCCACCCCGAGATCGCGGCCCGCGCCCGCGCGGAGGTGGACCGGGTGTGGGGCGACACGGCAGAACCCGCCTACGAGCAGGTGGCGCGGCTGCGCTACGTCCGCCGGGTGCTGGACGAGTCGCTGCGGCTGTGGCCCACCGCGCCCGCGTTCTCCCGGGAGGCCCGCCAGGACACGGTGCTGGCCGGAGAGCACCCGATGCGGCGCGGGGCCTGGGCGCTGGTGCTGACGCCGATGCTGCACCGGGACCCCGAGGTGTGGGGCGCGGACGCCGAGCGGTTCGACCCCGACCGCTTCGACGCGCAGGCCGTACAGTCACGGCCCCCGCACACCTTCAAGCCGTTCGGGACGGGCGCGCGGGCGTGCATCGGCCGCCAGTTCGCGCTGCACGAGGCCACGCTGGTGCTCGGGTTGCTGCTGCGGCGCTACGAGCTGCGGGCCGACCCCGCCTACCGACTGCGCGTGACGGAACGGCTGACGCTGATGCCGGAGGGCCTCAGGCTGCGGCCGGAGCGCCGCACCGCGGTGCCGGAGCCGGCCTCAGACCTGCGCCGTCCAGTGCCCGGGGCGGGTGACTGACCCGGGCAGCCGGGTCCCGGCACTCCCCCGGGCCGCGTTCAGCTGCGGTTGGGTGAGGAAGAACGCCCCGGTCAGGTCGGCGTCCGTGAGGTCCGCGTCGCGCAGGTCGGCACCGATCAGATCGGCGCCCCGCAGGTCCGCGCCGGTGAGGTCGGCGGCGATGAGATAGGCACCGCGGAGACTGGCACCGCGCAGGTCGGCGCCCTTGAGGCGGGCGCCCATGAGGTCCGCACCCCGGCGGTCCTTCCTGCGGCCCTCGGTGCCGGCCCTGGCCAGCTCGCTCGTCCTCAGCAGCAGGACGTTGACCTCCTGGCGGTGTGCCGCCACGTCCAGCCCGGCGAGCTCCTCGGGGGTCCCGCCGGTCAGCTCCTGGGTCTTCTCCAGCGCCTCGCACAGCTCGGCGTGGACGGGTCGGGCCGCGGGCAGGGCGAGCGCCTCGGTCAGGTACCACAGCAGTTCGTGCAGCTGCCGGACCACCGGGAACACCTCGAACATGCGGCGGGCCCGCTCCGGCGGCCCGGTCCGCCAGTCCTGCCCGCCGAAGGTGATCTGCGAGACCTGCTGCCCGGCGCCGAAGCAGTCGTAGACCGTGCAGCCGGTGAATCCCTTCTGCCGGAGCCTGGCGTGGATGCCGCAGCGGTGGTCCTCCCGGAGGTTGCGGCAGGGTGTGCCGGCGGCCTTGTCGACCGCGAAGTCGGCCGAGGCGGCGAAGGGCAGGGCGACACAGCACAGCCCGAAACACCGCTCGCAGTCGCCGCGCAGTTCGGCCCGCTCGGCCTGATGATCTCGCATGCGGTTCAGCATACGAAACGACATGTCATCGGTCGGGTGCGGTCACCCCGCGCCCCGGGCGCCTCCAGCCGCTCCAGTCGCTCGGGGTCGGCCAGGATGTACAGGTCGGTGATGCGCCCGTCGGCGATCGTCACGCCCATGACCGACTGGATGCGGCCCTCCGGCGCGATGATCATTCCGACCGAGCCGTTGACCAGCACCAGCTCCGCGGACCGCGTGAACGGGGCGAACATGAGCGCCTGCTCCGCCACCGCCTTCGCGCCCTGGACCAGCTTGGAGGCGGCCGCTCCGCGCACGAGGGCGCCCGAGTCGGCCCGCAGCAGCACATCGGGGTGCAGGAGGGCCACCAGCGCCTAGAAGTCCCCGGCGCGCGAGGCGGCGAGGAAGGCGTCGAGCACCTGCTTCTGCCGGCCGAGGTCGGGCTCGTTCGACGGCGTCGCGCCACTCACCCGGCGCCGGGCGCGGCTCGCCAGCTGCCGGGTCGCGGCGGCGCTGCGCTCCACGATCGGCGCGATGTCGTCGAACGGCACGGCGAACATGTCGTGCAGCACGAAGGTGAGCCGCTCGTCGGGCGCCAGGTTCTCCAGCACGACGAGCAGGGCCAGGCCCACCGAGTCGGCCTGGAGCACCTCCTCGGCCGGGTCGATGTGCGACAGGGGCCGGAGCACCGGGTCCGGGACGAAGGCCCCCACGGTGTCCTGGGTGTCGCCCATCGGCTCCTCGCGGCGGGCGGTGCGCGAGCGCAGCATGTCCAGGCAGACCCGGCCGGTCACCGTGGTCAGCCAGCCGCCGAGGTTCTGGATGTCGTCCGTGTCGGTCCGGCTGAGCTTCAGCCACGCTTCCTGGACGGCGTCCTCCGCCTCGGTTAGCGATCCGAGCATGCGGTAGGCCACCGCCTTGAGGTGTCCGCGGTGTTCCTCGAACCGGTGCGCCAGTTCCTCGCTGCCTGTCATGGTCACCCCCGTCGTCTGCCGGTCAACCGCTGATCATCTGCTGAACAGTTCGAACGCCACCGCGGGGCGGCCCCCGAACCGCTCCCCCGTCCTCTCGGCGTGCTGCGAAAGGAAGCCGCGCACGTACGTCTCCGGGTCCTCGCTGGTCAACACCTCGATGTAGGTGCGGTGTTCCAGCAGGGAACGCACCGCCCGCTCCAGGCCGGGCGTCGCGTCGACGGCGTGCGTGGGGGTGCTGGAGCCCGCGACGGCGACCCAGCGCACGCCGTCCCAGGGGTCGAGGCCCTGCTCGACGAGCTCGGGGAAGATCCACCGGTTGCCGGCGTCGCCGGCCGCGTCGAGCGTGGCCCGGCCCACCGCCACGTGGTCCGGAGTGTTCCAGGCGACGCCGCCCCAGGTATCGCGGTGGTTGAGCGTGATGACCAGCTCGGGCCGGTGCCGGCGGATGGCGGCGGCGATGTCGCGGCGCAGGGCCGTGCCGTACTCGATGACACCGTCCCTGTGGTCGAGGAACTCCACCTCCGAGACGCCGACCACCGCCGCGCTGGCCCGCTGCTCCCGCTCGCGCAGGGGCCCGCACCGCGCGGGCTCGATGGTGTCGATGCCCGCCTCGCCCCGGGTCGCGAGCACGTAGACGACCTCGCGGCCCTCGTCGGTCCAGGCCGCGATCGCCGCCGAGCAGCCGTACTCGAGGTCGTCCGGGTGTGCCACGACCGCGAGAGCACGCCGCCAGTCATCGGGCATGGGCTGCAGTTGAGTGGTCGTCATGCCCGCAGACTAGCCCGCGCCGCCGACAGCACCGGGCGTACGGCACGGCATCAGGCCTCGCCCCGCACGAGCGCCAGCAGCCGGTCGAGGACGCGGGGGCCGCCGGTGCGGATGCCGTCGTGCTCGAACTCGTCCGTGATCCAGGTGCGCAGAGCCCGGATCGTGCGGGCGGTGCGCAGGGAGTGGGCCGTGTCGACGTACATGTCGTCGTGGTAGACGGCCGCCACCACCGGCACCGTGTTGGCGGCGAGGCGGGCGGGGTCGTACAGGGGCGTCCAGTCGGTGCGGGCGGCGAGCAGGTCGGCGGTCTCGCGCAGCGGGCGCAGCGCCGGGTCGCAGTCGAACATCCAGGGGTGAATCGATTCCCCGGTGAACAGGAGAGGCTCGTCGCCCGCGAGGGCCTTGGCGGCGTCGAACTGCGGGAACTCGGCGCGGACCCGCTCGGCGGACCAGGCCGTGGGCCGGGCGTCCTGGCCGTAGATCGACTCGTGGACCAGGGCGTACAGCGGGTGGCGGGCGTAGGAGAGCATGGCCTGCACCTGTTCCTGGAACGCGTCGGAGAGCGTGGTGCCCTGCGGGGTGCGGACGAAGGCGTTCTCCAAGAGGTAGTGCAGGCGGTGGGTGCCGTCGCCGGTGCCGAGGGCGATACCGAGGGACTGGAAGGCCTCGACGGTGAGCAGGTAGCCGTTCGGCAGGACCACGTCGTGGTGCAGCAGGTGGTCGGCGATGCGGCGGGCGCGCTCGACGTCCTGCGGGTAGCGGGCGTAGTGGGCGGCGACCTTGCGTTCGATGCGCGGGAAGGCGGCCCGGTAGACGTCGTCGGCGTGGGCGTCCAGGGAGGGCAGACCGCCGGTGATCACGGCCGTCGCCAGGCCCTCGGGCGCGAGGGACAGGTAGCTGGTGACGCAGAAGCCGCCGAAGCTCTGGCCGAGGACGGTCCAGGGCTTGCCGCCGGTGAGCTCGGCGCGGATGGCCTCGCAGTCGCGGACGATCGCGTCGGCACGGAAGTGCGTGAGGTAGCCGGCCTGCTCGGCCGGGCCGCCGCGCAGCGGGAGCGTCTGGCGGTTGGCGGGTGTGCTGTGTCCGGTGCCGCGCTGGTCGAGCAGCAGGACGCGGTACTCCTTGAGGGCCCGGCCGAGCCAGCCCGGCCGGCCGACGGAGCGGTCCGCGCCGAAGCCGGGGCCGCCCTGGAGGTAGAGCAGCCACGGCAGGTCCTGGTGCGTCTTGTCGCTCGCGACGACCTCGCGGGCGTACAGCTCGATCGTCTCGCCCCCGGGGCGGTCGTGGTCGAGGGGGACGGTGAAGCGGCGGTCGGTGAGGACGACTCCGGGCTGGCGGTAGCTGACGGTCAACAGGGCTCCCGGGACGGACGGATTTTCGGGCCGCGTCCCAGTTCATCACAGCGACCGTCCGCGGGTGAGCCCTTCGATCATGAAACCTTGCTGAACGGCCGTTCAGGCTGAGCCTGAGCGGCCGTTCAGGCTCAGCGGGCGGACAGGCTGGAGCGGCGGACCACCAGCTCGGGCTGGAGGACGACCCTGCGGTGCTCGTGTGCGCGCGCCGCGCCGTCTTCCTCCGTCTCCTCCAGGAGCAGGTCGGCTGCCATGGCGCCCATGGTGACGGCGGGCTGCCGCACCGAGGTGAGCGGGACGGCCGCGGCGGCGGCGAACTCGATGTCGTCGTAGCCGACGATGGCGAGGTCGTCCGGGACGCCGACGCCGGCCGCGTACATGGCCTGCAGGACGCCGAGGGCGAGCAGGTCGTTGGCGCAGAACACGGCGGTGGGCCGGTCGGCGAGGCCGAGCAGCCGGGCCCCGGCGTCGCGGCCGGCGGCGACGTCCAGCCGTTCGCTGGGCAGCTCGCGCAGCGCGTCGGGGCCGAGCCCGGCCTCGGCGAGCGCCTCCAGGGCGCCGGTGCGGCGGTCGCTGACCTGGTTCAGGCCGGGCGGGCCGCTGACGTAGGCGAGAGAGCGGTGCCCGGCGTCGACGAGGTGGCGTACCGCGAGGGCGCCGCCCGCGACGTCGTCGACGGAGACCGAGCACTCGGTGGTGCCCTCGGCGACCCGGTCGACCAGGACGAACGGGATGTTGTGCCGGCGGAACGCCTCGATGTTGCGGCCGGTGGCGTCGGCCGGGGTGAGCAGCACGCCGCGCACCCGCTGCTCGGCGAAGAGCGACAGGTACTCGGCCTCCTCGCCCGGGTTCTGGGCGCTGTTGCAGACCATCACGCCGAGTCCGGCCCGGCGGGCGGCACGCTCGGCGCCGCGCGCCACGTCGACGAAGAAGGGGTTGCCCATGTCCAGGACCAGCAGCCCCATGATGCGGCTGCGGCCCGCGCGCAGCTGGCGTGCGGACTCACTGCGGACGTAGCCGAGCCGGTCTATCGCGGACAGCACCCGGGCCCGGGTCTCGGTCGCGACCGTGTCCGGGCGGTTGATCACGTTCGAGACCGTGCCGACGGAGACTCCGGCGACGCGGGCGACGTCCTTGATACCCACCGACTGGGCCATCGGGCAGGGACCTCCAGAGGGGAGACGAGGGGGCGGCCGGGGCGGCCTCACATTACCGGCATGCCGCCCCGGGAACCGGATGCGGTCAGGCGGGCAGCCGGAAGTCCGTCACGTGCAGCGCCGAGGGCGTCGTGCCGCTGGACTTCTCCTGGTACATGAACGACAGCACCCCGTCCTGCGCGACCCTCGTCTCGTCGATGACGACCTCGCCGAAGGCGTCGAGTCCGCTGCCGTCGAAGAGGATCCTCCAGTCCGTGTGCCCCGAGGCGGCGGAGGCCGCGGCGATCCGGCCGAAGGGGAAGACCGCGTACGCGTTGTCGTACTTGTCCAGGATCAGCTTGGTGCGCTGGCTGGAGTTCAGCGGGACCGGTATCTCGGTCTTCTGCCAGGTGCCGGAGGCGTTCTTGCGGACGTGGAAGGCACGGCCGTTGGCGGTGCGGTCCGCGACGTAGTTCGTGGTGCACTGGCCGAAGCGGCCGGGCACGTAGGAGATGATCGCGTGCGGCCGGCCCGCGGAGTCGGTGAACTGGCTCTCCTGGTTCATCAGGGAGTGGTCCGGATTGAGCGGGTCGATCACCAGGCCGGCGTCGGTCACGGACACCTTGTCGGAGCCGCCCGTCACACCCACGACGGTCCCGGCGTTGTTGCGCCAGGTGCGGCCGCGGTCGTCGGAGTAGACGTAGCCGGTGTCGTGGTTGGTGATGCCGCCGCCGTTGCACATCACGGCGCCGTTCTGCTCGCGCCAGGTGAAGAAGGAATGCAGCCGGCCGTTGCGGTCGTAGTCGATGCCGTGCAGGTACATGTTGCGGGCCGTCGAGGAGCCGTGCTCGCTGGTGTACGTGCCCGTCGAGGCGGACCACTCGCCGAGGTTGGTCCACTTGGTGCCGTCGTACTCGGCGAGGGCGTTGCGGCCGTTGCCGGAGACGGCGACGCGGTAGCTCAGCTGGAGCTTGCCGTCGGGCGTCGACACGAACTGCGGATAGGTGAACTGCGAGGTGAGCGCCACCCCGTCCAGGGTCGACTGGGGCGCCCCGAAACGGGCGGCGGTCCAGCTCAGCCCCGCGGGGTCGTCCATGAGCCCGGCGACGGACTTGACGTAGGTGAAGCCGTCGCTGTGGGAGTCCATGTTGAGGTGCAGCCGGCCGTCGCCCTTGGAGACGCCCATGGAGATGACGTTGTGCGAGTCGCTGGCCTTGAGCGTGTGGCCGACCTTCACGGTGGACCAGGTGCTCCCGCCGAGGACGCGGCGGCCGACGACGGCGCCCCGGTCGGCGGTGTACCAGACGGCGTACTGGTAGCCCTTGTAGGTCAGCAGGCCGTTCTTCTGGAACGCGTTGTTGTTGACCAGACCGTCGTACGACACGAAGAAGATCGCCTGGCCGTCGAGCGTGGTGGTGCCGGTCCGGGTGACGGAGGGGCCGGGGTCGGCGGCCCGCGCGGTGCCGGAGGCGAGGGCGGGGGTCACCACCGCTCCCGCGAGGGCGGCGGCCAGCAACGTACGTCTGTGCATCTCGTGGACTCCATCGTCATGCGAGGTGGAACACTTCGGTGAGCGGTTTCATGGCCTCGTCGGGCCGGGCGCCGTCCAGCGACTCGAAGAACGGCGCCATCTCCGCCTGCCAGCGGGCGTTGACGTCGGTGGCTTCCATGGCGGCCCGGGCGGCGGCGAAGTCCTCGGTCTCGAGGTAGCCGACGAGCAGTCCGTCCTCGCGCAGGAAGAGCGAGTAGTTGTGCCAGCCGGTCTGCGAGAGTGCCGTCAGCATCTCGGGCCACACCGCGGCGTGCCGCTCGCGGTACTCGTAGAGGCGCTCCGCCCGGACCTTCAGCAGGAAGCACACGCGCTGCATCAACGACCTCCCAGGGTCTAGAAGTTGAACTGGTCGATGTTCTTCGCGTCGAACACGGTCGGCTTGCCGAGGCTGATCACGCCGTCCTTGCCGATGGTGTACTCGCCCATGGAGCCGGCCTTGAAGGTCTCGCCCTCCTTGCCGGTGATCTGCCCGGAGGACAGGGCGACGGCGGTGCGGGCGGCCAGTTCGCCGAGCCTGGCCGGGTCCCACAGCTCGAACGCCTCGACGGTGCCGTTCTTGACGTACTTGCGCATGTCGTTCGGGGTGCCGAGGCCGGTCAGACTGACCTTGCCCTTGTACTTGGAGCCCGACAGGTACTGGGCTGCGGCCTTGATGCCGACGGTGGTCGGGGAGATGATCCCCTTGAGGTTCGGGTACTCCTGCAGCAGGCCCTGGGTCTGCTGGAAGGACTGCTGGGCGTCGTCGTTGCCGTAGGCGGTCTTCACCAGCTTCATGTTCTTGTACTCGGGCTTCTTCAGCTCGTCCTTCATGAAGTCGATCCAGGTGTTCTGGTTCGTCGCGGTCTGCGCGGCGGACAGGATCGCGATCTCGCCCCTGAAGTCGATCTGCTTGGCGAGCAGCTGCACCTCGGTACGGCCCAGGTCCTCGGCGGAGGCCTGCGAGACGAAGGCGTTGCGGCAGTCGGGCGTGGTGTCGGAGTCGTAGGTGACGACCTTGATGTCGTTCTTCATGGCCTGCTTGAGCGCGGTGCACAGCGCCCCCGGGTCCTGCGCGGACACGGCCATCGCGTCGACCTGCTGCTGGGTGAGCGTGTTGACGTAGGAGACCTGTCCGGCGGTGTCGGTCGCGCTGGACGGGCCGACCTCCTTGTAGCTGGAGCCCAGCTCCTTGAGCGCCTTCTCGCCGCCCTTGTCGGCGCTGGTGAAGTACGGGTTGTTGACCTGCTTGGGCAGAAACCCGACGGTGAGGCCCTTCTTGGTGGCCGCGTTCGGGTCGGCCTTGCCGGCGGTGGCGGCGCTGCCGCCCTCGTTCGCGACGTCCTTCTTGGTGGTGCCGCCGCCGCAGGCGGTGAGGGCCAGGGTGAGAGAGGTGGCGGTGGCGAGGGCCGCGCAGCTGCGGCGCAGGGTTGACTTACGCATGACGGTTTCCTTTGACGAAGGAGAGTGAGACGCGCCCTTGTCTGCCAGGGGCGCGGGGCTGTATCGCTGTGCGGCTCCGCCGCACAGGGCGCGAACAGCCACAGCGGACGGTCAGCCGGACGACGATGGAGCACGCACGACGGCGATCTGCCGCGCGACCCGCGGCCCGAGTACGGAAAGCACGAGCAACACACCGGTGACGACGATCTGCGACTGCGCGGAAACGTCCTGGAGGCTCATCACGTTCTGCAACGCCCCCAGCAGAAACACCCCGGCGATGGCACCGCCGAGCGTGCCCTTGCCGCCGTCGAAGTCGATGCCGCCGAGCAACACGGCGGCCACGACGGACAGTTCGAGGCCGGTGGCGTTGTCGTAACGGGCGCTGGCGTAGTGCAGCGCCCAGAAGATCCCGGTCAGGGAGGCCATCAGACCGGTCAGCGTGAACAGGATCAGCTTCTGCCGCCTGACCCGGATGCCGGCGAAGCGGGCCGCCTCCTCGCTCGCGCCGATCGCGAACAGCGACCGCCCGAACGGTGTGGCGTGCAGCGCGACCACGGCGATGGCCAGCAGGACGAGGAACGGCAGGAAGGCGTACGGGATGAACGTGTCGCCGATCCGCCCAGCCGCGAAGTCCAGGTACTGCGTGGGGAAGTCGGTGACCGCGTCGGAGCCGAGCACGATCTGCGCGATGCCCCGGTAGGCCGCCAGCGTGCCGATGGTCACGGCGAGGGACGGCAGCCCCAGCCTGGTCACCAGCAGGCCGTTGACCAGTCCGCACACCACACCCAGCAGCAGGCAGATCGGGATGATGGTCTCGATGGCCATGCCCTGGTTCCACAGGGCACCCATCACCGCGCCGGACAGTCCGGCCGTGGAGGCGACCGACAGGTCGATCTCACCGGAGACGACCAGCAGGGTCATCGGCAGAGCGATCAGCGCGATCGGCAGCGTGTTGCCGATCAGGAACGACAGGTTGAGCGCGTTGCCGAAGCCGTCGACGAAACCGAAGGAGAACAGCAGGACCACGACGAGGAGTGCACCGACGACCGTGTCCCAGCGGACCGCTCGGCTCAGGGAGATGTCAGCCATGGCGGGCGTTCCTCTTCTTCAGGGCGGAGGCCACGCGCAGCGCGACGACCCGGTCGACCGCGATCGCGAGGATGAGCAGGATGCCGTTGATCGCGAGCACCCAGACGGAGCTGACGCCGAGGGCGGGCAGCACGCTGTTGACGGAGGTCAGCAGCAGGGCGCCGAGGGCGGCGCCGTGGACGCTGCCGGAGCCGCCGGTGAAGACGACGCCGCCGACCACGACCGCGCTGACGACGGTCAGTTCGTAGCCGCCCCCGGTGCCGGAGTCGACGTTGCCGAAGCGGGCCAGGTACATGGCGCCGGCGAGTCCGGCGAGCGCGCCGCAGAAGGTGTACGCGGCGAGGATCCGCTTGCGGACGGGGATCCCGGCGAGGCGGGCCGCCTCGGGGTTGGAGCCGAGGGCGTACAGCTCGCGTCCGCCGGCGAAATGCCTGAGGTAGTAGGCGGTGGCGATGAGCACCGCCAGCGCGATCAGCGCCAGGTACGGCACCGCGGAGATGCCGCCGGAGCCGAAGTCGACGAATCCGCCGGGCAGATCGGCCGCGGTGATCTGGCGGGAGCCGACCCAGATGGAGTCGATGCCGCGGATGATGTAGAGCGTGCCGAGGGTGACGACGAGCGCGGGCACCTGTCCGAGGCTGACGAGCAGTCCGTTGAGCAGTCCGAAGCCGATGCCGAGCAGCACCGCCAGGGCGATCGCCACGACGGAGTCGCCCCCGCCCTGGAGATACGTGCCGGCGGCGAAGGCGCTGATGCCGAGGGTGGATCCGACGGACAGGTCGACGTTGCGGGTGATGACGACAAGGGACTGGCCGGTGGCGACCAGGACCAGGATCGTCGCGTTCAGCAGCAGGTCCTTGATGCCCTGCTCGGACAGGAACTCGCTGTTGCCCGCCTGGGTGACGCCGATCATCACCAGGAAGACGAGCAGGATGGCGAGTTCGCGCATCTTGAAGACGCGGTCGACCAGCCGGGTGCCGCTCGACTTGGGCACGTCGGCCACGGGGGCTTCTCGCGGGGTGACGACCGTCATGCGGCGGCCCTCCCGGTGGCTGCGGCCATCACGGTTTCCTCGGTGGCGTCGGAGCGCGGGATCTCGGCGGTGAGCCGGCCCTCGTGCATCACCAGCACGCGGTCGGCCATGCCGAGGATCTCGGGCAGGTCGGAGGAGATCATCAGGACGGCCACACCGTCGGCGGCCAGCTGCGACAGCAGCCGGTGCACCTCGGCCTTGGTGCCGACGTCGATGCCGCGGGTCGGCTCGTCGACGATCAGCACCTTCGGGCCGGTGGCCAGCCACTTGGCGAGTACGACCTTCTGCTGGTTGCCGCCGGAGAGCGTGTTGACCGTGTCGGCGATCCGGGCGTACTTCACCTGGAGCTTGACGGCCCAGTCGAGGGAGCGGCTGCGCTCGGCGCCGCGGTCCATCAGCCCGGCCTTCACGGTCGTACGCAGCCCGGTGAGCCCGATGTTCCGCTCGATGGACATGTCCATCACCAGGCCCTGGGCGCGCCGGTCCTCCGGGACCAGGGCGACTCCGGCGGCCATGGCGGCGGAGGGCGCGCCGTTGACCAGGGACGTGCCGTGGACGAAGACCTCGCCGGCGTCCCGGCGGTCGATGCCGAACACCGCCCGGGCGACCTCGGTGCGCCCGGCGCCGACGAGCCCGGCAAGGCCGACGATCTCGCCGTGCCGGACCTCGAAGGAGACGTCGGTGAAGACCCCCTCGCGGGTCAGCCGGCGCACGCTCAGGGCGACTTCGCCCGGCTTCACGTCCTGCTTGGGGTAGAGCTCGTCGAGGTCGCGGCCGACCATGCGGCGCACCAGGTCGTCCTCGGTCATGCCCTCCAGGAGCTCGCCGGCGATCCGGGCGCCGTCGCGCAGGGTGGTGACCCGGCGGCAGATCTCGAAGATCTCCTCCAGCCGGTGGGAGATGAACAGCACGGCTGCGCCCTGGTCGCGCAGGGTGCGGACGACGCCGAAGAGGCGGGCGACCTCGCTGCCGGTGAGGGCGGCGGTCGGCTCGTCCATGATCAGGACGCGGGCGTCGAAGGAGAGGGCCTTGGCGATCTCGACGATCTGCTGGTCGGCGATGGACAGACCGCGGGCGGGCCGGTCGGGGTCGAGTTCGACACCGAGGCGCTGCATCAGGGCGGCGGTCGCGCTGTGGGTGGCCTTGTGGTCGATCCGGCCGAGGGCGCGGCGCGGCTGGCGGCCCGTGTAGATGTTCTCGGCGATCGACAGGTCGGGGAAGAGCGTGGGCTCCTGGTAGATCACGGCGATGCCGGCGTCGCGGGCGTCGCCGGGTCCGTGGAAGGCGACGGGCGCACCGTCGAGCAGCACCTGGCCGGCGTCCGGGCGGTGCACTCCGGCGAGCGTCTTGATGAGGGTGGACTTGCCGGCACCGTTCTCACCGGCGAGTGCGTGCACCTCCCCGGGGAACAGCTCCAGGGAGACGTCCCGCAGTGCGCGGACCGCGCCGAAGGACTTGGAGACGTCCTTCAGCGCGAGAACCGGGGCCGGACCCGTGGTGGACGGGTGGGTCATGAGGGCTCCTCGACGACGCCGGCGGGTCGGCCCTCTCGGCGTCGTGAAAGGTTTCAACTGGGTTGCCGGGACGTTAGGCGGGCCGCGCATGTCACGTCAATGGGTTCCGGTCGAAAAAGTTTCGAGGACAGAAGGTCACGCATGAGTCACGGGAAACCGTCTCCACCGCAGGGGTTGACACCCCTTCGGGGAGCCCATAACTTCGCGTCCTGAATCGTTTCATTCAGTGGTCGTCACGACCCGATGTCACAGGAGCCTGACGTGACCGAGCTCGCCGCGGCGAAGGCCGCTCTCAAGACACAGGCCGTCGAGACGCCGTCGTGGGCCTACGGGAACTCGGGCACGCGGTTCAAGGTGTTCGCGCAGCAGGGTGTGCCGCGCACGCCGGTCGAGAAGCTGGACGACGCGGCGAAGGTGCACGAGTTCACCGGCGTCGCCCCGACCGTGGCCCTGCACATTCCGTGGGACAAGGTCGACGACTACGCGGCGCTGGCGAAGCACGCCGAGCAGCGGGGCGTGAAGCTCGGGGCGATCAACTCCAACACCTTCCAGGACGACGACTACAGGCTCGGGAGCATCTGCCACCCGGAGGCTTCCGTACGCCGCAAGGCCGTGGATCATCTGCTGGAGTGCGTCGACATCATGGACGCGACGGGCTCGGCGGATCTGAAGCTGTGGTTCGCCGACGGGACGAACTATCCCGGGCAGGACGACATCCGGGGGCGGCAGGACCGGCTGGCCGAGGGGCTCGCCGAGGTCTACGAGCGGCTCGGGGACGGGCAGCGGATGCTGCTGGAGTACAAGCTCTTCGAGCCGGCGTTCTACACGACGGATGTGCCGGACTGGGGTACCGCCTACGCCCACTGCCTGAAGCTCGGACCCAAGGCGCAGGTCGTCGTCGACACCGGGCATCACGCGCCGGGGACGAACATCGAGTTCATCGTGGCGACGCTGCTGCGTGAGGGGAAGCTCGGCGGGTTCGACTTCAACTCGCGGTTCTACGCGGACGACGACCTGATGGTCGGGGCGGCGGATCCGTTCCAGCTGTTCCGGATCATGTACGAGGTGATCCGGGGCGGGGGGTTCACGCCCGACGTCGCCTTCATGCTCGACCAGTGTCACAACATCGAGGCGAAGATCCCCGCGATCATCCGGTCGGTGATGAATGTGCAGGAGGCCACGGCGAAGGCGCTGCTGGTCGATGGTGACGCGTTGGGGGCGGCGCAGCGCGGTGGTGATGTGCTGGAGGCCAATGCCGTGCTGATGGATGCGTACAACACGGATGTGCGGCCGTTGCTGCGGGAGGTTCGGGAGGAGATGGGGTTGGACCCCGAGCCCCTTGCCGCGTACCGGGCGTCCGGGTGGGCTTCGAAGATCGTCGCGGAGCGGGTGGGTGGAGAGCAGGCCGGTTGGGGGGCCTGAGCTGCTGCCTCTCGTCTGCCGGGTGACTGTGCGTCGCAGGACGCGGGTTGTGGTGGGTTGCTCGCGCCGTTCCCCGCGCCCCTTGAACCCACGGCCCTGCGGGCCGAAAGGCAGGGGCGCAGCCCCTGCCTTTCAGGGGCGCGGGGAACGGCGCGAGAAGCCCCACCCACCCGCGCTCGGCAACGCACCCGCGCCCCCGAGCTGAACCCCGTACTCATTTCACCGTAAGGATTGATCGCACATGGCAACCCATCCCGAAGCCGTAGCCCTGCTGGCTCGTTCTCGTCGGCTCGGTGCCGATCCGCGGAACACCAACTACGCCGGTGGCAACGCGTCCGCCAAGGGGACGGACACCGACCCCGTCACCGGGGGTGACGTGGAGCTGATGTGGGTGAAGGGGTCCGGCGGCGACCTGGGCACTCTGACCGAAGCCGGGCTCGCCGTGCTGCGGCTGGACCGGATGCGGGCACTCGTGGACGTGTACCCGGGTGTCGAGCGCGAGGACGAGATGGCCGCCGCGTTCGACTACTGCCTGCACGGGAAGGGCGGGGCCGCCCCGTCCATCGACACCGCCATGCACGGTCTGGTCGAGGCCGCGCACGTCGATCATCTGCACCCGGACTCGGGGATCGCGCTCGCGTGTGCCGCCGATGGGGAGAAGCTGACCGCCGAGTGCTTCGGGGACAGCGTGGTGTGGGTGCCGTGGCGACGGCCCGGTTTCCAGCTGGGGCTGGACATCGCCGCCGTGAAGGAGGCCAATCCGCAGGCCATCGGGTGCGTGCTCGGCGGGCACGGGATCACCGCCTGGGGTGACACCTCCGAGGAGTGCGAGCGGAACTCACTGCACATCATCCGGACCGCCGAGACGTTCCTCGCCGAGCGGGGGAAGGCCGAGCCCTTCGGGCCGGTGATCGAGGGGTACGCCGCGCTGAGCGCCGCGGAACGGCGGGAGCGGGCCGCTGCGCTCGCCCCGTACGTGCGGGCCCTCGCCTCGCAGGACCGGCCCCAGGTCGGGCACTTCGACGACTCCGAGGTCGTGCTCGACTTCCTCGCGAGCGCGGAGCACCCGCGGCTCGCCGCGCTCGGGACGTCCTGCCCGGACCACTTCCTGCGGACCAAGGTCCGGCCGCTGGTGCTGGACCTGCCGCCGAGTGCCCCGCTCGACGCGGCGATCGCCCGGCTGAAGGAGCTGCACGCCGGGTACCGCGAGGAGTACGCCGCCTACTACGAGCGGCACGCCGAGCCCGACTCCCCCGCCATGCGCGGCGCCGACCCGGCGATCGTGCTGGTGCCGGGCGTGGGCATGTTCTCCTTCGGCAAGGACAAGCAGACCGCCCGGGTCGCGGGCGAGTTCTACGTCAACGCCGTCAACGTGATGCGCGGGGCCGAGGCCGTGTCCACGTACGCGCCGATCGAGGAGTCCGAGAAGTTCCGGATCGAGTACTGGGCGCTGGAGGAGGCCAAGCTCCAGCGGATGCCGAAGCCCAAGGCGCTGGCGACCCGGGTGGCCCTGGTGACGGGTGCCGGCAGCGGTATCGGGAAGGCCGTCGCCCACCGGCTCGTCGCCGAGGGGGCGTGCGTGGTCGTCGCCGACCTCGACGCGCAGAACGCCGAGGCCGTCGCCGAGGAGCTGGGCGGCCCCGACAAGGCCGTCGCCGTGACGGTGGACGTCACCTCCGAGGAGCAGATCGCCGAGGCGTTCCGGTCGGCCGTGCTGGCCTTCGGCGGAGTCGACCTCGTCGTCAACAACGCGGGCATCTCGATCTCCAAGCCGCTGCTGGAGACCTCCGCCAAGGACTGGGACCTCCAGCACGACATCATGGCGCGCGGCTCCTTCCTCGTGTCGCGGGAAGCGGCCCGGGTGATGATCGCCCAGGAGCTGGGCGGCGACATCGTCTACATCGCCTCGAAGAACGCCGTGTTCGCCGGTCCCAACAACATCGCCTACTCCGCCACCAAGGCCGACCAGGCCCACCAGGTGCGGCTGCTCGCCGCCGAACTGGGCGAGCACGGCATCCGGGTCAACGGGATCAACCCCGACGGTGTGGTGCGCGGCTCGGGCATCTTCGCCGGCGGGTGGGGCGCCAAACGGGCCGCCGTGTACGGGGTGGAGGAGGAGAAGCTGGGTGAGTTCTACGCCCAGCGGACCATCCTCAAGCGCGAGGTGCTCCCGGAGCACGTCGCCAACGCCGTTTTCGCGCTGACCGGTGGGGACCTCACCCACACGACCGGTCTGCACATCCCGGTCGACGCCGGGGTCGCGGCCGCCTTCCTGCGATGAGCGCGACGGTGAAGTCCTACGCCGCGGTCGACCTGGGCGCATCCAGCGGGCGCGTCATGGTCGGCCGCGCCGGCCCGGACTCGCTGGAGCTGAGCGAGGCGCACCGCTTCCCCAACCGGCCCGTCCGGGTGCCCGAGGGGCTGCGGTGGGACGTGCTCGGGCTGTACGCCGGGGTACTGGACGGCCTGAAGGCGGCCGGTGCCCACTGCGGTGGACGACTCGACTCCGTCGGCATCGACAGCTGGGCCGTGGACTACGGGCTGCTGGACGCGGACGGGGCGCTGCTCGGCAACCCCGTGCACTACCGCGACTCCCGGACGGAGGGTGTCGCGGAGAAGGTGTGGGCGACCGTGCCCGCGGCGGAGCTGTACGCCGCGACCGGGTTGCAGTACGCACCCTTCAACACCCTCTACCAGCTGACCGCCGCGCGGTCGACGGCTCAGCTCGCCCGGGCCCGGCGGCTGCTGCTGGTGCCGGACCTGCTCACGTACTGGCTGACCGGCGAGCAGGGCACCGAGCTGACCAACGCGTCCACGACGCAGTTGATCGATCCCCGCATCCGTGACTGGGCGTACGACATCGTCTCCCGGCTCGGCATCGACCTGGACCTGTTCGCGCCGCTGCGGCGACCCGGCGACCCGGCCGGGCTGCTGCGCGGCGAGGTGCTGGAGGAGACCGGGCTCTCCGGTCCGGTGCCGGTGACGGCCGTGGG
This sequence comes from Streptomyces sp. AK010, assembly GCF_014207295.1. NCBI lineage: Bacteria > Bacillati > Actinomycetota > Actinomycetes > Kitasatosporales > Streptomycetaceae > Streptomyces > Streptomyces sp. AK010. The sequence goes on from NZ_JACHCX010000007.1 coordinate 280,794, forward strand.
GTCGCACGACACCGCTTCCGCGGTCGCCGCCGTTCCGGCGTCGGGCGAGCGGTTCGCCTACATCTGCACGGGCACCTGGTCGCTGGCCGGTCTGGAGCTGGACGCGCCGGTGCTGACCGAGGAGAGCCGGGCCGCCAACTTCACCAACGAGCTGGGACTGGACGGCACGGTCCGCTACCTGCGGAACATCATGGGGCTGTGGCTGCTCCAGGAGTGCGTGCGGGCCTGGGGCGACCCGGACCTGGGCGCGCTGCTGCTGGAGGCGTCCAAGGCTCCGGCCCTGCGATCGGTCGTGAACGCGGGTGACGCGGCGTTCCTGGCGCCCGGGGGGATGCCGGAGCGGATCGCCGACGCATGCCGGGCCTCGGGGCAGCCGGTCCCCGAGTCGCCGGCCGAGGTGACGCGCTGCATCCTCGACTCCCTCGCCCTCGCGCACCGCAAGGCCGTCTCGGACGCCCAGCGGCTCGCGGGGCACGCGGTCGACGTCGTGCACGTGGTCGGGGGCGGGACGCGCAACGCGCTGCTGTGCCAGCTGACCGCCGACGCGTGCGGGCTGCCGGTCGTGTCCGGGCCGACCGAGGCCGCCGCGCTGGGCAACGTCCTCGTACAGGCGCGGGCGCACGGGCTGGTCGGTGACCTGGCCGGAATGCGGCGGCTGCTGGTGAACACACAGCCGCTCACGCGGTACGAGCCCCGGGGCGGGACCGAGCGGTGGCACGCCGCACAGGCCCGGCTCGCCAGGGAGTGACGGGGTCTCCCCCCGGCCTTGTCCCCCTACTACGCTGCACTCATCCGATGATCGACCTCAAGGAGCCGCGATGCGTGTCGCCCTGTTCCTGACCTGCGTCAACGACACGCTGTATCCGGACACCGGGCGCGCCGTGGTGAAACTGCTGACCAGGCTGGGTGTCGACGTCGACTTCCCGAGCGGGCAGACCTGCTGCGGACAGGCCCACTACAACACCGGCTACCGCCACGAGGCCGAGCCGCTCGCCCGGCATTTCTCCGATGTCTTCGGCGGGTACGAAGCGATCGTGACGCCGTCCGGGTCGTGCGGGGCGATGGTGCGGGAGCTGTATCCGCGGATGGGCGAGCGGGCCCTGGCCGAGGGGCGGGGGGACACCCTCGCGGCCACCCTGGCGCCGGTGGTGCCCAAGACGTACGAGCTGACCGAGTTCCTGGTCGACGTGCTGGGTGTGACGGACGTCGGGGCGTACTACCCGCACAAGGTGACCTACCACCCGACCTGCCACGGGCTGCGCGGACTCGGGCTCGGCGAGCGGCCGCGGCGGCTGCTGCGGGCGGTGAAGGGCCTGGAGCTCGCCGAGCTGCCGGGGGCCGACGAGTGCTGCGGGTTCGGCGGCACCTTCGCGCTGAAGAACCCCGACGTCTCGGCGGCGATGGGCGCGGACAAGGTGCGCAACGCCGAGTCGACGGGTGCCGAGGTGCTGTGCGCGGCCGACAACTCCTGTCTGATGCACATCGGCGGGACGATGGCCCGGCTGCGCACCGGCATGCGGCCGGTGCACATCGCGGAGATCCTGGCGAGCACGGAGGAGGAACCGGCCGTATGAGCGGGACGTATCTCGGTATGCCGGCGTTTCCGGAGGCCGCGCGGGAGGCCGTGGGGAACGCGACCCTGCGCGGCAATCTCCGGCACGCCACGCACACCATCCGCGCCAAGCGGGCGAAGGCCGTGACGGAGGTGTCCGACTGGGCCGAGCTGCGCGAGGCGGGCAAGCGCATCAAGGACCACACGCTGCGCCATCTCGACCGCTACCTCGTGCAGTTGGAGGAGTCGGTCACGGCCGCGGGCGGCGTCGTGCACTGGGCCGCCGACGCGGACGAGGCCAACGACATCGTCACGCAACTCGTGAAGATGACCGGCGAGTCGGAGGTCGTCAAGGTCAAGTCGATGGCCACGCAGGAGATCGGGCTCAACGAGGCGCTGGAGGCCGAGAACATCCACGCCTACGAGACCGATCTCGCCGAGCTGATCGTGCAGTTGGGCAAGGACCGGCCCTCGCACATCCTCGTCCCGGCCATCCACCGCAACCGGGGCGAGATCCGGGACATCTTCGCCCGGGAGATGAGCGAGTGGGGCCGCCCCGCCCCCGAGGGCCTGACCGACACACCGGCCGAACTCGCCGAGGCCGCCCGCCTGCACCTGCGGGAGAAGTTCCTGCGGGCCAGGGTCGGCATCTCCGGCGCCAACTTCATGGTCGCCGAGACGGGCACGCTCGTGGTCGTCGAGTCCGAGGGCAACGGCCGGATGTGCCTGACCCTGCCCGAGACACTGATCTCGGTCGTCGGCATCGAGAAGATCGTGCCGGCGTGGCAGGACCTGGAGGTGTTCCTGCAGACCCTCCCCCGCTCCTCCACGGCCGAGCGCATGAACCCCTACACCTCGACGTGGACCGGCACCACGGACGAGGACGGTCCGCAGACCTTCCATCTGGTGCTGCTGGACAACGGCCGCACCGACACCCTCGCCGACGAGGTCGGCCGGCAGGCGCTGCGCTGCATCCGCTGCTCGGCGTGCCTCAACGTGTGCCCGGTCTACGAGCGGGCGGGCGGCCACGCCTACGGGTCGGTGTACCCGGGGCCGATCGGCGCGATCCTCAGCCCCCAACTGCGGGGCACGGGCAGTGAGATCGACGCCTCGCTGCCGTACGCGTCCTCGCTGTGCGGGGCGTGCTACGAGGTGTGCCCGGTCGCCATCGACATCCCCGAGGTGCTGGTGCATCTGCGGGAGCGGATCGTGCAGGGCGGCGAGGTCACCAGCGGGGGCAACAAGGTGGTGCTGCGGCCCGCGAAGGGGCATGCCGCCGAGCGGGCGGCGATGCGCGCGGCCCGCTGGGCGTTTCTGCATCCGGGCGCGCTGCGTACGGGCCAGCGCGCCGCCTCCCGGACGCGTCGCTTCCACCCCCGGACGCTGCCCGGCCCCGGCCGGGCCTGGAGCGGGACCCGGGAGCTGCCGCCGGTGCCCGCCGAGCCGTTCCGGGACTGGTGGCAGCGGACACGCGGCGGGAAGGACGGGGACAGGTGAACAGCAGGGAACGGATCCTGGGGCGGGTACGGCGCGCGCTGGCGGACGCACCCGCCGACGAGACACCCCTCTCGCGGGACTACCTCCGTGAGCACGGGCAGCGGACCGTCGCGCAGACGGTGGAACTGCTCGCGGAGAACCTGGCGGACTACCGGGCGCTCGTGCACCGTTGCGCGGACCGGGAGTTGGCGGGTCTGATCACGCGGCTGCTGGCGGAGCGAGGCTCGCGGACCGTGCTGGTCCCGCCCGGACTGCCGCCGTACTGGCTCAAGGCGTCCGACGCGACGCAGGTGCACGACCGTGCCGCGAGTACCGCGCACGAGCTGGACCGGGTCGACAGTGTGGTCACCGGCTGCGCGGTCGCCATCGCCGAGACCGGCACCCTCGTGCTGGACGGCTCGCCCGACCAGGGCCGCCGCCGGATCACCCTCGTCCCCGACCACCACATCTGTGTGGTGCGGGTTCCCGATCAGGTCGTGTCGTCCGTGCCGCAGGGCCTCGAACGCCTCGATCCGGCGCGCCCGTTGACGTGGATCTCCGGGCCGTCGGCGACCAGTGACATCGAGCTGGACCGGGTCGAGGGGGTGCACGGTCCGCGCACGCTGGAGGTGATCCTGGTCGGCGAGGACTGATCCCGAGGCTCGGGGCAGGATCGAGTCGACGTAGCCGCCGTCGACCCGCAGGGCACCGCCCGTGGTCGCCGATGCCTGGCCGGAGGCGAGGTAGACGACCATGTGGGCGATCTCCTCCGGCTCGATCAGCCGCTGGAGCAGGGACTGCGGCCGGTGCTGCCGCACAGGCCGGTGTGGGCACGTCCCCTGCTGCGGGACGCCGAGGGCGGGACACAGGTCGTGTCGCCGGTCCGCGGGCAGAACCGGTGCGCGAGCCGGGCAGCTCGTGAACCGGCTGCGCCTGGCCGTCAGCGTGTGCCGGAGGCGTCCAGCAGCGCGGTCACCGTCGCCGTGGTCAGGCCGTCCAGCGTCTCGATCCGAGCCCCGGCCCGGGCGCTCGCCCCGTCGAAGACCAGCATCAGCTGACGGGCGAGCAGCTCGGCGTCGCGCGCCCCGCCCTCCGCGGCCCGCGTGCGGAAGAAGCCGAGCAGCCACTCCTTCGCCCCGCGGGCGACGACGCTCGCCGGGTGCTCGGGATCCTTCAGCTCGACCAGCGCGGCGAGATAGGGGCAGCCCTGGTAGGCGGGCTCGGCCGAGGCCTTCTCCAGTCGCTCGAAGACCTGCAGGATCCTCTCGCGCGGGGTGCCGGCGTCCTCCTGCGGGCCGGGGGCCAGCCGCTCCTCGTACGCCGGGAGCCGCCGGGCCAGGCTCGCCGCGAGAACTTCGTCCTTGCTCGCGAAGAGCTGGTACATGGACCGCTTCGAGACCCCGGCGCTGCGGCACAGCGTCTCGACACCGAGGGAGACGCCCTCGCGATAGAACAGCTCGGCCGCCGCGTCGAGGAGCCGGTCCCTGGTGGACGCCTTGTCGGTTGTGGCCATACGGGCGAGAGTACCGCGCCCCGGGCTCCGGGGAAACCGATCGGTTTAGCCGACTGCCCGGACGAGAACCCCGTGACTGCGTGGGTGAACAAGCGCTAGATAGTGCTCTGCCCGTCCGCCCGACGCCGCCGTCCTGGAGGCCCCGTTGTTCACGTCCGTCGCGCGCACGGCATGCGGATCGGCACCGGCGAGACGGTCGACGCGGCGCGGGCGGTCGGGGAACTCGGCCTCGCGGACCGGGAGCTGCTGCGCTAGGGGCTCGCGGCGACCCTGCTGCACGGGCACGGACAGCGGCAGGTGTTCGACCCCGTCTTCGATCTCTACTTCCCGCGTGGCGTCGGCGGCCCGGAGCAGCGGACGGCCGGGCGGGAGGACCTGCGGAACCGGCTGGCCGACGCCCTGACCGCCGACGACCGGGCGATGCTGGGCAGGCCAACGATCGAGGCGTTCGACGGTTTCGGCGGTTACGGTTCCTCTCCGGAGTCGGACGGCTGGTCGTCGTACCAGACGCTCGAACGGCTGCGGCCGCAGACGCTGCTGGCCCGGGTGCGCGACAACGTCCGGGGACAGGGCGGGAGACAGGGGTTCGCGGACCGGTTGCTGGAGGACGAGGTCCGGCGGCGCATCGACGTCTTCCGCGCTCTGGTGGCGGCGGAGGCGCGGCGGCGGGTCGCCGAGCGGCGCGGCCGGGACGAGATCGCCCGGCGGGCGGTGGCCCCGACCGCCGACCGGGTCGACTTCCTGTTCGCCGGGCAGGACCGGCTGGCCGAGCCGCGCAGGACGGTGCAGCCTCTGGCCCGCAAGCTCGCGACCCGGCTGGCCGCCCGGCGCCGTCGCGCCTCGCGGGGCACGATCGACCTGCGGCTGACCCTGCGCGGTTCGCTGTCGACGGGCGGGGTGCCGATGAAGCCGGTGCTGCGCCGGCGGCGGCCCGCCCGTCCCGAACTGGTGCTGCTGTGCGATGTGTCGGGGTCCGTCTCCGGATGCACGAGTGCCGCAACGCCCGGCAGTTGAGCGCGCTGGTGGCGCGGCTGCTGCCGGTGTGATCAGGCGGCGGTGAGCTGCGGGTAGAGGGCGGCCGGGTCGGCCGCCAGTCCCGCCTTGACCTGCCGCGAGAGGTCGTCGGCCAGGACCTCGTAGGCGCCGGACGCGATGCCGTCGAGGGCCTGGGCAGCGACGGATCCGGCCGTGGACTTGGGGGCGTCGACCCCGACGGTCATGTCCGTGTCCACGTAGCCGACATGGAGGCCGGTGACGTCGATCCCCCGCGGCTTCAGGTCCAGGCGCAGCGAGTTGGTCTGCGACCAGAAGGCGGCCTTGGACGCGCTGTAGGAGCCGGCGAGGCCGATCCAGGACAGCACGGAGTGGACGTTGAGGATGTGGCCGCCGCCGTTGTGCTCGATGACGGGGACGAAGGCCCGGGTCACCAGGAGCGGCCCGTAGAAGTTGGTCTCGAACTCGCGGCGCACGTCCTCGACGGGCGAGTCGAGGAAGTTGGCGTTCACCGACGCACCGGCGTTGTTGATCAACAGGGTGACGTCCTGTGCCCGTTCGGCCGCCCCGGCGACGGACGCGGGGTCGGTCACCTCCAGGGCCAGCGGTACGGCGTCGGGGTGCGTGACGGTGCGCGGGTCGCGGGCGGTGGCGTACACCTTCCGCGCGCCCCGCTCGTACAGGGCCTCGACCAGCGCCCGGCCGATGCCGCGGCTGCCGCCGGTGACCAGGGCGACGGAACCTTCGATGGCGGTCATAGGAGTCTCCCTCATTGCTCACAGCACGGAAACCGATCGGTTTCCCATGCCGGGAAGCGTAAACCGATCGGTTTCCGGGAGCAAGGCCGGGGCTCGTCACTTCTGCTTCGCGTACTCCTTCGCCGTCTGCCCCTCGAAGTCGTAGACCACAACCTGCTCGTCACCCACGACCCAGGCGTCGTGACCGGGCGAGACGACGAAGACGTCGCCGGGTCCGACCTCGGTCTCCCCGCCGTCGTCCATGAGGATGTGCATGCGGCCCTGGACCATGCAGCAGTAGTGGTGCATCTGGCAGGTCGCGGTGCCCGCGATCGGGGCCACGGACTCCGTCCAGCGCCAGCCGGGCTCGAAGGTGGCCACGGCGAAGTCGAGTTCCGTCATGTGGACGGCTTCGAGGTGGCCGCGGGGGAAATCACGCCGTTCATCGGGCTTGTCGAGCGTCTTCACTTCCAGCATGACGCGCTCCCTTCCGGCCGCGACGCTCCGCGGCCGGGGCCGGCCCGCCCGGCGGCCCTGGACACCGCCGTCGGCGGCCGGCCCGCTACCACTCAATCGTCCACCCTGCCACCCGGGGCCGCCATTCGGGGAAGGCGCGCTCAGCGGCCGCCGCCGCACAGCTCGGCGAAGCGCCCGGTGCCGATGTTGCCGCCGGAGATGATCACGCCGACGCGCTGCGGCAGGGGGCCCGCCCGGCCCGTGAGCAGGGCCGCCAGCGGGGTGGCGCCACTCGGCTCGACGACGATCTTCAGGCGTTCGAAGGCGAACCGCATCGCGTCCCGGATCTCGTCGTCGGTGACCAGGACGACGTCGTCGAGGAGCCGTTGGTTGACCGAGAAGGTCAGCTCGCCGGGTGTGTGCAGCGCCTGGCCGTCGGCGATGGTGTGCGGGACCGGGATACTGACGCGCCGGCCGGCCTCCAGCGAGCGCTTCGTGTCGTCCCCGGCCTCCGGCTCGACGCCGATGGTGCGGACGCCGGGGTGCAGGCCCTTGGCCGCCGTGGCGCTGCCGGCCATCAGCCCCCCGCCGCCGACCGGCGTCAGCAGCGCATCCAACTCTCCGACTTCCTCCAGGAGTTCGAGAGCGGCCGTGCCCTGTCCGGCCATGACGTGCGGATGCTCGTACGGCGGGATGAGAGCGAGGCCGCGTTCGGCGGCGAGGACCTCGGCGATGGCGACGCGGTCGCCGGTGTAGCGGTCGTACGTGACGATCTCGGCGCCGTAGCCGGCGGTGGCCGCCCGCTTCGACGGCGGGGCGTCCTCCGGCATGACGATGACCGCGGTGGTGCCCAGCTCGCGGGCGGCCAGGGCGACGGCCTGGGCGTGGTTGCCGGAGGAGTAGGCGGCGATACCCCGGGACAGCTGCTCGGGGGTGAGACGGGAGGCGGCGTTGTAGGCGCCGCGGAACTTGAAGGCGCCCACGCGCTGGAAGTTCTCGCACTTGAGGTGGACTTCGGCGCCGGTGAGGGCGTCGAGGGTGCGCGAGCGCAGCACGGGCGTGCGGTGGGCGACGCCCTTGAGGCGGGCGGCGGCGTCGCGGACGTCGTCGAGGGTGACCGGTGGGGTGGTGGTCGTCACGCGGGTCCTCCGGTGGAAGTGTCGTGGGCGGCCCGGGCCCGGGAGAGGTAGTTGTAGGCGGAGGCGCGGGAGATGCCGAGCCGGGCGGCGACCTGCTCGACGGCGCCGCGCACGGCGAAGACACCGCGGGCGTCCAGCCCGTCGAACAGCTCGAGGCGCTCCGCGCGGTCGAGCTCCGCCCAGCTGCCCCGCTGCTTCGACTGGTGGACGTCGACGAGGGCGTCGACCACGGCGTCGATGTCGTTGCCGAAGGTGGTGGTCGGCAGCTCCGCCGGGGCGGAACCGAGTCCGGCGAGCGCGCCGAGCAGGCCGTGGACCTGGGTGACGGCAGTGACGTCCACGTTGACGCAGAGGGCACCGAACACGGCTCCCGTGGAGTCCCGCAGCACCATCGTGGAGGACTTCACCAGCGTCCCGCTGCGGGTGCGGGTGACGTAGTTCAGTTCGTCCCGCGCCTCGTCGCGGCGAGCGAGGACGCGCATGCCGATCTCGCTCATCGCGCCCCCGACCGCGCGCCCGGTCAGGGACCCGGCCACGGCGACCACCGACTCCTCGGGGTTGCGGTAGTCGTGCAGCACGACGTCGCACACCGGCCCGAAGGTGGCGGCGATCCCGTCCACGACCGGCTTCAGCGCGGCGAGGATCGCATCCCGCTCGGCATCCGGCTCACTGCTCATCCCGACTCCTCTCAGCTCCACCACTTTAGACCATGAGTCCATAGTTTGGATATGCAGTCCAAGCGATAGCCAACAGTCGGCAAAGGCGTCCGTGACGCCGAGGACGAGGTTGAGGTCGGGGTGCTTGGCGAGGATCGCCTTCGTCCTGGACAGGCCCGTGTCCGGGTCGATGCACTGCTCCCGCGCCACACCGACCGCGGGTACGGCCGGGCTCGGTGAGCACCTTGCCGGACAGGGCGGGAACCCTATCGTCAGGCCCCAGACGACATTGCTGTCCGAGCCGTTCGGAGGCTCGCCATGACACGCCACCACCAGATCGCGGCAGCCGCCCGCATCGGCATGCTCACCCGCGAGCACGACACCGCCTCGGCCTCCGCACAGGCCGCGGGCCGAGGCCACCGCGCTCGCGGTGCGGGACGGAGTGCTGCGGCCGGACCCGGATCATCTCGCACGCTTCGCCGAGCGGTGATCCGGGCCGGCCGGTCAGGACGTCAGCGCCTCGACGCGCCGCATGACCTCGCGGCAGAACTCCCCGACGCCGTCGGGGTCGTCGATGAACTGGTTCGGCTTGACGCAGAACGTCGTGAAGCCCTGCTCCCGTTGCTCCGGGATCCCGGAGAGCGCCGCGCCGAGGTCCGCGGGTGAGCGGTCGTCGGGGAAGACGGCCTGGGTGCCGCCGATCATCTCCAGGTCCGCGATGTCCCGCCCCGCCGCGGACATCGCCTCCTGGAGCCCCTGGAGGTCCTCGGGCGTGGGCCGGCCGAGCGGGTGGAAGCCGTGGCCGTACTCGACGAGGCGGCGCAGGACCGGGCCGTGCAGGCGCTGGCCGCCGAACCAGAGCCGGGGGCCGTCGGGGCGGTGCGCCTTGGGCTCGTACCAGACGTCCCGGAAGGGGTAGTGCGGTCCGTCGTGGGAGAGCGGGGACGGGCCCCAGGCCTTCGCCCACACCTGCAGGTGCTCGTCGAGGAGCCGTCCGCGCCGGGTGAAGGGGACGCCGAGGGCGTCGTACTCGTCCCTGCTCCAGCTGACCGTCGGCTGCACGACGAGCCGGCCCTCGCTGATCAGGTCGAGGGTGCCGAGCTCACGGGCGAGCAGCAGGGGGTGGCGCAGCGGGGCGAGGACGGCCGCGGCGGCCAGGCGCAGCCGGGAGGTGACGGAGGCGATGGCGGCGAGCAGCAGCAGGGAGTTCGGCCAGGGGGTGTGCGGGTCCTGGTTGCCGGGGAGGGCGTAGTCGCGGGGATTGCCCATGATGCCGGCGGCCGCCGCGTCGGGGCCGAGGACGATGTGCTCGCTGACCATGACGGCGTCGAATCCGGCGTCCTCCGCCTCACGGGCCCAGCGGACGGCGGCGGGCAGATCGGCCCGGCCGCCGGTGAGGGTCCAGTTCTCGCTGAGGACGAGGATCATGCGGGGAGGGCTGGGCATGACGGGTTTTCCTGGCGGCTTCGTACAATTTGAGTCCGAACGACTGACGGCCCGAGACGAGCCGCCCGTGCGTGAGACGTCGTGACCAGACGAAGGAGCCGCCCGTGCCGGGGCACCGATCCATCACCGAAGCCGAGAAGCTCGCCGCGGCGAAGCTCGGCGGCATCGCGATCCGCCGGGAGCAGATGGCGGCGGTGGCGAACATCTACCGGGCCGCGTCCGCCGTGCGCCAGCACCTTGAGAACTCGGTGCTGCGCGGCTCCGACCTGACCTGGACGGCCTTCGTCGTGCTGTGGGTGGTCTGGGTGTGGGGCGAGTCCGAGACCCGGCACGTGGCGGAGGAGGCGGGGATCTCCAAGGGCACGCTGACGGGGGTGGTGCGCACGCTGGAGTCCCGGGGCCTGCTCCGGCGGGACGGTCATCCGAGCGACGGGCGCCTGGTGCTGCTGAGCCTCACCCCGGAGGGCGAGGAGTTCATGACGCGGGTGTTCCCGGCGTTCAACGAGGAGGAGGCCTTCGTCACCGCCGGGCTCAGCGACGCCGAGTGCCGCCGCCTCGCCGAGGGGCTGCGCAGTGTGGTGCTCCAGGTGGAGGAGCACGGTGAGGAGCGGCGGCAGTCCCTGCTGGGCGGCGCCGAGCCGGCCCCGCGGCGCAGCGGGCGGCGGCCCCGGGCCTGAGTCCCGCCGCGGCCTCACCGGGCCGCGGCCCGCACGAGCGCGTCGAACAGGCCCTGCTGGGCGGGGTCCTCGTGGGCGGTGTCCTCCGGGTGCCACTGCACGGCCGTGAACCAGCCCGCGGCGCCCGGGAGTTCGAGGGCCTCGACCGTGCCGTCGGCCGCCCGGGCCGTGACGCGCAGGCCGCTGCCCGGGCGGTCGACGCGCTGATGGTGGTAGCAGGACGCGTCCGCCTTCTCGGCGTCGGCGGCCCGGGCGACGAGCGAGCCGGGTTCCAGGGTGACGGGGTGCACGAGGTGCCGGTGCTCCCGCTCGGGTCCGCCCATGTCCTGCTCCAGGGTGCCGCCGAGGGCGACGTTGACGACCTGGAGACCGCGGCAGACGGCGAGCAGCGGCATCCCCGACTCCAGGGCGTGCCGGGCTACGTCGAGGTCGAAGGCGTCCTGGAGGGTGTCGACGTCGTAGACGGTGTCGTGGGTGTCGTCGGCGCCGTAGCGGGAGGGGGCGAGGTCGCCGCCGCCGGGGAGCAGGACGCCGTCGAAGCGGGCGAGCCGGTCGGCGGTGCCGGTGTCCGCCGGGTGGATGCTCACCGGTTCGCCGCCGGCCCGCCAGACGGCCTCGATCAGGGCACGGGCGTTGACCTCGGCGGCGTACCGCAGGGCGGAGGTCGTGGCCGAGAAACGGGCGGGGACCGCGATCAGGGGGCGGGTCACAGCCGGATCCAGGTGGTCTTGAGCTCGGTGTACTTCTCCAGCGCGTGGGCGGACTTGTCGCGGCCGTTGCCCGACTGCTTCATGCCGCCGAAGGGCACGGTCAGGTCGCCCTCCTCGTAGCAGTTGACCCAGACCGTGCCGGCCTTCAGGGCGCGTGAGACCCGGTGGGCGGTGGACAGGTCGGAGGTCCACAGGCCGGCGGCGAGGCCGTACTCGGTGGCGTTGGCCAGGCGGACCGCCTCGTCGAGGTCGTCGAAGGCGAGCACGGACAGGACGGGCCCGAAGATCTCCTCCCGTGCCAGTCGCGAGCCCGGGTCCACGCGGTCGAGGACGGTCGGCTCCAGGTACGTGCCGCCCGTCTCGGCGAGGACGCGGTCGCCGCCGGTGCGCAGCCGGGCACCCTCGTCGACGCCGTGGCGGATGTGCCCGGCCACCCGGTCCAGGTGCGCCCGGCCGACGAGTGCGCCCATCTCCGTCTCCGGGTCGAGCGGGTCGCCGACCTTCAGTTCGCGGGCCCGCCGGACCACGGCGTCGGTGACCCGTTCGGCGATCGAGGAGTGCACGAGGAGCCGGGAGGGGGCCGTGCACATCTCGCCCTGGTTGAAGAAGATGCCCCAGGCGGCGGTGGCGGCAGCCTGGTCGAGGTCGGGGGCGTCGGGCAGGACGATGTTGGGCGACTTGCCGCCGAGTTCCAGCCAGACGCGCTTGAGGTTGGAGTCGGCGGCGTAGCGCAGGAAGTGGCGGCCGACGGCGGTGGAGCCGGTGAACGCCAGGACGTCGACGTCCGGGTGGAGGCCGAGGGCGCTGCCCGCTGTCGGGCCGTCGCCGGTGACGACGTTGAGCGCGCCGGGCGGGATGCCGGCCTCGCTGGCGAGACGCCCGAGGAGCAGCGCGCTGAGCGGGGAGTTCTCCGAGGGCTTCAGGACGACCGTGCAGCCGGCCGCGAGGGCGGGGGCGACCTTCCAGCCGGCCAGGGTCAGCGGGAAGTTCCACGGGACCACCGCCCCGACCACTCCGGCGGGTTCCCTGGTGACCAGGGCGAGTGCGTCCGGGGCGGTGTGCGGGGACTCGTCGGTGAGCTTGTCCGCGAGCTGGCCGTACCAGCGGAAGGTGGTGATGAGCGCGCGCAGTTCGATGCCGTACGCGTCCGAGATCGGTTTGCCCATCTCCAGGCTGACCGTGAGGGCGAGTTCCTCACGCCGCTCTTCGAGCAGGTCGGCGAGGCGGAGCAGGGCCCGGCCGCGCTCGGCGGGTGCCAGGCGCGGCCACGGGCCGGTGTCGAAGGCCCGCCGGGCGGCAGCGACGGCCGCGTCCACTTCGGCGGCGCCGCCGTCCGCGACCTCGGCGACGACCCGGCCGTCCCGCGGGGAGACGACCGGGAACGTCGCCCCTCCCCCGGCCTCCTCGGCGCCGTCGATGTGATGGCCACCGGAGAGCTGGAACACCTTGGCGCGGCGCAGCCACTCGTCGTGGGAGACGGCCGGCATGAGGACCTCCTTTGGTGTCAAACGACAGGGATAGGGCTGTCCGCGGACGGCGGCGCGTGCGGTCAGCCGTCGGCGGCCGCCACGGTCCGGCCCCGTACCCGCGCGGCGACCAGGCCGAGGGCCATGACGACCGGGACGGAGAGGGTGAGCCACAGGGCGGTGGTGCGTTCGCCGCCGATGAGGGTGGTGAAGTTGGCCAGGATGAGCCAGATCGCGCCCGCGAGGCCGAGCGCGCCCAGAGCGGGTGCGATCAGCGTGTTCCAGAGGCGCGCGTCGAGGCGGGCCCGGCGGAAGAAGACGACGACCGACACCGAGGTCAGCAGGTACAGCAGCATCATCGCCAGGACGGCGACACCGCTGAACCAGGAGAACAGCGTCAGCACCGGGTCCTTGCCGGCCAGGGCGAAGGGCACCACCAGGAGGACGGCCAGGACCGTCTGGACGCATCCGGCGGTCCAGGGCGCGTGACGGCGGTTGAGCCGGCACAGCCGCAGCGGCAGCAGCCCATCGCGGCCGAGGGAGAACAGGTAGCGGTTGGCCGAGTTGTGGAAGGTGAGGATGCCGGCGAAGAGGGACGTGGCGAGCAGCACGGGCAGCACGTCGCCCACCCAGCCGCCGAAGTCGGCCGCGATGGGCGCGAAGACGAACCCGGCGCCGTCGCCGCTCTCCAGGGCCTGGCCCGCGGCCGCGGTGGCCTTGGAGGCGCCGTAGGAGGAGATGATCATCCAGGAGACCAGGGCGAAGAAGCCGGTGACGACGACGACCGCGAGGTACGTGGCCCGCGGCACGGTCTTCTTGGGTTCGCGGGCCTCTTCGCCGTAGATGGCGGTGGCCTCGAAGCCGAACATGGAGGCCACGGCGAACATCACGGCCACGCCCGGGGCGCCGTCCAGGGCGGCGGACGGGGAGAAGCTGTCGGCGAGGCCGAGCCCCTCGGGTCCGCCGCCCCTGAAGAGGGTGACCAGGGCGAAGACCGACAGGATGCTGAACTCGGCGAGGACGAAGACGGCGAGGACCTTGGCGCCCATCTCGACACCGGCCGCACCGAGCGCCTGCACGACGGCCACGGTGACCAGCGTCCAGACCCACCACGGCAGGTCGAGGCCGGTGTGGCTCGCGACCAGGCCGCTCACGATGGCGCCGTAGAGGCCGTACATCGCGGCCTGGATGGTGCAGTAGGCGAAGAGCGCGAGGCCCGCGCTGCCGGTGCCGGTGGTGCGGCCCAGGCCCTTGCCGATATAGGTGTAGAAGGCGCCCGCGTCCACCACATGGCGCCCCATGGCGACGAAGCCCACCGAGAACAGCAGGATCACCAGGCCCGCCACCAGGTAGGCGGCGGGGACGCCGGGGCCGTTGCCGAGGGCCACGGCGATGGGGGCCGCCCCGGCGATGCCGGTCAGCGGGGCCTGGGCGGACAGGACGAAGAAGAGGATGCCCAGGACGCCGAGGGCGTTGGGCTTGAGCGTGCCTGCGGTGGGCGCATCCGGTTCCGTCGCGTGCCGGGAGACCGTCTGACTGTCCACTCGGATCACCTGCCAGAGGGGAGGAAGGATCGTTTCAGGCCAAACGAGTTGCCTCATCGTGGGGCGGAACTATCCGTTTGGCAAGGGGTGAGGGACGAGGAATTGCGGGAGGTGCGGGACGGGAGGGGCCGGAGTCCGGGGCGGGAGGAGGCCCGGGAGGGTCAGGCCTCGTCGCCGCGGCGATCGGCGAGCAGCCGCAGCACCGAGCGCAGCTCACCCAGGGCCTCGTCGATGACCTCGCGCTCTCCGAAGACCAGCTGGTGCAGGACGAGTCCCTCCAGCGTGGCGAACACCATCCGGGACAGGCCCTCGTCGACCGGGCCGGGCAGCATCTGGGTGAGTTCGCGCCGGGTCGCGTCGAAGTACTCGTCGTACAGGGACCGCAGGTGGGCCAGGAGCTCGGGGCGGCGCCGGGACTCCAGGAGCAGTTCGTACTGGAACGCCTGGAGGTCCGGCCCGGCCTCCACCATGTCCGTGAGACCCACCGAGAAGTCGGCGACCTCGCCGGTACCCGGTTCGAGGGCGCTGCTGCTCAGGGAGGAGCGGATGGCGTGGGCCACGGCCTCCTCGATCAGGGCGTCGCGGGAACCGAAGTGGTGCACGACGAGGCCGTGGGTGACCCCGGCCTCCTCGGCGACGGCCCGGTAGGTGAGCCTGCGCAGACCGCCCCGGGCCACGACCCGCACGGCGGCCTCCAGCAGGGCCTCACGGCCCGTGCCGTAGTTCACGCGCTTGCGGGGTCGGCGCCCGGCGGGCTCGGTCATGCCCGTGACCCTACCCGGGGCGTCCCGCCCGGCGACGCGGGCACCGGATGCCACGTCATCGGCGACGCGGCGACCGGATACACGTGGTCAACGGCGCGGGGGCCGGATGCCACGGAACTCCCAGTCGCCGCCGAGCGCGGTCGAGAGGACCTCCTCCGACTCGGTGGGCTGGGCGCCCACGTCCGTACGGATGGCGGTCGGGCCGGTGACGATGTGGTTGGTGAGCCGCCCGAGCCCCTCGACCTCCACCTCCACGACATCGCCCGGCTGGACGGGCCGCGAGTTGGCGGGCGTGCCGGACAGCAGGACGTCCCCGGGGTACAGGGTGATGGTGCGGGCGATGTCGGCGACGAGGTAGTGCATGTCCCAGGTCATCTCGTCGGTCGAACCGTCCTGCACCACCTCTCCGTTGACGTACGTCCGCAGCCGCTTGCCGTGGAAGTCCCAGTCGGTGACCAGGCCGGGGCCGAGCGGGCAGAGGGTGTCGGAGCCCTTCACGCGCAGCATCGACCCGGCGTCGGTGTCGCGGAAGTCGTGCAGGCCGTAGTCGTTGGCGACGGTGTAGCCGGCGATGTACTCGCCCGCGTCCTCCGGGCAGATGTTGCGGGCGGTCTTCCCGATGACGATGGCGACCTCGCCCTCGTAGTTGAGCCACTTGCAGCCCTCGGGGCGGACGATCGCGCCCCGGTGGGCGTTGAGGGACGAGGTCGGCTTGTGGAAATAGGTCGGCGTGCCGGGGAGCCCGATCCGGAACTCGTCGACCCGGCTGCGGTGGTTGAGATGCACGGCGACGATCTTGGACGGCACGACCGGCGGCAGGTGCCGGGCCGTCTCGGTCTTGACGCGGCGGCCGTCCCCGGCGACGAGTTCGCCGCCGTCGACGGTGACCTGGACGACGGCGCCGTCGAGGAGGATGCGGCGGTACTCAGGCATGGGTGGACTCCTGCGCGGAGGTGAGGTCTGCGGTCCAGCCGCCGGCGGGGCGGTCGAACCAGAGGTGGGCCTGGCCGGTGCCGACGGAGTTCTCGTACGCGCCGTACTGGCGGGCCTTGGCGACACAGGCCTGCTCGCCGAGGGCGCCGGCCATCATCAGGTAGTGGAAGAACTTCGCCTCGGGCTTGTACCGCCAGAACTCGTCCATGGTGTCGAGGACCTTGTCGTGGCGGCCCTCCTTGAACCAGGCGATACGCTCGTAGTCCGCCTCGCGGGCCTCGGGGGTGCGGATGTGCACCGGGTCGCCGGCCTCGTGGTCGCGCAGTTCGCGCAGCGGCCAGAAGGTGTGCGAGAGGGCGCCGGAGGCGATGAGCAGCACCCGCCGCCCGGGGGTCGCGGCGATCCCGTCGGCCAGCGCCCGCCCGAGCCGCAGGTGGTCCTCCATGTCGCCGGTCTGGCAGACGCCGATGGTGACCCACCGCTTGTCCGGCAGCCCCTCCCCCAGGTACTTCCAGAGGTTGAGGGTGGCGTAGTAGATCGGCAGGTACTCGTCATCGATCGGCGTGATCCAGGTGCCGTGCTTGTCGGCGAACGCGGCCACGTTGTGCGCGAGTTCGGGGTCGCCGGGGAAGTCGTACGGCATCCTGCACATGCCGCGCGGGAGTTCCTCGGAGGTGAAGAGCCCGGCCCTGCGCGTCTGCGCGGTCACGACGAACTCGACGGTGGTCGCCCAGTGCGAGTCAAGGACCACGACGGTGTCGTAATCATTGGCGGCATCTCGCTCGAAGACGTCCCTGCGCAGTTCCCGCAGCCCGGTGACGAGGGTGATCTCCTTGCCCTCGTTGAGCTCCAGCCGGTCGGCCTCGGGCAGCACGATGGTGGGCACGTGGGCGAGCAGCCCGGCCCCGACGATCTCACCCATGGTTTTGGTCCCATCCCTTCGGGGCGGTGACGGTGTTCTTCAGGTCGCAGTAGAAGTCGAAGCTCCAGGTGCCGCCCTCGCGGCCGACCCCGGACTGCCGGGAGCCGCCGAAGGGTGCCTGGAGGTCGCGTACGAAGAAGCAGTTGACCCAGACGGTGCCGGCGACGAGCCGCGCGGTGACCCGTTCGGCACGCTCCCGGTCGCCGGTCGCGACGGTGGCGGCCAGCCCGAACCGGGTGTCGTTGGCGAGCCGTACGGCCTCGTCCTCGCCGATGAAGGTCTGGAGGGTCAGCACCGGCCCGAAGACCTCCTCCTGCACGATCTCCGAGTCCTGGGCGACGTCGGTGAGCAGCGTCGGCGCGTAGTACTGCCCGTCCCCGCGCCGCCCGCCGATGACCGCCCGTGCCCCGGCCGCGACGGCCCGCCGCACGAATCCGTCGATCTTCTCCAGCTGGCGGGGGTGGATGTTGGGCCCGACGTCGGTGTCCTCGTCACGCGGGTCGCCCTGCCGCAGGGTGGTGGCCTTCTCCACGAACCGGCGGGTGAACTCCTCGGCCACCGGCTCCTCGACGAGCAGCCGGGTCGCCGCCAGGCAGACCTGCCCGGCGTTGTCGTACTGCTCCACGGCGAGGTCGACGGCCAGTTCGAGATCGGCGTCTGCGAAGACCAACAGGGGCGACTTGCCGCCGAGTTCGAGACTGAGGGGTGTGAGGTTCGCGGCGGCGGACTCCGCGATCCGCTTGGCCGTCGGCACCGACCCGGTGAAGCTGATGCGGCGCACGTCGGGGTGGGAGGTGAGCGCGTCGCCGATCTCGGAGCCGTATCCCTGGACGACGTTGAGGACACCGGCGGGCAGTCCGGCCTCCGCGGCGATGTCGGCCAGCAGGGAGGCGGTCAGCGGCGACCACTCGGCGGGCTTGAGGACGACGGTGTCGCCGGCCGCGAGGGCGGGGGCGACCTTCCAGGTGGCCAGCATCAGGGGCGCGTTCCACGGCGTGATCAGTACGCAGGGCCCGGCCGGGTCCCAGCTGACGTGGTTGGTGTGCCCGCGCGTCTCGAAGTCCTCGTGGTCGAGCCGGAGCAGCCAGTCGGCGAAGAACCGGAAGTTGTGCGCGACGCGGGGCATGACGCCCCGGCGGTGGGAGCGCAGCAGCGCCCCGTTGTCCGTGGTCTCGACGATCGCCAGCTCCTCGGTCCGCTTCTCGACACCGTCGGCGACGGCGTGCAGGATGCGGGCGCGATCGGCACGGGGGGTGGCGGCCCAGCCGGGGAACGCGTCCCGGGCGGCGGCGACAGCGGCTTCGGCCTCGGCGGGCCCGCCCCGGGCGATCTCGCCGAGCGCGGCGCCGTCGATGGGAGAGTGATCGGTGAAGGTCCCGGCGGAGGCGATACGACGCCCCCCGATCCAGTGCCGGGTGTCGACGGATACCCCGGCGACGGTGATGTTGTCAGGCATAAGAAGAGTTCCATTCAAACGAGGGGAATCGCACTACCCAGGGGCGCGGGGAACTGCGCGACAAGCCACGACGAACCCCGCACCCGCCCACCGGCATTACTCGGCACCCGCCCCGGACGTACCACTCTCCAGCAGCCGTCCTCCGTCCCACACCACCCCGACCTGCCGGTAGTAGGCAGCGATCGGCTCCCGGATCTCCAGCCGCGCCAGCTCCTCCGTCGGCGCCTCGAACAACTCCAGATCCGCATCGCCCACCCACGCCTGACCACCCTCGAAGGACGCGGCCCCGGACTCGATCAGCTCATCGAGAGCAAGCCCCTTGCCCTTCTCGATCGACGGCAGCCACCGGTGATGCGCCATGGGATGCGCGTTGACGAACCCGCCGCTCCCGGACGGCTCCCGCAGCGTCACCACGGCCTGCGCCAGACGCCGGTCCGCAGCCGCCAGCGTCGCCCCGAACCGGGCCCCCGCCTCGATCCGCGGGGCGGGTCCGTAGGGATGCGGCCGCGTCTGGTGGATGGAGCCGAGCTTCTTCGGATACCCCTGGTGCAGCCCCCGCGCGATCGCGAAGTCCTTGTCCACCCAGATGTGGACGCACCGCGAGTACGTCTGCCCCCGGAACCGGCACCGCACGACCGCGAACGCCTCCTTGTACTGCGCCCGCACGGGATCCAGCAGCTCCTCCCCCGACGCCGAGCACGACTGCCAGTCGGCCCAGATCAGGGCGACGGCACCCGGGTCCTCGTCCGCCAACTCCAGCGGCTCGGGGAGCAGTTCACGTACGCGTGCGGGATCCGTCCGGTACTCGACGGTGAGCAGGTCACCGGAGTAGCGCCACGGCGGAGAGGGGATCAGCGACGACGCGCCCGTCTCCGTCTTGGGGTGGAAGTATCCGCGAAGTCCGGTCACGAGAGGGCTCCTTGCGAGGTGAGGGCGGGCTGCTTCAGCAGTTCGGCGCGGTACCGGGCGGCGGTCCGGGCCGCCGAGGGTCCGCCGAGGGCGACGACACCGACCAGCAGCCCGTCGCGGTGGTACCCGACCAGCACGTCCCCCGAGAGGTGCCCGTCGAGGACCCGGACGTCGCCGAGCCCCAGGACGGGCGCACCGAAGGACTGCAACCGGAAGTCGTGCTGGTCGCTCCAGAAGGTGGGGAGGGGCGCGAAGGGCGCCGGGCCCGCGTCGCCGGCCACCAGCACCTTCGCCGCGTGCTTGGCCGAGTCGGTCGGCACCGACCAGTGCTCGACCCGCCGCGGCACACCGTCGTAGCGGGCGTTGGGGAAGCGCGCGACATCGCCCACCGCGACGACGTCGGGACGGCCGCCGACGCGCAGCTGCCCGTCGGTGAGCACGCCGTCGCTCAGGTCGAGTCCGTTGCCCTCCAGCCACTCGGTGTTGGCGACCGATCCCACGGACTCCACCACGACGTCGGCCGGCAGCACGGACCCGTCAGCCAGCACGACACCGGTGACACGGTTCCCGCCCTCGAACCCGGCCACACCCGCACCGAGCACGAAGCGGACCCCGCGCTCCTCGTGCCGCCGGCGCAGTTCCCGGGCGATCGGTTCCCCGAGCGGTGCGACCATCGGCAGCGGCAGCGAATCGACCACGGTCACCTCGGCGGCACCGAGGCCGACCGCCGTGGCGGCCACCTCGTAGCCGATGAACCCGGCGCCGACCACGACGACCCGTACGCCGGGCCGGGTCAGCTCGTCCCGCAGCACCTGGGCGTCGTCGATGGTCCGGACCGTGTGGCGGCCCGCGACCGGCCCGGGGCAGCGCAGCCGGCGGGGCCGCATCCCGGTGGCGACGACCAGACCGTCGTAGGAGAGCACCGCGCCGTCGTCGAGTTCGACGGTCCGGCCGGCGAGCCGGGCGGAGACGATTCTCGTGCCGAGCCGCCACTCCACGCCCGTCGCGGAGGCCTTCGGCGTGAAGGCAAGGGAGTCGAAGGACGCCTTGCCCGCGAGGACCTCCTTGGACAGCGGGGGCCGGTTGTACGGCGGGTGCGGCTCGTCGCCGATCACCGTGATGCCGCCGGTCCAGCCCACGGCGCGCAGCTGCTCCGCGGCCCGCAGTCCACCGAGGGAGGCACCGGCGACGATCATGCGCCCGCTCATGTCAGTCCTCGATCCGGATGGCCTGGAGCGGGCAGACGTCCGCGGCCTCCTCGACCTCGTCGCGCAGGGCGTCGTCGGGGTCGGGGACGTAGGCCAGGCGGCCGTCGTCGTCCATCCGGAAGACGTCGGGGGCCGAGAAGACGCACTGTCCGTGGTCCTGGCACTTGTTCATGTCGACGACGACCTTCATGGCCGGTCCTCCTGAATGTGAGGGCGTCGAAGCGGAAGGAAAGGGGCCCGGCCGGAAGGGGCCGGGCCCCGGCCAACGGGGTGCGTGAGAAGCACTCCGAACTCGTTTGGCTTCAAACAAGGTAGGCAGGGGCAGGGGTCTGGTCAAGAGCTATCCGGATGGATAAATTCTCGCCCCGGCCCTCTTGCGGGGCCCCTCGCCCCGCCTTACCGTTTGGCATCAAACGAGCACCAGGCGGTCCTGGCACCGCCGCGCCCGGACGCTCGCCCTCACGCCACCCGCCTCCCCGGCCCCCGTGTCCCGGAGGTGTCCCGACGTCCGCCCGAGGAGACAACGGTGAGCGCTCACGATTCCGAAGAAGTCCGCCGCCACATGGACCGGCTCGCCGCCGACGGCATCGACGTGGTCCGGGTGACCTACCCCGACCTGATCGGCACCGACCGGGCGCGTGACGTGCTGCTCGAAGAGCTGCCCCGGGCCTGTGAGCACGGCCTGGCGTTCTGCCGGGCCGTCTACCACACCAGCCCGCAGGGGGACGTCGTCCCGGTCAGCGGCGGGCTGGACGCGGGGCTGCCGGACATCTGCGTCCGCCCGGACCTCGACACGCTGGTGCCGCTGCCCTGGGAGCCGGGGGTGGCCGCCTGTCTGGGCGAGGTCGTCGACCCGGCGACCGGCGCGCCCGCGCCCGAGTCGCCCCGCGATCTGCTGCGGTCCGTCCTCGCCCGGTGCGCCGAGCACGGGCTGCGGCCGGTCGTCGGGCCCGAGCTCGAGTACTTCCTGTGCGAGCCGGACCCGTCGGGCGGCTGGCGCCGCTACGCGCCCGACCCCGGGGTCGTCTACACCGCCGGGCTGCGCGCCGACCCGGACAACCACCTGCTGCGCACCCTGCGCCACGTACGCGATCTCAAGGTCGGGGCGCTCAGCGGCAACCACGAGTTCGACGGCGGCCAGATCGAGATCAACCTGGTCCACTCGGACGCCGTGTCGGCCGCCGACCGCTCCTTCCGCTTCAAGGCCGCGATCAAGGAACTGGCCCGCAAGGAGGGCCGGCTGGCCACCTTCATGGCCAAGCCCTTCAACGACGCGGGCGGCTCCGGCTTCCACCTCCACCTGTCCTGCGACGACGAGGAGGGCCGCAACACCTTCGACGACCCGTCGGGCGCGTACGGCCTGTCCGCCACCGCCCGGCACGCCGTCGCCGGCGTCCTCGCCCACGCGCCCGCTCTCGCCGCGCTGCTCAACCCCACGGTCAACTCGTACAAGCGCTTCGGCCCGGACACCCTCGCGCCCTGGCTGATCGACTGGGGGCTGGACAACCGCAGCGCCATGGTGCGCATCCCGCCCGAGCGCGGCACCGGTGCCCGGCTCGAACTGCGCCTCGGCGACGCCAGCGCCAACCCCTATCTGGCGATCGCCGCCACGACGGCCGCCGCCCTGCTGGGCGTGCTGGCCGGCGAGGAACCGCCCGCCCCGCTGGAGGGCTACGGCTACGACACCGCCCGCTCGGCCGTTCTGCCGCAGACCCTGCCCGCCGCGCTGGACGCGCTGGAGGCGGACACCGCCCTGACCGACCTGCTCGGCAAGGGGTTCACCACGTCCTTCCTCTCCTACAAACGCGACGAGGTCGAACGCTTCCACCGGCATGTCACGGACTGGGAGTTCACCGAGTACGCCTACCACCTGTGACGCCCCCTGTGACGCCGAGGAGCCGCCGATGACCACCGAGACCCCGACCGACGCCGTGCGCGAGCCGCTGCCCCTGGCCGACGTGGACCTCTCCGACCTGGACCGCTTCACCGACGGTGTGACGCCGTGGCGGATGTTCCACACCCTGCGCCACGAGGACCCGGTGCACTGGCAGCCCGAGGAGGCGCCCAACTCCGGCTTCTGGTCGCTGACCCGGCACGAGGACATCGTGCGGGTGGACCGTGACGCGGAGACCTTCACGTCGACGAAGTTCGTCAACCTGGAGGAGGTCGACGACGACCAGATCAAGAAGCGCGCCTCGATCCTCGAACTGGACGGGGTGCGTCACCGGGCCCTGCGGAGCCTGATCCAGCGGCAGTTCGGTGCGAACGTGATCAGCGGCTACACCGACTTCCTGCGCGGGCTGACCGCGAGGACCCTCGACGCCGCCCTTGTCAAGGGCCGCTTCGACTTCGTCGAGGACGTCTCGGCGGACTTCCCCATCAACGTGCTCGCCCGGCTGCTGGACGTGCCCCCGGAGGACAACCAGAGGCTCATCGACTGGGGCAACCGCATCATCGGGCACACCGACCCCGACTACGCGGACGTCCTGCTGCACAGCGAGGAGAGCGAGCAGTACCGCGATCTGCCCTTCCGCTCCCCCGCCTCGCTGGAGGTCTTCGAGTACGGCCGCGAGCTGGCCCGGCAGCGCCGGGGCGGCGACGGCACCGACCTGGTCTCCCGCCTGGTCAACACCACACCCCGCGACGGCGTCCCGCTCTCCCCGCAGGACTTCGACAACTACTTCCTGCTCCTGGTCGTCGCCGGAAACGAGACCACCCGGCACACCATCTCCCACTCGATGCTGGCGCTCATCCAGCACCCCGAGCAGCTGGCCCGCCTCCAGGAGGACCCCTCGCTGATCCCGGTCGCGGTCGAGGAGTTCCTGCGCTGGGCCTCCCCCGTCTACCACTTCCGCCGCACCGCCACGCGCGATGTCGAGCTGGGCGGAAAGCGCGTACGGGAGGGCGACAAGGTGGTGATGTGGTTCGCCTCCGGCAACCGCGACGAGAAGGTCTTCGGCAACCCCTACGACTTCGACGTCACGCGCCGCGACAACGACCACGTCACCTTCGGCAAGGGCAGCCCCCACCTGTGCCTGGGCAACCTGCTCGCCCGCACCGAGATCCGCATCATGTTCGAGGAACTGATCCCGCGCCTGGCGGACATCCGCCTGGCCGGTGACGTCCCGAGGGTCCGCTCCAACTTCGTCAACGGCATCAAGAAGCTGCCGGTGGAGGTCACCCCGGCCTGACGCGAGCCTGCGGGCGCAGGGCCGGAACCGGCACGGCCCTCCCCGTGCGGCGGCGCACGCTCCGGACATGCGTCGCTCCGCGGTCGGCGAGAGGCTGGTGATGTCAGCACGGGCCCGCGTCCCGAGGAGATCGTCATGGACACCGCCCCCTGGAAGACATGCGCACCACGCTGCGGGGGCCGGTGATCGGTCCGCGGGACGCCAGGCGCAGCACGCCGCCTCGCCCTACGTCGCGCTGTGGAACCGGCTGGCCGGGTTCGCGCCGGCCGAGCTGGACGCCGCCTTTGCGGGCCGTGAGGTGGTCAAGGCGACCCTGATGCGGATCACGCTGCACGCGGTCCACGCGGACGACGATCAGGTGTTCCGGGAGGCGATGCAGCAGACGCTGTACGCCCCCCGGCTCGGGTACCGCTTCGCCGCGGCGGGGCTCACGCCGGCCGACGGCCAGGCGCTGCTCCCGGAGTTGCTCGACTTCGCCGACCGGCCGCGGACGGCCGCCGAGGTGCAGGACTGGCTGGCGGAGCGGGTCGGTGAGGAGAAGAAGGCCGGGGCATGGTGGGGGCTCAAGGCGTATGCGCCGCTGCTCCATGTGCCGACCGGCGGGCCGTGGTTGTTCGGCGCCCGGTCGTCGTTCGTCGCGGCGCGGACCGGTCCCGCGCCCGAAAGAGGTTCGTGACCACCGCCAGAGCGCCCGCGACGATCAGCAACGGGAGCAGTCGCCCCGCCCACTCCCCATGCGTCATACCGGGTCAACGGCTCCGGGTCCGGCCGGGTTCCCTGGCGCCGTGGGGGACGTGACGTCGCGTCAGTGGTGGGCATGGACCACGGCGTGACCCTTGCCGCGGCCGATCATCCACTTGTTGACCGGGGTCGTGATCAGGAAGGCGACCGCGAAACCGCCCAGGAGGGCGTACCAGAAGAGACCGTGCGACAGTTCGGCGTCCATCGCGCCCGGCGTGAACGCGATGATGAGGTTGTCCACGAGCTCCATCACCGCGATCGAGACCGTGTCCGCGGCGAGGGCGACCCGGATCGCGGCCTTGAGGTCGAGGCCTGCGCGCAGGACAGCGAACAGGGTGAACGAGTAGCCGAAGAGGAACGCCAGCGCGATCGCCACCACCATGGTGGGCACGTTGCCCCATCCCGCCGCCGTGCCGATCACCATGCCGAGGATCTCGCCGATCGCGCACCCGGTCAGGCAGTGCAGCGTCGCCTTCACGGCGGTCCCCCAGGACGCGGCCCCGTGCCGATGCTTCTCAGGTTCATGAGCGGTGTGGTCCATGAACCCGACTGTATACCCCCCAGGGGTATGTACGCGAGAGGTCGGCCAGGGCTCGCCGGGCGATCCCGCGGGGCGATCGGCACCGCTCGACGGCCGGCCGGATGATCGACCTAGAGTGGGTCGCCATGACGACCCACCCGACGCCCTCGCCCGAGCCGACCCAGCCACCCCGGCAGACCGGGGCGACGTCACCGTCCCAGGCGCCGCGGGACTACCTTTCCGAGCTGTTCTCCCTGGAGGGGCGGGTCGCGGTGGTCACCGGCGGCAGTTCCGGGATCGGCCGCGCCATCGCCGGCGCCCTCGCGCGGGCCGGGGCGAGCGTGGTGGTCGTGGCCCGCGGCGAGGCCGGGCTGGCCGCGACGGTCGAGGAGCTCACGGCCGAGGGCTGCCGCGCCGCGTGGGTCAGCGCGGATCTGAGCACCCGCGAGGGGGTGCGGACGGCCGCCGAACGGGCGGCCGGGGAGTTCGGGGAGCCCGACATCCTCGTCAACAGCGCCGGGATCAACCTGCGCCCGCCGATGGACGAGCTGGGCGAGGACGTCTGGGACGCCACGATGGCGGTCAACCTGGAGGCGCCGTTCCTGCTGGGGCAGCGCTTCGGACCCGGTATGGCGCAGCGCGGGTACGGGCGGATCGTCCACATCAGCTCGCAGCAGGCGCATCGCGCGTTCGTCCAGAGCGGCGCCTACGGCGCCTCCAAGGGCGGGCTGGAGGCACTGGCGCGTTCCCAGGCCGAGGCGTGGTCGCCGCGCGGGGTCACCTGCAACCTCCTCGTGCCGGGCTTCGTCATGACAGCGCTCAACGTGCGGCTGTCCTCGGACCCGGAGAAGGTGGCCGCCCTCGCCGCCCGCACGATGATCGGGCGCAACGGTCTCGCCGAGGACTTCGCGGGTGCGGCGGTCTTCCTGGCGAGCGCGGCGTCCGCCTACGTGACCGGGCAGTCGGTCTTCGTCGACGGCGGGCTGTCGGTCCACTGACACCGCCCCCGGCATCCGCCGGGGTCCCCCGAACGGCGAGCGGCCGACGGGCGACGGGCGGTGCTCGGTGTCACGCTGGGCACACAGGCCCCGCCGAAGGGAAAGCATCGCCATGATCACGACGGACTACGTCCCCGGTTCCCCCTGCTGGCTCGACCTGGGCGCTCCGGACGTCCCGGCCGCGGCCGCCTTCTACGGCGCCGTCCTCGGCTGGGACTACGAGTCCATGGGCGAGGACGGGGACTTCGAGGGCGGGATGTTCAAGAAGGACGGCAAGATCGTCGCCGGGCTCGGCAAGCTCACCGAGGAGGGCGCGCGCCCGGCCTGGATGCTCTACTACAGCGTCACCGACGCGGACGCCACGACCCAGGCCGTGCAGCAGGCGGGCGGCACCGTGCGGGTCGCGCCGATGGGCCTCGACGACTGGGGCCGGATGGCGCAGTACAGCGACCCGCTGGGCGGTCAGTTCGCCGTCTGGGAGCCGGGCACGAACAAGGGCGTGGAACTGGTGGATCAGCCGGGCTCGCTGTCGTGGACCGAGCTGTACACGACCGACGCCGCGGGCGCGCGGGACTTCTACGGCAGCCTCTTCGGCTGGCAGTTCAGCGACATGCCGCTGCCGGGCGGCGCCGGCACGTACACCCTGATCACCCCGGCGGGACTGCCCGAGGACCGGATGCACGGCGGGCTCATGCAACTCGGCAAGGAGGACCTGGCGGTGACGGGCGGACGGCCGTACTGGCACCCGGTCTTCGCCGTGGAGGACTGCGACGCCGCGGTGGCGCAGGTCACCGGGAACGGCGGCAGCGTGCAGATGGGCCCGGTGGACATGGAGGGCGTCGGCCGGCTCGCCGTCTGCCTCGACCCGGCGAACGCGGACTTCGTGGTGCTCGCCCCGTCCGAGAGCTGAGGGCCCGCCCGGACACGACCACCGGCGCGACATGGACGAAGAGCCCGATCCGGCAGATGAACTCCATCTCGCCCGGCTGGCGAAGAGCTGGGCCGAGGCGATCGTCTCCGACGACCCCGCGCGGATCGCGGAGTTCATGGCGGACGAGTGGGTCATCGTCTCCGCATCGGGGATCGACCCGAGGGAGAAGTTCCTCTCCCTCGTCGCGTCCGGCGCACTCACCCACTCGGCGATGGACCTCAGGACCGACCCCCGCGTCCGGATCCACGGCGACACCGCACTGGTGACGTGCCGGGTGACGAACACCGCCCACTACAGGGGCGAGCAGTACGACGCCGACGAGTGGACGACGGACGTGTTCGTGCGGCGGCAGGGCCGCTGGCTGTGCGTGCTGAGCCACATCACGTCCGCGGCCCCCGACTGAGGCACGAACCCTTCTTGCATATGATGCGCAAATGCGTGACTACAGCATCAGAGCAGCCACCACGGCCGACATCGACGGGGCCCGGGCGGTGATGCTCGACGCCGTGTACCGCGACTTCGGCACGGGCTACGTGCCGCGATGGCACGCCGACATCATCGACCCGGTGCCGTTCTACGTCACACCGCCCCGGCACGCCCTCCTGGTGGCCGTGGACGAGCGGGACGGGACGGTGGCGGCCACGGCGGCACTGGACGCCCGCGGCCCGGAGCACCCGCCGAACCCGCACTGGCTGGCCGAGCGGTTCCCCTCGGGCGAGACGGCTCAGCTCCGGCGGGTGTACGTGCGTCCCGAGCACCGGCGGCGCGGCCTGGCCCGGCAACTGGTGGACGGCCTGCTGGAGTTCGCCCGGACCGACGGCGGATACCGGTCCGTGTATCTGCACACCTATCCGCACTCCCCGGGCGCGCTGGGCCTGTGGCGGGCGCTGGGCAAGGTGGTCTGCGACGAGCGGGAGGAGGTGCCCGGCGGGGGCAGCGGCGTCGTGCACTTCGAGATACCGCTCACTTAACGAAAATGGTATTCATATACACTATGAGAACTCCCCGCCGGCTCATAGCCGGGCTGTTCGTGCTGCCCTTGCTCTCCGGCTGTTTCGCGTCCTCCGGCGACGACGCGTCGGCCTCCTCCGGCTCCGGCGACGGCGCCCGGCTGCGTGTCGCCCTGCCCTTCGCCCCGACCGAGAACTACTCGCCGTACGGCCAGGACGCGATGCTCCTGTCCCGGCTCGGCGTCATCGAAGGGCTGACCAAGCTGGACGCGAACGGCACGGCGGTCCCCGCGCTGGCCGAGTCGTGGAGCAGTGAGAACGGCGGCAGGAGCTGGCTGTTCACCCTGCGGGACGCGAGGTTCCAGAACGGCGAGGCCGTCACCGCCAAGGCCGTCGCCGCCGCCCTCACCGCCGCCGGGAAGGCCGACCCGGCACCGTCGGCGCTCGCGGGAGTGAAGCTGACCGCCGCGGCCGAGGACGACCAGCGGGTCCGGGTCAGCACCGCCGAGGCCGACCCCGTCCTGCCGTTGCGGCTGTCGAACCCCTCCCTCGCGGTGTTCGCGCCGAAGGCCTACGACACAAAGGGCACGGTGAACGTCGAAGGCACCGCCACCGGCCCCTTCGCACTCACCAGGATCGACGGAGACACCGCGGCCACGCTGGACCGCTTCGACGACTACTGGGGCGGCCGGGCCCAGGCGTCCGGCGTCACCGCCCGGTTCGTCTCCGACGGCACCGCCCGCGCCAACGCCCTGCGCACCGGCGACGTCGACATCGCCGAGTCCCTGCCCGTCGCCCAGGTCGCCTCCCTGGACGAGGACGACGTCCACGAGGTCGACACCGCCCGCAACACCAGCCTGTACCTCAACACCAAGTCCGGTGCGTTCACCGACGCGGGGCTGCGGGCGGCCGCACGCGAGGCGATCGACCCCTCGGTCATCGCCAAGGGCGCCTACGAGGGCTACGCCGTGCCCGCGCAGGGCCTGTTCGGCCCGGCCCTGACCTGGGCCGCCGGCAAGCGCGTCGAGCCGACCGGGCGGGCGCGGGCGACCGGCCCCGACGGCGAGCGCATCACCCTCGCCACCTACAGCGACCGGCCCGAGCTGCCGGAGACCGCCCAGGTGCTCCAACAGCAGCTGCGGAAGGCGGGGTTCGAGGTGAAGCTGGAGGTGCGCACGTACGCGCGCCTTGAAGGCGACCTGCTGGGCGGCAAGTTCGACGCCGCGGTCTTCTCCCGCAACATGATGCTGGACACCGGTGACCCGGTCACCGTCCTCGCGAGCGACTACACCTGCGACGGCTCCAACAACCTGTCGTTCCTGTGCGACAGGAAGGTGGACGAGCTGGTCGCCGCCGCCCAGGCCGAGTCCGACACCGCCGAGCGGCAGGACGCCGCCATGAAGGCGGAGGCGGCCGTCCTCGGCACCGACTCGGTGATCCCGCTGGTGCATCTGAAGCTCGTCGCGGGCATCGCGACGTCCGTCCGGGGCGCGCTGCCCGATCCGTACGAGCGCACCCTCATAGGGACGGGGACCCGGCGCTGAACAGCTCGAAGACCCCCTGGACGAACGGTGCCGCCGCCCGTGTGCGCTCCCTCGCGGGCGGTGGCGCCCCGACGCTGCTGTGGCGGACCGTGCTCGTGGCCGCCCTGGTGTGCGGTATCGGCCTGCTGCCGTGGCTGTCACGTACCGACCCCGCGCTGACCGTGCTCCGGGCGCGGTCGGCGGACCGCGACCCCGATCCCGAGACCCTGCGCGCCATCCGCGACGACCTCGGCCTGGACGACGGCCCGCTCGCCCTGCTCGGCCGCTGGCTGGGCGGACTGCTGCACGGCGACGCGGGCACGTCCTGGGTGTCCGGCAGCCAGGTGCTGCCCGGCGTCGGGCAGGCGCTCGGCGCGTCGCTGCTGTTGATGGCCGGGGCCCTGGTGGTCGCCGCGGGCACGGTGGCCGCCGTCTGCGCCCGTACGCTCCGGCTGGGCGCGCGGGGCCGGCTCGGGGCGCGCCGCCCCGGCGGGACGGCGACGGCGGTGCTGGCCGCGCTGCCCGAGTTCCTCGTCGCCGCGGTGCTGGCCTCGGTGATCGGTGTGCAGTTGGGCTGGCTGCCCGCCCTGGGCTGGTACGGGCCGCAGTGGATGGTGCTGCCCTCACTCGCCCTCGGTCTGCCCGCCGGGGCGGTGCTGGGGCGGATGCTCGACGACCTGCTGCCCGGCGCGTTCGCAGAACCCTGGGCGATGGCGGCCGCGGCCCGCGGTGTGCCGTCGAGGTCCCTGGCGCGGCAGGCGGTGCGCCGCTGCGTGCCCGGACTGCTGCCGAACCTGGCGCTGTTCGTGGTCGGCCTGACCGGCGGATCGGTCGCCGTCGAGCAGATCTTCGACATCCCGGGCCTGGGCCGGCTCACCCTGCAGGCCGCACTCGCGCAGGACCTGCCCGTCCTGCAGACCGGCACCCTCGCCCTCGTCCTGCTCGCGGTCACCGCGGGGCTCCTCGCCCGGCTCGCCGCCCGCCTGCTGATCGGTCCGGCGCTGCGCGACGGCGCCCTGCAGTCCCTGCACCGGCCCCGGCCGCCCGCGCCCCGCACCCTCCCCCTGCTCTACGGAGGGCTGCTGGCCGCCGTCATCGGCTTCGGGCTGCCCCGCGACCCGCTCGCCCTGGACACCCTCGCCCGGCTGCACGCCCCCTCCTTTGAGCATCCCTTCGGCACGGACGCGCTCGGCCGGGACGTGCTCGCCCGCATCTCGCACGGCGCGCTGACCACCCTCGGCACCGCACTCGCGGTGAGTGCCGCCGCCCTCGTCGCCGGGCTGCTGGGGCTGCTGCCGAGGGTGTCCGGGCCGCTGGTCGACACCCTCAGCGCCGTACCGCCCGTACTGGCCGGGCTCCTCGTCACCGGTGCCCTGGGCAGCGGACCCTGGACGCCCGCGTTCGCCGTGGCCGTCGTGGCCTGGTGCCCGCTGGCCGCGCACACCTCCTCCCTGCTGCGGCAGGAGCGCGCGACCACGCACCTGACGGCCACCCGGGCGCTGGGTGCCGGCCGCTGGTACCTGCTCCGGCACGAACTGCTGCCCGCCGTCGCACCCCCGGTCGCCCGGCACGCCCTGCTCCGGCTGCCGGGCATCGCGCTCAGCCTCGCGGCGCTGGGCTTCCTCGGGCTGGGCGCCCAGCCGCCGTCCCCCGACTGGGGCCTGCTGCTGGCGGAGAACCAGCCGTACGCCGAGCGCGCCCCGTGGGCCGTCCTCTTCCCCGCCGCCGTACTCGCCCTGCTCGGGGCGCTCGCGGTGACGGCCGCGGGCGGCGTACGGCTCCCCCGGCGGCGTACCCGGCCCGCCGGCCCGGCCGGACCGCCCGCGGACCGGGTCGTGCCGGTCCCGCGCCGGCGACCGGACCGCCCCGACGCCCTCCTGACGCCCGTGTCCGCCTCACAGACGGAAGAACGATGACCGACCCCGCCCCCCTCGCACCGGCCCGCGAGGCCGCCCGCGGGTCCGACGCCGAGCCCCGTGACAGCACCTGGCGCCTGTGCCGGGAACTGTCGCCGCTGCTGCGGCTGCTGATCCTCACCCAGCTCGCCTTCAACATCGGCTTCTACGCCGTCCTGCCGTTCCTCGCCGAGCACCTCGGCAGCGCGATCGGCATGGCGGGCTGGCTGGTCGGGTTCGTGCTCGGGCTGCGCACCTTCAGCCAGCAGGGGCTGTTCGTGGTCGGCGGGTGGCTCGTCGACCGGTTCGGGGTGCGGCCGGTCGTGCTGGCGGGTTGCGTGCTGCGGATCGCCGGGTTCGTGTGGCTCGGGTACGCGCAGGCGCCGGGGACCGTGATCGGGGCGGTGCTGGTGATCGGGTTCGCCGCCGCGCTGTTCTCCCCCGCCGTGGAGTCCGAGGTGGCCCGCCAGGCGGTGGTCTGGGAGGAGGGCGGCCACGGGCCGCGCACCCGGGTCCTCGCCCTGTTCAGCGTGGCGGGCCAGGTCGGGGCGTTCGCCGGGCCGCTGCTCGGCGCGCTGCTGCTCGCCGTGGACTTCCGCACCGCGTGCCTCGCGGGTGCCGCCGTCTTCGTCCTCGTCCTCGCCGGGCACCTGTGGCTGATGCCGCAGCACATCCCCGGCCGGGTCCGTGTCCGGGAGCGGGGCGGGGCCCGCGCGCTGCTGCGCAACCGGCGCTTCCTCGCCCTGTGCTGCGCCTACGGCTCCTATCTGCTCGCCTACAACCAGCTGTATCTGGCCCTGCCGGACGAGGTGCAGCGCGCGGCCGGCTCCCAGGCGCCGCTGTCCTGGCTCTTCGCGCTCTCCTCGGTGCTGGTGGTGTTCGCCCAGCTGCCCGTGGCCCGCTGGGCGGGCGACCGGCTCGATCTGCGCCGCTCGATGACCGCGGGCCTGCTGCTGATCGCGTCCGGTTTCGCGGTGGTGGCCGCGGCCCGCCCGGCAGGCTGGACCGGCACCGCCGGGCTGTTGCCGGCCGCGGGCTTCGTGATCTTGCTCACCGTGGGGCAGATGCTGGTGGTGCCCGCCGCCCGCGCCTGGGTGCCCGACCTCGCCGAGGAAGGACGGCTCGGGCTCTACATGGGCGCGCTGTCGTCCGTCTCCGGCCTCATCGTCCTGGCCGGCAGCGCCGCCACCGGCTCGCTGCTCGACCTGGGGCTGCCGGCCGCCGTGCCGTGGCTGGTCCTCGCGGCCGTACCGGCCCTGGCGGTGGCCCTGTTGCCGCGCCGCGCGAAGGGGGCGGGCCAGACGGCCTGAGACGGCACCGGCGCCCCGGGACGCCCGAGCGCGCCGGAGCGTCACCCCGGCGGGTGACCTCTTCGCGCGGGATGTGCGAGACGGCGCCCGGTGAGGACACTGCTGCGGCGATCGGTGGTCACGCCGCGCCAGTATCCTGGGTCGGCTGCGGCATCCCCCACCAATCCCCGAGCAGAAACGGGGAGTTCGGCCTGCGGCAAACGACCTTCCCACACGCATGAGACGAGGACGAGTGCTGCTAGCGGGCCGCTACCGGCTGGATGTTGAGATCGGGCGCGGTGGAATGGGAGAGGTCTGGCGCGCGTACGACGAGACGCTCGCCAGAGCGGTGGCCCTGAAGCTGCTGCTCCCCCAGGACACCGATGCCACGGCGACCTCCCGGTTCCGTCTGGAGGCTCAGACCGCCGGGCGTCTCAACCACCCCAATGTGGTCGGCGTCCTGGACTTCGGCGAGTACGACAACCGGCTGTACCTGGTGATGGAGCTGGTCGAGGGCGACAGCCTCGCCGGGGTGCTGAACGGCTCCGGCGCGCTCCCCGCCGAGCAGGTGGCCGATCTGGCCGCACAGGCGTCCGCCGGGCTCGCCGCCGCGCACGGGCAGGGCATCGTGCACCGGGACGTCAAACCCGCCAACCTGCTGCTGGACACGAACGGCACCCTGAAGATCGGCGACTTCGGCATCGCGCGGTTCCTCGACGACCCGGGCGCCGCCCTCACCGCCACCGGCCAGATCATCGGCACCGGCCTGTACCTCGCGCCCGAGCGTGCCCTGGGCAAGCAGGCGGGGCCCGCCTCCGACATGTACTCCCTGGGCTGCGTGCTCTACCAGCTCCTCAGCGGGCGCCCGCCCTTCGAGGCCGACACCGCCGTCGCCCTCCTCCACCAGCACCTCGACTCCGCCCCCGTGCCACCCCGCGAGCTCGGTGTCGCCGGACTGCCGCCCGCCTTCGAGAACTACCTCCTCGGTCTGCTCGCCAAGCAGCCCGAGGACCGGCCCACCGCCCAGCAGGCCGCCGAATGGTTCGCCGGCGGCGCCTGGCGGGGCCTGCCCGAGCCGCTGCCGGAGGCCTCGCCGCCGCTGCGGCCCAGGACCACGTCCGCGGTGATGCCCGCCGGGCCGGGCCCGTACCCGGCGGCCGGGGCCGGCAGTCCGACCACGTACGCCCTGCCCGCGACTCCGGGGCACCGCAGCGCGGCCCGGGCGGCCCAGGCGGGGCGTTCGGGACGCTCCCGCGGGCGGGGCGGCCCGGGCAACCGGTCGCGACTGGCCGCGACGGCAGCCGCCGCGGCGCTCTTCCTCGCCGCGATGCTCATCGGCATGCGCTGGTTCTCGCCCGACACGACCGCGGAGGGCACGGAGCCGGACGCGTCCCCGAGCGCGAGCAGCCCCGCCGCCACGCCGTCCACCGACTCCGCGTCCTCTTCGTCCTCCGATTCCGAGGCCGGTCCCGGGGCCGGTCCGGCGGTGGCCGACGCGCCGGCCACCGGCAGCGTGGCCGATGTCACTCCCTCCGCGCCGACCGCATCCCCGACGCCTGTCGCGTCCGCGCCCGGCACCGCCCCTGCGACCCAAGAGGCGGGCCCCGGCGGGCCGGAGAAGCCGAAGCCGGAGAAGCCGCGCCGAGCCGGGAAGGACGGGGAGGGCGACGGCGACGGAGGCGACGACTGACGCGGCCCGGACGCCGCACGGCGGACCCCTGACCGGAGCACGTGGATCAGCCGGGGGATGCGCCGGTGTGCGAGCGGGCGCCCTCTTGCGCGCCCCTTGGGTGGCTTGTCATCGCCCTTACCCCGGCCTTATTGTCACCAGGCCTTGGTGAACGGGAAATCCGGTGTGATGCCGGTGCGGCCCTCGCCACTGTGAATCGGGAAGTCCGGCTCCGGCCCTCACGGGCAGCCACTGGGTCCTTGTGACCCGGGAAGGCGGAGTCCGGGCGGTGGTACCCGTCAGCCAGGAGACCGGCCAAGGCGCGTCAACCATCCACGAGGTGCTGGAGAGGGTCTGCTGAGCCATGCACATTGCCGAGGGTTTCCTTCCTCCGGCGCACGCGGTCGCCTGGGGCGTCGCGTCGGCGCCGTTCGTCGTCCACGGGGTCCGGTCACTCACCCGTGAAGTGCGCGAGCACCCCGAGAGCACTCTGCTCCTGGGTGCGTCCGGCGCCTTCACGTTCGTCCTGTCCGCCCTGAAACTGCCGTCCGTGACCGGCAGTTGCTCACACCCCACCGGCACGGGCCTCGGAGCCATCCTGTTCCGGCCGCCCATCATGGCGGTGCTGGGCACCATCACCCTGCTGTTCCAGGCGCTGTTGCTCGCGCACGGCGGCCTGACCACGCTCGGGGCCAACGTCTTCTCCATGGCGATCGTCGGCCCCTGGGCCGGATACGCCCTCTACAAGCTGCTGCGGCGCTCCAACGCCCCGCTGATGGTGGCGGTGTTCTCCGGCGCGTTCGTCGCCGACCTGTCCACCTACTGCGTCACCAGCGTGCAGCTGGCGCTCGCCTTCCCCGACCCAGCAAGCGGATTCCTGGGCGCGCTCGGCAAGTTCGGTTCCATCTTCGCCGTCACCCAGGTTCCGCTCGCGGTGAGCGAGGGTCTGCTGACCGTGCTTGTGATGCGGCTGCTGGTGCAGTCCAGCAAGGGCGAACTGACCCGGCTGGGCGTGCTCCTCGCCAAGAAGCAGGCGCGGACGGAGACCGAGGCGGTGACCCGATGAAGAGGAACACGAAGATCAACTTGGCGCTGCTGCTCGCCGTGGCCGCGCTCGCGGTGCTTCCCTTGGCGCTCGGGCTCGGCGACCACAAGAAGGAGCCGTTCGCGGGGTCCGACGGCGAGGCCGAGACGGCGATCACCGAGCTGAAGCCGGACTACGAGCCGTGGTTCTCACCGCTGTACGAGCCGCCGTCCGGTGAGATCGAGTCGGCCCTGTTCGCCCTCCAGGCGGCTCTCGGCGCCGGTGTCCTCGCCTACTACTTCGGTCTGCGCCGGGGCCGTAGGCAGGGTGAGCAGCGGGCGCTGGAGCGGGAGGCCGACAGCGCGCTCGCCGGCGCCGCCGGGAAGTCCACCGCAGAACAGGACTGAGCCCGGGTGCTGCCGATCGACGCGGCGGCGCACAGCAGTCGCTGGCGCCGCCGCCATCCCGTGGACAAGGCCGTGCTCGGGCTCGGCCTCACCGTGCTCGCGATCTCGCTGCCGCCCTGGCCGGGCGCGGCCCTGGTCCTCCTGACCGCCCTGGTGGTGCTGCTGGGGCCTGCCGGGGTGCCCGGCCGGCGGCTGTGGCGGGCCTACCGGGTGCCGCTGGGCTTCTGCGTGACCGGCGCGGTCACGCTGCTCGTCCAGGTGGGCGGGCCGGGGGGGTTCGTCTCCCTCGCGGACGACGGGCCGCTGCGGGCCGGTGAGTTGCTGCTGCGCACCTCGGCGGCCTCCCTGGGCGTGCTGCTGTTCGCCTTCACCACGCCCATGTCCGACCTGCTGCCCCGTCTGGTCCGGGCCGGGGTCCCCGCGCCGGTCGTCGACGTCGCGCTCGTGACGTACCGGATGAGCTTCCTGCTGCTGGACTCCATGCGCCGCATCCGGGAGGCCCAGGCGGCCCGGCTCGGCCACACCGGCCGGGGCGCTCAGTGGCGTTCCCTGGCCGGGCTCGGCGCCACCGCGTTCGTCCGCGCCTTCGACCGGGCGACCCGGCTCCAGGCCGGACTCGCCGGTCGCGGCTACGACGGCACCCTGCGCGTCCTGGTGCCCGAGGCCCGGGTCTCCGCCCGTTTCACGGCGGCCAGTTGCGCGCTCCTCGCCGCGCTGGCCGTCCTCACCCTCGTCCTGGAAAGGCCGCTGACATGAGCGAGCCCGCCCTCGTCGCCCTGCGGGGCGCGTCCTTCGCCTACGAGGACGGCCCGGCCGTGCTCAGCGGCCTCGACTTCGACATCCGCGAGGGGCGCGCGCTCGCGCTGCTCGGCCGCAACGGCAGCGGCAAGACCACGCTGATGCGGCTGCTCTCCGGCGGGCTCAAGCCGCACGAGGGGCGGCTGACGGTCCAGGGGCAGCCGGTGTCGTACGACCGCAAGGGGCTGACCCGGCTGCGGACCACCGTGCAGCTGGTCGTGCAGGACCCGGACGACCAGCTGTTCGCGGCGTCGGTCGAGCAGGACGTGTCGTTCGGGCCGTTGAACCTCGGCCTCGACGACGCGCAGGTGCGGGCTCGGGTGGCGGATGCGCTCGCCGCCCTGGACATCACGGCCCTGGCCGACCGCCCCACCCATCTGCTCTCCTACGGGCAGCGCAAACGCACCGCCATCGCGGGCGCGGTCGCCATGCGGCCGCGTGTCCTCGTCCTGGACGAGCCGACGGCCGGACTCGACCCCGACGGCCAGGAGCGGCTCCTC
Source organism: Streptomyces sp. AK010 (assembly GCF_014207295.1). Taxonomy (NCBI): domain Bacteria; kingdom Bacillati; phylum Actinomycetota; class Actinomycetes; order Kitasatosporales; family Streptomycetaceae; genus Streptomyces; species Streptomyces sp. AK010. The sequence continues at coordinate 317,787 of NZ_JACHCX010000007.1, forward strand.
ACCACCCTCGACGGTCTGCGTGCCGCCGGCACCACGGTGGTGATGGCCACTCACGACGTCGACCTCGCCCTGCGCTGGGCCGACGACGCGGCGCTGCTCACCCCGTCCGGTGTCCGCACCGGGCCCGCGGCCATGGCCCTGGCCCGCACGGACCTCCTGCGGGAGGCGGGGCTGCGTCTGCCGTGGGGTGCGGCGACGGCAAAGCTCCTGCGCGCACAGGGTTTGTTGGCCGAGGCGGAGCCGGGTCCGCGGACGCCGGACGAACTCGCCGCCCTGGTGGGGGGACGGCTGGGGGCGCCCGGAGGCTGAGGTCGCGCAGGCGCGCACGACGGTTCGTGACTCCGGCGCGCACCACGCGTTCGTGACGCCGGCGGCCGCCCGAAACCTGCTTGTCCGGCGTCGCGGCGCCGCACTACGTTGCCGAGGTGGATCTCGTCTCACGCACCTGGACGGCGTTGCGCGCGGCGGTGGCGGATCTCTCCGACGAGGATTTCGGGCGGCCCTCCGGCTGTACGGGCTGGCTGGTACGGGACCTGGTGTGCCATCTGATCGTCGACGCCCAGGACGTCCTGATCACCCTGGCCACCCCGTCCGAGCGGGAACCGACGCGTGACGCACTGACGTACTGGGACGTCTCCGGTACTCCGCCGACCTGTGACGACCCGCTCGACGCGCTGACCGTCCGGCTGGCCGCCGCCTACGAGGATCCGCAGCTGCTGAAATTCCGCCTGGACGACGTCGGCTCGGCCGCCGGCCGCGCGGCCCTGCTCGCCGACCCGGCCGGCCGGGTGAGCACCCGTGACGAGATCCTCACCGTGCGCGACTACCTCTCCACCTACGTCATGGAGTGGACGCTGCACCACCTCGACCTGATCGCCTGCCTCCCGGACGCGGAGCAGCCTCCCGCGGAGGGCCTCGTCCGGTCGCGGGAGATGCTGGAGCAGATCGCGGGGAACCCGTTCCCGCCCGCCTTCCACAACGTGGACGCCCTGCTGATCAGGCACCGGGCGGCGGGCACCGACCGAAAAGGAGCAGGCCGGGCTCGGCGAACTGGCCTCGAAAGTGCCGCTCTACCTGGGCTGACGTCCCGGTCGCCGCCGCGTCGCCCACCGGCCCGCTGTCCGGCCCGCTGTCGACTCACTCCGGCCGGGGTGGGAGCATGGCCGGATGGACATCCGCCGCAGGAACAACGTCACCGTCATGGGCCCCGCCGGCGCGCCCGTGCTGCTCCTCGCACACGGGTTCGGCTGCGACCAGAACATGTGGCGGCTGGTGGTGCCCGAGCTCTCGCGGCACTACCAGGTGGTGCTGTTCGACTACGTCGGTGCCGGCGGCTCGGACCTCGCGGCCTGGAGCGAGGAGCGGTACGCGTCGCTCCAGGGCTACGCCGCCGACGTCGTCGACGTCTGCGAGGAGCTGGACCTGCGGCAGGCGGTGTTCGTGGGGCACTCGGTGAGTGCCATGGTCGGGGTGCTGGCGGCGCAGGCGGCTCCGGAGCGGATCGGGGCGCTCGTGATGGTGACGCCCTCGCCCTGCTACATCGACGACGAGGGGTACCGCGGCGGCTTCAGCACGGAGGACATCGACGAGCTGCTCGCCTCCCTGGAGGCGAACTACCTCGGGTGGTCGTCCGCGATGGCCCCGGTGATCATGGGCAACCCGGAGCGGCCGGAGCTGGGCCAGGAGCTGACCAACAGCTTCTGCGCCACCGACCCCGACATCGCCCGCGTCTTCGCCCGCACGACGTTCCTCTCCGACAGCCGCGAGGACCTGAAGGGCGTGTCCGTGCCGACCCTCGTGCTGGAGTGCGAGCAGGACGCCATCGCGCCCCGCGAGGTCGGCGCCTACGTGCACGCGGCGATCCCCGCCTCCCGGCTGGTCACCCTCGACGCCACCGGGCACTGCCCGCAGCTCAGCGCGCCACGGGCCACCACCGGGGCGATCCTCGACTTCCTGGAGTCCCTGAAGTGATGTGTCGTACGGGCGGCGGCGTGCCGGACCCCGCCGAAAGGGGGGACGAGGCGTGCACGGACGCCGTGTTCTCCGCACTGCTGGAGGACAGTGCGGAGGACCTGTACGAGTCCGCCCCCTGCGGCTACCTGTCCACGATGATGGACGGCACCATCGCCAAGATCAACACCACGCTGCTGGACTGGCTCGGGCTGGACCGTGAGGCGGTGGCGGGCCGCAAGCGCTTCGCGGACCTCCTCACCATCGGCGGGAAGCTGTACCACGAGACGCACTTCGCTCCCCTGCTCCGGATGCAGGGCGAGCTCAGGGGCATCGCCCTGGACATGCGGCGCCAGGAGGGCGGCCCGCTGCCGGTGCTGGTCTCCGCGGTGATCAAGCACGGCACCGAGGGCGAGCCCCTGCTGATCCGGATCACCGTCTTCGACGCCTCGGACCGCCGCTCCTACGAGAAGGAGCTCCTGCGCCGCCGCGAGGAGGCCGAGCGGGCCCGCGCCGAGGCGGACGAGGCCCGGCGACAGGCCGAGGCCGACCGGGCCAGGCTGGCCGACGCACTCGCCGTCCTGCAGCGCTCCCTCGTGCCGGACTCGCTGCCCGCCGTGCCGGGCCTGGAATCGGCCGTCCACTACCACACGGCCTCGCCGGACCAGCTCGGCGGCGACTTCTACGACCTGTTCCCCGTGGCCGGGAACCGCTGGGCGTTCTTCCTCGGGGACGTGTGCGGCAAGGGCCCCGAGGCCGCCTCCCTCACCTCGCTGACCCGCTACACCCTGCGCGCCGCGGCCCACCACGACCCGGATCCGGCCTCGGCGCTGACCACGCTGAACGCCGTCCTGCACGAGCGGTACACCGGCGACGGCAATCCCCGGTACTGCACCTGCATCTTCGGGATCATCGAACCGGGCGGCGAGCACGCGCCGACGACCGTGCGCCTCGCCTCCGGCGGTCACCCGCCGGCGCTCGTCCTGCGATCCGACGGCCGCGCCGAATTCCTGCCCACCCCCGGTGGGCTGCTCATCGGCGTCCTCCCCAGCGCACCGATCGGCACCGCCGAGACCGTCCTGGCGCCCGGTGACACGGTCGTGCTGTACACCGACGGCCTCACCGAGGCCCGCACCGGCCCCGGCCGCGACGACCTGTACGGCGAGGACGCCCTGCACGCCTTCGCCACCGACCACGCCCCCGCCTCGGCGCACGAAGTGATCACCGCCTTCACCGGGCTGCTGGAGAGCTTCGGCGACGGTCTCGACGACGACACCGCCCTGCTGGCGCTCGGCGTTCCCGCCACCCCTTCCCTCATATCCCCCTCGATGAGTCACACCTCATGAACCCGCTCACCATCAGACAGCGCGACACCGCGACCGGCCCCGTTCTGCACGTGGCCGGCGACCTCGACTTCGACCAGGCCCCCGTACTGCGCGGCCGGCTCGACCAGCTCCCCCTGTCAGCGGGGCAGCGCCTGGTCCTCGACCTGTCCGATCTCGAGTTCTGCGATTCCTCGGGCATCACCGCCCTGCTCGCCGCCCGCCAGCACGCCCTGGCCGCCGACGCCGACTTCGTCCTGGCCGCCGTCCCAGCGAACCTGACGCGTGTCCTCACCCTCGTCGGCCTCGACCAGGTCTTCACGCTGCGCCCGGGTTCCAGCGCCGCGTCATGATCCATCCCTGACCCTGGCCCGGACGAAGACCGGCAATAGGTGTTTCTCCGGCAGCGCGGCCGGCAGGTCCTCCCAGTCGACCACGTGGGAGACGACCTTCCCGGGGTCGACCCTGCCTGAGGCGGCGAGCGCGAGGGCCTCGGGGATGTGGGCGCGCACGCCGTCACGGGCGACGCGCAGGGTGACGCCGGTGAGGTACATGTCGAGCAGGGGCAGTTCGCCGGGGCGGAAGTGGTTGCCCGCGCTCTCGCAGATCCCCTCGGGCGTCAGGCACTTGACGGCCAGGCCGAGCTGGTCGACGCGGCCGGTCGCCTCGACGGCGATGTCATGGCTCTACGGCAGCGGCTCCGGGACCTCGGCTGTGGTGGCGCCGAACTCGCGGGCGAGGGCGCGGTGTTCGGGGTCGGGATCGACGTAGAGAACGTCGGAGGCGCCGAGCGCGCGGGCGATGTCGCAGACGTACAGGCCGATGCTGCCGCGGGCGACGACCAGGACGCGGGCTCCGGAAAGCTCGATGACGGAGACCGCGCAGTTCACCGAACTGCTCCTGGTGCCGCCGACGGTGCTCGACCCGCCGGCCCCGGAGCCGCTGCGGTCCAGGGCCGCCGACGTCCGCTTCGAGAAGGTGACCTTCGCCCACCGGGGCGGCCGGCCGCTGTTCGAGGGACTCGACCTGGCCGTGCCGAGCGGGGCGAAGATCGGTCTCGTGGGCCGGTCCGGCGGCGGCAAGACCTCCGTACGCGGAACGGCTCACCTCCGTACGCGGGGCGGCTCACCTCCCTGCGCGGGGCGGCTCACCTCCCTGCGCGGGGCGGCTCACCTCCGTACGCGGGGCGGCTCACCTCCGTACGCGGGGCGGCTCACCTCCGTACGCGGGGCGGCTCACCTCCGTACGCGGGCCGCCAGGGCCTCCAGCAGGAGGTCCACGGCCGGTTCGAAGGAGCTGTCCGCCATCGCGGGCAGCTCCCGCCGCACCGCGGTCAGGGACGGGTACGTCGTCGGATCGAGGTCCTGGTAGACGTCCCGCCACGACCGGCGGTCGGCCTCGCGCTGCTGCGGGGCGAGCGCGTGAAACGCCGCCTCCGTGGCGGCGTGGCTGAGGACGGTGTCGATGAAGGCCAGGTAGAACCGTGCGGCGTCGGCCGGCGGGAAGCCCGCGGTGAGCAGCAGGCCGATCCCCGTCTCGACGGCACGGATCTCGTTCCGGCGCCGGGTCACGCGGTGGGCGGCCATGGCGGCCGCCCGCGGATGGGCGAGGTATCCCGCGCGGACCCTCAGGGCCATCTCGCGCAGCGAGGCCACCCAGTCGTCCCCCGGGGTGAAGCCGGCCATGGCGTCGCCGATGATCCGGTCGGCGATGGCGAGCACCAGGTCATCGGTGCCGTGGAAGTAGCGGTACAGCGCCGTCGGGTCGCAGCCCAGGGCCGCGCCGAGCCGGCGCACGCTCAGCGCCTCGGGCCCGTGCTCGCCGATGAGCCGCAGCGCGGTCTGCACGATCAGGTCCTCCGACAGCAGGACTCCCGAACGGGTCGGCCTCCGACGCCGGCGTTCCTGCGGGACACGGGTGGTCATGACCCGGACTCCTCTCCTCGCGCACCGGGGTCTTCTCGCGCGCCGGCGGCATCTCGCCGACCGGAGCCTTCTCGCGTAACGCAGTGAACGGCCCTTGTCGCCTTACGTCAACAGGGTTGACCCAATATGGCCACCGGCTGTTCCATCACAGTCCCGCGCGGCTCTTCCCACCTCGTCCCCGAGGAGCCAGTCATGTCGTCCGCACCGCCCCCGCCCCGTCCCGCGCTGCGCCGTTCCCTCGGCGTCGTCGACGGCGTCGCCATCGCCGCATCCAGCACCGCGGCCACCACCAGCATCGCCATCGGCATGGGCACGATCGCGACCGTCGTGGGCCTGCAGGCCCCGGCGCTCCTGCTGCTGGCGTTCCTGCCGGTGCTGGGCATTGCCCTCGCCTACGCCCGGCTCAACCGCTCCGAACCCAACTGCGGCAACGGCTACACCTGGGTCGGCAGATCCCTCGGCCCCTGGCCCGGCTTCCTCACCGGCTGGGTCACGCTGGTCGGCTCGGTCATCTTCTGCGCCTACACCAGCGCGATCATGGGCTCGGTCGTGCTGGCCTTCGCCGACAAGGCCGGTCTGCGCAGCCTGGCGGGCGTCGCCCTCGATCCGACGTCCACCGGCATGTGCACGGCGGTCGGGCTGGTCATCCTGCTGGCCCTCACCGTCCTGGCCGTCACCGGTGTCCGCGGTGCGACCCGGTTCCAGTTCGCCCTGCTGGTCTTCGAGTACGCGGTGCTGCTCGGCTTCTGCGGCTGGGCCCTGCTCACCGGCGACCACGCGGTGTCGCTGTCCTGGTTCAACCCGTTCGAGATCTCCAGCGGAACCCACTTCGCCCAGGGCATGGTCCTCGCGGTGTTCTTCTTCTGGGGCTGGGACGCGGCGTTCAGCGTCAACGAGGAGACCCAGAACCCGGGCGACTCGGCCCGGGGCGGGCTCATCGCCCTGTTCGCGATGCTCGGCCTGTTCCTCTTCGCCTCGGTCGCCTTCCAGCGGGAGATGAGCCTGGCTGAGCTCGTCCGCAACGGCCCGCAGGCCCTCCCCTACCTCGGGGAGAAGCTGGCCGCCGAGCCCTGGGCGACCCTGCCGCTCATCGCCCTGATGTTCTCCGCCGTCGCCTCCGTGCAGGCCACCCTGATCCCCACGGCACGCGGCCTGCTGGCCATGGGCCGCGACCGCACCATGGGCCCGCTGTGGACCCGGGTCCACCCGCGCTACGGCACACCCGCCGCGGGAACGGCCGTCGTGATGTCCGTCGCCGCCGTGATCGCCGTGCTCGCCTTCGCGATCCCCAAGCTGAGCGACATGCTGCTGGCCGCCGTCAACGCCATCGGCCTGATCGTGGCCCTCTACTACGGCCTCACCGCGCTCGCCTGCGCCGTGCGGTTCCGTGCCGCGCGGCACGAGGGGACGCGCGAGGCACTGCTGGCCGTCGTCGTGCCGGCCGGGTCCGGGCTGGTGCTGCTGGGCCTCGGCGGTTATCTCGGATACTCGTACCTCACCATGAGCGATCACTTCGAACTGAGCCCGGACAACGGCTGGTTCATGTTCTCGCTGCCCGCCGTGATCGTGCTCGCCGGCCTCGGCATGGCCGCCGTGGCCAAGTACGTCCGGCGCTCGCCCTACTTCACGACCGGGCGCGGCACCGACGCCGAGGCCCTGACCCTGCCGATGGACCGCACGGCGGTCTGACCCTCATGGAGTTCACCCCCATGTCACACCCCCCTGCCCCGGGACCCGCGGACCTCGTTCTCACCGGCGGCCCCGTGCACACCGTCGATCCGGCCCGCAGCCGCGCCACCTCGGTGGCCGTGCGCGGCGGGCGGATCGCCGCCGTCGGGCACGACGAGGTGCGCGAGCTGATCGGGCCGCGCACCGAGGTCGTCGACCTCGCCGGGAAGCTGCTGCTGCCGGGCTTCCAGGACGCCCACGTCCACCCGATGGGCGCGGGCCTCGAACTCGGCCTGTGCCACCTGGGCGACACCGTCGACGCGGACGAGTACCTGCGCAGGATCGCGGCCTACGCCGACGAGCACCCGGACGTCGAGTGGATCACCGGGGGCGGCTGGTCCATGGAGGCGTTCCCCGGCGGCTCCCCCACGGCCGACGTCCTCGACGCGGTCGTCCCGGACCGCCCCGTCTTCCTGCCGAACCGCGACCACCACGGCGCCTGGGTCAACAGCCGGGCCCTGGAGCGTGCGGGCATCGACGCCCGGACCCCCGACCCCGCCGACGGCCGGATCGAACGCGACGCCGAGGGCAACCCCACCGGGATGCTCCAGGAGGGCGCCGTCCACCTGGTGGGCCGACTGGTGCCCGACCCCACGCCGGAGGAGCAGCTCGCCGGTCTGCTGCGTGCCCAGGCCGTGCTGCACGCGCACGGCGTCACCGCCTGGCAGGACGCCATCGTCGGCACGTACGCCAACCTGACCGACCCGGCTCCGGCGTATCTGAAGGCGCTGGACCGAAGCCTGCTCACCGCGCGGGTCGTCGGCGCCCTGTGGTGGGACCGCGAGCGCGGCGCCGAGCAGATCGGCGAACTCGTCGCGAGGAGGGAGGAGTTGAGCCGGGACCGGTTCCGCGCCGGGACCGTGAAGATCATGCAGGACGGCATCGCCGAGAACCACACCGCGGCCATGCTGTCCCCCTATCTGACCGGCTGCGGCTGCGCCTCGGACAACAGCGGCATCAGCTTCGTCGAGCCGGGCGAGCTGCGGAAGTACGTCACCGAACTGGACGCCCACGGCTTCCAGGTGCACTTCCACGCGCTCGGCGACCGGGCGGTGCGTGAGGCACTGGACGCCGTGGAGTCCGCCCGGGCCGCCAACGGCAACCGCGACACACGGCACCACCTGGCACACCTCCAGGTCGTTCACCCCGGCGACCTGCCGCGCTTCCGGGCGCTGGGTGCGAGCGCCAACCTCCAGATGCTGTGGGCCGCGCACGAGCCGCAGATGGACGAACTGACCCTGCCCTTCCTGGGCGCGGAACGCGGCGCCTGGCAGTACCCGTTCGGGGATCTGCTGCGCGCCGGCGCGACCCTCGCGGCCGGCAGCGACTGGCCCGTCAGCAGCCCCGACCCCCTCCAGGCCATCCATGTCGCCGTCAACCGCGTCTCCCCCGAGGCCCCGGACGGCACCCCGGCCTTCTTCCCGCACCAGCGCCTCGACCTGGGGACCGCCATCGCCGCCTACACGGCGGGCAGCGCCCATGTGAACCACCTCGACGACATCACCGGCAGCATCACCGTCGGCAAGGCGGCGGACCTGGTCGTCCTCGACCGCGACCCGTTCGCGGGTCCGCCCGAGGAGATCGCCGCGACCCGGGTCCTGGAGACCTTCGTCGAGGGGCGGCGGGTCCACACCGGCACCTGAGGCGTGTTCCAATGCTCCGGGTCCGGATGTCACGGAGGGGGATGAGGCGCTGTGGGGTCGTCGGGGGGCGGGGTCATGCGGTCCGTGATGTGGATGCTGCTCGCCGTCGTGACGCTCGGCGTCGGCGTGGCGTCGGCCCGCGAGATCGGCGGGGCGCTGGATCGGGAGCGGGAGTACCGTGGCGCGCCGGCCTGCGCCGCGGTTCCGGTCGAGGCGTCGGGGTGCGTGTGGGAGCAGGAGTTCACCGTACGCAGCGAGACGGCGGCGAAGACGGTGCGGTGGCACGGCGTCGCCCTGGGCGCGACGGCGATCCTGACGCTCTGGGCGCAGGCGGCCAACGAGTGGCCGCTGTGGGCCGTTCCGGCGATCTGGGGACCGCTCGCGCTGCTGATCCCGGCGTCCATGACGGCTTTCGCCCTCGGCGCGCTGCGCGGCGAGCTGGACGACGACGCACCCGCCTCGCGGCAGCCACAGACCTCGTGACCGGGTGACCGGGTGACCGGGTGACCGGGTGACCGGGTGACCGGGTGACCGCTCAGGTCTGCCGGGCGCGCACGGGGCTGTGGGCGACGTCGTCCGGGCACTCGCGGTGCGGCTCCCGCGTGCGCCGGTCGCGGCGCCAGTCGTACGCCGCTAGGGCCAGGGACGCGGCCATGCCGAGGAGCCCGGCGGCCATCGCGAGGAAGAGCGCGCCGCGGTAGTCGTCGCTCCTGCTGCCGAGCACCAGGTAGTAGAGGCCGGGCAGGGCGGCGGTGCCCACCGCGGCGCCGAGCCGCTGCCCGGTCTGCAGGGCGCCGCCCGCCGCTCCCGCCATGTGCACGGGCACGTCGCGCAGCGTCATGGTGATGTTGGGGGAGATCACGCACCCTCCGCCGACACCGCCGAGGAACAGGACCGGGGCGGCGATCCAGGGCGCGACGTCGAGGGGCGCGAAACGCAGCAGCAGCGCGGTGCCGCCCAGTCCGAGGATCACGCCCGTGAGCCCGCCCACGGTGAGCAGGCGGCCGAGCCGGTCCACGAGCCGCCCGGAGACCGCGGCCGCGACGGCCGAGCCGAGGGCGAAGGGGGTCACGGCGAGGCCCGACTGAAGCGGGGAGAAGCCCAGGCCGTGCTGGTAGAAAAGGGCGAAGACCAGCCAGACGCCGCTGAAGCCGATGAAGTAGAGCGTGCCGACGCCGGCGCCGACGGCGTAGCCGCGCACGGTGGTGAACAGGCGCGGATCGAGCAGCGGCTGGGTACCGCGGTCCAGCAGCCGGCGCTGCCAGCGGGTGAAGACGAAGAGCAGCGCGGCACCGGCCAGGAACATCCACCACAGCCCGGTGAGGCCGCCGGCCTCCGCCTGGACCAGCGGGTACATGAGCGCGAGCACGCCGAGGCCGAGGAGCAGGACACCGGGCAGGTCCACGTGTTCCCGCCCGGAGCGCCGGGTGCGGGGCAGCAGGCGGCGGCCGAGGAGGACCGCGAGGATGCCGATGGGGACGTTGACGTAGAAGATCCAGCGCCAGCCCTGGGCGCCGTCGGCCAGGGCGAGGATCAGACCGCCGGTGAGGGGGCCGACCGCGGAGGAGATGCCCACGGTGGCGCCGAAGGACCCGAAGGCCCGGCCGCGTTCCCCGCCGCGGAACATCTGCTGGATGAGCGCGGAGTTCTGCGGGGCCATGAAACCGGCCGCCAGGCCCTGGGCGAGCCGGGCCACCACCAGCAGGGTGATGTTCGGGGCCGCTCCGCAGGCCGCGCTGAAGAGCACGAAGCCGCTGAGGGCGATCAGGAAGATGCGGCGCCGGTCCAGGGCGTCGCCGAGGCGGCCGGCGGTGACGAGGGCGAGGCCGAAGGAGAGGGCGTAGCCGGACACCACCCACTGCACCTCGGCCGCCGAGGCGTGCAGCTGCTGCTGGATCGTGGGCAGGGCGACGGCCACGATCGACACGTCCAGCAGGCTCATGAAGCCGGCGACCAGCGTGACCCCCAGGGCCCGCCACCGCTTCGGGTCCGGCTCGTAGCCGTCGGATGGCCCGCCCTGGTCCCGGCCGCCCGCCGCCGACGCTGTCACATGGGCTCCTCTCACCGGGCACGCACCCGGCGGAACAAGTTCCCCACCAGGCCGGGGGCACACACCCGCCCCAGTGATCCTCCCGGACGGCGCAGCGACCCGCGACCCGACCTGACCTGAGCGCCCGCTCATCACATTCCGTGATCAACCGGGCGCCGCGCGAAGGGGGTCGTTTGAGCGCGCGAGATTCGTGCAGGCGTTGTGCTTGGAAGGACGACCGGCGAAAGGAACCACGTGATGGCGGCGCCCGACAACGACGAGTCGGTGGATCCCGCGGCTGTGAGACGACACCGCGTGCTGTTCCGGGCGATCGAGAAACGACGTCACCCGAAGCTGCGCCGCAGCGACATCACGGTGACCGACGACGCGGCGGTCAAGCGCGCCACCAAGGCCGCCGCCCTCGGCAACGCGATGGAGTGGTACGACTTCGGCATCTACAGCTATCTGGCGGCCACGATCGGGAAGGTCTTCTTCCCCTCGGGCAGCGACACCGCCCAGTTGCTCGGCTCCTTCGCGACGTTCGCGGTGGCCTTCCTGGTGCGTCCGCTCGGCGGCATGGTCTTCGGGCCGCTCGGGGACAAGGTCGGCCGCAAGCGCATCCTCTCCCTGACCATGATCATGATGGCGGTGGGGACCTTCGCCATCGGTCTGGTGCCCTCGCACGCCGTGATCGGTCTGTGGGCCCCGGCCCTGCTGATCTTCTTCCGGCTGGTGCAGGGCTTCTCGACGGGCGGGGAGTACGGGGGTGCCTCGACGTTCATCGCGGAGTACGCGCCCGACAAGCGGCGCGGCTTCTTCGGCAGTTTCCTGGAGCTCGGCACGCTCGCCGGCTACGTCGGCGCCTCCGGCCTCGTCGTCGTCCTGCAGACCCTTCTGAGCGACGACCAGATGCTGTCGTGGGGCTGGCGCGTGCCGTTCCTGGTCGCGGCCCCGCTCGGCCTCATCGGGCTCTACCTGCGGCTCAAGCTGGACGAGACGCCCGCCTTCCAGAAGCTGGAGGGCGGCCAGGCGAAGGCGAGCGAGGCCGCCGACGCCGTGGAGACCTCGGCCGCCGCCGACCTCGGCAAGATCTTCACCCAGTACTGGCGGCCGCTGCTGCTGTGCCTCGCGCTGGTCGCGGCGTACAACATCACCGACTACATGCTGCTGTCGTACATGCCGACGTACCTGTCCGACGAGCTGGGCTACGCCACCAACCACGGCCTGCTGATCCTGGTCGTGGTGATGGTGCTGCAGATGTGCCTCATCAACCAGGTCGGTCGGCTCTCGGACCGCTTCGGGCGCAAACCGCTGCTGATGGCGGGGATGCTCGGCTTCCTGTTCCTGTCCCTGCCCTCGTTCCTGCTCATCCGGCAGGGCGACGTCGTCCTCATCACCCTGGGCCTGCTGCTGATGGGCCTCTCCCTGCTGCCGATGCTCGGCACGATGTCGGCGGCGCTCCCGGCGATATTCCCCACCCAGGTGCGCTACGGCTCGCTCTCGGTGGCCTACAACCTCGCCACGTCGATCTTCGGCGGCACGACACCTCTGGTGATCACCGCTCTGATCAGCGCGTTCGACTCGACCCTCATGCCGGCGTACTACGCCACGGGCGCCGCGGTCATCGGTGTCATCGCGGTGCTGTGCATGCGGGAGACCGCCAACAAGCCGCTGGCCGGCTCCCCGCCGTCCGTGGCGACGGAGGCCGAGGCGGAGGAACTCGTCCAGGCGCAGTCCCCTCAGCCCAGGTTCTGAGCCCCCGTGGAATGCCCCGTCCGCCGTCGCGGTCGGGGCATCCCGCGGTTGGGTCCACTCAGGCCGGGAACGCGGTGGGCGCTACGACTGTCGAGGCGAGGCCGGTAAGGCGATGACCGAGTACGAACGTTCCCGCACGATGCCCGCGCAGCCCGAGCACGTCTTCGACCAGGCCGCGAACGTCGGGCGGCTGGACAGCTGGCTGCCGGAGGCCCTGCACGTGGAGGCCGAGGAGCTGCCCGCCGTCACCGTGCACGAGGACCGCGCCGACGAGGACGTCTCCGCCGTGCTGCGCGCCCGGCGGGAGCAGATGCGGCTCGAGTGGGGCACCCGTGAGCAGGGTGGCTACGCGGGCTGGCTCCAGGTCGCCGGTCTCGACGGCGGCGCCAGTGAGGTGACCGTGCACCTGTCGTTCTTCGACGCCGGCCACGACCCGGGCGAGCGCGCCGTCGCCGATGCCCTGGACACCAGCCTGCGGCGACTGGAGGAGCAGGTGCGGCGGCCTGACCCCGCCGGCCCGCGTCACCCCTAGCCGGGGGTACCGTCGGCACCGGCCATCGGCGACGGCCCGCGGTCCTGCCCGTTGCACACCGAGGCGGCGCCGCACGCGCCCCGGGGGCGGATGGGGACGCCGTTGCTCCGCAGGACCTCGCGGACGTCCAGGATCAGGGAGAACACCTCGCGGTTGCGGTCCTCGCCCTGCTCGTCCCAGGCCCGCTGCTCGGCCTCGACGGCCATCCGGTCCTCGGCGAACACCCGCTCGGTGAAGCGTCTGATGAGCGGCCAGGCCAGGTGCAGAGCGCCGGGAATCCGGGGCTTCTCGATCATGAGCAGGCCGAAGGTGTGGCAGCGGCGCTGCTCGGCGTCCTCGGGCACGTAGGCGACCCAGAGGCGGAAGGCCGGCCGCTCGGCGTTCTCCGGGACCAGGTCGAGGGTCTGGTACGGGTACGAGGTGCGGATCGTCATGACGTCCCGGGAGTCGCTGCCGCCGATGCCCTCGGAGGCCAGCAGGCTGGCCCCGCGATTCCGCTTGCCCCCGGCATGACTGAACAGGTACCTGGCCTCCACCGACCGCTCGTCGGTCCGGAAGTCGAGCAGTTCGGGGTGGAGTCTGCCGACCACGCCCCGGTGGAGGAACTGGTGGTTCATGTCGAGCAGGTTCTCGTGCATGAACGAGTAGTGGCAGCGCACGGTCCGGGAGAACGTCATCGTCTTGTACAGCGGCGAACCGAACGCCGGCAGGTCGGGCAGCGGGGCGGCGGCCGCCTTGTCCGGGTCGCCCGGGAACACGAACACCAGGCCGTACGCCTCGCGGACGGGGTAGCCGCGCACGCCGCGCGGCGGCCGGCCGTCGCCCTTGGAGAGGTACGGGATCTGCGAGATGCGGCCGTCGCCCCGGTAGGCCCACGCGTGGTAGCAACAGCGCAAAGCCTCGCCCTCCACGACGCCCATGCTCAGCGGCACCTGACGATGGGCGCACCGGTCCTCCAGCGCGTACACGGTGCCGCTCTCCCCGCGGTAGAGCGCGATGCGCTCACCGGCGAAGGCCGCCGCGAACGCCCGCTTGCTGCGCACGTTCTTCGACAGGGCGACCGGGTACCAGAAGTCCGGGTTCGCCCCGACGCGCCGGAGGTCGACCATGCCGGTACTCGGGTCACGGTGCGCCGAGGGCCATGCGTCCCCGGCAGAGAAGGTCCCGGCCTCGTCGGTCTCGGTCATTCCTCTCCCTCACGCGTACGGGCAGCGACAGCCGCGCGTCGCGTCGGGCAGCACCGGGCTGCCGATGCGGGCGCCCCGGCTCCGTCCATGCTGACCGCGAGGTGCCGCTCACGCCCTGCCCGGCAGGTACGAACGGGTGACTGGAACGGGTGGCTGGAGGTCGAGCGCGGGGAGACCGGCCAGGCCGGTGTCGAGCATGATGCGGTCCACGGTCCGGGGCAGGGTGCTGTCGGCGCCGATGACGGTCTCGACGCCCCCGGGCAGCAGGTCGAGTTCGCGGTCAGGCGGATGGGGGCGGAGGCGGGGCGTTCCGGGCGAGGCCCTCCGGCTCTCGCCCCGGGGTTCGGCGCCGGTCAGCTCCCGGGGATGCGCAGGGCCAGCAGGGCGACGTCGTCGTCGTTCCCGGCGGGGCGGACGCGGCGCAGGAGCTGGTCGGTGAACGAGGCCAGGGGCCGGTGGGCGAGGGCGGCGGCGTGCTGGCTCAGTTGTTTCAGTCCCTCGTCGAGGGTGCGGCGGGGCGCCTCGATGAGACCGTCGGTGTACAGCACCAGGGTGGAGCCGGGCGGGAGTTGCGCGGTGGCGTCCGGGCGCCGGGTGCCGGTCTGGGTGCCCAGGAGGATGCCGTGGCCGTCGGTGAGGTACTCGGCCAGACCGTCCCGGCTGATCAGCAGCGGCGGGGGGTGGCCGGCGTTGGTCCAGGAGAGTTGCCAGTGGCCGTCGTCGGCCGGTTCGATCCGGGCGAAGATCGTCGTGGCCATGGTGACGTCGGTGATGTGCTGGATCGCCTCGTCGAGCCGTTCGACGATCCGGCTGGGCGGTTCGTGCTGGGACCAGGCGTAGGCGCGGAGCATGTTGCGGACCTGCGCCATGCCGGCCGCCGCCTCCAGGTCGTGGCCGACGACGTCTCCGATGGCCAGGGCGGTGGCCGCGTCGGACAGGGGGAAGGCGTCGTACCAGTCGCCGCCGACCTGTGAGGCGTCCGGTGCGGGCAGGTAGCGGACGGTCATCTGCAGGCCCGCGACACCCGGCATCTGCGGCAGCAGATGGTTCTGCATGGTCTCGGCGACCTTGCGCTGGCGCTGGTAGAGGCGGGCGTTGTCGAGGGCGAGGCCGGCACGGCGTGCGATGTCCTCGATCAGGGGGAGGTCCACGGGTGTGAAGGGTGCCGGGTTCTCGTCGCGGCCCAGGGTCAGCGCTCCCAGGACCGCGCGGGTGCTGCGAATGGGCGCGATGGCCGCGGAGTGCATGCCCGTGGCGTCGAAGAGGCGGCGCTGCTCGACCGCGATGCCGGAGTCCGGTGCCTCCTGGTAGGTCTGCGGTCCGACCAGGCTGGAGGCGACGCCGCGCAGGGCCCTGGAGAGCGGCATCGGGGATTCCTCGGGGACCGGCGGCATCGGCCCCTGCAAGTCTTCGCGGTGCGTGAGCGTGGCGCCGTCGGCGTGGACCACGACGGTACGCCACACCTCGTCGCGCTCGGTGATCAGGTCGACGACGACCCAGTCCGCGAGGCGGGGCAGGACCAGCGTGACCAGCCTGCGCAGCGCCTCGTCGACGTCGAGCGTGGAGGTCAGCTGCGCGGTGGTCTCCGCGAGCAGGGCCAGCCGGTGCAGCTCCGAGAGCGGCTGGGCCGCCGGCTCCGGCAGCGGGTCGGGGGCCCGGTCGTGGTCGGGGGCGTGGAAGACGACAAGCGTGCCGGCGTGGCGGCCGCCCACGTCGTACGGCGTGATCAGCCAGGAGATGCGCAGGAGGGTGCCGTCGGCGCAGGCGAAGTAGTCCTCGTCGGCCTGGGCGGTGCGCCCGGCGTGGAGGGCCTGCCGCATGGCGCACCGGGTCCGCGGCAGGGGCTGCCCCTGCGCGTCGCGGTGCAGCAGGTCGTGTGCGTCGTGGCCCGTCAGCTCGTCGGCGGACCGGCCGAGGAGCTGCTCGGCGCGGGTGTTCGCGGCGATGATGCAGCCCTGCTCGTCCACGACGTAGGCCCCGGCGCCGATGGCCTCCAGGGTCCCGGCCAGCACGACGGACGCTGTCGGCACGGACGGCCCGTGAACGGACTCCGTGTGCTCCAGCCCCGTCATCGCGGACTCCCTGCTGATCAAGCCGGCGTCCGTGCCGTCGGCATGCGCTGTTTGTCTGCCTCCCCGTATGCCCATACGACAGTAGAATTCACGTCGCCCAGGAGCGCGCGTCCTCCCGTCGGGCCGTGCGGGCCGCTGACCTGCGGTGCCGGGGAAGCGGGCGGGATGGTGCGGGAGCGGTCGCAGGCGCGCCGGAACGTACCGGGGCGTTCGTCGCGATCAGTGTGGCTCAGGTCGGGTCGACGTCGGTGTGCAGCGGGTGGTGGTCCGAGTACGGCGTCGGGTGCACGCGGTGCCTGAGGGGGACGAAGCCGCGCAGGAACACGTAGTCGAACTTGCTCTGCCAGTCGGTGGTCGGCTGACAGGTGCCGGTGGGCGACGGGTGGCACTGCGGGTCCGCGTCCGTGGCCAGTGCCCAGATCCCCGTCAGTTCGGGAGAGTCCGGCACGGCGTTGAAGTCGCCGAGCAGGATCGCGCGGTCGTGCCGGGCGACCTCCGCGGCGAGGACGCGCGTCTGGTCCGCCCGGACCGTCTCCTGACGCCGTTGGGCGAGGTGCGTGTTGAAGACCCGGACGGAGCGGTCGCCCACGGTGGTGGTGACGGCCATGTACCCGCGGTCTTCGGAGCCGCCGTCGGGGTACTCCACGTTGACGGGGTCCGTCATCGGTGCCGCGGAGAGGATCGCCTGGCCGAAGGCCCCAGGACTCCACGGGGTTCCCCCGCAGCGGCCCCATTTCCGCAGTACCGACCCGTACTCGACGTGGTAGACCAGCCCGTGGAGGTTCCGCAGGTACTCCCGGATCCTCTCGACGTCACGCACACACGCTTCCTGCATGCCGATGACCTGGGGCGCGGCCGCGGCGATCTCCGCGGCCCGGTCGAGGTCGCTCACCTCGCAGGGGTTGCAGATGTTCCACGTCATGACCCGGTTCGGTACGACGTCCCTGGCGGCTTGCGCGGACTGGGCCCCGGCGAAGAGGGCACCGGTCGGTGCGCTGGGGCCGATCAGCGCCATGCAGAGCGCCAGCACGGCACCCGCGAACAACCGCACTCCCGTGCTCCTACCGAGCAACCTCGCCTCCTCACGGTGGACCCAACTGGCCTCTTGGGCCTTCATGAACGAGGTTATGGGACGAGGCCGTCGGCGACACACGCCCTGTGCGATCTCGTGATCGCGACGCCCCGGCCCCCTTGCAGCCGGGAGCCGCCGAGGCCGGCGCCACGCTCCCCGGTCCTGGCGTCTTCGATGGTTGAGGGACCAGGCTGTGCGTAGGGTGGTCGGACTGATGATCGACGCAGGCGGTGAGGCATGGACTGGCAGAAGTTCGCCGAGGAGATGGCTCTGCTCGCACGGAGCCTGCTGAAGCAGGACTCGGTGCAGCAGACGCTGGACGAGATCGCGGCGTCGGCCGTGAAGCTGGTGGACGGCTGTGACGCTGCCGGGATCCTCGCGGTGCGCAAGGGACGCGCCGTCACGCTGTCCTCGTACGGCGACATGGTCGAGGAATCCGACCGCCGGCAGGGCGAGCTGGGCGAGGGCCCGTGCTTCGACCTCGCCCGCCGCACCGACGAGGAGCGGGTGTTCCGGATCGTGGACATGACCAAGCCGCAGCCGGACTGGCCCCGTTACGCCGAGGCCGCGCGCGAACTGGGCATCGGCAGCATGACCGGGGTCCTGCTGTACACCCACGAGGAGGACTTCGGCGCACTCAACCTGTACTCCCGCCGCCCGGGCACCTTCACCGAGGACATCGCGACCGCCGGCTGGCTGCTCGCCTCGCACGCCGCGGTCGCCCTCGCGGACGCCCGCACCATCGACCAGCTCGAACACGCTCTGGAGACCCGGCACGCCATCGGTGAGGCCATGGGCATCCTCAGGGAACGCCATGGGCTGAGCGACGCGGAGGCCTTCAGCGTGCTGCGGAACATCTCCCAGCACCACAACATCAAACTGCGGGACGTCGCCCAGCGGGTCAGGGACAAGCGCACCGACGGTCCGGCGTGAGCGCTCTGCTCAGGTGCGGGTGAGCAGGTCGGCGACCCGGGCGATCATCCGGTTCTCGGCACCGTCGCGTGCGGTCGTCGGGTGGTAGGCGATCACGAAGCGTCCGCGCTGATCACGCGTGGAGAACGCGGCGTTCTTGTAGCCGTACGTCTCACCGGTCTTGCCCCAGAGGGTCACGCCGTTGACGGTGGCCTGCTGAAGCCCGGTGCTGTGGCGGGCCGGGGAGCCGTCCCGGATGCGCACGTCGTCCGGCGGCAGCGTGAACATGAGCCGGATCAGCTCCGGCGGCAGCAGTTCTCCGGAGAACGGGGCGGTGAGCAGCCGGTCGAGGTCGCCGGTGGTGGAGATCATCTCGCCCTCGCCCCGGGCGGACGACTGGTCGTACACGGTGATGCCCTCCAGGCCACCGTCCGCCATCGACAGGTAGCCGTGCACATGTCGGCCTCCCCGATTGCTGCCCTGGGTCAGGTCGTCCCGGTCACTGCTCCGCGCCTGATGTGGAGCTTGTCCGGGGCACCGAGGTCATCGTTGGCGTCCCGTTCGTCCGCCTCACCGAAACCGGCGGAGCCGCCGGAGCCGCCGGTGCCGCCGAACGATCTGAACCCATGCCGGGGATCAGGCCGCGACCAGCTCCTGCTCGCGCTCCGGGGTCTTGAGCTTGGGCTTCTTGTTCGGCAGTGAGAGCCGGAAGACCTTGTGCCACGCGGAGAACACCTGCTTGGGCAGCGGCCCGGTGACGTACTCCAGCTCGTACTTCTCGAACAGCGCGCGCACCTTCACCGCGACCTCGGCGTACCGGTTGCTCGGCAGGTCCGGGAACAGGTGGTGCTCGATCTGGTGCGACAGGTTGCCGGTCATGAAGTGCATGGCCTTGCTGCCGCTGATGTTCGCCGAGCCCATCATCTGGCGCAGGTACCACTGGCCGCGCGTCTCGCCCTTGATCGACCGGCGCTCGAAGACCTGCACGCCTTCGGGGAAGTGCCCACACATGATCACCGAGTGGGACCAGAGGTTGCGCACCAGGTTCGCGGTGAACGTGGCGGCGAGCGTGGGGAGGAACGACGGGCCCGACAGCAGCGGGTGGATCACGTAGTCCTTGAGCACCTGCTTGCGGATCTTGCGGCCCACGGCCCTGGCCCGCGCACGGAACTCCGGGTTCTTGCGGCGGCGCTTGTGCAGGTTCTTGCCGAGCTCCAGGTCGTACGCCGCGATGCCGTACTCGAAGAAGCAGGCGTTGAGGAAGTTCCACAGCGGCTGGCCGAGGTGGAACGGGTGCCACTTCTGGTCCTCGTCGACGCGCATGATGCCGTAGCCGAGGTCGTTGTCCTTGCCGATCACGTTGGTGTACGCGTGGTGCAGCTCGTTGTGCGAGTGCTTCCACTGGTCGGCCGGCGAGACGTGGTCCCATTCCCAGGTGGTGGAGTGGATCTTCGGGTCCCGCATCCAGTCCCACTGGCCATGCAGGATGTTGTGGCCGATCTCCATGTTGTCCATGATCTTCGCCACGGACAGACCGGCGGTGCCGATCACCCACGCGGGCGGGAAGAACGAGAACAGCAGCACGCCCCTGCTGACCAGCTCGAGCGTGCGCTGCGCCGAGATGACCTTGCGGATGTAGGCGGCGTCCTTCTCCCCTCGGCCGGCGATCACCTCGTCGCGGATCGCGTCCAGCTCACGGCCGAGCTCCTCGATCTGCTCCGCGGTCAGGTGGGCGGTGGGGTCGATGGCGGTCAAGGTGCTCCTACCGTTCGATGTCGCAGGGGCCCGCCGCGGCGGACACACAGGTCTGGATGAGGACGCCCGGCTCGGCCTCGGTGATCTCGCCGGTGCGCAGGTCGCGGACGGCGCCCGCCTTGAGTGGCGTGACACAGCCGAAGCAGATGCCCATGCGGCACCCGGACGGCATGAGCACGCCGGCCTCCTCGCCGACGTCCAGCAACGGCGTGCCGCCGTCCGCGTCGACGGTCTTTCCGGTGGTGCTGAACGTGACCTCGCCGCCGTCGCCGGCGGCGACGATGGCGGGGCGGAAGCGTTCGGTGTGCAGGCGCTCCGGGACGCCGTGCTCGGCCCAGTGCTTTTCGGCGGCGTCGAGCAGGCCCGTGGGCCCGCAGGCCCAGGTCTCTCGCTCGGCCCAGTCGGGCACGAGTTCGTCGAGACGGGCGATGTCGAGCATGCCGTCCGTGTCGGTGTGCAGCTCGGTGAGACGCAGCTTCCTTTCCGCGACCAGGCCGTGCAGATCGTTGCGGAAGATCACGTCCTGCGGCTGCGGCGCGGAGTGGATCATGACGGCGTCGTCGAACTCGGTGTCGCGCAGCATGCCCATCACGGGCGTGATGCCGCTGCCGGCCGTCAGGTAGAGCACCTTGGCCGGCTTGGCCTGCGGCAGTACGAAGTCACCGGTCGCCTGGTCGAGCTGGATCAGTGTGCCCGGTTTCGCCCTGCGGACCAGGTGGTTGCTGACCTTGCCGTCCGGGATCGCCTTCACGGTGATCGTGACGCGGCCGTCCAGGCGGTTTGTCGGCGAGGTGAGCGAGTAGGCACGCCACAGGCGCACCCCGTCGACGTCCACCCCGATCCGCACGTACTGACCGGCCGTGTGGCCGCGCCAGCCCCGTCCCGGCCTGATCACGATGGTCGCGGCGTCACGGGTCTCTGGGTGCACGGCCTCGATGCGCCCACGCAGGTCGGCGCCGGTACGCAGCGGGCTGACCAGGTCGAGGTAGTCCGACGGCAGCAGCGGCGTCGTGACCATCTCCAGCAGTTTCCACGCCCTGCTGCGGAGGGCTGCACTCGTCATGACTCCAGCTTGATGCGCCTCAGCGCGTAAAGTCCTGTCCGTAGGACGTGAATCTGGTCGGCCGAATTGTTCGCAGGGAACAAAAGATGAGCCATGTACAGCGGAGGGCCACCGAACTGGCCCTGGATGAGACAACGGTCACCGCGCTTCGTGCGGCGCTGAAGACCACCGCCGACGAGGTCGTCCAGGCGATCATCGACGAGGTCCCTTCCTATGCCAACGCCCTTTCGGGCAGCATGGGCGGCACCATCCGCAGGGCCGTCCGCACCGCCCTGGGCCACTACCTGGACGTGGCGAGCGGGAACGCCACGGGCGGCGACGCCGGGGACGCGGCCTACGAGCTGGGCCGCGGCGAGGTGCGCGACGGCCGTTCGATGGACGCCCTGCTCAGCGCCTACCGCGTCGGCGCCCGCGTGGCCTGGCGTTGCCTGGCCGCGGGTGCCGTACCCGCAGGTCTGCCCGCCGCCGAGGTCGCCAAGTTCGCCGAGCTGACCTTCGCCTACATCGACGAGCTCTCCGCCGCCAGCGCCGCGGGCCATGCCGACGAACTGGCCGCCCGGGGCCGGGTTCATGAGCGCCATCTGGAACAACTGGTCCGCGACCTCCTCACCGGCGCGAGCCCGGACGCGCTGCAGGCGGCTGCTCAACGGGCAGGGTGGCAGCCCCCGGTTTCGCTGACGGCGGTTTTGTTGCCCGCCGCCCAGGCCCGGCCCGCCTACCGCGCTCTCGACCCGAGCACGCTCGTCCTCGACGATCTGCCGGACGCCCTGGGCGTGCTGCTCGTGCCCGATGCCGACCGATCACATCTGTTGAGGCGGCTGGCCGACCGCACCGCCGTGGTCGGCCCGGCCCGGCCATGGACGCGTGCGTCCGCCTCGTACGAACGGGCCGTACGCGCGCGCTCCCTCTCCACTGACATTCGCGACACCGAGGACCACCTGCCCGAGTTGGTGATGAGCGCCGACGCGGAAGCGTACGCGGACCTGCGTGCCCGAGCCCTCGCACCGTTGCAAACCTTGCCCGTCACGACCGCGCGGCGCCTGGAGGAGACGTTGCGGGCGTGGCTGCTGCACCAGGGCAGGCGGGAGGAGGTGGCGGCGGCGTTGTTCATCCATCCCCAGACCGTCCGGTACCGGATGTCGCAGCTGCGGGAGCTGTTCCCGGATCTCGCGTCGCCCCACCGGGTCCTCGAACTGACACTGGCGGTCGGTCTCCAGGGCAGCTGACGCGTTCTCGACCGTCCACGACCAAGGGCCACGAGGTGGCCCGCTGCACCGTCGAGAGGCTGATGGCCGAGCTGGTCCTGGAGGGCGTCATCCGTGGCCGGCGGCGTCGGACCACGATTTTGGAGCCGTCGGCGCCGCGTCCGCCGGGCCTGGTCGACCGCGACTTCACCGCCTCCCGGCCCGATCAGCTGTGGGTGGCGGAGATGACGTATGTCCGCACCTGGCCGGGGTGGGCGTATGTGGCGTTCGTCCTGGACATGTACTCGCGGATGATCGTCGGCCGGCAGGTCGCGAACCACATGCGGACCGAACTCCCTCTGGACGCCCTGGAGATGGCCCTCTGGCCACGCCGGATCAAGAGGGACTCCGGACCGATACACCACAGCGATCGCGGGTCGCAATACGTATCCGGTCGAACGGGCGATCTTCCAGTGGATCACCTGGTACAACGAAGAACGCCTTCACTCCGCGCTCGACTATGTGCCGTCGGCCGAGTACGAGGAAGCCTTCTGGCGCAGCCAGGAGCAAACCTCGCAGTCTGCCTGAACCGATCAAGACCGGACTCTACGAAACTCGGGGCAGCTCAGCCCGGCTGATGACGGCATTGGTGTTCGGGCGTGTGGTCGACATAGGCTGCGTCGGTTCGTGTCGTTCCCGGCGGCAGCCCATCGACGGAGAGGAAGCCGACAATGCAGCAGGCATCGGCCACCGACCCGGCTCCCGGGCGCCGCCCCGAGCTGGTCCCTGACCCTGATGTGGAGGCGGCCCGTATCGCGGCGGTGCGCCGCTACGACATCCTCGACACTCCGCCCGACGGGGCGTTCGACCGGGTGGCGGCGATGGCCGCCCGGCTCTTCGACGTGCCGGTGGCCACCGTTACGATCGTGGACACCGACCGCATCTGGTTCAAGGCCGCCCACGGTCTGGAGGGTGTCGCGGAGATCGGCCGTGATCCGGGCCTGTGCGGCTCGGCGATCCTCCGCGATGACACGATGGTCATCCCGGACACTCTCAAAGACCCCGTTGCAGCGGACAATCCGCTGGTTGCCGGGGATATGGGGGTGCGCTTCTACGCCGCCGCACCGATCATCACCCCGGAGGGCCACCGGCTGGGCACGGTCAACGTCCTCGACACCCGGCCGCGCTCGATCACCGAGTCGGACACCGCCACTCTTGCCGATCTCGCCGCGATCGTGCTGGACGAGATGGAGTTGCGGCTGTCGGCGCTGCGCGCGCTGCGCGACGAGCAGGCCCGCCGGGAGGCGGAGAGGCGGCACGCCGAGGCGGAACGGGCGGCACGGGAGAAGGCGGAGCAGGACAAGGCCGCCATCGCCGCGTTCGCCTCCACCCTCCAGCGCACCTTGCTCCCCCCGGCCCTGCCCGTGGTGCCGGGCCTGGAACTGGCCTGCCACTACCGCACCGCCTCCACGCACGACGTGGGCGGCGACTTCTACGATGTCTTCCCCCTCACCGGCGGCCGGTGGGCGTTCGTCCTCGGTGACGTGTGCGGCAAAGGACCCGAGGCGGCGACCGTCACCGCCCTGGCCCGCCACACTCTGCGCACCGCGGCCCAGATCAACGCCAACCCCGTCACCGTGCTGAGCGCGCTCAACACCATGCTGCTTACCGACGTCACCGCCGGCCGCCGCTTCTGCACCGTCCTCTTCGGCCTCCTGGAGCCGTACGAGGACGGCGGGTTCACCGTCACCGTCGCCACCGGCGGCCACCCGCCGGCCTACCACGTGCGCGCCGACGGCAGCGGCGCCATCGGGGTGCGATCCGTACACCCCAAGGGCGGCATGCTCGTCGGCGCCTTCCCGCAGGCGCCCTTCTCCCAGACCACGTTCTCCCTGACAGCCGGGGAGAGCCTGTTCCTCTACACCGACGGGCTGATCGAAGCCCGCACCACCGAGGGCGCCATGCTCGGCGAGGACGGCCTGACCGGCTTCCTCCACCAGCGCACCGGGCCCGTCACCGCCCCCTCCCTGGTCGAGGACAGCATCACCCTGCTGGCCTCGCTGCCCGACGGAGCCGGCGACGACGTGGCTCTGCTGGCCCTGTCCGTCCCCCGCCCTGACACCACACCCGACGGTGGTGTCGCCGCCACCGCCCACACCGCCGCCGCGCCCGAACACTTCGGCCAGGAGTGACGACCGACTTGCCCGACACGCTGCACCTGACTGTCCAGCACCCTCGTCCCGACCTCGCGATCGCCTCAGTCGCCGGGGACGTGGACACGCGCACCGCGGACACCCTGCGCCGCGAAGCCTCCGGAGTCATCGAGCGAGGGTGTCCGCACCTGGTTCTGGACCTGTCAGGGGTCGGCTTCTGCGACTCCGCCGGCCTCAGCGCGCTCATCGGCCTCTGGCACGCCACCCAGTCGGTGGGCGGCGTAATCGGGCTCGTGGACGTCCCCGACCGCCTGATGCGGATGCTCGTCCTCACCGGTGTCGACGCGGTCCTGCCGGTCCATGCCACCGCCGCAGAGGCAGTTACCGCCATGACCGACAGCCGATCGACCAGCACCGGCGAGCACGGCTCGATCACCGGTGCCTCCACACGGGGCGGGACCGGTGAACCGACCAGGGTGGAGCCCTTGGCCTGCGACAGCGCGCACAACCCCGCTGCCGACCTGAGCTGATCGCGGCGGCCTGCCAGAGGGTTCGTACCAGCGAGCGGGACCGGCCCTCCAAAGGCGTTCGGCGCCGGTCATGTGCCGGGCGCCCCAGGGCATCTCGCCGATCACCCGCAGGTGATCGGGGCGGCAGCCGCGCTCGCCGCCCTCGCTCTGACCGGCCGGGGTCCACGTCTGGCACGTGTACGCCGCCGCGTTCGCTGTGGGCCTCGCGACCGTGCTCGCCAACCCCGCACGCCAGTCCTTCCTCTCCGAACTGGTCGGCCCGGAACTGCTGCGGAGCGCGGTCGGCCTCAGCTCCCGCGCACTTCCAGTCCGCCCGGCTGATCGGTCCGGCCGTCGCGGCCCGCTGATCACGGGTGTCGGCACGGGGTGGGAGTTCCTCCTCAACGGCATCTCCTTCGCCGCGCCGCTGACCTGTATGAGCGCTGACGCGGCGCCGCGAACTGCACACCGTCGAGCGCGCCCCGCGCGGGAAGGGACAGCTGCGCGAGGGCCTGCGGTACGCCGCCGGTCCCCCCGACCTGGTCTGGCCCATCGTCTTGGTCGGCTCCTTCGGGACCTTCGCCCTCAAGGCGGGCAAGGGAGCCGACCTGCCCGCGTGACCGGCGTCCGCCCCGCCGGGGGAACGGACGCTCGATCTCCTTCGGCCACGTCCTGGGCGCCGTACTCACCGTCCGGTCCAGACCATCGGCCCGGCCCGGCCGCATCAGCCGACGGCATCCAGGGCGGCGTCCAGTCGGGCGGTGGCGTCGTCGGCGACGGGCTTGAGGGCGTCGAGGCCGGTGAGCGTGACCATGGTGCCCGGGTCGAGGGCCTGGACGAGCGTGGTGGCGCCGTCTCGGCGGATGACGACGTTGCAGGGCAGGAGCAGGCCGATGCTGCGGTCGGCTTCCAGGGCCTGGTGCGCGAGCGGCGGGTTGCAGGCGCCGAGGATCAGGTAGCCCTCCATGTCGTGGCCGAGCTTGGCCTTGAGGGTGGCCTTGACGTCGATCTCGGTGAGGATGCCGAAGCCCTGATCGGCCAGGGCCTTGCGTACGGCGGTCACGGCGGTGTCGAAGTCGGTGTCGAGGCGGACGGTGCGGTCGTAGGACACGGACACTCCCATCGTGTGGAACGACTGATTCCTCTATACCCCGCCGGGTACCCGCGAGGGACCAGCGGATGCCTTGAGGCGGGCGCCTTCCACCATGGAATACCCCCACGGGTATCCCTGTTAGGGTAGATGTCCAATACCCCCCGGGGTACGCCGTCCGAGAGGAGTCATGAGCCGTGTTCTTTGTCGACACCCTGACATTCGAGGGCCTGGGCAACCGCAGCTATCTGGCCGGCGGACCCAGTGCCGCGGTGGTCGTCGACCCGCCGCGCGACATCGACCAGGTCATCGCCGCAGCGGCCCGCCGCGGGGTGCGCATCGCCTTCGTGGCCGAGACCCACGTGCACAACGACTACGTCACCGGCGGCCTGGAGCTGGCCCGCGTGACCGGCGCTCAGTACCTCGTGCCTACCGGGGCACACGTGTCCTTCGACCGGACCCCTGTCGCCGACGGCGACACCGTGACCGTGGACGAGGGCCTGGTGCTGCGCGCCATCGCCACTCCCGGGCACACCCCGCACCACACCTCCTACGCCCTCGCGGAGAACGGGCGCGGTGTGGCGGCGTTCACCGGCGGGTCGCTGCTGATCGGCACTGTGGGCCGTCCCGATCTGGTCGAGCCGCGGCTGACCGAGCAGCTGGCCCGGGCCCAGCACGCCTCCGCTCACCGGCTGGCCGACGAGCTCGACGACGAAGTGCAGGTGCTGCCCACCCACGGGTTCGGCAGCTTCTGCTCCTCCTCCCAGGCCGAGGGGGACGCGACCACGATCGGCAAGGAGCGCGAGACCAATGACGCGCTGACCCTGGACGTGGACGCCTTCGTCGCCCAGATGCTCGACGGCCTGGACGACGTACCCGCCTACTACGCGCACATGGGTCCGGCCAACGCCGCGGGCCCCGCACCGGTCAACCTCACCCCGCCCGAGCGTGCGGACGCCGAGGAGATCGCCTCCCGGCTGGCCGCGGGCGAGTGGGTGGTCGACCTGCGCAGCCGGATGGCCTTCGCCGAGGGGCACGTGGCCGGATCGTTCAACTTCGAGGGCGAGGGCAAGCTCGCCACCTACCTGGCCTGGCTGATCCCGTGGGGCAAGCCCGTCACCCTGCTCGCCGACACCCCGGAGCAGATCGCCGACGCACAGCGGGAGCTGGCGCGGGTGGGCATCGACCGCCCGGCCGCCGCCGCCACCGGCGACCCGGCCGGCTGGGTCCGCGAGGGCGAACGGCTCGTTTCCTTCCCCCGCGCCCGCTTCGCCGACCTTGCCGGTGTCCGTGAGCGAGGGGACGAGGTGGTCGTGCTGGACGTGCGCCGGGGCTCCGAGCGTGCGGGTGGCTACATCGACGGTTCGGTCCACATCCCGATCCACGAGCTGCACGGCCGCATCGCCGAAGTACCGCCCGGAACGGTCTGGGTGCACTGCGCCGGCGGGATGCGCGCGGCGATCGCCGCCTCCCTGCTCGACGCCGCCGGCCGCGATGTGGTCGCCGTCGACGACGGCTTCGACGCCGCGAAGGATGCCGGACTGTCCCTGACCTCCGGCTGATCCCCGGCCGTTCCCCACAAGGAAGGAAACGTGTGATGTTCCTCTTTCGCCGAAACGGGCCGCGCGTCACGGTCGACGAGGCACGCAGCCGCACCGGCGGCGATCTGCCCGACGCGGTCCTGCTCGACGTGCGTGAGAAGCGCGAATGGACCGCCGGCCATGCCCCGGGCGCCGTCCACGTGCCGCTGACGAAGCTGGTCGCCGACGGCGTCCTGCCGGCCGAGGCGCAGGGGCGACCGCTGGTGGTGATCTGCCGCAGCGGACACCGCTCCCAGCGGGCGGCCAGGCTCCTCCTCGATCGCGGAGCGCAGGCGGTCGACGTCGAGGGCGGCATGAACGCGTGGGCCGCCGCCGGACATCCGGTCGTCGACGAGCGCGGGAACAGCGGCCGGATAGCGTGACCGTACTCGTTCTCGCCCTCGTCGCCGGGGCCGTCATCGGTCTCGCCCTCGGAGCCCTCGGCGGCGGTGGCAGCGTCCTCGCCGTACCGGCACTGATCTACCTGCTCGGCTTCACCCCGGCCGCCGCCACCACCGCCAGCCTGATCATCGTCACCGCCACCTCCGTCACCGCCCTGTACGCACACACCCGTGACGGAAACGTGGCATGGAAGACGGGCGCGCTGTTCGCCGCTGCGGGCATCGTCCCCGCCTTCCTCGCCGGCACCGTCGCCGGGCGCCTACCCGAAGCGGTGCTGACATCGGCGTTCGCGGTCATCGCCGCGCTGGCGGCCCTGCGTATGCTGCGGCCGTCCGCGTCCGAGCCGCCGGACCGCATCCGTCCCGGCAAGGCGGCCGGCGCCGGTGCCGGGCTGGGCGCCGTGACGGGCTTTCTGGGAGTCGGTGGGGGGTTTCTCGCCGTGCCCGCCCTGGTGGGCGTCCTGGGACTGGCCATGCGGCGGGCGGTGGGCACCAGCCTGCTCGTCATCACGGTCAACTCGCTGGCCGCGCTCGTCGCTCGCACCGGCACCGGTGGCGGGCTCCACTGGGAGATCATCGGCCCCTTCACCGGAGCCGCGATCCTCGGCGCCTGGGACGGCAAGCGGCTCGCGGCGAGGTTCTCCGGCGCCACCCTCCAGATGATCTTCGCCGTCGTCCTGCTGGCGGTGGCGGCCTTCATGCTCGTCGACGTGATCGTCTGAACACGAGGGGCGCCGACTGCTCAGGGCAACGACCGGGAGAGCCGCTCGGGCCGACCGCGCGTCTAAGGGCCGCCTGCAAGTCCGGTGCCCTTCAGAACAAGCTCCACCACCATCCGACACACAAGGAGACCTCTGCCATGGCCACACCCACCACCCTCGCCACCGACGAGGCGCGTACCCGCCTGCACGAGCTGACCGTCATCGACGTGCGCACACCGGGCGAATACGCCGGCGGCCACCTCCCCGGCGCGCTCAACATCCCCCTTGACCACATCCAGCGCGCGCTGCCCGACATCCGGTACGCCGCCGACCGCGGTGACGTCCTGGTCGTCTGCGCCTCGGGCGCACGCTCCGAGAACGCCGGCCGCATCCTCGCGGAGAACGGCGTCTCCGCAGCCACCCTCGCGGGAGGCACCGGCGCCTGGGCGGCCGAGGGTCACGAGCTCCACCGCCCCAAGGGCGCCTCGCGCGCCACCTGGGGCATGGAACGGCAGGTGAGGCTCACGGCAGGAGTGATCGTGCTGCTCGGGCTGCTGCTCGGGCTCGTCGTCCACCCCGCCTTCCAGCTGCTCTCCGCCGGCATCGCGGGCGGTCTGGTCTTCTCCGCCCTGACCAACACCTGCGGCATGGCCGCCCTGCTCGCCAAACTGCCCCACAACCGCCCCCGCGCCACCGACCTCGGCAACACGCTGGCCGCACTGCGCAACCGATGAGCCACGCTCAAAGGGGAGGGGTCCGGAGCCGGAACCCTCCCCGTTGGCCGCATGCCCAGGCATGCGGCCAACGGCCCGCTACCCGTGCGCGGACGTCTCCTCTTCCGGTGTCGGCTGTGGCTGGCGCCTTCGCGCCGGCCGGAACAGCATCAGCAGTGCGACCAGCGCTGAACTCACCGGCGTTGCGTTCACGCGGGTTGCTGTAGGCGACGTCGTGGAACTCCCAGAACTTCTTCTGCTGCCCGGCCGCCCAGCCGGCGAGCGCGGCCTGCTCGGACTCCTCGCCGAACACGGAGAAGTTGCGCCACTCGATACGCAGGAGGCCCTTGTCGACGTACGAGCGCAGCAGCTCGGGCTCGGTCTTGCGGGCGAACTGGCCACAGAACGCGCACTGGAAGTCGGAGTACTCGATCATCACCACCGGGGCGTCCGCCCGCCCTACGGCCAGGACACGGGCCGCCGTCGGCTCCCGCCTGCCGGTTGGCCCGGCGGACCCCACCCTCGCGCTGTTGGCCGTGGCCGCCTTCGTGTCGATCATCACCCCACCCGACCAGCCGGGCGGGTGGTCGAGCGCCACGGATCAAGCCAGGGAAAGGAACAGCTTCTCCAGCCGCGTACGCATCTGCTCCCGGTCGCCGGAGGCAGCCATGTCCGCATCGGTCAGGCAGTGCTGCAGGCCGGTGGCGATGATCGCGAAACCTGCCTTGTCCAGAGCCCGGGACGCCGCCGCAAGTTGCGTGACCACATCCTCGCAGTCCCGCCCCTCCTCGATCATCTTGATCACACCTGCGATCTGTCCCTGTGCCCGGCGCAGCCGGTTGACCACAGTCTTCAGCTCCTCAGCCGCCATCGCGAGTTCCACAGTCCACTCCTTCGAAATACCCCCACGGGTACCCTATCGAATGGGAAACCTCAGCGCGCCACAGGATATTTCCCCATCGCCTCCCTCATATCGAACGCCCTGGTCAGGCGCATCCCCCGGGCCGCACCCGCACCTTGTTCGCCACACCTACCGAGGGCGCGAACAGGTTCACGGTGTGATGGTCCGGCCACGGCACATGTCCGCGGCAGTGGTGTCGTCGGTGGCGCCGGCAGGTGGAGCCAGACCGGCCAGGAGGGCGTCCGCCGGCGTTTTCGGGATCCGCGCTCCGATGGCGGTCGAGGCGCTCGGCTCGCCGGGCCAGACCGGTATCGATGTCCTCGCGGCGGCGAAGATCCGCGCCCCCCGCAAGGCCAGTTCGTGCCGAGCCTGGCCCGGATGCGCTCCGCGAGTCCTTCGCCGAACGCCGTGATCGTCCACACCGCTTCGTTCGGCGGCTCACCTGCCGCTGAAGGTTCTGGAGGCCCTTGAGCGGCGTTGTGATCCTCCTGCGCGGGTTCGGCGCGCACCAGGTGTCGCAAGGGCAGCTCGGTGTGCCCGGGCCGCCCTCGGGGTCCATTGTCAGCAGCAGTCGCGACACTTGCCGCAACCGCAGGCTGCTGCGGTGCTCGGCGGGGACGTGAGTGGTGGGCGTACAGCAGCCCTTCCCCTGCCAGGCATCGCGGCCTTCCTTGACGGCGATCACGGCGATGACGAGGGCCGCGACCGGGTCGGCCCAGGACCAGCCGAGCAGCAGGTTGGCCAGCAGGCCGACCAGGAGCACGGCGGAAAGGTAGGTGCACAGCAGGGTCTGCTTGGACTCGGCGACTGCGGAGGCGGAGCAGAGCTCACGACCGGCCCCGCGTTGGGCTGCCGAGAGGAAGGGCATGATCGCCAGTGAGAGAAGCGGCGAGGACGATGCCCGGAATCGAGTGGTCGGCCTCGCCGGTGTCGGTCAACGCGCGGACCGCATCGACGGTGACGACGTAGCCCGCGAGCGCGAAGAACGATACGGCGATGATCCGCAGGGTGCGCTGCTCGCGGGCCTCGCGGGCGACGGGATCGCGGGCGGAGAACTGCCAGGCGACCGCTGTGGCGGACGAGACCTCGATGACGGAGTCGAGGCCGAAGCCGACCAGGGCGGTCGACGAGGCAAGGGCGCCGGCGGTGATCGCGACTACGGCTTCGATGACGTTGTAGGCGATGGTCGCGGCGACGAGCAGGCGTATGCGCCGGGTGAGCCGGTCACGGCGGGCAGGACTGAGGCCGAGGGACATCGCGGTCATTCAGCAGCAGCCCTACTTGTCCGCATCCGGGCAGGCCTTGTCCGTCTCGACGGAGACGACGGCCGCCCTCAGGTCGTCGAACGCGTGCCCCAGGCGCTCGTCGGCGAACCATTCAGGGATGGATAGATCCTGGGTGGGCCACCTCGGTGACGAAGGCGTTGCCCTGCCCTGCCGGGAGTCCGGCGCGGCCCGCGGTGCCGACGGCTGACCGGCGGTCAGGCCGAGGCATCCTGCGAGCGCGCGGCGCCCAGGCGGGCGCGGAGGGTGGCGGCGAAGTCCTCGGCGCGGGTCAGCTGGGTGCGCAGTTCCTCAATCTTGCGGCTGGCGTCCCTCTCGTAGTCGCGCACCCGCTCCAGGAGTGCCTCGCACTCGGCACCGTCGGCTGTCTCTGCATGGTCGAGCCGTTCGACGGCGTCGAGGAGGTCGCGCATCTGCTCCAGGGTGAAGCCCAGCGGCTTCATGCGGCGGATGACCATGAGCCGCTGCACGTCGGACTCCGTGTAGAGGCGGAATCCGCCCTGGGAGCGGGCGGAGGGGATGACCAGGCCGGTCTCCTCGTAGTGCCGGATGGTCCGCAGGGACAGCTCCGTCCGCGCGGCGACCTCGCCGATCTGCATGTGCTTGGCGTCCACGCCGGTACCTCTGGCCCTTCCCCTCGTGGCGGGGCCACGTCCCGTGCGACTCCGCCACCCCTACTCTAACGTTAGGGTAGAGTCATCGGCGGTGAGGGCGACTCCGCTGCCCCGCTGCTGCCGTTCGGGGTCGATGGCGCCCCCGGCAAGGATCCGATTTCCGCAGGAGAGAGCGTGCGCGAGCCCATGACGCCGATCGCCGCCGCCTGCCCGCCGTGATACTTCACTCCCGGATGTGAGCCGCCCGGCCGCCCGTGCACGCCGCCCCGCCTCACGTCCCTCCTCGACTTCAGGCCCGCTCCGCGGGCCGTCCGCGGGGCACCGGCCCGGCCCTCGCGCGTCCTTCCCGCACGCCCCACTGACCGTACGGGCGTGCCCGAGCACGACAGGTACGCATCTCCTTGTCTTCTGCTGCTGTGACTCCCGCCGCGCGGCTGCGCGGCCTCAAGCCGGACTGGCTGAACAACCCGAAGGTCTGGCGCACTGAGGTCCTCGCCGGCCTGGTCGTCGCCCTTGCGCTGATCCCCGAAGCGATCTCCTTCTCGATCATCGCCGGGGTCGACCCCGCGATCGGCCTGTTCGCCTCGTTCACGATGGCCGTGGTCATCTCGATCGTCGGCGGCCGACGCGCGATGATCTCCGCCGCCACCGGCGCCGTCGCCCTCGTGATCGCCCCCCTGAACCGTGAGCACGGCCTGGGCTACCTGATCGCCGCCGTCATCCTCGCCGGAGTCATCCAAGTCATGCTCGGCGCGCTCGGGGTGGCGAAGCTGATGCGTTTCGTGCCGCGCTCCGTGATGGTCGGGTTCGTCAACGCCCTGGCGATCCTGATCTTCATGGCCCAGGTGCCGGAGCTGCACGACGTGCCCTGGCCGGTGTACCCGCTGATCATCGGCGGCCTCGCGCTGATGGTGTTCTTCCCGAAGGTCACCAAGGTGATCCCGGCCCCGCTCGTCTCGATCGTCATCCTCACCGCCATCACGATCGCGGCCGGTATCGCGGTACCGACCGTAGGCGACAAGGGCGCCCTGCCGTCCTCCCTTCCCGTTCCCGGCCTGCCGGACGTGCCGTTCACCCTGGACACCCTGACGACGATCGCCCCGTACGGGTTCGCGATGGCGCTGGTCGGCCTGATGGAGTCCCTGATGACCGCCAAGCTGGTCGACGACATCACCGACACCCACTCCTCCAAGACCCGCGAGTCCATCGGCCAGGGCATCGCCAACATCGTCACCGGCTTCTTCGGCGGCATGGGGGGCTGCGCCATGATCGGCCAGACCATGATCAACGTGAAGGTGTCCGGTGCCCGCACCCGACTGTCCACCTTCCTCGCCGGCTCCTTCCTGATGGTGCTGTGCATCGCCTTCGGCCCGGTCGTCTCCGACATCCCCATGGCCGCACTGGTCGCCGTCATGGTCATGGTCTCCTTCGCGACCTTCGACTGGCACTCCATCGCGCCCAAGACCCTCAAGCGGATGCCCGCAGGGGAGATCGCCGTGATGGTCGTCACCGTGACCGCGGTGGTCGCCACCCACAACCTCGCCATCGGCGTCGTCATCGGCACGATCACCGCCATGGTCGTCTTCGCCAGGCGCGTGGCCCACCTCGCCCAGGTCACCGCCGTCACCGACCCCGACGGCAGCACGGTCGTCTACCAAGTCACGGGTGAGCTGTTCTTCGCCTCCTCCAACGACCTCGTCGGCCAGTTCGACTACGCGAACGACCCCGAGAAGGTCGTGGTCGACCTCTCCTCCGCCCACATCTGGGACGCCTCCTCCGTCGCCGCCCTCGACGCGATCGAGACCAAGTACAAGCAGCGCGGCAAGACGGTGGAGATCACCGGCCTGAACGACCTCAGCGCCGAGCTCCACGGCAAGCTCACCGGCGAACTCGCCGGCAGCCACTGACGCTCGCGCCACACCTCCGCGGCACGGGATCCCGGCCCACCAGGCCGGAATCCGCTCATCTCGCCCTGACGCTCTGCTCCGGTGGAGGGCCGCGGTAGGTGCCGAAGGTCGACAGATCGCCCTCCGGGTCCTGCACCGTGCACACGTACGCCGCGACGCCCGGGCCGAACCGGGTCTCGTGCGGCGCTTCGAGAACCACGCCGCCGGCGTCGACCACGGGTTTCGTCACCCTCCGTCCCATCCGTCAAGGCGTCTCGCCGTCTGCGGAAGGACCTGGCATCTCGTTCTGTGCAGGGGGTGGCCCAGGTGAGGGCGGAAACAGGAAGTCCTCCCACGCGTCCAGCGCGAACATCATGGCGGCGAGCGCAACCGGCACCAGCAGAGCTATCACGATCACGCTGCCTCCCACCGGAGCTGTGATCACGGGTGCTTGCGGAGAAGAGGATTCCTATCGGCCTGTCCCCAGCATCGTCCGAATGGGTTAGGGCTGCTCGTTCGCCCCATGGTTGCGTGGGCCATCCGAGTGACCCTGCGAGTGGTTCGCGGCCCCTACGCGCGCCGATCACGGCCCCTGTCGTCCATCTGGCCTCAGCCGCGCAGGACCGATCGAGACGCAGTGCTCCTTGATGTCGCGCATGGTGGCGATCGCGTTCCGTACGCACCCTGCAGCGGGCCTTCGCGAGTCTGGACGAGTCGTTCAGCGCCTACATCCGCCGCCGACGCCTCACCCCACACCGGAGATGCTGAGCTGTGATCCGGAGGGCGTACGCGCGCTCGGCGGCGTCACCCGTTGCCCGAGCCGCCCGGGCGCTGGGCGCCCGCGACGGTGGTCGGGAACCGGCCGTCTCAGAGGACAGCGGTCCCCGCGGGCGGGCCCCGAGAGGTGATCGTTGACGCGAGGAGCAGCCGGAGCGGCAGGCGGGCCGCGCGGCTGCGGCGAGCGCGGATGCGCGGGCGGTGCGGTGGCGCGGGCAGACTGAGCGGCAACAGGAGCGGTGCTGCGAGCCATCCGGCGACGGCCCGCAGCATGCGGAAGGCCGCGCGTTCACCGTGTGCGAGCCACAGGCCGCACAGCAGTGCGGCCAGCAGGTGGGCGGCGAGCATGCCCGTGGAGGACATCCCGCCCATGGTGTGTCCCGTCGCCGGCAGGGAGTCCATGGAACTCATGGCGTGCGTGGAGTCCATCGACCGCATGGGGGGACCGCCGTGGGCCATGGAGTCCATGGTGTGCCCCATGTGAGCCGTCGACGCCATGTGGTCCAGTGACGGCCGAGTTCGCGGGGGCCGGGGCGGTGGCGCTGCTGTGGGCCGCCCGGGAGCGCGGGACAGGCGTGCGGTCATGAGTGCGCGCACGAACGAGAGTTCGCGCCCGCCGGAGGAACGCAGGGCGCCACTCGGGCTGACCACGGCTCCCGCGTGGGCCGCCCCGGCCCTCGCCTCCCTCCTGGACCGGGTCGCCGTCACCCGCGCCGGGACCGGCGGTCGGTTCCCCCTCTACGCGGACCCGGACAGCGGTACCTGGACAACGACCGCGCGCGGCTCCTGGACCGGCGGCTTCTGGGCGGGGCTGCTGTGGCTGCGCGCCCGGGGCTCTGGGGACCCCTCCGACCGTGAGGCCGCACGGGCGTGCACGGCCCGGCTGGCCGACTGGGCCGAGGCGGACACCGCCACCCGCGGACTGATCTTCTGGTACGGCACCGCCCTCGCCGACGACGACCTGGATCTGCGATACCGGGCGGCCCGGGCCTGCCTGGACGACTTCGACCCGGAACTGGGCCTGGTGCCGTGGGGCTCGGCGTTCGGAGGGCCGCGGCTGCTGGCCCGCGTCGACGGTGTGCCCGGCATGGTACCGTTGCTGGCCACCGTCGATGCGGAGGCGGCCCGCTCCCATCTGCGGCTCCATGTCGACCTGTACCTGAGAGAACGGCTGCCCCGCTGGTCGTGGCAGCACACCCAAGGGGCCGGCTGGACCGCTCGTGCCGATCCGCCGCCGGGCTGGAGCCGGGGACCTGCGTGGCTGCTGCTCGCCCTCGCCGAGGCGGCGCGTCTGCCGGGCGGCGACGAATTCTCCGGGTACGTCGACGCGTTGATGCCCAGCCATCTCGTGCCACCGGCCGACGCCGCGCACCCCGGCGGCCCTCGCGACACCTCGGCGGCCGCCGTCACCGCCCTGGCGCTGCTCCGGCTGGGTTTCCGGGACCGTGCCGTCGCCGTCCTCGAAGAGCTGGCCGGCGGCCATCTGACGCCCGACGGCCGTCTCCTGGACGGCTGTTACGACCTGACGGCCGGAACAGCCGTCCGACACGAACTCGTCTGGGGCGACTTCTTCATGGCGTACGCCCTGGCGGTGCTCACGGGCCACGTGAGCACCGATGTCGGTTAGGCGGGAGCCGTACGCAGCACGCGCCGCGCCACCGACGTGATGTGCAGCTCCTCCGGGCCGTCGAGGATGCGGGCCGCGCGGCCGGTGCGGAAGAGGGCCGGCAGCGCGGTGTCCGGGCCGAGGCCCGCCGCGCCGTGGACCTGGATGGCCGCGTCGGCCACCAGGTGCAGCGTGCGCGCCGCGGCGACCTTGGCCAGGCCGACGTCCACATGGGCATCGCCGCGCGCGTCCAGCCGGGACACGGCCTCGTGGACGAGAGGCCGCGTCGTGCGCAGCGCGAGCAGCGACTCGAAGACACTGATGGGCGAGCGGCTCGCGGCCTGCGTCGTGCCGCGGGAGGACGCGGCGCTCACGCTGGGGACGTTGGGCGCCCATCTCGACACTCGTGGCCTGGAGCGTCGCAAGCACCCTGAACGGCTCCTGATACTGGCGGAGTTGCCGCTGACCCCGGCCGGCAAGCCGGACCGGGCGGCGCTGCGGGAACGGTGCACCACCGACGCGGAGGAGAAGCGCCCCCTGGCATCGGCGGGCTGACTCGGGAGTGTGCGCAAAGGCCGCCCGGGGAAATCCCTGGGCGGCCCTTTGCGTCCCGCCTGCTGCGGCTGCTCAGGAAGCGGTCATCGCCGTCTCCACCGCCTTCGCCGCGTTCTTGTAGACGGCTCGGAGATCCAGGTCCCTGGCCGGGTAGTTGACGATCTCCACCTGGCGCGCTCCGGAGTCCGGCAGCACCTTGCCGGCCGTCATGTGCGCGTTGTCGAGGACCAGTTGCGGCTTCTTCTCCGACAGGTCGGACAGTTGCCCGGCCGTCACCGCTTCGGGGCCGTAGGTACCGACCACGTTCGCCCCGGCCAGCTTCGCCGACCACGTCGAGAAGACCTGGGCGACGGCGGTGGGCGCCTTGCCGTCCGGCCAGGCGGCCTTCAGGTCCTTCTGCAGCGTGCGGTACTCGGTGTCGAAGGACTCGACCCACTCGGCGGCGGCGCCCTCGGTGCCGAACAGTTTGCCCAGCCGGGTCACCTCGGCCTTGGCCTTGTCGGGGTCGTTGTCGAGGTTGACCTCGACCAACTCGCCGTCGGAGCCGGCCGCCTCCTTGAACTTCGCCGCGTACGGCTCGAAGGGCGCGTACAGCACGAAGTCGGCGCCCGCCACGGCCGCCAGGTCGGAGGGCTTCGGGTCGTAGTCGGGCGCGTGTTGAACCGACTCGGGCACGATGACCTTGACGTCCTTCGCTCCGGCCACCTTGGCGAAGGCGCCCTCCCAGCTTGTGGTGGCGACGACGACAGGAACGGCGTTCTTCCCCTTCGCGTCCGCGTCGGACGAGGAGGACGACGGCTCGTTCTCGCTGCCGCAGCCGGTGGCCGCCAGCAGGAGGGCCGCGCCGGCGCTCAGTGCGAGGAGGGAAGTGATGCGGACGCGGGTGCGCGCCATGAGCTGATTCTCCGTTCAGGAACGAGATGGACAGCGAGGGCGACCACGCCGGCGGTCAGGACGAGGACGGGCCCGGGCGGCCAGTCGAAGCGGAGCGCGACGAGGAACCCGGTCAGGTTCACGACGACTCCGATACCGACGGCCCAGGCGGTGATGGACAACAGGGAACGGCCGAGCCGCCGCGCGCGAGCGCGGGCAGCAGCGTCAGCGCGTCGACGAGGAGAGCACCGGTGAGCTTGATGGCTCCGGCGGCCGCCACGGCGACCAGGACCAGCAGCAGGAGGGTGAGCCGCTCGACGCGCACGCCCGAGGACAGGGCGAGCTCACGGTCGTAGAGGAGGAGCGCGATGTCCCTGCGGCGCCACCAGAACAGGACCGGTACGACAACGGCGAGGGCTGCGACCAGCCACAGGTCGGCGGGGCCGACCGAGAGAATGGATCCCACAGCAGCGCGAAGGAGCCCGCCGCGTTGACGCCTGAGACGGCGAGCACGAGGAGCGCGGCCGCGATCGCCAGGCTCATCAGCAGGCCCATGGCGCCGGACAGGCCGTCCGGGGTGCGGGCCAGAGGCGCGACTCCGGCCCCGGCGAGCGCGCACGCCACCAGCGCGCACAGCATCGGATCGAGTCCGGTCAGCAGACCGACGGCTATGCCGAGGAGCGCGACGTGCATCATCGCGAACCGCACCGGCATGATGCCGAGTCCGACGATGACGACGCCGATCACCGGCAGGCCGACAGCCGCCACCAGCAGGGCGAGGCCCGCGCGCTGGACGGGCACCAGCTGGAGCAGCTGGCCGATGTCGGCCGCGGCCAGGATGCTCACCGGACCTCACGAAGCCGGCCGGCGGCCATCTCCAGAACCCGGTCGCACCGCTCGGCCAGGGCCCGGTCGTGTGTGACGACCACGACGGTCACCGGCAGGGAGAGCAGGAGGTCCGCCGCCTCCACCTGTCCGGAGAAGTCGAGTGCGGCAGTGGGTTCGTCGGCCAGCAGCACGCCCGCACCGGCCGCCACGCAGCCGACCGCCCGCGTCAGGTACATGCGCTGCAGCTGGCCGCCGGACAGCGTGTGCAGCGGCCGGTCGACCAGGTGCCCGGCACCGAGCTTGTCCGCCGCCTCGGCCGCCTCGCTCCGGGCCCCTCCGCTGGCCAGCAACTCACCGCCCAGCAGCGGAAACCGGCCGGTCGCCGGTTTCTGCGGGATCCACGCGCACGACCGGCGCCGCCAGGCCCACTCGGCCGCGCTCCTGGTGTCCCGACCGCCCACCAGGATCCTCCCGGCGATATGCCGGTGCAGGCCCAGAACGGCCCGCAGCAGCGTGGTCTTGCCCGAACCGTCGGTGCCGGTCAGCGCCACCCGCTGCCCGGGCGCGATGTCGAGATCGACGTCGCGCACGGCCTCGACCCGGCCGTGCCGGCACACGACGTCGGACATCCGGACGTCCAGCCCTTCCATGCCACCTCCCCGCCTCCTCACAGCAGTCGGAGGGGAGAGGCGGTTGGTTCCCGCCCGGCGGTGACAACCCGAGCGGGTGACGCGGGCCACCCTGGTGTGGTTCGTGTACAGCGCGGTCGAGCTGCGGTGCATGGCCCAGGAGGCGGGGTTCGGTCGGGTGGAGGTCTTCGGCGGTCTCGACGGCCGCCGTTACGACGAGAACGCCGAGCGGCTGGTGCTGTGGGCGGTCCGCGACGACTGATCGGGGGGGGTACGGGGGCGTGCGCAGAGGTCCGCACGTCCTTTTGACCTGTACTGGGCGGATCGTAGTATCAGCGGGTCATCGCCGCGACGGGAGACAGGAAGCCGGTGCGAATCCGGCACGGTCCCGTCCCGACTCAGCCTTTCACAATCTGGCGGACACGCGGGCGTCAGCCCGAGAACACGTCACCGGAACGACCGGAGCGGCCTCCCTCGAAGTGGCCACCAACAGGCCCGGCCCGTCGTCGAGGCCGTTCGCGAGCACACCGCCGGCCTGGCCTGCGTCAGCCGGTTGGTCTCAGGGCGCCGGACGGTGCTCTCAACCAGGAGCAGAGAGGCGGCAGGAACGCACGACGGCGACCACACATGCGGACACCAGCCAGGCCACCCAGCCGCCGAGTTCGCTCAGGGCGTCCAGAGCAGACCCCGCTCCCTCAGCACCACGCGGCGACACCCGTCCCTCGACGTCGTACACAACGGTGATCGCGTCACCGGGCCGGGTGGTCCGCTCGCAGCCGCGCCAGATGCGGACCTTCACCGGGACGCCGTTCCGGTCTGTCACCGAGCAGAGGTAGCGGCCGCCCCTCTGGGCATCGGCGGGGCCGCCTTCGACCGAGGTTACGACAACGGGCTCCGCACGCCCCCGCTCCGCCAGCACGAAACCCGCCGCGGCCTGGGGCGCCTGGAAGGCAAGGGTGGCTGCGAGCACCGCTACGGCACCGACCAGCGCACGGCCTGCCCGCTCCCCGCAGAGGTGCACGACGAGCAGGGCGGCGCACACCAGACCGCCCTCGCCTGCGGCCAGCCCGGTGATCCCGTACCAGGCACCTGCGACTGTAGTGCCAACAATGGCGACCGCTGCCAGGCATCCGGCCAGGACTCCCTTCACGGTCAGCCGGAGCGGTGGCAGCCCGACGAACTCGGACGGCCCCCACACGGTGCTGCGCATATGCGTCATCAAGTGCGGTTTCGCCGCGGCGGCGGAGTGGCTGCCACGCCGCATGTGCCACCCCTTTCCGCGTCGCGTCGGGCTCCGCCATCCTGGCGCGCGCGGGACCGCACCGCACCGCCTGGTGCCGGACGGACCCGCAGGGTCCACATTGCCGGGATCCGGCAGCAGGGGCGGAACCGCTCTCCCGATTTCCTTGCATTATGCAAAACGGAGGGCAGGCGGAGCAGAGAGGCCGGGTGCACGTCAGGCGTCGCCGGCGACGGGCACATCCATCGCCCACCCCAGCGGGTGCGACTCCGTGTCGTCCTGGGCCGGAGCGAGAGGCTCTCCCCCTGCCTCGTTGAAGGCGGCCAGCGCTTCGATGAGAGCCAGTCGCTGTGTCGGAGTGAGTCGCTCCACGATCTCGGCGATCGCGCCGCGGCGGCGGGCGGTGACGTCCGCGACCGTGCGGCGGCCTTCCTCCGTGAGCTGGAGCAGTGTTTCGCGACGGTTGCCGGGGTTGGGTTGCCGGTCGGCGAGCCCGGCGGCGATCAGCCGGTCGACCATCCGCATGGCCGTGGAGGGGGCGACCCGGAGCAGGTCGGCGAGTGTGACGAGCTTGGTGGCGCCGCGCGTGGACAGCACCACGAGCATTCTGAACTGCGGCAGCGTCACCCGTTCCTCGACAGCGGCGAGGGAGCGCGCGGAGACCCCCACCAGCAGGCGGGACGCGGTCAGCACCGACCGGGTCACCACGTCCACGTCATCCATCGTCCCCGCGGGGGTCTCACGCTCCGGCATGCGTCCTTTCTACCGTGCGGACCTTCCTGCTCCCTCACCTGACGGCAACCGATCTTCCTTCCCCATGACCGCCTCCGTGACCGCGGTAGCGCAGCAGGAGCATCGCGGCGTCGTCGTGCGGCGGTCCGACGGAGTGCTGGGCGAGATCCGCCCGCAGGGCCTCCAGGGCCCGGTGCGCGTCCGGGTCCTTCAGCAGGTGCGCCCGCTCACCCACG
The DNA here is from genome assembly GCF_014207295.1 of Streptomyces sp. AK010. Taxonomy (NCBI): domain Bacteria; kingdom Bacillati; phylum Actinomycetota; class Actinomycetes; order Kitasatosporales; family Streptomycetaceae; genus Streptomyces; species Streptomyces sp. AK010. The sequence goes on from NZ_JACHCX010000007.1 coordinate 359,223, forward strand.
GGGTAGAAGCGGCCCTCCTCGTCCCGGGCCTCGGTGACGCCGTCGGTGTACAGCAGCAGCTGCTCGCCCGGGGCGAAGCCCACCCGATAGGGCTTCGGGTCCTCGCTTCCGTGCGCCCCGAGGCCCAACGGCAGCGCGAAGGAGTTCGGTTGCGGGAAGTCGACCGTGCCGTCCCCGCGCACGATCATCGGGGCCGGGTGCCCGTAGTTGAGGAAGACCACCTCGTGAGCCGCGCCGATCTCGGCGAGGACCGCGGTGACGAACTTCTCCCCTTCCAGTTCCCGGGCCACACTCCGCTCCAGGCGGTCGCCCAGACCCGACAGATCGGCCTCGTCGTACGCCGCCTCGCGGAAGGCACCCAGCACAACGGCCGCCGTCTCCACCGCGGCCAGGCCCTTGCCCTGGACGTCTCCGACGATGACCCGCACGCCGTGCGGGGAGGACACCACTTCGTACAGGTCCCCGCCGATCCGGGCCTCGGCGACCGCCGAGGTGTAGGACACCGCGGCGTGCAGCGGACCCGCCGTCAACGGCACCGGCCGCAGCAGCACCCGCTGGGCGACCTCCGCGATCGACCGAACGCTGGCCAGCTCCGCCTCCCGGTGCGAGCGCATCACCGCGGCCGCGACGCCCACACCGGTGACGCCGGCCACGGAGGCCAACGCGGTGTAGCCCCGGCGCCCGTCGAACAGCCCGTCGTACAGCCCGAGCGCGACGCACAGCACGAGGGCCGCGAGCCCGAACCAGGCCGTACGGCGCCACCCGCCGACCAGCCCGGCGAAGGCCGGCCCCAGAGAGACCAGCGGCAGGAACCCGACACCCGGCCCCGCAACGATGTCCGTCACCGCGACCACCGCCATCACCACGACCGGCATGCAGGACAGCAGCGTCCAGTCGGACGGCGGCTTCCGGTCGGTCATGCGGCACTCCTGCGATGTCGTGGCTGTCGAGAGCCGCCGGCCATCCCCGCAGGCGCCCCTCCCCCACCTTTAGACTATGCAAAGGTGGCTTCCACGCCAGGGCCCCCGCCCAGGGGTCTTTACCCAATCGAGTCCGAGAGACGACATTCCCGACACGTGGAGGGTCCGGCCATGACCGACAAAGACACCACCCACCGCCGCCCCAGACCTCCCACCGGGTGGCGACGCCTGGCCCTGCGCCTGCCGCTTCTGCTCTACCGCACCGGACTCGGCCCCCTCTTCGGAAAGCGGCTCCTTCTGCTGCACCACACCGGCCGGGTCTCCGACCTCGACCGCATGACGGTTCTCGAGGTCGTGTCCTTCGACCCGGCGAAGCCGAGTTGGACGGTCGCCGCCGGCTTCGGCCCGCGGGCCGACTGGTATCTGAACCTCTGCGCCCAGCCGAAGACCCTGATCCGATTCGGAAACCGTCCGCACGCGGTCACCGCGCACTTCCTGCCACCCGAGGCCGGAGCCGAGATCATGGCCGACCACGCGCGCCGGCACCCTCGCACCGCCCGCCGACTGTGCGCGTTCATGCGTCTTCCTGTTGACGGCGGCGAGGCGTCGTTCCGCGAGGCGGGACGGGCCATTCCCTTCGTACGACTCGCAGCCGCGGGCGGGCCCGACCGGGACGCACCCGGACAGTCGTGATCGGGAAATCCCGCAGCAACCCTGGCGATCACATTTTGCACTATGCAATGATCGGCGACCGGGGGTCGGCCGAAGGCCGATCGGCACAGGACAACCCTCCGGCCGTCGGCCGGCCCCCTCACAGGATGCGGCAGCCTCCGGCCACGAGACCCCTCCCAGAAGGAAAAGGGCGTGAACACCCCAGATCCAGACAGACCAAGAACAGCGCACGACCCGGATGCCACGCTGTCCGGCGCCGGTGACGTCTGGCTGAAGTTCCTTGCGGACAACGAGCGCGCCATCCGCGAGTCCGCCCCCAGGGAGCCCTCCGCGCAGGAACGGGCTGCCGCTCGACCACCCCGTCGTCTCGATACCCACCGGCAGAACCCGAGCCGTCCGCGTCCGGGTCGCACGCCGGCCGGCAGCAGGACGGAGGCCGTGGGTGAGCTGTGGCAGCCCGTCGACCCACGTCCGGCCTGGCGAGACCTCGACGGCCCCGCCAGGCTCCGCCGAACCGGCCGTGTGATCGGGACGGCAGCAGCCATCGGCCTGGCCCTCGGGGCCTGGTCCCTGCTGTCCACCACGGCGGGTGCCCCGAGCGGCGATCCGGGCGGCAGTACCGTCCAGGAGGTCGAGGAAGCGCCGGGCGCCATCCCCACGACCAGCCCAGGGTCCAGTGCCGTCGTGCCGACACCGACCGCTCCCATCGGGTGAAGGAGCCTCACCTTTCCAGAACCCGGCAACCAACGGCGCACCGGCATGCACATCAAGAACATGTCAATGCCACGTCAAAGACGTGTAAGGTTCCCAGCGGTGTGCCGGGAAGTCTGGTCGGCGGTCTGAGGACAAGTCTCTTCGCCGATCGGGGGTTCTGGTCATGGTGCTCATCGTGGTCTTCGGGGTGGCACTGCTCATAGCGGTGCTGTTGTCGGGGCTCGCCGCCCGGACCGTGCTGTCCACGTCCTTCCTCTTCCTCGTCGGCGGGGCCCTCGTCAGTGACGGGTTCCTCGGGCTGATCCACATCACGCCGGACAGCGGGATCGTGTCCGTCACGGCCGACCTGGCGCTGTTCGCGGTGTTGTTCACCGACGGCATGCACGTCTCCTTCCCCAAGCTGCGGGAGAACTGGCGCAACCCGGCCCGCGCGCTCGGGCTCGGCATGCCGCTGGCATTCGTCGGAACGGCTCTGATCACGCACTTCCTGGTGGGGCTGGACTGGACGACGTCCTTCCTGGTGGGCGCGGTGCTCGCGCCCACCGACCCGGTGTTCGCCTCGGCCATCGTCGGCCGCAAGGAAGTCCCGTCGAAGCTGCGGCAGTTGCTCAACGTGGAGAGCGGCATCAACGACGGGCTCGCCCTGCCGGTGGTCCTCATCCTCATCGCCGCGGCCGGGCCGACCTCCGGACACGCGGAGGCGTCGCTCGGGAAGATCGCGCTGGAGCTGGTACTCGGCCTCGTCTTCGGCGTGGTCGTGCCCTTCGTGGTGACCGATCTCGTACGGTTCAGGCTGCTGGGCGCCGAGCCCAAGCTGCAGCCGCTGCTGCCCCTGGCCATCGGCGTGATCCTCTACGCCCTGTGCCACCTCACGCACGCCAACCCCTACCTCGCGGCGTTCTCCGCGGGCGCGGTGCTCACCGCGCGGTCGCTGGAAGCGAAGGAGGCATTCGAGCCACTCGGTGAGATGCTGGCGGAGCTGGCCAAGTTCGCCGCCCTGCTGGTGTTCGGGGCGCTGCTGACACCGCGGCTGTTCGGCGACCTCCCCTTCGGCGGCTACGTCGCCGTCGTCCTCGCGATCGTGCTGATCCGGCCGGCCTCGCTGCTGCTGTCGCTGGTCGGCACCCGGTTCACCCGGCAGGAGAAACTGGTCGCAGCCTGGTTCGGCCCGAAGGGCTTCGCCTCTGTCGTGTACGGGCTGCTAGTGCTCCAGGCCGGGATCCCACAGGGCCAGGAGGCGTTCACCCTGATCGCCGTCTGCATCGCCTTCTCGATCATCGCCCACAGCTCCACCGACGTACCGATCGCCCGCCTGTTCAGGGTCGAGGACATCGCCGGCATCCCTGGCGACGAATCGGCTCCCGCGCCCGCGCGCGACACCCGCTGAATGGTCAGCCGACTCGGGCCAGGAGACGTACTTGAAGGAGGTGCGCATCTCCGTGGGGAGGAAGCAGCGCGTGTTACGTCTGGTGGAAGGGCTTTGCGCGGTCATCGCGCTGCTCTACGCGACGCTTTTCGTGTTGTTCACCAACTTCGATGCTCTCCCGGTCGCCTCCGCGAACGGCGACCTCACCTCGGCGATCGCGGTCCTCGCCGGGACGTGCTTCGGGTGGTTGGGCCTGCGTATGGTCCGCTCCTCACGCCGCCCTCCGGTCGGTCTGCTGATCATGGGGGCGTGCGCCGTCGGTCTGGTGACCGTGATGTGGTGGGCGCCCCACCCCACGGCGGAGGTGCAGCACACCACGCCCAGCCCGGGCCCCGGAAGCTCCTGGCACGCTCCCCCCAACGGCAGTCCCCGCATCGCGCCCTCTCCGCCCCCGCCGACTGCCGGACCGTGAGCAGCCTCGAGTGGAGCCCTCGGCCGCCCCATCAGAGACCGAAGGCTTCGCCATGGGAGTCCGGCCCGCTCGGAGCGGGTTGCCTGTCGCATCTCAGTCCCCGCCGCCGTCCGGCACCGGCCGTGCGGCGTGCCGGGCCGTGGGATTCCTGACCAGGTGTCGCGGGTCGCTCGCCCGGTTGATCGCCGACTCGACGGCCGCGATCCGGTCGGCCAGGAGGCCGAGGGCGAAGACGGCTCGGGTGAGTTGGTCGTCCTCCGAGCCGCCGAGGGACTGGGCTCGGACGTGGGCCGCCTTCAACTCCTCCCAGCGGTGGACCTGTTCAGCCGTGATGGTGCCGCGCAGCTCGGCCAGCTTGAGGAGATTGGCCTCGGCTCCGGAGGTGAGGGTCTGGGCCTCGATCCGGTAGTGGTCCTCGATCAGCGCGGCCAGTTCGACGTCGTTCATGACGGGCTGGATGCGCTGGGCGATCTTGTTCAGGGTGCGGTAGGAGCCCTGGAGCCGGAAGGGCGGTTCCGTGCGGGCCGTGTCCGACTGGGCCGCCGAGGCGATGTACGCCGCGTTCACGGTCAGGACCGCCTCCCGCGCGGTGAGCAGGTGCCGCAGTACGACCAGGATCCGCTCCAGCTCCGCGGGGGCGTACGGATGGGTCAGGCGGTCCGCGCGAGCCGCCGGGTCGCCCTGCGCGAGGCGGATCAGCTGGTCGAGGTCGGCGCGCTCGCGTCCGGCGAGCGGGGCGAGAACCGGGTTGGCGGTGAGGGCGTTCTCGATGAAGCTGAGCGCGAAGTGGTCGTCCTTGCCCGTCAGGACGTCGCCGAGGTTCCATACGTCGGCGCGGTTGGCGAGCATGTCGGGCACCTGGAAGCGGCTGCCGGACTCGGTGTAGGGGTTGCCGGCCATGCAGACGGCGAAGCGCTTGCCGCGCAGGTCGTAGGTGCGCGGCTCGCCGTCCCGCACGCCTTCGACGCGGCGGGTGGCGTCGCAGAGGGGGATGAACCTCTGGAGCAGTTCGGGCGAGATGTGCTGGATGTCGTCCAGGTAGAGGAAGGTGTTGTTGCCCGCCGCCAGCGCGAAGTTGATCTTCTCGATCTCCTGGCGGGCGGTGGCGTTGGGGGCCTCGGCCGGGTCGAGCGAAGTGACGGTGTGGCCGAGTGCAGGGCCGTCGATCTTCACGAGGATCATGCCGAGTCGGTCGGCGACGTACTCCATGAGCGTCGTCTTGCCGTAGCCCGGCGGGGAGATGAGCAGCAACAGGCCGCCGGTGTCGGTGCGCTTGGACCCGCCCGTGGTGCCGAGCTGCTTGGCGAGGCTGTCGCCGATGAGCGGGAGGTACACCTCGTCGATGAGCCTGCTGCGTACGAACGCGGACATCACGCGGGGCCGGTACTCGTCCAGGCGCAGACGGGAGCGTTCGGCGTCGACCAGGGCGGCGCGGCGGCGTTGACAGGCGCGGTGGGCGGGGACGTCATGCGTGCGGAACCGGCGCGTGCGGGCCAGGAGTTCGTCGATGCGGACCGTGAGGGCTCGGCCGGTGATGCGGGGGTGGGTGCCGAGCAGGCCCGTGACGGTCTCGGTGAGCGGCGCGTCGGACTCGTAGCGGGTCAGGGCGGGGCAGAGTTCGGCGGCCACCGCCTCGGCCAGGTCACCGGGGGTGAGGTCGGTGCCGGTGGCGGTGGTGTACGCCGTCAGCCATGCCTCGACCAGTTGCTCGCGGGCGGCCGGGTCGGTGAGGGCCGTGAGGTCGTCGTCGTAGGCCGATGTCCCCACGGTGCGGCGAAACTTGTCGAGCAGGGTGCGGGTGCCGGCGGCGATGGCGAAGCCGTCGGGTCCGGTCGTGAGCTCCTCGAACAGATAGGCGGCCGCTGCCTCTCCCCCCGCGACGTCCGCCAGTTCCCGTTGCAGGTCGGCGATGGCGGGTGCCAGGCCGAAGGTGTCCCGGGCCCGGGCGAGGGACACCGCGCGCCGGGTCCAGCTCTGCCGCTCCTCGTCCGTCGTGCCGTGCGCCCAGAACATCTGGGCGGCGGCTCGTGCGGCCGGTTCGTGGCGCAGCGGACCGGCGCGCTCGTGCAGGCGCAGGAGCGCGGTGAGGATCGCTGTCGCGTCGTGGTCGTGCACGCCGCGCTCGTAGCCCTCGTCGTACGCCGTCTCGGCGGCCTGCCGCACGAGCATCGGCAGATCGGCCTCCGCCAGGGCCGCGGGGCCGTGTTCGTCCAGGAGGCGGGCGGCGAGGTGCTCGGCGCGGTAGACCTCGGAAGACTCCGAGGGCAGGGGGCGGTCCCAGTAAGGGCGGGTGGCGGTGAAGTCGGGGTCGGTGACCGGGGAGCGGTAGTCGGTTCCGGTCAGAGCGAAGGCGAGGGTGTCGCCGTGCGCGACGAGAGTGAGGTCGAGGGGCTGGGTGTTGACGGCGAAGCGGTGGGTGCCGAGACGGATCACGCGTCCGTCGTCGGCGTAGAGGTCGGTGCGGTCGCGCAGGGTACGGAGCGCCTCCTGGCGGGCGGCCTTGAGGCGGCCGTCAAGTTCCTCGGCCCTCACCTGGTCGTCGAGCTGCCGCAGTTCGTCGGCGATGCCGCGGACCTTGGCCGGCATCGGGTCGGAGGTGAAGTAGGTGGCGACGGCGTCCGCGTCCGGCAGGGCCGTGGCCCGGCGGACGACGGTCCGCAGGACGCGGGCCGCCGAATCGCCCAGGCGCTCGGCGCGCCGGGCGCGGGCATCGGCCAGGGTCTGTCTGCGGGCGGAGAACGCCTCGTGGATCTCGTCCCGCTTGTCGGCGAGGGTGGCCAGGAAGTCGTCGAATTCGGCGAATCGGGACTCCAGGTTCTCCACCTGGACGAGCAGACGGGCGAGTTGCTCGTCACATGCCTCAGGGCTGCCGGCGGCAGCGAGCGCGCCGGTGACGGACTGGCCGAGCAGGGCGAACTCGGCGGCGAACTCGGCTCGTCCCTCCCGGTCGAGGAGTTCACGGCGGCGACCGTCGAGGGCGGCGCGGGCGCGGTTGACGCCGCCGAGGACCTCGGCGACGCGCTCCAGGATCGCGGTACGGACGGTGGCGTCGGCGATGTCGAGGCCGGCGACGACCTCGGTCACCGTGCGCAGCCCGTCGGCGAGTTCGTTCATGCGGGCGGCTACCGGCACGGCCTCGGCCACGGTGGCGATCGTCTCGGCGTCGGCGACGAGTCGCTCGACGTCCGCGTGGTGGCCGGCGAAGGCGTCCTCACGGGCGAGGTGAGCCACCGCCCGCCGGCCGAAGGCGTCGAGGTCGGACTCGGTGGCGGCGGCGACCTCGTCGACGCGGGCGGTGTCCGCGTACCGCATGTCCTTGAGAGTGAGCAGATGACCTCGCGCGCGCCGCAGTTCGGTCAGGCCGGTCACCCAGTCGGCCGTGCCGCGCGGGGTCTCGCCGCGCAGCCGTCCTACCACCGCGGCGACCCGTGCGGTGGCTTCGGCGAGCGCTTCCTCGGCCTGCCGGGTGAGGGTCTGGACGGTTTCGAACTCGGACAGAACCTGCTGTGCCGTGTCGCGCAGGTTTGACAGCGGAGTGTGGAGGTCACCCATTTCGGGGTCGGCCAGCCAGTGATGGGTGTCCGCGACCCGGTCGCAGGCGGCCAGCAGCGCCGCGTACACCTCGCTCGTGGGGGCCGTGTCGGCGACGGCACCCCTGATGGAGAGGCAGTCGGAGATGCCGCGCACCAGGTCGGCGTTGCCGATCCGCGCCAAAGGGCCGGTGCCGACCGGCTCGGCGGCGGCGTGGGTGTCGGAGACGTACGGAGAGTCCCACAGCTGGACGGGGTGGACGCGCCGTGGTTCGGCGGTGCCGGGCCGCAGTACGGCCAGCACGCCGTCGTCGAAGAGCGCCCAGCCGTTGCAGGGCAGGGGGTTGGCCATCTCCTTGCGGATCGTGTTGTACGGCAGGAGGAGGCTGCGGCCCTCCGCGCGCGCGTGGAAGGCGTAGAGCACGTCCTCGCCGTTCGGGGAGCGGATCTCCCGCTCGAACTCCAGATCCGCCGTGTCGAGTTCGTACGTCTTGTGGGCACCGGTGGCCAGGCAGTACCCGCCGGGGAAGACGATCCCCTGGTCCTCGGGCAGACGGCGGCAGGACCGGCCGATGCCGTCAAGGCGGACGACGGCCCTGGTGAGGGTGTTGAACACCAGGTATCGGTCGGTGTCCTCCTTGTAGGGGCGGATTCGCAGCAGGATCAGGGCACCCACGCGCGCGTGCGCGATGTCCGCGTCCGCGAGGGCCTGCAGCGGTTCGTCGACCGGCTCGGTGTGGACGCCCTCGGCCGTCTCGGTGTCGTCGTCGGTCTTGACGCTCAGCACGCCGCCGACCGTGGACACGAACATCTCGCCGTCGATGGAGATGTGGGGGTGGCGGCCGAGGATGTGGTCCTCGCGGGTGCTGGCGGTCCATTCGAGGTCGTGGGACGGCGGGAGGACGTGGTCGCGCTCGCCCCGCGCGTCGAGGAAGGTGGCCTGCCCGTCGTCCGACAGGGACCAGCGCAGCACCCGTGTGTCGTCCTCCCTCTCTCCGGTTCGGAAGACGGCGAGCAGCTTGCCCTCGGTGCGCAGGAGCCGGAGTAGCTGGGCCTGGCGGTAGTAGCGGTGCAGGGCGGCGAACTCGCGGACGAAGGCGGGGTCGTCGAGCAGGCCGGGGACGGCGTCGTCGGGCAGCCGTCCCAGGTCGCGGTCGTGCAGGGCCAGGACCTCGCCCACGCGCGTGTCCGTCTCCCGGCCCGGGACGGCGTTGGAGCCGACGAGCAGCGCCTCACCCACGGCCACGATGTCCCGGGGTATCGCCGCGTGCTCGGTGCGAAGCCGCTCCGTGCCGGCGAGTTCCAGCCGCGTCGAGCCGAACTCCTCGCTGCGGCGGGCGTTGAGCGCCTCGGCCCGGCGGGCGAGCTCGGCGGCCTGCGCGGTGAGGCGGTCGCGCAACACCTCGTACGTGCCGGTGTCCACTGACTCGTGCGTGCCGGAGTCCGGGCCGACCGTCGTGCCGGAGTCCGGGCCGACCGTCGTGCCGGAGTCCGGGCCGACCGTCGTGCCGGAGTCCGGGCCGACCGTCGTGCCGGAGTCCGGGCCGACCGG